>CAJTTI010000029.1:15528-37368 GCA_910579225.1 uncultured Lachnospiraceae bacterium | reverse complement strand
CATAAAGACGGAGAAACTTCCCATGGCAGATCCGGGAAGCAGGCTGGATATCCAGCTTCCCACAACGGTAAAGACAAGAACAGAAATCATCATGGGAATTCCGTTTTTAATATCCAGATTCCTGTTCTTTCCATAGGTCCAGGCGCTGACGGCACTGGCGAGTACATCGCTGGCCAGGGCGATGCCTACTGCATGATAGGGATCCATATGAAGGAATGTGATCAGCATGGGACTGATCACTGCAGCAGCGCTCATACCGGCAAATCCGGTGCCAAGACCAGCGCCGATACCGGCGATAAAACAGATGATAAATGTATAGAAGAGTGTCATGGCGCCATTCCCCCTGATTGTATTTTCTGAAGATGTGACTGCAGATTGTTCGTGATCCGGCACAGGTATTTTTAAAACTGTGCTTTTTCTTCATCTGTAAAACCTTCCAGAAGAACAGAAACGAAACGATTTTGGGCTGCGAGTCCGGCTGCGATTGCTTCATCTGCTTCCCGGCAGAGCTTCAGATGGATGGTCCTTCGGTTGCGGTCCTGATAAAAGGTGGTGAGATATCCCCGTTCCTTCAGGGCCTGGCAAGTCAGAAGTCCAGATGTACAGAATTCCGTTCAGTCAAAAAGCGGAAAAGCCTACTGTTACAAGCTTTTCCGCTTCCTGGAGCATATGGGATTCGAACCCACGGCCTCAACAATGCGAATGTTGCGCGCTCCCAACTGCGCTAATGCCCCTTACTATAAGAAAATGGAAGCAATGGGGCTCGAACCCATGACCTCTCGCGTGTGAGGCGAACGCTCATCCCGGCTGAGCTATGCTTCCATGTCCTTTATTATAGCACTTTTGGCAGAAAAAACAAGATAAAAATTGAGGAAATATAAAAATTGTTATATAGAAGGTACTTTGATCTCCAGTTCTGGCTCTTCTCCGTAAGTTTCCCGAAGAGAGAACTGGTATAAAGCCAATGTTCTTGGGCTGAACATCAGACTGCAGATCAAATCCGAATCACGCTGTGTAACCGACAGATCTTCCTGCTCAAAATCCGGGAACATTTCCCAGGCTTTTTTACGTGTAAGCTCTGTAACCGGCACGCCATCAATCAGAATATGTTCGGGCAGGGTGTCCGCGTTATGGGAGAGATGCAGAGCGAAGCGCGTAATCGGAGTTTCTCCAACGATCATGTCATTTGTCCTTGCAGCTATGGAGACCCTTGCAAAAGCATTGTCTGTAATCCAGAAGGAGATTTCTTTGTTCTCTGAACCGGCTTTTAGTTCTGCAGCAGGGTCAATGGCATATTGTACAACGCCTTCGTCTTTCCATTCTGATACCATAAGCTGAAAACCATCATCCAGAAGTTCCTGTATCGTGGTTTCTCCCACAAGGATATCATGTCCGTCAATTGTAACAGGAAAACGGAGCTGCGAAAAGCCAGTCTGTTCGGCTGTGCTTTCTGTTTCTGTCAATGCAGATTGTTCTCCCAGCGTCTTATCATTTGAGCAGCCTGTCAGAATAGACAGGACCATAAGGGCAGCGAGCCCTTTTGCTGATTGTTTTCTCATCTTTTCCTCCACATCAAGTTCTGTGTTTGTACAGGGTGTTTTATATAGAGAATTGTATCACAAATTTTCCGCATTTGAAATGGTTTTATCATGACTGCTAAAAAATGCTTCTGATTCATCATGACAATCTGTTCTGAACATGTTACAATACCAAAAAGTGTACTTCATTGAATCTCAGCAGTTCAATGAAGCGGGAATTAAATTATCATACAGAAAGGAAGTCCTGTCACATGGAAGATGAACAGAAAGTTGTATTATTTGAAAAGACTCCGATCCCAAAAGCTGTTCTGATTATGTCTGTGCCTACTATTGTCAGTTCACTGGTTATGGTAATCTATAATCTGGCGGATACTTATTTTGTAGGCATGGTAAATGATCCGATACAGAATGCGGCCGTGGCACTGGCAGCTCCGGTTCTGCTGGCATTCAATGCAGTCAACAATCTTTTTGGTATAGGTAGTTCCAGCATGATGAGCCGTGCGCTTGGCAGTAAAGATTATGATACTGTCTATCGGAGTTCTGCATTCGGCTTTTATTGTTCCCTGTTTTGTGGTGTGATCTTTTCCCTGCTATTTACTGTTTTCAGACAGCCCCTTTTTTTGATACTGGGGGCGGATGCAAAGACGGTTGCCGCTACAGGGGAATATTTAAAATGGACAGTTACCTGTGGTGCAGTCCCGGCCATTCTCAATGTTGTTCTTGCTTATCTGGTACGGGCGGAGGGGGCATCTTTTCATGCCAGTGTGGGAACGATGAGCGGATGCCTGCTGAATATTGTTCTGGACCCAATTTTTATTCTGCCCTGGGGGCTGAATATGGGAGCAGCAGGGGCAGGCCTTGCCACTTTTTTGTCCAATTGTGTGGCCTGTCTGTATTTTTTGGCTCTGTTGTACAGGAAGAGAGAGAACACCTGCGTATGTATACGTCCTTCCATGTTCCGTC
Organism: uncultured Lachnospiraceae bacterium; assembly: GCA_910579225.1. GTDB lineage: Bacteria > Bacillota > Clostridia > Lachnospirales > Lachnospiraceae > Hominiventricola. The sequence goes on along the minus strand of CAJTTI010000029.1, from coordinate 34,867 downwards.
CGAAATTGTCTACAGTTGTCAGTATCTGCGGCGTAGGGGTTCCTGCAGCCATTCAGAATCTTCTGAATGTCACCGGAATGACCGTGCTCAACAATTTTACTTCGTCCTATGGTTCTGATGCAGTGGCGGCCATGGGGATTGCACAGAAGATCAATATGGTTCCCATGTACATTGCTCTCGGTTTGTCTCAGGGGATTATGCCTCTGATCAGCTATAATTATGCCAGCGGCAACAGGGACAGGATGAAAAATACCTTCCGCTTTTCTTCCAGAATTTCCATATCTTTCCTGCTGTTGATCACTTTTTGCTACTATTCTGGTTCAGAGTTTTTCATTCGTTTGTTTATGAGGAATGAAAGTATTATTGCCTATGGAAGCAGCTTCCTTCATGGGTTATGTCTGGCGCTTCCATTTCTGTGCATGGATTTCCTGGCAGTCGGCGTCTTCCAGGCCTGTGGTATGGGGCGTAAATCCCTGGTCTTTGCAGTCCTTCGGAAAATTGTTCTGGAGATTCCGGCATTATATATTCTGAACTTTCTGTTTCCGCTTTATGGTCTGGCGTTTGCGCAGCTTGCAGCGGAGGCAGTTCTTGCTACGGCGGCAGTTCTTGTACTGGTTCGACTGTTTCGTAAACTTACATAGTTGCACGGATTGATTTATTGTGCATCTAAACTGGACTGGTTGATTTTTTGATTACTGGATATTTTATTCACTCCAGTTTTGCTATACAATGAGGCCGAATCAAAAAATAGAAAAGAGGTCTTGATTATGTATTCTGATCTAAAAGATGTGGAACTGAAAAAAATCGTGATGGCAGCATTGTTTGCGGCGTTTGCATGTGTTGCAACTATGTCCATTCGTATCCCAACTCCCGGGACCGGCGGATATATCCATCCGGGAGATGCGGTGGTGATTCTGGCAGGTGTCATCCTGGGACCTGTCTGGGGGCTTTTGGCGGCGGGCATTGGCTCTGCCCTGGCAGATCTGATTGGCGGATATTTCTTCTATGTTCCCATCACTTTTGTAATCAAAGGAATTGTGGCGTTTATGGCGGGAGTGCTTTATCAAAAGGTGGGAAAGACGCCAAGAAGCCGTTGGATGGCTGTGGTACTGGGAGGAGTGGGAGATATTCTTCTGGTGACTGGCGGGTACTTTCTCTGTGAGTCCTTGATATATGGGGCTGCAGCATCAGCGGCAAGTGTACCTGCAAATCTTATCCAGGGAGTCAGTGGTCTGGTGATCGGCATCTTTTTGTATCCAGTGCTGATTGCAGTTCCAGATATCCGAAGGGTGGCACATGAATCAAAAGTACATGTATAGGCAGGTTTTTTTCAAATCTTCTGGACAAAATGCCTGAGTGCCTGACTCTTACCTTCTTTTTTCCAGACGGAGATGATTTTTTCGTATTCACCTTCTCCCACCAGGGGCACGAAGACCAGATTGTCCGCGCCAGCCAGCTTGCTGGTTACATAGGAGGGCAGGATAGAGATACCTTCTTCAGCCGCCACCATCATCAGGATGCTTTCGATGTCGTTAGAGCGAAAGAGGATGTTGGGCTGATAACCGGCCAGGCGGTACAATTCCATGAAATGGTTGTCGCCAAAGGAATCTCCGGTGGCGGAAGGGGTCATATAGAGGATCGTCTCATTACGGAGCTCCCGGCGGTTCAGAGAATTTCTGGATGCAAAAGGATGCCCCGCGTAGAGCGCCACCACCAAAGGGGCAAGCTCCATGAGCTTATATTCGATCCCTTTTTCCTGGAGGATGTTTGTGCTGTCCCAGGTGAAGATAATATCATAGTCGTCATTGAAGAGTCCGGCTGCCAGCATGTCCGTGTCGCAGCGGTAGCAGGTGATCAGGATATTGGGAAATTCCAGATGAAACGCCCGCAGAGTGTTGGACAGATTGCTCCTTTCATAGCCTTTGGTATATCCGATCCTCAGGGTTCCCACCAGTCCGGTGGAAGCGTCCCGGACCTTTCCAAGGGCTGTGTTCATGCGTTCCAAGATGGCCTTTGCCTCGCCGAGGAACACATTTCCTGCAGGAGTCAGCGCGATGGGGCGGCGGCTCCGGTCAATCAGATGTACGTCCATGGCTTCTTCCAGCGCCTGGATCTGCTGGGTAATGGCAGTCTGTGAGATATAATACTGATTGGCGGCTTTGGTAAAACTTTTATATTCCGCCACTGCGATAAAATATTTTAATTGTTTGATATTCATCTGTTGTTCTTCCTCATAAAATCTGTTTGTCTGCAAACTATAAGTTTTTCTTATTTTATTATAAAAAGTCTACGGTTGCAATCCTGTAAATATCTGATTATAATAATAAAATGTTATGATTGCGGAGCAGTCCGCGTATCGCAGGTGCAAAAAGTATTTTGCACCAATATTACGTTATGAAATACGGAGGATTATGGTAACTATGAAACGAGAAAAATTTGGTTCCCGTCTGGGATTTATCCTGGTATCTGCAGGATGCGCCATTGGTATCGGAAATGTATGGAAATTTCCTTATATCTGCGGTGTATATGGCGGAGCGGCATTTATCCTGATCTACCTTGCCTTTCTTCTGATCCTGGGGATTCCGGTACTGGTCTTTGAGTTTGCAGTGGGACGGGGGAGCAGAAAGAGTGTGGCTCTGAGTTTTGAAGAACTGGCCCCGGGAGGGACTCTTTGGCATCGGTTGAAGTATATCGGCATCTTCGGTTGTTACCTCCTGATGATGTTTTATACTATGGTCGGCGGATGGATGATGTATTATTGTTATCGAAGTCTCACGGGAGAATTTACCGGAGCCACTCCTGAACAGATTGGAAATGCATTCGGAGGGATGCTTCAGGATCTGCCGACTATGGTTTTCTGGACCGTACTGATCTGTATCATCGGGTTTGCTGTCTGTATGCTGGGCCTGAAATCTGGTGTGGAGCGAATCACCAAATGGATGATGGCAGCACTGCTTCTGATTATGCTGGTGTTGGCGGTCCATTCGGTATTTTTGGAAGGCGCCATGGAGGGTATCCGGTTTTATCTGGTCCCGGATTTTCAGCGTATGGTGGAGAGCGGAATTGGCAACGTGGTGTTCGCTGCCCTGAGTCAGGCGTTTTTTACCTTATCTCTTGGTATTGGAGCTATGCTGATTTTCGGAAGTTATCTGGGCAGATCCCACAGCCTGACCGGAGAAGCGGTCAGTATTACAGCCCTGGATACCTTCGTGGCGCTGACTGCAGGATTTATTGTAATTCCGGCCTGTTTTGCCTATGGTATCGAGCCGGGCGCCGGACCAAGTCTGGTGTTTATCACATTGCCCAATATCTTTGCACAGATGCCTGGAGGATTTCTGTGGAGTTCGCTGTTCTTCCTGTTCCTGACTTTTGCGGCGTTGTCCACAATTATTGCAGTGTTTGAAAATATCATTGCTTTTGACATGGATCTGTTCGGCTGGACCAGGCAGAAGAGCGTGCTGGTCAGCGCAGTACTGATCATCCTTCTGAGTATGCCGGCAGTGCTGGGCTACAATGTCCTGTCCATGATCCAGCCGCTGGGAGAGGGTAGTACCATTATGGATCTGGAAGATTTTATTGTTTCCAATAATCTGCTTCCCCTTGGAAGCCTGGGATATGTACTGTTCTGTACCCGGAAGAACGGATGGGGCTGGGACAATTTTATTGCAGAAGCCAACGCCGGGACCGGGCGTGCCTTTCCAAAGGGTCTGAAAAATTATGCGGCATATGGGATTCCGCTCATTATTGTAGTCATTTATCTGAAAGGATATTATGACATGTTCGTCGGGAAAGGTCCCGTGATGCTGGCTGGCTGGATGACTGCGGCGGTCGTATTTCTGTTGTTTGTTTTCTATTGTGCAGTTGGAAAGAAGAGGGCATAAACCAGATTACGTGTCCGTAAAAAAAGAGATATGTTCTCCTGAACCGGGGGGACATATCTCTTTTTTTGTTCCTGCCCGTTCTGGTTTCATCTTGGCCCTGTCTGGGCAGAACCAAACATAAACCCTTGTTTTCGAAAATACGTTCGATTTTATCATTGACAAACAAACGTTCGGAATATATAATAACATCATAACAAAAGAACGCACGTTCGAGTCAAGAAGGAGTGAGTGATATGTATGCAGAGGGAACCATTACAAGGGAAGAGTTCAGGAAAGCGAGGAGGGAACAGACGCTGAGAGAACAGCGGACCCGAAGAAAACGAATCCTGATTTTTTGTGTAACACTGGTTGTAATGTTTGGAATTGGGGTGGGATTTGGAACGATTCTTGCCAGAGCCGAAGACACGGAAAAAGAACCCATGTACAAATACTACGCCAATATCGAGATTCAAAAAGGGGATACATTGTGGGAGATTGCAGAAAAATATAGGAATCCGGACTATTACAAAAGCAGGAAAGATTATATTAATGAAGTTATGAATATCAATCATATGACAACAGATTCGCTGACAGCGGGAGAGAAGATCATAGTACCCTATTATTCTCCTGAGATAAAATAATCGTCCGGCTTGTTACAGCCGCATCGGCAGAAACTATATGTTTCTGCCGATGCGAAACAGTTGGCGGGCGTCGTCAACCACGGAAGCGGTTCAGGCAGGCGTAAATTTCCTGGATTCTGGGTTTTGCAAGTCCGCAAGGAATGTAAGAACCGCAGAAAGGCTCCCATCCTTTCCGGTCCAGTGTATCGAAGAGGATCTGCACGACCTGACGAACTGTACGCTTTCCGTCTATAACCTGTTCCAGTCCGTAACGCAGCAGATGTGCCAGTGCACTGGTCTGTTCGGAATCTGCAAGCTGCTCCACATAGCGCAGGTCGACAGATTCTTTATCCAGAGAAAAAGAATCCTTGCCTATTGTTTTTAACTTCATATGTTCGTGACGGTTGTCATTTCCCTGACGATTTCCACGGTTCTCTTTTTTTCCTCTGGGATTGCTACGGTGATACAGCGGCAGTATCCTCCGATAATCAGGGACGTTAAAATCAGGCGCCTGGATTCTTGGAGCTTTATGTTCTTTGCAAAGTGTCTTTACATGATTTGTAATGTCAACAGGGCAGTAGCAATCCATCTGCAGAATTTGGTCTGCGATATAGAAAAAAGCACCAGAACTTCCAGCCACAAGAATGGTAGAGATTCCTTGCTGTTCATACAGATCTCTGGCACGTTCTAGAAATGGTGTGATCGGTTCTTTCTCCCGGCTGATGACCTGCTGCATGAAATCGTCTCTAAGCATAAAGTTAGTGGCGGAAGTATCTTCATCTATCAGGAACAGGCGGGAACCTGCCTCCATATTTTCAATTACTCCAGCTGCCTGGGAAGTGCTCCCGCTGGCGTCCGGCGTGGAGAAGGAAGCGGTTTCTTTTTTGTTGGGAAGATCATTGATAAATAGGGAAATATCCACATTGCGGATGGACCGTCCGTCTTCAGCACGGAGTTTTACTGCCGTATCGTCTGTCAGAACATATTCCCGTCCATCTCCTGCAATATGATTATACACACCTGTCTGGAGTGCTTCCAGTAGTGTGGATTTGCCGTGATAACCACCGCCTACAATGAGTGTAATGCCTTTGGGAATTGCCATACCCATGATCGTTCCTTTATGGGGAAGAACAAACGTACGCTCCATGGAAGTGGGAGAGACAAAGGGAACACTGTCTTTCATCGGAAGATCCGAAACACCGCTTTTTCTTGGAAGGATTGAATGATTGGCAACAAAGGCGACCAGTCCTTCTTCCTTCAGGATTTTCCGAAGTGCCTCCTGATCTTCTGCCAGGAATATGGCAGATTCTACTTTTTTGGACTCTAGTTTCTGATAGAAAAAGCTGTTTTCCACGCAGCGGGGAAGGAAATCAAACAGAATTTTGTCCAGTTCTCCAGCATTGATGGTGCGTCCAAAAGCCGGAAACCCAACGTGAAAACGGGCGATGATTCGGGTGTCCGTAATCTGGCATGCGCTTCGTTCCAGTACTTCCTGCCCGCAGCGGGTAATTGACAGAAGACCGCTTTTTCCGGAACCTTTTGCTTTAAAATTGTAATCTTCAAACTGAGAAGCAAATCTTCTGGTGAGATAATCCTGCAGAGCAATACGGGAACATTTTTTTTCGTAATAAGGTGCAGGAAATCCAGCAGCTGTATGAGGTATTTCCACATGCAGGCTGGACGGCGATGCAAATGGATCCCCTTGCACATGGTCAATTGAAAGCGTAAAATTCTGAAATTGATAGATCCCAGCCAGAGATTTGTAGGCAGGATATCCTTTATGATCAATCGAGCGCAACATGACACGCAGAGCGTTGGATGACTTCATTGTATATATTCTCCTTTTTTCTTTGTTTTATCTCTTCCTCAGTATATCAACATCCAGTTCCATCCGTCAATTTACTTTTGCATTTCTTTTTGGTGTCTGTCTTTAACGGACATATAGAAGTATATTCTATGTATTTTAAACAGATATTGGAAACAGATGCTTGAATTTCCTGGAAAGTAGTAGTATAATACACATTATAAACATGTCGCAAAATGGCAGTTTTACGACGCGTTGATTAATTTTAATAAAAAAGGAGGTTCCTATGTCATTATCCTATCATGAACAAATAGATTTAATTAACATAAAAAAATTACGTGAACTACAAAAAGATCTGCCTGCTTTTGCCGGAGATTTTTTCCGTGCCATGGAAATCAAAAAAGCAACAAACACACGAAGAAATTATGCATATGATTTGAGCACTTTTTTTTATTTTCTGAAAACAGAGAATCCATATTTCCGAAATCAGGATATTCGTACACTTCCGGTTTCTGTTCTAGATGACCTGCAGCCGGTAGATATTGAGGAATATCTGTCATTTCTTACCTGCTATGAAAAAGATGGCCAGATTTATCGGAATCACGAGGAAGGCAAAGCAAGGAAACTGGCCACTTTAAACACTTTTTTTGGGTATTTTCATAAAAAAGAAATGATTCAAAAAAATGCGCCTTCTGTGGTGGATGTTCCCAGAATAAAGGAAAAGAACATCATTCGTATGGATGCCAATGAAGTTGCACAGCTTATAGATAATATTGAATCCGGGGAAAAACTATCCAAACAGCAGAAAATCTGGCACAGCCGAAACAAATTCCGGGATCTGGCTATTGTTGTAACCTTATTAGGAACAGGTGTTCGGGTTACTGAACTGGTAGGACTGGACATTACAGATCTGGATTTTGACAACGGAGCCATGCGTGTAATCCGAAAAGGAGGAAGTGAAGATATTGTATATTTTGGAGAGGAGACGGAAGAAATGCTTCGGAACTATCTGGATGAACGCCTGACCATGGAGCCGGAACCCGGACATGAAAATGCACTGTTCATCTCTCAGAAGAATACACGAATCACGGTTCGTTCCGTGGAACGCCTGGTCAAAAAATATGCTTCCACGGCTACTGTAAAGAAAATTACGCCTCATAAACTGCGTAGTACCTATGGAACCTCCCTGTACCAGGAAACCGGTGATATTTATCTGGTGGCAGATGTACTTGGACACAAAAATGTCAATACGACCAGAAAACATTATGCCGCAATGAAAGAAGAAAATAAACGAAAGGCGGCCAAAGTGGTCCAGTTACGTGAAAAATAGGGAGTACCCATACAGTACTCCCCTCTTTTGCTGCTTAAATCATATTTCTTTTTCTTAATGATATGCCCACAGATTTTTAATCTGACCTTTCAGTTCATCAAACGTCCAGCGCTTTTCGCTTCGCGACTTGCAGTTCGGATCATTGATGATAAATCCTTTTTTATCATATCCATATATAACAATAAAATGTCCCGCTGCCGTAAAATCTCCTGCACGCATAGCACAGATCAGAGGGTGTCCTGCATCCAGTTCTTTCTTCATGACAGCTTCGTCCAGAAAGCTCTCCTCTCCGGTCACTCCAAATGCCATTGCACCTGTTGTCATCAACTCCCATGATGTCCCAGTTCCCTCTATATAGTAACCTTGTTCTTCCGAATATCGCGCCACTTTGTCAGGAGTGGCCATGGCATTGTCTGTCAGTCCATAGATTACCATAGACAGGCAAGTTGGCCCGCACCCGGAGATTCCGATGCTGCTTGAACCGTAAGAAGCATATCCCCAGCGCTTGTCCCACTGGATAAATAACGGGTAATCTTCCTTTTTCTCCGACTTTGTAAGTTCGCTATCAACAGAACCATCGTTGTCCGGATATCCTTTCACATACTCCAGCATCTCCGGGTTATTGGCAAGTGCAGCAAGATAAACAGCCGGATATTCATCGTAGTGATCCAGAATCTCCTTGAATCCCTTCTGATTTTTGGCCAGTTCTTCCAGCCGCTCTCTTACTTCTTCTTCTGTACGTTGTTTGGGTCTTTCCATGTCATAGGTAGCAGGCCCGGGAAGAATATCTGTTTTTTTTAAAATACCGATTAAAATTACAAGGACTATGGCAAGAATAGAAAGAACAAACGTTCTTCTCAAAAATCGTTTTATCTTCCGCTGTATTCTGCGTTTTCTCTTTCGACGCATCTGCGCCTGTCGTCTTATTCGTTCGGTTTCTGTTATCCTTCGATGCCGTTCCATTCGTTTTTCCCTTCGTATATGTACTCTGAAATATTCGCTCTGATACTTCAAGCTTCTTTCTGGCAAAACACTTTGTCTGTCTTCGGAATAACTATAGGATAACATATTTTCTGTTTTTTTGTCTGAAGCAAATCGAAAGATTTCTTAAGAAAAACTGAACAGCAGCTGAAAAAGGACGACTTATGCAAGTCCATTTTTCAGCTGCTCTCTGCATGACTTCCAGATTGGATAATATTGGTCCAGAATCCCGTAGAAACGGGAGTTATGTCCTGCTTCCAACAAATGAGTCAGCTCATGTACCACCACATATTCGATACATTCCTCAGGAAAAGCTCCCAGCCAGACGCTGATAGAGATATTCTTTGTCCGGATACTGCAGCTTCCCCATTGGGAACGGGTATCACGGATGGTAACCTTGTTGCAGGACACTCCAAGTACAAGTTCCCATTTCCGGAACATATCCGGCAGTAATGTTCCAAGCCGTTCCCGGTAATAAGATATATGCCATTGTCTCTCTTCATCCTGCATCTGCGGAAATACAGGAAGTTTATTGACTTTCTTCTGGTACTTCTCTATCCAGCGAAGGATTCGGGGCTGGTCTAAAAGTTTTATTGCCGTTTCGTAAGTCATGAAGCGTGGAATGGACATATGAATCATCTTGGGTTGTTCTGGTTTTATACGAAGATTGGTATGTTTGACTTTTTTCTTTATGATGTGTACAGTATAGCCACGCCAGACACATTCCTTTATGGAGGATTGTGTTTTTTTCATGGTATGTTCCTCAGGCTCTTCGAACATAAGGCTTTTTCTCTTCTTCCATCTCCACCAGTTCGGGCATGTATACGGCGGCACGGTATGCCGCATACCTGGTAGTATTTCCAAGGGATGGGGGCAGCGAAGAAGCCGGCACCTCTTCTGATGTATCCGGTATCTGAATCCTGGTTGCCCGTGTATCCATCATACCTGCAGCAATCATGAATTTTGCAATCTGTTCTTCGGTCATCTCTTCTCCTGTCATGATCTCAGAAGCAACTAGCTCTGCTGTCCGTTTCTCTTCCTGCTTCTGCTCATTTATGATTTCTTCCAGCTTATTCCCCTCCATGATTTGTTCTCTGATCTTTTCTTTTAATGCAGCTTCCTTTTGAATCTTCTCCTCCATCTTTTTCTTCCGGACGGCCTCCTCTCTCCTCTTTTTCTGGGCTTTTTGCTTCTTTATTTTTTTTGCTTCTTTTTCCATGGCTTTTTTGTGTGCTTCTCTTCTCTTCTGCTCCAGATCCCGCAGCCATGGTTTTCTTGATACCGAAGGTGCCATCTTTTTCTCTGATGCTCTCATCTGTGTAAGACGGATCATCATATATTCGACATCTTCTTCTTTTATATTGGCGGTTATTTCTGCCAGTTTTTCTGTTTTGATCCGTTCTGCATCATCTCTGGTCCTACATGTTTTCAGGCGTTCTTCATAGGCGGCCTGTTCCCGTTCAAGAGCTATTACTTTACTATAAAGCTTCGGATCATGCTTCTTCAAAAACTCTTTTTCTTCACTGGTAAGTCTGGCTCCTGACCGTAATTTTGCCCGTATTTTCCCAAGCTTTCTCTGAATAGCCATCTCATCATTGCTTTTCGTACCAGAAGAAACTGCTTTGGTAAAAGAAGCGTTTAAATTGACTTTTTCCATCCAGGATAATTCCCCGGATTCTTTCATCCCCCAGTATCCTTCCATCTTTGTCTGTCTGAGATACTGATAAATATTATTGTATAATTCCATATGGTCAGGTCACCTCCTGACGGATCTGCCGCATAGAAAGACGGCAACGGCTGCCAACATTTTTGATTCTGCTCATTCATTAAATAAGCAAAATCTATATATGTTATATGTCGGCTGTTCCGGCCGTTTAGTTAAGAGCATATGGAAGAAACTACCAGATCTGGTTGAGAATTGACCGGTCCTTGATCTTTCGGTTTTCTGAAAAGTTCTTCCGATACTTTCAGATTATAGAGGCCATAGCCCTCCTTTGTTTCTGCATTCTTTCCGGCAATCCTCTCATTTCTCTTTCTCCTAACAAAACAGCAGTTGCCAATTTGGTATTTATAAGCTATGATGAGAACAAATTGGAACTATAAAGGAGATATGGATGATACAGCAGATTGCAATTCCCTCTTTAAAAGAGACCAGTCCCCATGGAACCAAAGAGTTTCCGTGTGCCGTTTACCAGACAAGTGCCGTGAAAAAGGGAATGCTGGTCAAGCACCACTGGCACGACGAAGTGGAAATTTTGCATTTTGGAGGTGGTAATTTTCAGTTGGAAATCAATATGGAGCAATTTTCCATATCTTCAGAATGCCTGTATTTTGTTAATCCGGGTGAACTGCACAGCATTTCATCGGACGGAGTCTGTCGTTTCGGAGAAGACGCGGTGGTCTTTGGGACCGGCATCTTAAGTTTTGACGCTGGTGATATCATACAGATACAGTTGATTAAACCTATTCAGAACAAAACACTGTTATTTCCCCGGTGCCTTACATCGGAACATCCTGCATTCATACCTGTCAGAGAAGCGTTTTCTGATATTCTGCAGGCATACAGTTTTCAGTCGGGTGATGAATTCCCTTCTAGAGGCGGGCATATTGCGGACAGGCTGACCTGCCAGCTTTCGATCAAATCGTCACTGCTGCGTATATTTGCCGTGCTCTCCGCTTATCGACTTTTTATTCCTACAGAGAAGAACTATGACAAACGGGTGGAGCGTATTAAAACTACGTTGACCTATATTCAGGAACATTACAAAGAAGAAATCTATATCCGTGATCTTGCTGCAGTGGTAAACATGAATGAACAATATTTTTGCCGTTTTTTCAAAAAGGCCCTTGGTCGTTCTCCTATGGAATATGTTAACGAATACCGTATCAAACAGTCCGTTCATCTTTTGGAAGAAACAGATCTTCCGGTCATGGAAATTTGCCTGGAATGCGGCTATAATAACCTCGGAAATTTTTTAAGAGAATTTAAAAAACAAAGAGCCATGACTCCGCTTCAATACCGCAAGCAGTTTTTTGCAGGGGATTATTTAAAATAAAACCAGAAAATTTACAGATAAAGTCATAATAATACATATTTATATCATAGAAACAGAAGACAGACCCTGTCTTTGGTCATAAAATGGAAGTACATAAAAGTAAGAAGCAAAGGAGTGTACCATGCAGACAAAAAACCAGAACAGGCAGCTGTCTTTCTACCGTCAGACCTTTCGGTTGATCCTGCCCATCGTCATCCAGAATCTGATGAGCGCTGCAGTCAACTCTGCGGATGTGGTCATGCTGAACTATGTGGGACAGGCTTCCATATCAGCGGTATCCTTAGCCTCTCAATACGCCAATCTTCTCTTTATGATTTTCTATGGCCTGGGAACCGGGATTACCATGCTGTGCGCCCAATATTATGGAAAAGGCGATCTGAAAGCCATTGAAGTGGTGGAAGGCATTGCTCTCCGCTTTTCCCTGGCCCTTTCCGCACTCTTTGCCGGGGCGGCTCTGCTCTTTCCGGAATGGATGATGCGTGTCTTTACCGAAGACCAGGAACTGATTACCATCGGAACTTCCTATCTGCGCTTTATGAGCGTCAGCTATCTGTGCTGGGGAATCACAGAGGTGTATTTGGCAACCCTTCGAAGTGTCGGCAGAGTGGCCGTCAGTACCGCCATGAACCTGCTGGCCTTCTCTTTAAATGTCTTTTTAAACGCCGTATTTATCTTCGGCCTTTTTGGAGCCCCAAGCCTTGGGGCTTCCGGAGTCGCTATCGCCACTTCCCTGTCCAGACTAACAGAACTGGCGGCCTGTCTGGTGGTATCCTCCAAAAGCAAAGACGTGAAGCTGAGCATTCGCTTTCTCTTTCTTAAGAATAAGCTTCTGTTTTCTGACTTTGTCAGGCTGTCCCTACCCGCCCTTGGTAATGATATCAGCTGGGGCCTTGCCTTCTCCATGTATTCGGTGATTCTGGGGCATCTGGGCACTGACGTGGTGGCCGCCAACTCTTTCGTGGTCGTGGTGCGAAACTTCGGAACAATCCTGTGCTTTGGCGTCGCCAGTGCCGGTGGAATCCTTCTTGGCAACCTGATCGGAGAAAACCGGATGGAAGAAGCCAGCCAGGGAGCCAGAAAACTGATGAAACTTACCATACTCACCGGATTTCTGGGCGGTCTGATCATCCTGGCAGCCACGCCCCTTGTACTGACTTATGCAGACTTGACTCCTCAGTCCATGCATTACCTGAAATACATGCTCCTGATCAATACCTATTATGTCATGGGAATCGCCGTCAATTCCATGCTGATCACCGGCATCTTCCGGGCCGGAGGGGACAGCCGCTTCGGCTTCCTCTGCGACACCATCGACATGTGGGGGTACGCAGTGCCTTTGGGCTTTCTGTCTGCCTTTCTCCTGCGGCTTCCGGTCATGTGGGTGTATTTTCTCCTCTGCACCGATGAATTTGTCAAATGGCCCTGGGTCATCCGCCATTACAGAAGCGGTCGGTGGCTTAACAACATCACGCGGGACGGCCTGTTTTCGGATTCTCAAAGCGAATCCATATAAAGTCAAAATATGAAAGTTTTTAATCAAATAAACGGAAGACAGACTGTTCATTTTGTCATAAAATAGCAGCAATACATGAACAATCTTTGCTACTGTTCACAGTAACAAATTATATGGAGGTAAAATATTATGACAAAAAAATGGTGGCATGACAAAGTAGCTTATCAGATTTATCCCAAGAGCTTCTATGATTCCAACGGAGACGGCATCGGCGATCTTCCGGGTATTATCAGCAAACTGGATTACCTCCAGGATCTGGGCGTGGACATCATCTGGCTCTCCCCCTGCTACTCCTCTCCCCTTGCGGATCAGGGGTATGATATTTCTGATTATTATAATATTGACCCCCGCTTTGGAACCATGGAAGACATGGACCGCCTGATTGCGGAAACCAAGAAAAGAAATATGTATATCCTGATGGACCTGGTGGTCAACCACTGCTCCGATGAACATGAGTGGTTCCAAAAAGCCTGTGAAGATCCGGATGGAAAATACGGGAATTTTTTCTATCTGAGGGATAAAAAAGAAGGAGAGCTTCCCACCAACTGGCGCTCCTATTTCGGCGGACCCGTATGGGATGATCTTCCTGGCACCAACAAACAGTACCTGCATGTATTCCATAAAAAACAGCCCGATCTCAACTGGGAAAATCCGGAAGTACGGAAAGAGGTATATAAAAACATCAACTGGTGGCTGGATAAAGGTCTGGGCGGTTTCCGGATCGACGCCATCATCAATATAAAAAAAGCACTGCCTTTTCAAAACTACAAACCGGACCGGGAGGACGGCCTTTGCAGCATAAAGACTATGTTAAAAGAAGCAAATGGAATCGGCAAATTTTTAGGAGAGATGCGGGACCGCACGTTTAAAAAATATGATGCGTTCTCCGTCGGAGAGGTATTTGACGAGAAGCCGGAGGAAATCCCGGACTTTATCGGAGATGACGGCTACTTTTCCAGTATGTTTGACTTTAACGAGACCATCTTTGGACAAAGCCAGAAGGGCTGGTATGACGCAAAACCCATCACGCCGGATGATTACAAACACTGCTGTTTTGAATCTCAGAAAAAAATAGGGGACATTGGATTTTTATCCAATATCATTGAGAACCATGACGAGCCCAGAGGCGTCAGCCGCTACATACCGGACGGGGATTGTTTTGACAAGAGCAAAAAGATGCTGGCGGCTTTGAATTTTATGCTGCGCGGTCTTCCCTTTATCTACCAGGGGCAGGAGTTGGGGATGGAGAATATGTCCTTCCATTCCATTGACGAGATCGACGACATCTCCACACTGGACGAATACCAGGTGGCTTTAGACGCCGGCTTATCCCAGGAAGAAGCCCTGAAAGTGGCTTCCAGATACAGCCGTGACAATGCCAGAACCCCCATGCAGTGGTCCGATGAAGAAAATGCTGGTTTCACCTCCGGAACCCCATGGCTGAAAGTGAATCCCAACTACACTTCCATCAACGCCGCTTCCCAGCTTAAGGACCCGGATTCCGTGAGAAGTTTCTACAAGAAGCTGATCGCCCTGCGGAAATCACCGGAGTACAAAGAGACCTTCGTATATGGGGAGCTTACTCCTCTCTGGGAGGAACAGCACAATCTGATGGCGTACAGCCGCAAGGAAAATAAGACCCTTTATGTGATCGGGAATTATCAGAGAGAAGAACAGTCTGTAACACTTCCCTGCGCTTACCAGAAAGTGCTGCTTAACAACTACCCGGACATTCAGGCCGACGGCAATACCATCCGTCTGTACGGATACCAGGTACTGATTTTAGAGATGTAAAGAATACTGCATAAAATCACAAAAACATAACAGGCTGATATACCAGGCAGGCTTCCTTTCATAAGCCTTCCATAATATATCAGCCTGTATTTTTTTCCTTTAAAGTTCTTCCTGCAGCCGGTCAAACTGGGCCATACACTCATCCACGGACGCTCCGTTTAACAGTTCCCTGACGATCAGACATGTATTCCCCCACTGCTCCAGCTCCATACTGGCATTGGCTCCAAGCACATAGACTCCTTCGTTGATCCGGTCATTCAACGGCTTCAATGCGTCAATACAATCCACCTCCACATTTTGGGATGGCGATATCACATGATTGACATCTGTATAGGTTTTCAGACACTCATCGGATGTTATGATATTCATCACTTTTCTGGCATCTTCCAGATGTTCTGCTTCTGCGCTGATCCCGTATCCGGTCATGGGCACCACCGGCATGGGACCATAGTCGCTTGGGAATCCGATCACCTGCAGGTTAAAGTCCGGATTGCCGTAAGCCGTCTCCGTATTGGCGGCACCCCAGTAAGCCATGACAATGGGTGTCTTCTGGGCCAGAAAATCTGGTCCCTCTCCTTCTATGGCTTCATACGTATATGCCTTTTCTGCATCAATATACCCTTTGTCGATCATCTCCTTGAGGTATTCAAACCCCGGGCGCATATAGTCACTGTATTTTGCTTCCTTGTCATTCAATGCCTGGATCTTCGCTTTTGTATTTCCTCCGTTATACAGATCCGCATAGGCCTGTGCAAAAACAATCGTCTCCAGCCACCAGCGGTTAGCTCCTATGGGTGTCTCAATTCCGTTTTCCTTAAATACCCGGCAGCATTCCATAAGATCTTCAGGCTTTTCCGGAAGTGAAAGGCCATACTGATCAAACATGTCTTTATTGATGAACAGTCCATAGACTACCACCTCCTGGGGGATTGCTACCAGCTTTCCATCAATGGTATTGGCAATCTTTACCGCCTCACGAAGATTTTTCGCGGAGTCAAGATCCGACAGATCCGCCAGCTTCCCCTCCTCTCCCAAAATCCGGATGGAATCCGGATTCATCAAATAAATATCATCCATATGATGCCTGGCGCGGTCAACAAGTACTTCATCATAGGTCTTCTCCTGATAATTATCCGCTGTATAGGTTCGGTATTCCATGGTCAGATCCAGTGCCTCCTCTGCCTCCATAACCGTCACATCAAAGGCGCTTCTTGCCACATTTTTCGCGTCTGGCCTGGATTTTTCCATAGGGCCAAACAGGTAAACTGTCGCTTTTTCTTCCTTTTGGTCGCTGACTAGATTCTTATCCTCGGGCACCTTCCCCATGCAGGCTGTCAGCACACATACCGTAATTCCTGTCAGCGATATTACTGCCGCCCTTTTCATCCTTTCCCTCATTCCTTTTACACCCTTTCTAACAACAATTGATTCAATGTTTTTCTGAGCGCTTCCATATCAATGGGTTTTGCCACATGGGCATCCATTCCTGCATCCATAGCATCTTTTACGTCCTCCGCAAACGCATTGGCAGTCATGGCTACAATCGGTATGGTCTTCGCCTCTTCATGGCCGGATTCCCGGATCATTCTTGTAGCTTCATATCCATTCATCACTGGCATCTGTACGTCCATCAGAACTGCATCAAAGCTTCCTTTGGGAGAAGAGATAAAATGTTCAGCTACAAGCTTTCCATTGATCAGAATCTCACAGGTTGCGCCCTCTATCTCCAAAAGTTCCAGAAGGATTTCCCCGTTAATCTCATTATCCTCTGCCACAAGAAAATGCCGGCCCTCCAGGTCGCTTACCCTTCCGGAAATTTCTTCCGGTTCTAGCAGTCCCTTTTCCATAAACACCTCTTGAAGTCTTTTCTTCAGAGCAGATATAAAGAAGGGCTTTGCCAGAAATCCGTCGCTTCCCGCCTGAGCTGCCGCTTCTTCCAGTCCGTCCCATTCCTGGGCGGACAACAGGCAAACCGGCGTCTTTTCTATCGGCGTTTCCCGAATTTTTCTTACAATCTCCATTCCGTTTCCGTGGGACATATTAAGATCCAGTAGTACCAGATCATAGGGTTCTCCCTGACGACTTTGTTCGAGAAGTTTCTGCAGGCTTTCTTTGCTCCCAAAAGCAGTGTCTGTCCGGACGTTTACATCCTCCATCAGCATCCGGATGTTCTGACAGTTCTCTTTTGCCTCATCCACCACCAGGATCCGTGAAATTCCGTGATCGTTCCAGAAATGGTCTTCTTCCTGCTCTGCCATGAGAATCTCCAATTCTACGGTGAAGAGGCTTCCCTTGCCCATCTCGCTGGACACCTGAATGGTTCCACCCATAAGCTCCACAATGTTTTTTGTGATGGCCATGCCAAGGCCCGTTCCCTGCACTTTATTTGTAGTGCTGTTCTCGGCTCTTGTAAAGGCATCAAAAATGATCTCCAAGTATTCCGGGGTCATGCCGAAGCCGTTGTCTTCCACTTCAATCAGAATATGTTCATAGGATTCTCTGATCCGCTCCAGCCCTGTTAGACGAAGTTGGATCTCTCCGCCCTCCTGTGTATATTTGACTGCATTGGAGAGAAGATTGATCAGAACCTGATTCAGCCTCGTCTCATCTCCCACCATGCGTTCCTGACGGATTCCGGTTACGGTTATATCAAAGCGCTGTCCCTTAGCCCTGGCTGCCGGACGGATGATCGAATCCACGGAAGATACCATATCACAGAGGGTGAACGCATTAGCGGAGAGCACCACTTTTCCGCTCTCAATCTTGGAAACATCCAGAATATCATTGATCAAACTCAAAAGATGCTGACCGGACACCAGAATCTTCCTGGTATACTCCCGGACTTTTCCAGGGTGATCTGCATGCTCTTCCAGCAGTTTGGTAAATCCCAGAATCGCATTCATGGGCGTGCGGATATCATGGGACATATTTGACAGAAAGGTGGTCTTGGAGTTGTTGGCAATCTGGGCCTCCTGAAGTGCTTTCGCAAGCTGTTGGTTATGCAGCTCCCGCTCTTCGGCACGTTCTTTCCTGAGCCTTTTCTTCTGTCTTTCATTTAAAGAAAAGAGGACACAGCAGAGAAAGAAAGTTAAAAGCATAACTGCCACAACAATCAATATGTTCTGGTTCACTGCACTGCTTTCCTTTTGGATAGCCTCCACCGGCACGTATCCAATGAGATATATGGCCCCATCACCGACTGACCACATGTAAATTAGAGACTCTTTGCCAAGTACATTATGATAAAACATTACATTTTCCCCGGCGGCAATGCTGTCTGTAATCATCGTCTTGATATCTGGTTCCACGATCTGATTGGCGTAACAGAAATCCTCCAGGTTCAGATGTCCTGCATCCCGTTCTCCCATTCCTTTTGGCTTTAAGACAAAACGCTGACTCGTTACATCCATGATATAAAGTGTGGCATTGGTATTGTAAAAATTGTCAGGTAAAGCCTCATCAAAAGAATCATAAATATATTCTACGTAAAGTTGTTTTATCTCTTCTCCATCCTTTTGCACCGGACATTCCATGGTATAAGCCCAGGTCCCCATACTGTTTAAATAGGACTGAGAAAACCGCAGATCATCCACGGTCTTGCCAGAAGAAAAATTCAGATCTCCTACATGAAACACTTCACCGGTACTGGAAATCCCTTCCGAGGCTTCTGGTTCTGTCACCGATACTTTTATCATAATTTTATTTCGGTTATAAAAACGAATGAATGTTTCCGGATCTTCAGATTCCGCCAGTTCCTGCGCCATCAGCTTTTGATACTCTGCTTCCATCTGGAGCATGGTCTCAATGGTCCCACGGATCAGATCCAGACTTTCACTCAGATTGCCG
Organism: uncultured Lachnospiraceae bacterium; assembly: GCA_910579225.1. Lineage (GTDB taxonomy): Bacteria > Bacillota > Clostridia > Lachnospirales > Lachnospiraceae > Hominiventricola. The sequence continues at coordinate 16,063 of CAJTTI010000029.1, read as the reverse complement.
ATGGCCGACTCTGCCATCTCTTCCGTAATCCTTCTGGAAACCGAAAATACAACAACTCCCAATATAATAAAAAATGATATAATTGAGACAATCAGCGCTTTTGAACTGTTAAATCCCTTTTTTTTCTTTTCCTTTTCCATATTATCTTTTATCCATATACCATACACTTCAGTTACTGATACTATTATTATAATCTAGAATGCATGTATCAGCAATCTATTTTTCTATAAAATACACGGTTGTTTTTCATAATCCAGGCCATCTATCCGTCTGCTGCGGACAGACAATCCTTCCAGTCTGAACGGAAACAAAGATGCGAAAAAAATAATTTCTTCCAGCACAAGATTTGACAGATGTGAGAAAAGCCGCCAAGCAAAAGGAGCCCGAAGGCTCCTTTTATTTGACATGTTTTATTTTTGTTCCCGAATGAACACTGCTGTCGCAGCCGGAACATGCAACGTTTGGTTCTCCAGACGGATGTCTCCTCCATTCTGATACAGCGTCTCTTCCAGCGCTCCGTCGTATGGGAAGGATA
>CAJTTI010000029.1:0-15428 GCA_910579225.1 uncultured Lachnospiraceae bacterium | reverse complement strand
TCTCCTCCATTCTGATACAGCGTCTCTTCCAGCGCTCCGTCGTATGGGAAGGATACATCGTTCCCGGACGGATTCAGTACAATCAGCACGCTGTCCTGTCCATCCATCCTGCGGTAAGCAAGCGGATACGCATGATCCTCGCAGTACAAAAATTCAATCCTGGCCTCACTTTGCAGCACCGGAGTAGCTTTACGGATCTCAATCAGTTTCTTCACTTCATGATACACCGAATCCGGATCTGACATGGCCTTTTCCACGGTGGGACGGTCTTCTGCCGGATCGATGGGGATATACAGATCCTCCTCTTTTCCATCAGAGAAACCGGCGTTCAGGCCGCTGTCCCACTGCATGGGGGAACGGGAACCGGTCCTTATATAACCGCCTTCCACAGAAGTTACATCTGCCAGATACCGCATGCCGATCTCATCTCCATAATAGATAAACGGCGCTCCCGGAAGAGAGAGCAGGAAGGCAAACACGATCTTTACCTCTTCTGTATCCAGCCATTTGGTCAGGCGTTCCATGTCGTGATTTCCGGACGGAACACAGATCATGCCCTTGCCGTTGGTGGGCTCATAGCACATCTTATAGTAATCAATGAACGCTTTGGCATTTCCTTTGCCCTGACGGGAAAAGTAAGGGTCGTCCCCATGATAAAGATCCGTATAATGACTGGGGCCAAAATGAAGCATAAAATCCATGTGGTATCCGGATCTTAAGCTTCTGTCCGGCTGTCCCCACTCGGAAATCATGGCTGCATCTGGGAATTCCTCATCCAGAAACTTGCGGAAATCCTGCCACAAGGCAATCGTTCCTTCCTGTTCGGGATCGTTCTTTACCAGGGAACCTGCCATATCCACCCGAAATCCGTCACAGCCTAGTTTCAGCCAGAACCGCATAATATCCTTAATAGCCTCACGGGTGGCAAGAGCATCCTCCGAATCCATAGGTTTTTGCCAGCCCGGATCGTTGATCTCATAAAAACCATAGTTCAGGCAGGGCTGATGGGCGTAGAAATTCACTCCTACGCTTCCGTTTCGGTCACTCATACCCCGAAGAAATCCTTTGACGCTTCCGACTCCGTCAAAATCCTTCCACGCATCGTCGGTCCATACATAACGTCCGGAATAGGGATTTTTCTCCGGTTTCAAAGACTCCTGAAACCATTCATGATCCCAGGAAGTGTGTCCGGGCACCAAATCCAGCATCACATGTATATCGCGGCTGTGCGCCTCTTCAAACAAACGTTTCAAGTCAGAGTTGGTTCCGTACCGGGGAGCCACCTTTCTGTAATCGGAGACATCGTATCCCGCATCCAGAAACGGAGACTCAAAGCAGGGATTCAGCCACAGGGCATTGCATCCAAGCTCCTTGATATAGTCCAGATGATCGATAATTCCCTGGATATCACCGATGCCGTCTGCGTTTGTATCCGCAAAGGACTGGGGATAAATCTCATAAAATATTGCGTTTTTCAGCCATTCAACCAATTGTGTCTTCCTCCTAATTCAAGTTCCAATATCAATGACAGATCACATTTTCGCTGTCCGGATCAAAGAAATGCGCTTTGTCCATATTCGCCCCAATCTGATAGGGCCCCTTCTCGGGCTGTGTTCCGGTAGCCGGAATCTTCACGGTGATCCTGGTCTCTCCTAAATACATATACAGATTATAGTCCGCACCCAAAAGCTCGCTGAAATTCATCTCCACATCCAAGGTGTTGTCCTTCGTCCGCTTGTCTTCCGTGAGAAAATCTTCCGGACGCAGTCCCATAACCACCGTCTTGGAAACGTACGGGGTCAAAGCCTCCCATTTTTCTTTCGGAATGGCCACCTTATTCTTGTCGATCACAGCGTAGAACTTTCCGTCTTCCTTTTGAATCACAGCGTCAATAAAATTCATCTGGGGACTGCCGATAAAACCTGCCACAAACAGATTCACCGGCGTGTCATACAATGCCTGAGGCGTGTCAAACTGCTGAACGATCCCGTCCTTCATGACCACGATCCGGTCGCCCATGGTCATAGCTTCTGTCTGGTCATGGGTAACATATACAAAGGTCGTGTCCAGTCTCTGATGCAGACGGGCGATCTCATTTCCTCCTGATTCTAATTATCTTCTTTTTCCTTTTCCCGGATACGCCTGCCGGTTCCAGTCCGGGTTGGAATAACTGCTCTCCTGATACAGAATTTCGGTAGTTCTATGTTCTTCGTCAATGAAAAGCGCCTCTTTGGGAACCGTGTGAGTTTTTACTTCCATCTTTTCCGGATCGATCATACGAAATGCCCGGAAAAAGAGAAAACAGTTCAGATAGGCTACCAGTCCGAACCCTATGGTCCCCCATAAAAATATGGCCCCATTCACACCTTCCGGATCCGTAAAAAACGTAAGATACACCGCAAAAGCAGGAAGCAGGATACTAAGAAGCGTCCATGGCAGCGCAGCAATGCTGATCAGCCATGCATTTTTCAGAATATCTCCCACTTTGTTTTTGTACCTGGCCTGTAAGGGGAACAGATACTGAAACCCAAACAGGAACAGGATGCACATGGCAAAAAAACTGATCCGGTACACTCTGCCCTGCCCATCAGGCCGGTCATACTGATGACAATCAGATAGTAGATGCCCAAAAATGCGAATACCAGCAGGCAAAAAGCCCAGATCACGGTCGCCTGTGCCAGATTCTGCAAAAAAGCCTTCCAGTACTGCTTTACAATCACATCATCCTCGTCGTCTGTCAGAATCGCCTGCATACAGACAAACAGAGCGGAAAGGGAAGCTCCGATTGTGATAACCGGAAGCGATAAAAGGCAGAACATCACATTGCACAAAAAGATGTTTGCCAGCTTCCGAAGGGCATTCATCAAAGGCCCGTTCATATCAAATAGATTCATAGCAACTGCCTTTCAACATAAGAAGAAATACTTATTTGATGGCGCCTTCTACCATACCATTCATAATCTGTTTCTGTGCCACAATAAATATGATCACCATGGGAATGATCGCCAGCAATGCTGCTGTCAGAATCAGATCCCACTGTTTGACGTAAGATCCCACGAACGCCTGCACTGCAACGGGCAGCGTCTTCACTTTACCGTTCTGACCAAGCATCAGGGACGGAAGCAGATAGTCGTTCCAGATCCACATGCCGTTCAGAATCGTGACGGTGGTGATCACCGGAGAAAGCAGCGGAAAGATAATGCGGAAGAACGTACCTTCCGGCGAGCATCCGTCAATGGCTGCCGCCTCTTCCAGCTCATAGGGAATCCCCTTGATAAAACCAGTCAGGATAAAGACCGTCATGGCCCCGCCGAATCCACAGTAAGCAAACACAATGCCCGGAATAGACTGCAGCAGGGAAAGACCCACAAAATCTCCCACATCACGGAAAGTGGAAATTAGAGGCAGCATGACTACCTGGAACGGAATGATCATGGATGCAATAAAGGTCATATAGATCACGGTGGACCATTTGGTCTTGTTGCGGCAGATCACCCATGCTGCCATGCCGCCGAACAGCGCCAGCGTCACCAGGGAAAGAATGGTGATGATTGCTGACGTGCCAAACGCATACCAGAAGTTAAAGTTGGAGTTATTGACAACCGCCGAGAGGTTGGACATCAGCTGAGATACACTGACTCCGCCGAATCCTACCGGGTCTGCTACGATGTTATTGGCATTTTTAAAGGTATTCATAACCACCAGGTAAAACGGAAACAGTGTATAGACTGCAACAATAATACCAATTACGGTCAGAATGATTTTTCTGGATTTTTTCATCTCCATTACATCTCCACCTCCCTCTTGTTGGATATACGAACCTGAATGATGGATACACACGCCAGCACAATAAAGAAGAAGACTGCTTTCGCCTGTCCAAGTGCATAACTGTTCTTGGAGATTGCTGTGTTATAGATATTCAGAGCCAGCATCTGGGTACCGTTGGTCAGGTAGCTTCCCATAAAGTCTGTCACGGAACCAGTACCGTTGGTCAGTGCCATGTTGACGTCAAACTGTTTGAACGCCGAAGTCAGAGTCAGGAAAGTACAGATCGTGATGGTGGATGCAATCATGGGAATCTTGATCTTCATCAATGTGGTGATCGCATTGGCGCCGTCGATCTGAGACGCTTCCAGCACATCTTTGGGAACGGTGGTCAGTCCGGTCACATAGATCAGCATGATGTAGCCGGCATACTGCCAGACATACACAACGATGATGGCCGCGAAGGCGGTATTGGTGGCCGACAGAATCGAATTCTGCATGCCTATAGTCTTGGTTGTGACCTGAACAAGTACATTATTGAATGCGAACTGCCAGATATAGCCCAATACGATACCGCCGATCAGGTTCGGCAGAAAGTAGGATGCGCGGAAGAAATTCACGCCTTTTAACTTACTGGTGCAAAGAAGTGCCAACGCAAAACCGACCAGATTCACCAGTATAATATTAAAGATTACAAAAAGGAAGGTCAGCAGGATGGACCAGATAAATGCAGGATCTTTAAACATGGAAGTATAGTTGGAAACTCCGACAAACTGGCTGAACTTAATCCCGTTCCAGTCTGTAAAAAAATAAAATACACCCAGAAGCAGCGGAATAATCACCGTCACTGCAAAGGTAAAAAGCAGCGGAAACAGGAAAATAAAATTGATGATACTGCGATGATGTTCGACTGTCGGGATGAAATACAGTCCAAGCAGGACAGCCACCGCCCCGAGAATCAGAAGCGGACCCCTTATGGAATTTTCGCTGCCGCTGAAATCCATGACAAGCGCTGCCACCAGGCCGACCGCACCGGCGATCAGAAGAACAAGAGACAGCATCTTTCTGCTCGTTGAGTTTTCAGACATATTACAACTCCTCTCTTGGCCAGAATCTTTTTCTTTTTTATCGGGCAAAAGAAGATTCCTTCCCCTGCCCTTTGCACGGAACACAGGTGCCAGACAACTGCTTTCTTAATATGTTCCGGTGCAAAAAACCGGACGGCGGCTTATCACCCGCCGTCCAGTCTGTACGATGATGCATGTTTATGCAGTTTTCAAATCTAAATCCTTAGTTTGCATAGCAAGCCTGGATAACCTGCTGCATGGTCTTTACGAAACCAGCTGCATCCAGTCTTCCTGCTGCGTAATCGTTGAAGACCTGACCCGTATAGTTCTGTGCCAGACCCTCTTTCATATTAAGCCAGTGCCATCCTGGAATGCGTAAGGAATCATGCCCACTTCGAAGTTACCCGCTGCCGCGTAAGCATCAGCGTCTGCGGTTGTCATGGTAGCGCCGATCCAGGAACCCTGGGTAACGAATGCATATTTGCCGGATGCAAAGTTCAGAATCTGCTGATCATATGTACCAGATACCAGAAGCGCCGGATCCGAATACTGATTCAGAAGTCCCACAAACTCTGCAAAATCCGTAAGACGTGCTTCGTCCACTTTTCCACCGTCATTGAGCATATCAATATAAGTAGTATCGTCGCGTTTCAGACCGCCGTCAATGTAATTCGCAAACAGATGGTTGCCGGTTGACCAGTACAGGTTGGTCGCCTCAGCGCAGTAACCAACGACTGCATCAATGCCAAGCTCTGCTTTCTTTGCATCCAGCGTCTCGAAAGCCGTTTTGATTGCATCCGGTCCGGTCAGGGTCTTAGGATCAATTCCTGCTTTTTCAAGGATGTCTGTGTTGTATGCCAGTCCGACTGCCTCTACCGTATACGGGAATCCGATAGTCCCTTGCTCATCAACATAAGCAGTGTCCGTATCTGAAGCCCAGGCTTCTCCGCTCATGTCTTCCAGCATGCCTTCCCAGTTGGAAAAGTCTGTAGCTCCTCCATTTACAAAGATGTCCGGCATATTGTTTGCCTGATAGTAGCCCTTCAGCGTACCCTGGATGTCGATTCCGCCGCCCATGGACTCGATCTCCACCGTAACGCCGGTCTCTTCTTTGTACATTTCAGCCAGTTTCTTCAGCTGTGCGTCGATCTCGATCTTACCATTGACCAGACGGATCGTATCTCCGGAAGCAGAGGAACCGCCCCCTGAAGAACCGCTTTCCTCAGTACCGCCTTCTGCCGTGCCCCCTTCAGAGCCGCTGTCAGAAGAACCGCCGCCACATGCAACCAATCCCAATGCCATCGTTGATGCCAACAGTACCGCAATTACTTTTCTTTTCATTGTTTCCTCCTTAATTATGTGTTGTATGACACCTTCTTTTTAGTTACCTTTTGCCCATAAGGGTTGTGTATTTTATTAATTTCTTTTGTTTTTTATGCTTTATGTAGATAAGAATCCATAGGTTCGTCATATTAACTAAGAAGACAACAAAAAAGTGCATGTGAGTGTGTTTTTTCACATCTCACATGCATCTGTTTTTTCAGTCCCGATTTATATCTTTTACACTGTTGCGAATTACCAGTTCAACCGGAAGCCGGACATCCCATTCCGGAGGTTCCAGCCCTTGTATCATATTCAGTAGATATTCCACGGACAGTACCCCCTTGCGGGTCACATTTTGCCTGACCGTGGTAAGCGCCGGACGTATAATTCGGGATATCAGGTTATCATCAAATCCCGTAAATGATAATTCTTCAGGTATCTTTACACCATGGTCGCTGAGGTAAGCCATCAGGATCGCCGCGTAATAATCCGAACAACACATAAATGCTGTATAATCCCGCGACATATGATAAATCTCCTCCAGACTGGATTCCTGTTCCATCATTCCAGGTCGAATGATTAGCAGATCCTTTTCCTGTGCCTGCAGCCCATGATCTGTCATTGCCCTCTGATATCCTTTATACCGGATATAATCCACACCCTCCATGTTATCAGCAAGAAAAGCAATTTCCCGGTGGCCTTTTTCAAGCAGATAACTGGTGACTTCGTAAGCACCTTTTTCATCTTCCAGACCGATATTGACATATTTCATGACTTCTCTGGGCGCATAACTGTCAATCAGTACCGTTGGCTTTTTATACCGGCTCTTTATCCTTACAAAATCATCATGCAGCATACCGATCAGGATCAGTCCATCCACATTCCAGGTCAGAACATTTCTGAGAATCTCTCTGATATCGTCCGCCGTATAGATCATGATATAATATCCTCTGGACCGGACTTCTGCTTCAATTGCCCCCAAAAGCTCACCGAAAAAAGGATCTGCAATTATATTTTCATATTTGTCCTTTCTGCATTTCATGGCCACACCAATGATCCTTGACCGGTTCTGCGTCAGACTTCGGGCACTGATATTGGGAACATAATCATATTCCTCCAGCAGTTTTTCCACCCGCTCCACGGTTTTCTGAGAAACTTCGCTTGTCTTGCCATGAATGACATTCGAGACAGTTGTAGTACTGATCCCTAGCACCTCTGCCATATCTTTGATCGTTACCATGCCTACATTCCCCCATACATCTCTTATGCTAAAATTTTAGCATAATCCCGAATATATGACAAGAATGAAAGAAGGAATCTGCTTTCAGGATTAATTCATAAAATGTTCAGTCTCCTTCAGCCGAACCAGAGCTCTGGCCATAGCCGCCTGAGTCATGTGGAATTCCTGGACACTCTGCTTTTGCCTCAGACGTTCCTGGGCACGTTCCAGCGCCTCCCGTGCACGGTTTGCGTCCACCTCCTCTGGTCGCTCGATCAGGTCTGCCAGAAGTGTGGCACGGTTATTGGCAATCTGGCAGAACCCCTGCCCGACAGCTGCATATTCCCATTCTCCGTTTTCTTCGAATTGGATCCGCATTTCCCCTGGCTTAATTGCGATAATCATCTCTTCATGATGCGCCATTACTGCTTTTTCTCCGTCCAGTGCCGGGATAATCAGCATATGACAGGGACCGTTATAAAAAATCCGCCGGCTGGTGATGATTTTCAAACGAAATGTTGCCATAGCTTTTACCTCTGTACGGAAGACGTTATGGTCTTTGTTTTTTCCACAACCTCTTCAATTGCTCCCACATTGAAAAATGCTGTTTCCGGATATGCGTCCATTTCTCCGGAAATAATCGCCTGGAACCCTTTGATGGTATCCTTCAAGGGGACATATTTACCGGGAACTCCGGTAAAGTTTTCTGCTACATGGAACGGCTGGGACAAAAAACGCTGAATCTTTCTTGCACGGCTGACGATCAGTTTATCATCCTCTGATAATTCCTCCATGCCAAGAATTGCTATAATATCTTGTAGCTCCTTGTATTTCTGAAGCATCTCCTGGACTTTTCTGGCTGTCTCGTAATGCTCCTCTCCCACCACCTCAATTTCCAGAATACGGGAAGTGGACTCCAGCGGATCCACCGCCGGATAGATACCTTGTTCTACAATCTTACGTGACAAAACAGTCGTGGCGTCCAGGTGAGCAAAGGTAGTAGCCGGAGCCGGATCCGTCAGGTCGTCCGCAGGTACATAAACCGCCTGCACGGAAGTAACCGAGCCATGTTTTGTAGAAGCAATCCGTTCCTGCAGCTCTCCCATTTCCGTAGCCAATGTGGGCTGGTATCCTACTGCCGAAGGCATCCGCCCAAGCAATGCAGACACCTCAGAGCCGGCCTGAACAAAACGGAAAATATTGTCAATGAACAAAAGCACGTTCTGGTTCATCTCATCGCGAAAATATTCTGCCATGGTAAGTCCGGTTTCCGCCACGCGCATACGTGCTCCGGGCGGCTCGTTCATCTGTCCGAACACCAGTGCGGTTTTTTCCAGCACGCCTGATTCTTTCATTTCGCTCCACAAGTCGTTTCCCTCGCGGGAACGCTCGCCGACTCCGGTAAAGATTGAATATCCGCCGTGTTCTGTGGCAATGTTCCGGATCAGCTCCTGAATCAATACCGTTTTGCCGACGCCTGCTCCGCCGAACAGGCCGATCTTGCCGCCTTTTGCATAAGGAGCCAGCAGATCAATGACTTTGATTCCGGTTTCCAGAATCTCCACCACCGGATTCTGAGCTTCAAAAGAAGGCGGTTCCCGGTGAATACACCATTTCTCTGCATCTTCCACTCCGATTCCGCCATCCACAGGCCGCCCCAGAACGTTAAAAAGTCTTCCAAGCACTTTTTCTCCAACCGGAACTGAGATTCCTTCTCCTGTGGAGGTTACTTCCATGTCCCGGCAGAGTCCTTCGCTTGCTGACAACATGATACAACGTACCACATTGTCTCCCAGATGCTTTGCCACTTCCATCACACACAGTTCTCCATGATTGTTGACGGTAAGCGCATCCTTGATATGAGGGAGACCGCCCTTTTCAAACCAGACGTCCACGACGGGGCCTGAAACCTGTATGATCTTTCCTTTTTCCATCATACTCTCCTTATAATTCCTTTTTATTTCTCTGCGCTTTTGCCCCGCTGCATACCTCTGTGATCTCCTGAGTGATCGCCGCCTGTCTTGCACGGTTATACATGATCTTCAGCTCCCGCAGCAGCTCATCCGCGTTGTTGGTAGCCGCCTCCATGGCTGCCATTCTTGCATTGTGCACAGTATAAAATGCCTGAACCAGCGCTCCGTAGATAAATCCTGTGATATAGTTGGGAATGATCGTATCCACTGCCTCTTCCGCAGACGGGATCAGGAAAAATTCTTCTTGATAGACATCTGCCGGAATATGTGCAAGTACCGGCCGTTCGATGGGAAGCAGCATCTTGTCTTCAGGCACACTTTGCATATTGTTTTCCATACGGGTATAAATCACATGAATTTCTTCCAGTTCTCCGTCCCGGTACTGATCCAGAATCTTTTCACTGATCCAGCGGGCCCTGTTGAAATTTGGACTTTGTACTGTGTACCGAAAATTCTCCTCTATAGGAATATTCCTTGCAGTAAAATACTGCCGTCCCAGCTCTCCCACAACAAAAAGCTTCACATGGTTTTCTGTATTGTCCAAAAATTTCTGGGCCAGGTTCAGAATGTTGTGGTTATAGGCGCCGGCAAGTCCTTTGTCTCCCGTAATAACCAGGAGGCCGATTTTCGTTCGTTTTGTCTCCGGTTTTTCAAAATACATGTGCTCCATTTCCGGAAGATGTCTCAGGATCCTGGCAATCGTGGACTGAAGCGTATAGAAATAAGGTTCGGTTGCTTCCAGAGCCAGCTTTGCTTTTTTCATCTTTGTAGAAGAGATCATGTACATGGCGTTGGTAATTTTCCTGGTATCCTGAATACTCCGGATCCGGCTTTGAATCTCTCGAAGCCCCGCCATGTTATTTCACCACCTGCTCTTTATATTCCTTTACAGCTTTGACAATCTCTTCCGTCAGATGTTCGTCAAGAATCTGCATCCGGTCAATTTCATCCCCAATGCCAGGATAGTGTTCGTCAATCCAGTTCAGCATGGATCTCTGGAATTTCTTTATCTCTTTCAGAGGAACATCCAGAAGAAGCTTTTTATTGGCTGCACAAAGGGTGATAACCTGTTCATGCAGGGACATGGGCTCGCATAAAGGCTGTTTTAACAATTCCATCAGTCCTTTTCCGTATTGAAGCTGTTCTTTGGTCACTGCATCCAGGTCGGAACTGAACTGCGTGAAGACTTCCATCTCCCGATATTGTGCCAGGTCTATACGGATACTTCCGGCTGCTTTTTTCATAGCTTTGGTCTGGGCGGCACCACCTACGCGGGATACGGAGAGTCCCACGTTAACCGCCGGACGCATGCCGGCAAAGAACAAGTCGCTTTCCAGGAAAATCTGTCCATCTGTGATGGAAATCACGTTGGTCGGAATATAGGCAGACACGTCTCCCGCCTGGGTTTCGATAATTGGAAGGGCTGTAATGGAACCGCCGCCCAACTGCCCGTTTAACCGGCTGGAACGCTCCAAAAGTCTGGAATGCAGGTAGAATACGTCTCCTGGATAAGCTTCCCGTCCCGGGGAACGTTCCAGGAGAAGCGACAGAGACCGGTATGCCACCGCGTGTTTGGACAGATCGTCATAGACGATCAGAACGTCCTGTCCTCTGTGCATAAAATATTCTGCCAGAGCAGTGCCGGAATAGGGAGCAATATATTGCAGGGGCGCAGGATCGCTTGCCGAAGCGGACAGAACAATCGTATACTCCATGGCGCCGTATTTTTCAAAGGTATGGACCATCTTGGCAACCGTGGAATTTTTCTGGCCGATGGCCACATAGATACAGACCACATTCTTTCCCTTCTGGTTCAGAATCGTATCCGTGGCAATAGAAGTCTTACCTGTCTGTCGGTCGCCAATGATCAGCTCCCTCTGTCCCCGCCCGATGGGAAACATGGAGTCGATGGCAAGGATACCGGTCTCCAGGGGCGTGTTCACAGGACTTCGGTCCGTAATGCCCGGCGCCGGTTCTTCCACCGGTCGATAGTCGGAAGCTTCAACAGGACCTTTTCCGTCCAGGGGTGCGCCCAGAGCGTTCACAACTCTGCCGATAAAACCGTCTCCTACCGGAATGCCTGCCATACGCCCGGTACGGACTGCTTTGGTTCCCTCACAGATCTCCGTCTCTTCACCAAAAAGGATACAGCCGATCTCATCCTTCCGGATGTCCTGAACCATGCCTTTTAAACCGTTTTCAAAAACCAGGATTTCACCATACATGGCATGGTCCACCCCGTCGATATATGCGATACCATCTCCAACCCGCCTGACAATACCGATTTCCTGGCATTCGAGTTCCACATCTTCCAGACTCCCTTTCAGGATACTGACGATGCCTTTTTCTGCCAGCAAAGATTCGGTACCGGAGATATTAAGCGCGTTTAATCTTTCTTCCAGAAGTCTTTTACGCCCTTCCTGACTCCAGTCATATTCCTGAGTTCCTGCCCGAAGCACAAAACCACTCCCAAGGGATGGGTTTTGTACTTTTTGAATGGAAAGGACTCTTCCGGGATACTTCTGTTCCAGAAATTTCTGTATCCCGTCAAACTGCTGTTCTGTGGGGGCGGTTACATATTCCAGCACACACTCCAGCGGTCTGCGTTCTGATTCCGGCTTTGCCGTATATTCTTCAATTATTGCTTCCAGCTCATTGAGCATGCCGTCTTCTGCAAGAGACAGAAGAAATTCACGGGATGATTGCGGAAAAATTTTCTGGATGATGTTTTTCTTATTCTCTCTGGAAACAGATGGATTTTCCAGTTCCGTTTGAAGCAGCGGAACTGTCTTCAGGATATCCAGGGCAGACAGAAGTGCCTCCGGTTTTATCTCCATACGGGTAAGCTGTACCATATATTTCTCATTCTGCATGCGTCTCACCTGCTTTTGTCAAAAATTGATCATAGAGCGCATGATCTTCTGCTCCGGACTGCATGGACCGGACCGCCGCATCCATGAGGACGGAACGAATTTCCTGTTCTGCCTTTCCTACAATCCGCGCTTTTTCAAGTTCTGCTTCTTTTCTGGATGCTTCTACGATCTGCTCTGCTTTCTCTCTGGCTTCTGTCAAAATCCGGTCATACTCAGTCCGCGCATTTTCCTTTGCTTCTGTAACAGCCGCTGCCTTCTCTGATTCAATCTGTGCCTGAAACTGAGTACACCGGTCCTTCTCTTCAGCTGCTTCCTCCTGAAGCTTCTGCACTTTTTCATATTGAGAAGCAATGGCCTCTTCCCGCTTGCTGATCACTGTATTCACCGGCTGAAAGAGAAATTTCCGAATCAGAAGAAACCAGATCAGAAGATTGGCTGCTGTAAAAAGCAGATTAATATCTAATCTTAACATACTGCTGTCCGCCTTTCCCTAATTCTTCAGGCAAGAAGGATAATGATCAAAAGTGCCACAACGAAACCATAGATTGCAGTTGCCTCTGCCAGCGCGGCACCGAATACCAGCATCTTCATGATCTTACCTTCGGCTTCCGGCTGTCTTGCCACTGCTTCTGCCGCTTTAGAAGTGGCGATACCGATACCAATACCTGCTCCAATACCTGTAAATACTGCAATACCTGCTCCAATCGCGATTAAAGTTGACATAATAACTCTCCTTCTCTTTTTTATTCCACTGCTTCTTTGATAAACAATCCTGTCAGAAATACAAATACATAGGCTTGAATTAGGCCGTCAAACAGATCAAAATACATGCTGAACAATACCGGGAGTCCTACCGGAAGAATGCTTTCGATCAGCTTCATAATGACGAATGCTCCAAGTACATTTCCAAATAACCGCATGCAAAGTGACAGCGGTTTGATAAATATTTCCAGTACATTGATGGGCGTTACCAGCGCCACCGGTTCCATAAATCCCTTCAGCCACCGTTTCATACCCTTTTTACGGATGCCGGCCGCCTCAATGAGAATGATGCTCATAATCGCAAGAGCTGCCGTTACATTCAGATCTTTAGTTGGCGGCTTAAATCCCAGAACACCGATCAGATTGGCTATACCCAGATAGATCAGAACAGAGGTCAGATAAGATGCATATTCCGCACCTTCTTCTCCGACTATGCTCTTTCCGACACCCTGAAGCCATGTGACTGCATATTCCAGCATGAGCTGTCCCCGTCCTGGATGCTCGACCTTTAGATTCCTGGTCAGCAGAATGGATGCCAGTACGACAACCGCCATAATGATCCATGTGACGACTACCGACTCGGCAATTTCGATGCCGCCTATGGAAAATACAGTTTCACAGTTCAGTTCTTCCATCAGAGTCTCGCCCAGATTTCCCATAACCACACTTCCTTTCTTGATATTTTTGCCGTAATTTGATACAGCCTTTCTATTAAATATGAAAAAAGGCCTTATCCCTCGTACGAATCATATTATAGTACGTTATCCGAAAATTGCAAGATTGCTTTTAAAAAATGTCTGTTTAGTTTTTGTTTATTTTTTTATAAAATATACTATCGAAGACGAAGAGCGCTTGATTTTCATAGATTTCCTTCTGTGACGGATGTCCAAACATTGATTTCCCTAAAAACTCTCGAATATCTGTTTGCTTTTTTTTCCCATACATGCTATAATAAAAAAACGAATGTTCGATTGATTGTCCGGGCTTTGGAAGAAGTATCGGAACTATAAATCAGGAGGTAATAATATGGAATATGGAAAAATCACCCAGAAGCAGCAGGAAATTCTTGATTTCATCAAATCTGAAATTTTACATAAAGGCTATCCGCCTGCAGTTCGCGACATCTGTGAAGCTGTACATCTGAAGTCTACTTCTTCCGTCCATTCACATCTGGAAACCCTGGAGAAGAATGGTTATATCCGCAGAGATCCGACCAAGCCAAGGGCCATTGAGATCATGGACGAAGATTTTTACATGTTACGCCATGAGATGGTGAATGTACCGCTGGTAGGTACGGTTGCAGCCGGACAACCCATTCTGGCAGCGGAGAACATTGAATCTTATTTCCCGATTCCGGCGGAATATGTGCCGAATGCGGATACCTTTATGCTCAGAGTCAAAGGAGAAAGCATGGTGAATGTGGGAATCTATGACGGTGATCAGATTATGGTTCAGCAGCAGAGCACTGCAGACAACGGAGACATTGTCGTGGCTCTTATAGATGAAGAAGCAACAGTCAAGACTTTTTATAAGGAAAACGGCCACTATCGTCTTCAGCCGGAAAATGATACCATGAATCCGATCATTGTAGACGAAGTGACCATTCTTGGAAAAGTATTCGGAGTATTTCGGTTATTCACCTGATTCTTCCAGGTACTCTTCCAGTGTGATACCCTGGCTCATGATCTCTTTTGCTGCAGGTATCCCTACATAGCGGAAATGCCAGGATTCATAAGACACTTTTGTAATCTCTTCTTTTCCTTCCGGATAACGCAGGATGAATCCGTACTGGCTGCAGTTTTTTTGCAGCCAGATAATCTCATCAGTGCTGCCCTGCTTTTCATCCAGGATCTGATAATCTCTTGCCACGATATCCACAGCCAGTCCTGTGGCATGTTCACTGCACCCTACCGGCATAGTTTCTTTGACCACTTCTTCATATGCCTGTGAATAGGAATACCCCTGGTGCACCAGTGTTTCGATGTCTTCATCCAGCAGTTCTCTCTGTCGTTCCGTACTGCGGTAAGAAGATGCAATCCAGAAAGAGAGCCCTTCTTTTTGGCCGTCCTCCAACATACGGCTCAGATCATCATAAGCAGACTCATCCACTTCTGCCCCATAATCTCCGAGCCTTTTCAGGGAAGGCTGATAATCTTCGGAAAGTGGATGGCTTTTATTGACCAGCAGAATCTCTTCTTTTGAAATTGAAACAGGAGATTTCGTATCCTGAAAAGTTTCCACCAGTGTGTCCTCTTCCGGTTCCGTCGCTTCGTCCTGAAGCGGCTCCTGACTATCCGAGAACTGCCAGAGCGCAAAGGAGCAGAATTTCCATGCAGTTCCCATAAGTATGATTCCGACAAGATAAGGTGCAAAGTTCCATAGGAACCTTTTCATCCGTCTTCTTCTTATGCGTTTTTTCTTCTCACTTGCACGTCGCTTCATGTTT
>CAJTTI010000028.1:19581-39704 GCA_910579225.1 uncultured Lachnospiraceae bacterium | reverse complement strand
TTTGTACGTTAAAAACGGAATTCGTGTCCGGCTAAAAAAGAAAAATGTAACACTTGACAAAAAAAGAAATAACATGTTAGAATGAGAAAAATAATTTTCAGGAGGATTTTGCATGTTAAGTGTTATTGTAATGGAGAAAATTGCAAAATAAATATTGCAGGGGTGATTCTGGTTTTTGCGCCAGGAGTCTGCCCGTTTGCCGGCTGCTCAGGCTGTCAGCGTTTTCACCTTACAATTGCTTAATATTGTGGTATATAGGATAGGGAAGCATAGAAGCATGGCTGTATGGTCATGTTGCTTTTGCCCTTTTTGGAAATATATGAATGAATCATATAAATGGAAAGACCATGGTATCCGCTGCTATTAAGGCTGCCATGGTCTTTTTGCGTGCTGTGGGAAATTATGCCCTGACATAGTAAAAGGCCAACAGGAATTACAGGGCAATTCCTGCAGCACAGGAGGCTAAGCTTACACGGTATCCCTGCAATTGGTAAGGCAGTAACTGATTTTACAGGAAAGGAATCTCAGACAATGACTGGGGCAGGATTCCAATGATTGGAAGAATGTATTTCATAAGGTTTAAAGCATGATAATAGTGCAGGTTCGTAAAGGAAAGGTTGTAGAAGTGAACGTAGAAAAGCAAATAGAATTTGATAAAATAAAAGAGAGATGGATAAGTCTGGCAGTAACAGAATGGGCGAAGGAAAAAATAAGCAAAGTCTCGTTCTGCCTGGATGAAGGTGCATTGAGAAAGCAGCTTCATGATACTACAAACAGTCGAAATTTAATTGAAAAACTGGGAACCCCGCCCTTGCAAAATTTGTCAGAAATAAAAGATATTCTGACAATTGCTGAAAAAGGTGACTGCCTTACGCCGTATCAGTTGGAACGCGTGGAAAACGTTTTGGTAGTCATCAGGCGTTTGAAAGGGTATTTGGATCGGGGAAAAATGTATGATAACCCCCTGGCGTATTATGAGGAAAACCTGGATGCGCTGGAAGAGCTGCGGGGAGATATCAGCAGACAGATAAGGGGGAGTATGGTGGACGATGCTGCTTCAAAGGAATTAGGGCAGATCAGAAGTCAGATTGTAAAATGTGAAGAGCAGATGAAGCAGAAGGCAGAACAAATCATGCGTTCCAATAAGGAAAGCATGGCGGATCATTACTGTACCTTGCGCAATGGCAGAATATGTGTTCCGGTAAAAAAAGAATGCAGGCTGAAAATATCCGGCAGTGTGATTGATAAGTCAGCCACTGGAAATACCTTGTTTATGGAACCGGCAAGTGTTGCAAAATACTATGAAGAATTACAGTCGCTTAAGATCTGTGAAGAAAATGAAGTATATCGTATTTTGTATATACTGACGGCAATGGTCGCAGAATCCAATACGGTGATAAATGAAAATATGGCGATGATTGAGAAACTGGATTTCATCTTGTCAAAAGGTAAGCTGAGTATTGATCTGGATGCGGTCGAACCTTCCATCAATACAGAGCGCAGAATTGTTTTAAAAGATGCCAGATACCCGCTGATGGATAAAAGGCTTAATGTTCCTTTACAATTTAAAACAGGAGAAACGGTTCGGGGAATTGTAATAACCGGTCCTAACACAGGGGGGAAAACGGTAGCCATAAAAACGGTTATGCTTAATTGTATCATGGCCCAGTGCGGATTGCATGTCACCTGTAAAGAAGCAGACATATGCATGAATAATTCCTATCTGTGTGATATCGGAGATGGTCAGAATATTGCTGAGAATTTATCAACCTTTTCCGCACATATCAAAAATGTGCTGGAAGTTTTAAGTGAAGTCAACAAGGACAGTCTGGTCATCATGGATGAGCTTGGTTCCGGAACAGACCCGGCAGAAGGTATGGGAATCGCGGTTGCAATATTGGAAGAGCTTAGAAAAAGCGGCGCTGTCTTTCTCGTTACCACACATTATCCGGAAATAAAAGAATATGCGGATAAAGCGCAGGACATCATGAATGCAAGGATGACCTTTGACAAAGAAACCTTACAGCCAACCTATCAGATGGTCATTGGGGAGGCAGGTGAAAGCTGCGCCTTTTATATAGCGGACCGGCTTGGAATGCCCAATGAAATGCTGCGGGTGGCCATAAAGGCGGCATATGGAGAAAAAGCAGTTGACAATTATTTCTTTCAAAAAGAGGATACCATAATTGAGAAAAAGAATGTAACTCAAATTTCTAAAGAAAAGAAATTCAGGGGAAATGTAAAACACAGCACAAAATTTAAGCTAGGAGACTGCGTCCTGGTATATCCGGATAAAAAGATTGGAATTGTATGTGAACCGATAAATGAAAAAGGTGTTTTAAGAGTGCAATTACCTGGCAAAAAAATTTGGATTAATCATAAAAGAGTAAAGCTTCATGTGGCAGCTGCAGAATTATATCCGGCAGATTATGATTTTTCCATTATTTTTGAAACTGTTGAAAACAGAAAAATCAGGCATGATATGGAGAGAAAATACACAGACCAGGTTATCACATATGATAAAGGCAGTATCTGATCGCTTCTCAAAAAAGTATGGCTGACCAGTTCCGGCACGGTACTGTTCAGACAGGAGCTTGGAATCAGAAGATCCGCATGGGTCCCGCACGAGGTCGTCAGATACGATGTGATTTTGGGGCAGCAGATGGAAAATGTGGATCTGCTGCCCAGGTCTGGTCTGTGCCATCCGGTTTTCAGGGGAGGAAAACAGCTGCTACTGTGTAATATGGTACCTGCAGAGGTTTTGCCATCAAGGTTTTTGGTTTGCAATATAAATATAAGCATCTTCGAGGGTTGGCTCACAAGCAGTACATTTCATCTGGGGCGGTACGTCACTGATGAATTTCAATTGCAATTCCTCCCCTGCATATTGTTTTGATGAAACAGGATATTTTTTCTCCAGTTCTCTCGCCATGATTTCATTTTTTGCTTTACAGATCCAAACATGGTCTTTTGCCTGTTCCAGCAGTCCTTTCATGCTTCCGGAATAAAGGAATTTCCCCTTTTTCATAACTGCAAGCTGGCTGCAGGTCGCTGCCAGATCTTCCACCACATGGGTCGAAAACAAAACGGTACGTCCTTCTGAAAAATCAACCAGCAGATTCCGGATACGAATCCGTTCTTCCGGGTCTAATCCGGTGGTTGGTTCGTCGACAATTAAGAATTCCGGCTCAGATAAAAGTGCCTGAATAAGGCCAACTCTCCGTTTCATGCCGCCTGATAGTTGTTTCATTTTCTTTTTGCGGTTTTCTGTGAGGTTTGTCTTTTCAAGGTAGTATCGGATGCGTTTTCTGCAGGTCTGTCTGGGGATACCGGATAAGTCCCCCATATATTCCAGACATTCCTGTACGGACAGGCCGGGGTAGAGGTCGATCTCCTGGGGCAGATATCCTATTTTCTTCTGTATTTTTTCAAAATTTTTCTGGCTGTAGCGTATTCCGTCCAGGGTTACCGTTCCGCTGGTTGGTGACAACACTGTTGTAAGTACCCGCATGAGCGTTGTTTTTCCAGCCCCGTTTTCTCCTAACAGCCCAAAGATTCCTTTTGGAATTTCCAAATCAGCATGGTGGATTGCTGTTATCTGATTTCTGAACGTTACTGTTAAATCCTCTATCTTAATTCCCATCATTTTAACCTCTTTTCTCAATGATTTTGGGCAGCGCGGCCGCCGCCATGATTCCAATACAAATACAGACAATTTTCCCGCATATCCAGCTAAAATCGCTGTTATTTTCCAAACTTCGGAAGGTGTAGGAAAACAGGTTCCACGCTCCGAAATACCGGTTGCCGAAGCTGGAATTGGTCATCAGCCACAACATCAGACAGACGCCGATTCCTGCCCACATATTCTGAAACAGGCAGGAAAACAGATTCGATAAGAGTCCCCAAAAGCCAAGGGTGACAACGATGGCGGCAAAAAATATGAGAAACAGCTGCCACTCATCTTCGAAAAAGTTTCGCCCCGTTCCTGGATCTTGAAACAGAAAAAACAATCCGTATCCAGCAGCTGCAACAAATAACAAAAACAGTGTCTGTATCACAAGTCTTTTGTAAACAGAATACAGTCTCTTTTTCATCGGGTACAGCCGCTGGATCTCTGACCGCCTGCTGACCATTTCCTGGGTACAGGTATCTGCACAGAATGAAATGGCAAGGATGGCCATAGGACCTTCTAAGACAATCCCTATTTCCTCAGAGTAGGTTACGCCTCTGACAAGGCTCAGTATTACGACGAAAAATACCGCATAGAAAATTTTATAAATCGTCAGAGAAATTTTCAGTTCATAGATCAATAGACCCGCCTCCTTTTCCATATCTGTGTCGAAAGAAAGAGGATGCAGATAGAAGCCAGGAGCAGAAAACTTTGATTCAGCAGAGCCATTGGCGGAGGGGCAGTATCAAAAAAGCTTCCTGGAAACCGCATCATAATGGCTAACGGTCTGCCGTAATATCCATAAATGCCTTCCGCATTCCGGTAGCTTCCCATATTGGAATACACAATATAAAGAAACAAAAGCG
This sequence comes from uncultured Lachnospiraceae bacterium, assembly GCA_910579225.1. Lineage (GTDB taxonomy): Bacteria > Bacillota > Clostridia > Lachnospirales > Lachnospiraceae > Hominiventricola. The sequence continues at coordinate 35,168 of CAJTTI010000028.1, read as the reverse complement.
GTACTGCAGGAAGAGGACTTTTGAATATCAGAGAAATCAGGCTGTAAACGCTTACAATCATCAGTATATTCGGCAGGATATAAAGGCAGGTGGACAATAGAAAGTCTGTCAAATGTACCTCAAATCCACGGCTTCCCGCTGATATACGGCATAAACCGAAGAAGGTCAGATTGAAAACTGCAAGTATTATCAGGCAGACCGCAAGACCACCGCCCACTTTGCCTGACAGATACGTTCCTGCACGGACAGGCTTTGTGTGAAGAAGTTCATAGGTATTTTTTCTCGTATCCTGCACAAACAAGGCAGACAACAAAACGGTAGCGAAAAATCCCATATACAGTCCTGCAAAATCGGCAAATTTTCTTGAAAAATAGTAGGAAAAGGTTCTGTGTTCCAGTTTTTTGGCAATATAAGAATTGATTTCTTCACGGGTGCCTTTATAATAGGCGGTAATTTTATACTCGTAATATGCATCGTAGAAGCCATACTCATTCATATAGGCACAGGCTTCCATGATGTCCATTTCTTTCATTTCATCCATAAGGGACTGCACCTTCACACGGTCCATCCCGAATTCGGAAATCAGAATTTCCCATATTCGTTCTTCCCACATTTTTCGCCTCAGCCTTTCGTCTGTCGGCACATATCCCTCATAAACATCCCCTTCGTGTACCGTTTCCGGATAATTATTCACAATGCTTTCCCTTTCTGCAAGATAGTGGATGCTCAGGTAGGGGCTTACATTTTGAAAGATCATCCAGACGCCGGCTGCGATGCCAAGCCAGAACAGAGGGTTTTTCATATAGTTTTTTACTTCTCTTTTGAAAATTGGCCACATCATTTGCTCTCCTTTTTCTTAAATGATTTCTGAAAACAGCAAAAAGGGCGCCTGCATGGGCAGCTGACGAATGCGCGCAGGCTGACCTCTTTGCTGCTTTCAGTAAGGTGATTGCTTTCAGTATAAAATAGAAAAAACAACAAAAGGACAATCATAATCAGAACTGATAAAAAACGCCGGATCACTTACGCAATCCGACGGAACAGGGCTGTCACCACAGCTCCTTTCTGCTCATCATTTCCCAAAAATAATTTTCCTCCGTGCTTTTCACAGTACAGCCTGCTGATATACATTCCAATTCCTGCATGTTTCAGGCTGTCCTTCACATTCTGTCCATAGAATGCTTCCGTAATTTTCTCTGCATCTTCAAGGAATCCATCGCCGTCATCCCTGACGCAGATACTTAATTCGGAATATCCTGTTTTTACAGTCATGACAATTTGCTGTTTCCCATAGCGGAAGGCGTTGGACAGCAGATTTTCCGCTACTTCTAAAATGATTTCCTTATCTCCCCAGAATTTTTCTTTTGCTTCTGGAACCTGCAGCAGGCACTGCTTTTTATACTCTTTTTCCAGAATGACAAGTTCTGCCTGGATCTCTTTTTCCAACTGTCCGGCAGAAATTTCCCCCGTAACCAGCTTTCTGTTTTCCAGGCTGTTCATTTTCCGCATTGTTTCTACAAAAGCATCCATGCGCGCAATCTGCCGTCCGCTTTCTGAGAGCATTTCCAGTGCCTGTTCCATATGGATCTCTGAGCCTGGCAGATATTCCATCAGCATTTCCTGGTATCCTTTCAAAACGGACAATGGGGCGCGGATATCGTGTGCAATTGCCGCCCGCAGCATCTTTTCTTCTTCAATCGTTCTCCATAAGATCTGATTATTTTTGGCAAGCTGCTCCCGCATCCGCTCAAATTCTTTGCAGAGTACACCCAACTCGTCCTGATTCTCATAATGAATACGAAAATCCAGGTGATTTTCGGCGATTTTTTTCGATGCCTGTCGCAACTCATCCATTGGTTTTTTCAGTTTGTTGCGATAAAAAAGAAAAACTGCCCCACAGCTTCCGGTTACAGACAAAATCAATATGATATATGTCTGCAGAAAGTCACAAAGCTCCGACACAAAAAGATCTGACGAAGTCATTTCAGAATCTACGGGCCTTCGAATGTCTGTGATAAAATAGGGCCCTTCGTGTTCTACCGCTTCAAAATATGCTTCTTCATCCACATAATTCCACCAGATCTGCATCTGCACCCTCCAGGCAGTCCGGGTGATGACCGCCGAGAGAAGAAAACTGCAGAATAGAGCAGCGGCCATATAGAAAAATATTGTTTTTCTTACGGAAAGATTTCTTATCTTATCCATCGGTAGCCCATCCCCCATACAGTTTCAATATATTCGGTTTCTGTATATTTGCGAAACTTTTTTCTGATTCTGCGGATCAGTTCAGTAATGACTCGGCTGTCACCCTCTGCGTCAAATCCACAGACCCTCTCATAAATCCGCTCTTTACCAAAGACCATACCCGGATTCATGGTCAAAAATTCAATGATTTCGTATTCTAATTTTGTCAGTTCCAGATAATCTGTGCGAATCTGCACAGTCTTTGCGCTGTAATCAATGGACAACTCATCCTGAAAGCAGCAGATGGTCTTGTTTTTACGTCGTCTCTCCCGCTTCAGGTGCGCCGCAATCCTTGCATCAAGCTCTTTCAAACGAAACGGCTTTAAGATATAGTCGTCGCCTCCCGAAGAAAGTCCATTCACAACATCCTGTTCTTCTACCCGTGCGGTCAAAAATAAAATGGGACAAGATGTTTTATCCCGTATCCTCCGGCATACCTCTATTCCGTCAATTCCTGGCATGTTGACGTCCAGAAGTATGAGATCCGGCTGCAATTTCATTTTGCTTAGTCCCTCAACACCATTTTTCGCCGTGATGATTTCGTACTTTTTGATCTCAAAATAGCTTTTCAACATTTTGAGAAGTTCTGCGTCATCGTCGATTATCAATATTTTATAAGTCATTTTTTGATGCCTTTCCCGGACTGCCTTGGGGGCGTTTTACCGTTCTGTGTGCAAACGTTTAAAAACAGATGTTTTTTCTCTTGGTCAATATGGAAATAATTATACTACATAAATCCCAACAAATAAACAACGTACGCGGCCCGTGCGATACAAGGGCAGTCCGGCCGACTGGAAAGAATCTGCAGTTCCATGGGCAGTTGAAGAAAAACAAAAAGTATGATGTGGTGGACAGTTACAGATCGCTGTTGGAGAAGGTTATGTGGTAACAGGCACGCCGGCATGCAATGTCTTGTCTGCCATAACATTTCTCCGCAGCTTTCTAAGAAAATATTCGATTACTCCTGCCGGTAATTCAGCCACAGGTTTGGTTCGTCAGGATAATAAGTGGCGTTGGAGAACACGGTGCCGTCGGGAAGTATGACCGTTTCTGCCCAGCCAATATGATCAATTGAGCCGCCGATCAGGACGGTGTGGCGGGTGCCGTCCGGATCTTCGCTTTCATACCGGTAGCAGGTGGTCTCTGAACACTGGTCAGTGATATCCGTATAGGAACCGTCCAGAGTAAAATAAACGCGGCCGTCTGTGATGACCACCGGATCTACGGCGAATCCGGTGTCCACAGAGACGACATCCTCGCCATATTCATTGATATACTGCATGATCTTTCCGCCTCCCAGCATGGGGAAGATCTTCTCTCCGTAGGCAAACCCGGCCAGTGCCGCTGTGGTCGCAATGGCCGCTGCCACAAGCGGAAGCCGGAGCCGCCTGGGTCTCTTTCTGGTGGAGACCGGTATTTTTTCGGGATCTTCTATGTGAGCAGTCAGTACAGACAAGATTCGCTCCCGGCTCTCATCCGGCAGTTTTAGACAGCGAAAAGTCCGTTTCCAGTGTTTTTTCATAAACCTTCCCTCCTTAATTGTTTTTTCAAAAGTTTTCTTGCCCGATGTATTCGCATGGAAACGCCGGAAGGACTGATCTTCAGAAATTCAGCGATCTCGGGAAAGGTATATCCTTCGTAATAGTGAAGATAGATGACGACCCGGTATTTCTGCGGAAGCTCCATGACAGCCTGGAACAGTTCCCGGTCTTCCGGGTGCTGAAAAGGGATCGCATCATCTATAGGAACGATCCGGCTGCGCCAGATCGATCGAAGCTGGTCCTTGCAGCAGTTGACTGTGATCCGGATCAGAAATGCCCGTTCGCTGCCAGGTTTTGGCAGCGCTTTTCCGTCAATTATCTTTAAAAACACCGTCTGAACCAGATCTTCGGCGTCCTGGGGCGAGCCAAGGTAGCTGTATGCCAGCCGGTAGACCATGTTGGAATATTTATGAAACAGAGTTAGAATCTGTTGTTCGTCCATGGGCGGTATCCTCCTTTGTGTTTTTGAGATCTCATATAAAAAACGAATGAAAAGGGGAAATCAGCACATTTTTCTGAAAATAAAAATTGGTTGGGGCTGCTCAGGGAGGATACGGTTTACACGGTGCCAATGGCTGGATATCGGTAGTGTACAGCGCATATTCCAAGAGCAGATTTTTATAGTATAATAGAAAAAAGAGAAACTGTAAAAGATTTAGAAAAATCCTGTAACGAAACTTTGATTTTTCGGATATATAGAGGAAAGTACCAAAAAAACTGCCCCGGAGGGAGGTGAACGCCCTGAATCAGATTGAGAAAGCCTATATACAGCATGCGAAGGATGTATACCGGTATCTGCTCAGTCTGTCTCATGACGCGGATCTGGCGGAGGAACTGACCCAGGAGACATTTCTGCGGGCCATGGGAAACATCAAAAGCTATGATGGCAGCTGCAAGCTGTCCGTATGGCTCTGCCAGATCGCCAAGCATCTCTGGTATCAGTGGGTGGACCGGCGTGCCCGCTGGAAGCAGGTGGAGCTGACCGAAGAGGTGCCATGTCGTGATTCTCCGGAGAAGGCCACGCTTTTCTATATGGAGAAGACGGAGCTTTATCGGGCGATCCACGGGCTGCCGGAGCCCATGCGGGAGCTGGTCCATCTGCGGCTGACCGGGGAATTCACCTTTGCGGAGATCGGTAGGATCATGGGGAAGAGTGAAAACTGGGCGCGGACCACCTTTTACCGTGCCAAACAGAAAATCATGGAAGAAATGGAGGGATCAAAATGAAATGCTGCATTGTAAGAGACCTGCTGCCGGGCTATGTGGACGGTCTGAACAGCGAGGAGACCGATGCCGAAGTAAAGAAGCATCTGGAAGACTGTGCGGACTGCCGGAAAATCTATGAGCAGATGTCGGCAGAACTTCCAAAGGCAACGCTGCCGGAGAAAAAAGAAGTGGATTTTCTGCTGAAGCTGAAAGTAAGGATACGGCAAAAACATGTCTGTTATGCTTTTCTGATCGGTGCTTTTCTGATCTGCGTCACCAGTTTTCTGAAAGACTTTGCCATTCCGGTTGCTTATAATCCGGAGAGGATGACGGTGGAGGTGTTTCAGACCAGTGAGTATCATCCGACGCAGCGCTCCGGTGCAGAGACGTCCTGGTCTGCCAGCGCAGAAGCAGTGGTCGAAGAAGAATCCGATGTGGTGGAGGAGATCCAGCTGGTGCTGAAAGAATGTGTCAGAAGCGACGGCCTTACATCCCGGGGCAGGACGATCGAGCGGGACGGCGAGAAAGTACGTGTGGTCTATTACTGCTATACCAGAAGCCTGTGGAACAGCCTGTTTCATCCGGGGGAAAATGGATTTGTGAATTCTTCTGCCAGCACAGGCGCCATTTATGAGGCGGAGTTTTTCAGGGACCCCGTAGAAAATTATGAGCCCCGAATGCGGGAGATCTATTACCTGCCAATGGGAAATATGAATCGGCTGAGCCTGCTCTCCAACGAGGAGTTTGAGGCGCTGAAAGAGGATGCGGTGCTGGTATGGAGCGGAAAGATTTAGACGCAATAAGAAAGGAGAAAGAAACGTTATGTTTTATATTGTTTATCTGGCAAGTATGGTGGTGTATCTGATTTATGGAATCCGCTGGGATCGGATGCTTAATTTCTGGGACCCGATTACGCTGGAATTTCTTGTATTTCCCTGTATTCTGATCCTGTTTGTCACGGGATCCTTCCGGGCTTTCGGCAGAGCGTTTTTAGTTGCCTTTGGAAAGAGGGAATATGAGACGTCTCAGTACCGGGAAAGTCTGCTGTCTGTGAATATGGTAATGGGAGCGGCGTCCATATCCGGAGGAATCTGTTTTCTGATCGGGATATCCAACAGCATCCGTTCTCTGGACTGGTCGGAGCTTAATAATATCGGCTGGCTCTTTCTGGATCTGAGTGTGGCCTCGATCTCTCTGTTCTATGCGATGCTGATCTGCATGATTCTGCTTCCGGTGTATTTTCTGCTGAAAAAAGAACTGTGCAGAATTGAGGCGTTGGAAAACAAAGGATCCGTATAAGGGCTGTTCATATTTTCTAAAATCCTTGCTATTTTCTCTGTATTTTAGTATAATTCTAACATGAGGGGTTGGAACCTGGTTTTTTCCCTTTGTAAACGTGCTGTGGTCTTTGGCCGCAGGATGACAAAATGTATTGGAGGAGATTGCTAATGAACGTTTACACAACAGACAGTATCCGCAACGTGGTCTTTTTAGGACATGGCGGGAGCGGTAAGACCAGCCTGGTCGAGGCAATGGCATATGTATCCGGATTGACCAGCCGTATCGGGAAGGTTACAGATGGAACAACCATCAGTGATTATGATAAGGAAGAGATCAAGCGCAAGTTCTCTATCAATACTTCTGTCGTACCGATCATCTGGAAAGATACAAAGATCAATATTTTAGATACACCAGGATTCTTTGACTTCGTGGGCGAGGTGGAAGAGGCAGTAGCTGCCGCTGACGCGGCGGTTATCGTGGTATCCGGCAAAGCAGGCGTGGAAGTTGGAACGGAGAAGGCATGGGAGCTCTGTGAGAAATACAAGCTGCCCCGGATGTTCTTCGTATCTGACATGGATGTGGATAATGCTTCTTTCCGTGAAGTGGTGGAGACGCTGACGGAGATGTATGGCAAGAAGATTGCGCCGTTCTATCAGCCCATCCGTGAGAATGAGAAATTCGTTGGTTACATAAATGTTATGAAAATGGCGGGACGCCGTTTTACCGGTATCGGTACGAGGGAAGACTGCGAGATCCCGGATTACTGTAAGCCGAATCTGGATATCTATCGGGAAGCTATGATGGATGCAGTGGCAGAGACCAGTGAGGAATTCATGGAGCGTTATTTTGCAGGTGAAGAGTTCTCAGTGGGTGAGATTCGTGCTGCCATGAAAATGAATGTGGATGATGGAAGCATCATTCCGGTATCCATGGGTTCCAGCGTCGAGCTTCGGAATATTCATAATATGCTGAATGACATCGTGGAGCTTCTGCCGTCTCCGGACAAGAAAGAATGTGCAGGTATCAACACCAAGACCAACGAGATCTTCCAGGCAGATTATAATTTCTCCAAAGCGAAATCAGCCTATGTGTTCAAGACCATCGCGGATCCATTCATTGGAAAATATTCGCTGATCAAGGTATGTTCCGGCGTTATCAAATCCGATGATGTGCTTTATAATTCTTCTACGGAAGCAGAAGAAAAGCTGAACAAGCTCTACGTCATGAGAGGTAACAAACCCATCGAGGTGACAGAGCTTCATGCAGGAGATATCGGAGCAGTGGGCAAGGCCAACTGCAAGACCGGCGACACCCTGTCCACGAAGGCGGCACCAGTGGTATTTGGAAAGACTGAGATTTCCAAGCCCTATACTTACATGGCATATAAGGCGAAGAAGAAGGGGGACGAAGACAAGATTTCTCAGGCATTATCGAAGATGATGGACGAGGATCTGACCATCAAGGCAGTGAATGATTCGGAGAACCGTCAGACTTTGCTCTATGGTATGGGAGACCAGCACCTGTCGGTGATTGTCAGCACTCTTGCTGAGAAGTATAAAGTAGAAATAGAACTGGACAGACCAAAAGTAGCGTTCCGTGAGACTCTCCGGAAAAAATCCGATGTGGAATACAAATATAAGAAACAGTCCGGCGGACACGGACAGTACGGGCATGTAAAGATGACCTTTGAGCCTTCAGGCGATCTGGAGAATCCATACGTCTTTGATCAGATGGTTGTGGGCGGAGCTGTGCCGAAAAACTATTTTCCGGCAGTGGAAAAAGGTATCCAGGATTCTGTCACCAGGGGACCTCTGGCAGGATATCCGGTGGTTGGTGTGAAAGCCGTGCTTTATGACGGTTCCTATCATCCGGTAGATTCTTCCGAGATGGCGTTCAAGACCGCTGCAGTTCAGGCATTCAAGAAGGGATTTATGGAAGCTTCACCGGTTCTGCTGGAGCCGATTGTGACCATGACTGTGCTGGTTCCGGATAAGTATACCGGCGATGTTATGGGCGATCTGAACAAGAGGAGAGGCCGCGTACTTGGTATGAATCCGGCAGGAGCAGGTAAGACTGAGGTGGTGGCTGATGTACCGATGATGGAGATCTTTGGATACAACACGGACCTTCGTTCTATGACCGGAGGAAGCGGATTATATTCCTATGAGTTTGCCCGGTACGAGCAGGCTCCGTCGGATGTACAGGAGAAAGAAGTGGCAGCGAGAGCTGCAGAAGCATAATATAGAGAAGGGCTGCTGCATCTGTGGCAGCCTTTTTCATGCTCTGATGATGGCAGATACTGTTGCAAGGAGCGGTCTCCTGAGGCAAAATGTTAATTAATATTCTATTATGCAAAAAGGATTTCGGAATATTACAGGGCGTTAAGAAACTCTTGACACGAAGGCTTTTGCCGGGGATAATGAGAAAGAAGGTGAAAACACAGGGAGTGATTATCAGTGAAAAAATACGTGAAGAAATGTGCGGGAAGGGTATGGCTTCTGATCAGATGGTTGTTTCTGGCCGGGTTGACTGGCCTGGTGGTCGGTGTGCTGGGCGGACTGTTTGGAAGGAGTATCACGATGGTGACCGATTATCGGGGCAGCCACCCGTGGATGTTATATCTGCTTCCGCTGGCCGGACTTGTCATTGTGGGAATGTATAAGATGGATCCTTATAAGACAGGAACGAACCGGGTGTTGGAAGGGATACAGACAGGGGCATATATTCCTCTGCGTATGGCACCTCTGATCGTAGGATCTACGGTCCTGACTCACGCATTCGGTGGTTCTGCAGGCCGGGAGGGGGCAGCACTTCAGCTTGGTGGGAGCATTTCCGGGACGATTGGAAAATGGCTGAAACTGGGAGAATATGATCACCGGATTATGATTATGTCCGGGATGAGTGCCGGGTTTTCTGCATTGTTCGGAACGCCTTTAACAGCAACAGTTTTTGCCATGGAGGTTACCAATGTGGGAATCATGCAGTATGCGGCGCTGGTCCCCTGCTGTGTGGCGTCTCTGGTTGCAAAGGAAATGGCGGAATTTGTGGGGGCTCATGGAGAACACTTTACTCTTCCGTCGGTGGCGGTGTTTGATTGGAAAAACGTGACTCTGGTTATTATCCTGGCGCTTTGTTGTGCAGGAGTCAGTATTTTGTTCTGCACAGTATTGCATCATACAGAACATATTTATAAAAAATGGATTCCTAATGACTGGCTTCGGGTGTTAGCAGGCGGATGTCTGGTGATCCTTATGACGAAGCTTCTGGGAACGACCGACTATCTGGGGGCGGGGATGCCGGTGATTGAACTTGCCATGGAAGGAAAAGTAATTGCGGCAGCATTTCTTCTGAAGATCGTGTTCACGGGAGTATCTCTGGGAAGCGGCTTCCGGGGAGGAGAGATCGTGCCCTCTCTTTTTGTGGGAGCTACTTTTGGCTGTCTGTTTGGTCAGGTGACTGGTATGCCTCCATCACTGGCAGCAGCATGCGGTATGACGTCCGTTTTCTGTGGAGTGACAAACTGCCCGATTTCGTCACTGCTTTTGAGCTTTGAATTGTTCGGGTTTAGTGACATGCCTTTCTTCCTATTGTCTGTGTGTATCAGCTATCTGGAATCCGGCTATTATGGTCTGTACCACAGCCAGAAGATTTTCTATTCCAAAACAGATATGCAAGTAATGAATATGAATACAAAAGAATAAGAACCATAGAAAAAACTGCCGCGGCAAATGTTTAAAGTTCCAAAGAGAACCAGGACATCTGCTGCGGCAGTTGTAACATTATTTTCCGTTTTTCATCATCTTTTGAGCTTTTTTTAGTGTTTCATCCATCCGCTTTTTCTCTTCTTCACTTTTACCTTCTTTCATAATCTCGAAGATAAGCTGGAATTCTTCAGGGGTAAACTGCAGATTCTGCCTGCTGGCGGAAGCTACGGCGCCAAACAGGATTGGCATGGCTTGTTTTTGGCTTTTCCCCTCAATTTGTTCTGCCAGTTTCAGAAGAAATGTGAGTTTGGAAGGAGAAATATCTTTGATGCGCGGATCCTGAAACCATTCCGGTATGTTCATGTATTGACCTCCTGTTAATATTCCGCCGCAGCCCTTTTGAATAAAAGGGCATGTACGGACTTTTTTCTGTTCTTGGTTTTATTCGGATTCATGATCGGTGGAAAAGGCAGATGAAAATCCTTCAAACATATCCCGATACATATCCATATTTTCAAACATATCTGCAAATTGTTCAATTTGGGACTGTTCTTCCGGCGGAAGCAGCCCTTTCATACATTTCATCAGATTCCCCATATCGGGAGATTGCTGGATGGGGGGATTCTGGTTAAAATATTCTATGGTTTTCTGTAATTCCACCCATTTAATATAGATTGCCAGCATTTTCTGTATATTAGCGGGAAGAAAGGGCAGGAAAGCTTTTAGCATCTGCAGTTCTTTTGGTAGAATTACTTCATCGAATGTCATGACAGATTGCTCCCTGCGTCTTTCTTCAATATATGAACGGCTGTCGGAAATCATGCGATTTCCGTAACCGGAATCTTACAATAGTGGCAAATCGTGTGGAAGGGCGCCGCATTTCGCGACGCCCCGGTTTTTGTTAGCATCCGCAGTTGTTGCTGCATCCACATCCGCAACCGCAGTTATTGCCGCAACCACAGTTGTTGCAACCGCAATTGTTGCCGCAGCTGCCGCCGCCGAAGCCGTTGCTGCAGAAGAGCAGAAGCAGGATGATCCACCAGCAGCTGTCTCCGCCAAAACCGCTGTCACATCCGCAACCGCAGTTGCCGCCGCCGAAACCGTTGCCACAGCAGGAGAACAGCAGGAGAATCAGAATCAGGCATCCGCATCCGCTGCCGCCGAAGAGTCCGTTACCACCGCCATTGCCGCATCCGCAGCTGCATCCACAATTGTTGTCACAGCCGCAGCCGCAACCATTTCTTGAACTTAAGTCACCCATGAAGATAACCTCCAAAAACTATTTACACTTCATCATATGCAGAAACCACCAATTGTGCTATACTGAAACCAAAAAAGACAAAACAGCGAAGGCCTGTTGGAGCCCCGGAAGGATGTTGGGACGCGGAAGCGGCCGAACATTCTTCCAGAATCCGGGGAGGAAACAGGGCCGGAGCGGAACTACAAAACAGCGAAGGCCTGTTGGAGCCCCGGAAGGATGTTGGGACGCGGAAGCGGCCGAACATTCTTCCAGAATCCGGGGAGGAAACAGGGCCGGAGCGGAACTACAAATAGGAGGAATACCATGCCGGCGACTTATGCGCATTATGTGTTTGGGAAAAAAGTTTTTCGAAAACTGCCACAGAATATAAAACAGGAGATTAACCTGAAGAAGGATGCATTTCTTCTGGGTCTTCACGGACCGGATCTGTTATTTTACTATTATCCATATCAGAAAAACAGAATTAATCAGAAAGGGGTTGCCATGCATAAAGAGCTTGCAGCTGATTTTTTTGACCGGGGGCGGATACAGTACCGGAAATCTTCGGATCCGGCTTTGCGGGCATATTTGCATGGGTTTTTGTGCCATTTTATTTTGGACAATGAATGCCATCCATTTGTAAATTATTATGTGGAGGAGAAAGGGCTGGGACATTTGACAATTGAGACGGAGTTTGACCGGTATCTGATGGCGGTTGACGGACATGCGCCTCTGAATTATGTGCCGGTACATCATCTAATCAGCAGGGCAGGTACCAGGGAACAGATCTCCCGGATGTTTGAAGATGTGACACCTGCCCAGATTGATCTGTGCATTCGGATGTTCCGCCGTGTGATTACATTTTTTGTATGCAAAAATCCGGTAAAAAGACTGGGATTAAAAATAATTTCCAGAGTTACTGGGCAGGATAACAATATTGGCGGTCTGATTATGGATGGAAAAGTACATCCGGTCTGTGCCGAAAGCAACTGTTTTTTGTTGGAACGTATGGAACATGCAGTTTTGACAGCGGTGGATGAGATTCAAAAATATGACAGAGTTCTGGAATCCGGCGGCCTTCTGTCAGATCGCCTGTATCAGAATTATGAGGAGTCTATATGATACATTTGACCAGGAAAGAACGGGACTGGGTGTTATATGATGTGGGAAATTCTGCGTTTGTTATGCTTACGGCAACTGTGATTCCAATCTGCTTTAAAAATGTTGCAGAAGGCATGGGGATGTCGGCGGCGGATTCCACGGCGTATTTTAGTTATGCCAGTTCGATTGTGACCATAATTTCTGCCGTGCTGGCTCCGATACTGGGAGCAGTGGCAGATATCAGAGGTTTTAAAAAGCCGGTGTTTGCATGCTTTGTGGTACTGGGAGTTCTGGGCTGCGCCATGCTTTCCCTGCCGGTTGGATGGTTGCTTTTTCTTGGAATTTATATAGTTGCAAAGACAGGATATCAAGGAAGCCTGACTTTTTATGATTCCATGCTTACAGACGTGACCACAGAGGAGAAGGTGGATCAGGTATCGGCTCACGGCTATGCATGGGGATATATTGGGAGTTGTATTCCTTTTATCATTAGTATTTTGCTGCTTTTGTATGCAGAACCTGTCGGACTTGGGAACGAACGGGCGGTGATGCTGGTATTTCTTCTGAATGCTCTGTGGTGGCTGGCGATGACATTTCCGCTTCTTCGCAGTTTTGAACAGATCTGTTATGTGGAAAAGAAAGAACATCTGATCAGGGAAAGTTTTACAAGGCTATACCGGGTTATGAGAGAAATATGGAAAAATAAAAAGATGTTCTGGTTTCTGGCGGCGTTTTTTTTCTATATTGATGGTGTCTATACGATTATTGATATGGCGACTTCTTACGGAAAAGATGTGGGGATATCAGATACAGATCTGATGCTTGCACTGCTTTTGATGCAGGTGGTGGCCTTTCCCTGTTCGATTTTATTCGGAACATTAACGAGGAAAATGGAAGGCGGAAAACTGATCCGTATATCAATACTTGGATATCTGGGCGTGGTGCTTTTTGCTCTGCAGATGACAAAAGCATGGGAATTCTGGTTTCTGGCGGTTTGTGTGGCAGTATTCCAGGGTGGGATCCAGGCTTTGTCCCGTTCTTATTTTACAAGAATCATTCCAAAAAATCAGTCGGCCGAATATTTTGGATTCTATGATATTTTTGGAAAAGGAGCGGCATTCATGGGGACGCTTCTGTTGGGAGCAGCTACACAGCTGAGCGGGACTTCCCGTACAGGAATTGGTCTTTTGTCCATTTTGTTTATTGCTGGTTATATGCTGTTCCGGAAGGCGGAGAAGACCAATCAATAAAAATAGAATCAATCATGGGCAGGAACACTTGACCTGGAGTGGACTTCAACTGTTATAATCAGAGTGAATCTGACAACAGCAGAAAAGAGACAGGAGAAATGCGATGAGGTACAGAGAATTGGGGAAAACCGGCCTGAAGGTTGGCGAGATCAGTATGGGATGCGAGGGATTTGTAGGAAAATCCTATGATGAGGTAAAGGAATTTGTAGATTTGATGGAGGAGGGCGGAGTTAATTGCCTTGACCTCTATGCGCCGAATCCGGATATGCGTTCTTACCTGGGGAGAGCACTTCAGGGGCGTCGGGACAGATTCGTTCTTCAGGCACATTTGTGTACGATCTGGAAAGACGGACAGTATAAGAGAACGAGGAAAATTTCAGAAGTAAAAGAAGGGTTTGAGGATCAGCTCAGAAGGCTGCAGACAGATCATGTGGAGATCGGGATGATTCATTATGTGGACTCCCTTAGGGACTGGGAAGGAGTGCTGGATGGAGAAGTGATGAAATATGCGCTGGAACTGAGAGAGAATGGAGTGATCGGTTGCATCGGCATGTCCAGCCATAATCCGGAAGCAGCCCTTGCGGCGGTGAACAGTGGACTCATAGATGTTCTCATGTTCAGTGTGAATCCATGTTATGATCTGCAGCCTGCCAGTGAGAATGTGGAGGAACTCTGGGCAGAGAAGAATTATGATAAACCGTTGGTCAATATGGATCCCAAACGTCAGGCGCTTTATGAGATTTGTCAGCAAAAAGGTGTGGGCATCACAGTTATGAAAGCATTCGGAGGAGGCGATTTGCTGAATGCGGAGCTGTCTCCTGCAGGAAAAGCGCTGAGTACATATCAATGTCTGCATTATGCCCTGACCCGTCCGGCAGTGGCGACAGTCATGTCCGGGGCGAGGACTTTGGAAGAACTGAAGATCAGTATGGCATATGAGGATGCTTCAGAGGAGGAGAGGGATTATGCGGCGGCATTTGCAGCATTTCCGAAGATCAGCTGGAGGGGCCACTGCATGTACTGCGGGCACTGTGCGCCCTGTCCCAAGGGGATTGATGTGGCATCCGTGATAAAGTTCCTGAATTTGTCCATGGCACAGGGAGAGGTCCCGGAGACTGTAAGAGAGCATTATGGGCTGTTGGAACATACGGCCGGAGAGTGTGTAGAATGCAAAGCCTGCGAGCAGCGCTGCCCGTTTGAAGTGCCGGTGATGGAAAATATGAAAAAAGCAGCCGGCGTATTTGGAAAATAAATCTGCATAATATCGGAAACTGTAAAAACAGCATCCGCCCGGAAGATGCCCGGAAGGATTTCAGGACGCGGATGCGGCCAGAAATGCTTCCAGATGTCGGACATCAGAAGGGCAGATGCGGAACTATAAATAAGCAATAAGGTACAGGATATGGGAATTATTGCGGCATATATGGTTCCGCATCCGCCGCTAATTGTGCCAGACATCGGAAAAGGGGAAGAGAAAAAGATTCAGAAGACGGTGGATGCTTTTCTGGAGGTTGCGCGCAGAATCGGAGAACAAAGACCAGATACCATCGTGCTGATCTCTCCCCACCAGGTGATGTATGGAGATTACTTTCATATTTCTCCCGGCAGGAGAGCGGAAGGTGATTTCCGCCCGTTCAGGGCGGGGCAGGTGAGGATGGAGATCGACTATGATACAGAATTTACAGAACTACTGTGTCAGTTTGCGGCAGGAGAGAAGCTGTCTGCGGGAACTCTTGGAGAAAAGAATCCGGGGCTTGACCATGGAACTATGGTGCCGCTGTATTTTATAAATCATTACTGGACCGGTTATCACCTGGTCCGGATTGGACTGTCCGGCCTGCCATTTACGGAGCATTATCGTCTGGGGCAGTATATACAGAGGACGGCGGATGCATTATGTAAGAAGACGATTGTGATCGGCAGCGGAGATCTGTCCCACCGTCTGAAAGAAAATGGTCCCTACGGATACCGGGAGGAAGGACCGGAATATGACCGTCGTATTATGGAGGTTATGGAACAG
>CAJTTI010000028.1:0-19481 GCA_910579225.1 uncultured Lachnospiraceae bacterium | reverse complement strand
ATACCGGGAGGAAGGACCGGAATATGACCGTCGTATTATGGAGGTTATGGAACAGATTCTTCCTTATGTGGACGCCATGAATATTGATCTGAAAGGGTTCCGGGAAGACTATTATCGGAAGCTGGGCGGAGATCTGGATACGGTAAAGTCATTTATTGTCAGGGCGGCAGCGGACTGCCATGTGGAACTGACAACATTGATTGTGCCAGGGGAGAATGACTGGCTGGACGAGATAGAAGAAGAAGCGGCCTGGATTGCAACTGTAGACAGGGAGATTCCGCTTCATGTTACCCGGTTTTTTCCCCGGTACCATATGACGGACCGGGAGGCCACAGACATAAAAAGGGTATATGAGCTTGCAGATGCAGCCGGAAGGTACCTTCCCTATGTATATGTGGGGAATTGCTGACAGAAAGAACGGACATAACAGAAAAAAGCTCCCGACCGGATTTGAACCGGTGACCTACGCATTACGAGTGCGTCGCTCTACCGACTGAGCCACGGAAGCTTACTGTCCTAACAGCAATGATAATTCTAGCAGATCAGAGGTCACTTGTAAAGCTTTTTTTGAAAAAAACTGTGAAAAAATTCAGTCACAGTTGATAATTTTTGCCAAAAGACGTATACTCTTGATAGAAGAGTGGAGGAAGAGGTGCAAGATTATGATGGATTTTGGTGTTATTATCCCTGTGATTCTGTCTTTTGTCATCAGTGCAGCGGCAGGTCCGGTGATTATTCCTGTATTGCGGAGACTGAAAGTGGGACAGACGGTTCGGGATGACGGTCCGCAGACACATTTGAAGAAAAACGGGACGCCGACTATGGGTGGTGTGATCTTCCTGATCAGTGTGGTGATAACCTCTTTGTTTTATGTAAAAGATTATCCGAAGATTATTCCCATTCTGTTTGTGACAGTCGGGTTTGGAATTGTCGGATTCCTGGACGATTATATTAAAGTGGTACTCAGAAGATCAGAAGGGCTGACTCCAGGGCAGAAGATGGCCGGACAGATTGTCGTAACGGGGATTTTTGCATGGTATATGGCGTCATATTCGGACGTGGGGTTTCAGATGCTGATTCCGTTTGGAGGCGGTAAGTGTCTGGATCTGGGATGGTTCTCCATTCCGCTTTTGTTTGTAGCCGTGATCGGGACGGTAAATGGGACGAATTTCACGGATGGACTGGACGGTCTGGCTTCCAGCGTAACCGTCATGGTGGCGGTATTTTTCTCTGTGGTTGCCATTGGAACCGGCAGCGGAATCTTTCCTGTGACCTGTGCGGTGACCGGGGGACTTTTGGGCTTCCTTCTGTTTAATGTCTATCCGGCAAGTGTGTTTATGGGAGATACCGGGTCGCTGGCGCTGGGGGGGTTTGTGGCGGCAACGGCGTATATGCTGAAGCTTCCTCTGTTCATACTGATTGTGGGCCTGATTTACCTGGTGGAAGTGTTGTCGGTGATGATTCAGGTGACTTATTTTAAAGTAACACATGGAAAACGTTTTTTTAAGATGGCGCCGATCCATCATCACTTTGAAAAATGTGGCTGGTCTGAGACGAGGGTGGTGGCAGTATTTTCCATAGTGACCGCCCTGTGCTGCCTGGTGGCTCTGGCGGCGGTCTGACAACCAGAGGTTCTTTATCCGGATACAGATGCATAGATATGAAGAAAGGCATATGAATTTATCCGAAAGGAAATGCATGACAGTCAACAGACGGACAGATACGAAAGAATCGGTAGATTATGTACTTTTGATTCTCGTTCTGATTCTGGTTATATTCGGACTGATCGTGCTTTATAGTACGAGCGCTTATAATGGCAGGGTCAAGTTTGCAGACCCTGCCTATTATTTGAAAAAGCAGTTTTTTGCAACCAGTATCGGACTCATGGGAATGTATCTGGTGTCTCAGGTGGATTACCGCAGGTGGATGCCGGCTGCAGGGATTGGTTACGGCATATCGCTGGTACTGTCCACGGCAGTTCTTTTTATTGGAGATGAATATAACGGCTCCAAACGGTGGCTGTCTCTTGGCCCGCTTTCATTCCAGCCCTCGGAGTTTGCGAAACTGGCGGTGGTGGTGCTGCTTGCGTCGATTGTCAGTAAAAATGCTTCCCATATGAAATCATGGAAATATATGTTTCTGGTGATTCTGGAAGTACTTCCCATCGTAGGTCTTGTAGGGACTAATAATCTGAGTACGGCGATCATCATTTTGGGGATCGCAGTTATTTTGATCTTTATTGCAAATCCTCGCTTTCTGCCCTTTATCGGGCTGGGAGGATTGGGAGCCGGCTTTATCGGGATTTTCTTAAGTGTGGAGTCTTATCGCCTGGAGCGCCTGGCTATCTGGAGACATCCGGAACTGTATGAGAAGGGATATCAGACCATGCAGGGGCTGTATGCCATCGGTTCCGGCGGGATCTTTGGGGTCGGGATTGGAAACAGCATGCAGAAACTTGGCTTTGTACCGGAAGCACAGAATGATATGATCTTTTCCATCATCTGTGAGGAAATGGGGCTTGCAGGAGCATTTCTTGTGATTCTTCTGTTTGGGCTTTTGATCTGGCGTCTGATGGTGATAGCCACACATACTCCGGAACTGTTCGGTGCATTTCTGGCAGCGGGGGTGATGGGGCATATTATGATACAGGTAATTCTGAATATTGCAGTTGTTACCAATACCATTCCCAATACCGGTATTACACTGCCATTTATCAGCTACGGCGGAACGTCCGTGACATTTTTGCTGGCAGAGGTTGGACTTATATTGAATGTTTCCAGATACATGAAAAAGGAACATTGAACACATGTCCGGCATATACTGATATATAATGGCAGACCTGGAAACGGGTCCGGAGGGAATGGATTTGGACAGAAACAGACTGTATATCAAAGGCCCCCAGAGGATGCGAGGGGAGTTACTGGTTCAGGGATCAAAAAATGCGGCACTGCCGATTCTGGCGGCAACGCTTCTGGGCAGAGGGATCTTCATACTCCATCATTGCCCGAGAATATCGGATGTGGAACATATGCTGGAGCTTCTGGAGGATGCAGGATGTAGAGTGCGTTGGGAGGGGCATATGCTGATTGTGGACACGAGGGAGGTCTGTAATTACCGGGTGTCTGGAAATGGCGCCGGAAAAATGCGTTCCACAGTCACGCTGCTCGGCAGCATCCTGGGACGGATGCATCGGGTGGAGATCCCTTATCCGGGAGGATGTACGATTGGAAAACGTCCGATTGACCTGCATATTCGGGGACTTCAGCAGCTGGGAGCCATATTTGAGCATCAGGAGCATACGCTGTCAGGAAATGCAGAGATCTTGCATGGAGCCCAGGTCTATCTGGATTTTCCCAGCGTAGGGGCTACAGAAAACGTACTGCTGGCGGCGGTTCTGGCGGATGGAACTACGGTGATTCATGGAGCGGCCATGGAGCCGGAGATTATAGAACTGGCGTCTTTTCTCAGGAAAATGGGGGCGGATATTCAAGGAGACGGAACGCCGATTGTCACAATCAAAGGCGTAAAACGGCTGCATGCAGCGGAATATATTATTCCGTCAGACCGGATTGTGGCAGGAACTTACCTGTTTGGCGCCATGATGACTCAGGGAGAGGTGCGCCTCCTTCATGTACCTCTTTCCCACCTTGGGACACTGCCAGATCTGCTTCGCCAGATGGGAGCTGTAGTGGAAGCGGAAGAGGATTGGATCTATGTGAAGATGGAGCGGCAGTGCCGCTGTATACCGTATATGGTAACAGCGCCTTTCCCGGGATTTCCAACAGATCTCCAGTCTGCGCTGATGGCTGCACTGTCCACGGCATCTGGTATGAGTTTTATTGAAGAAAAAATCTTCGAGGCGCGTTTTCAGATTGTGGAAGAACTTCGGAAGATGGGGGCTTCCATTACCAGCGAAGAGTCCTTTGCCCTGATTGATGGGGATGCCAGACTGCACGGCGCCCATGTGGAGGCGAAGGAACTAAGAGGAGGTGCCGCTCTCATTATGGCAGCCCTGGCAGCAGAAGGAGAGACATGCATCAGCGGTATGGAATATGTCTGCCGTGGATACGAAAACATAAATGAAGATTTGAAAAACCTGGGAATTGTGTTATAATTCACATAGGCCATAAACAGTGTGGAAAAATGGGTAAGAAGCTGCGTCGTGTTTACACGTAAGCGGCTTTTTAGCCATTCAGGCCCATTTTCAGAAAGGACAAGCGTTCTACCATAATGTCGGAACAGAATAAACCAGGCAGATTTTCCAGAAAACTTATAGCAGCAGTCATCATACTGGCAGTATTGGTCGTGCTGTTGCTGTCTTTCGTAGGTGTTTTCCGGATTACAGAAGTAACGGTTACGGGAAATGCCTTTTATACAAATGAAGAAATCGCAGATCTGATTGTCGGCGAAGGATATCAGAGGAACACATTATATCTGTATCTGCGCTATCAGTACCAGAAGCATCCAGAGATCCCGTTTGTGGACGACTTTGAGGTGAGTTTGGATTCTTTTCACAGTATCACCATCCGTGTCTACGAAAAAAATATGGTGGGTTATGTTCGCTATTTGGGAAAGAATGTATATTTTGATAAGGACGGCATTGTCGTGGAGAGTTCAGAAGAGGAGATAGAAGGGGTCCCAAGAATTACAGGCCTTTATTTTGATAATCTGGCCATGTATCAGAGTCTGAATGTGGAAAATCCAAAAATATTTGACACGATCCTGGATATTACACAGCTCCTTAAAAAATATGATGTGAATCCTGACGAGATACGTTTTGGGAGTATGAATGATCTGTATTTGCAGTTAGGAGAAGTCCGGGTTGCATTGGGGGCAGGAGAGCACCTGGAAGAGAAGATTGCCCGCATTAGCCAGCTGGAGCCGGATTTGAACGACAAGTCCGGGACACTACATATGGAAACCTATACGGATGAAAGTACTCATATTTCTCTGGAAGCGTTGAAATAATGATTTTCTTAGTGTTTTTTCGTATTTTATGTCGAAAAAACCATATTTATTGAAGAAAAAACATTTTAAAATTATAAAAAATAGGTTGCATAATAAAAAAAAAAAAGATATAGTAGAATTATTGTATTGTAAGCTGACATGGGAAGTGTATTTATAAGGAGGATAAAAACCTTGTTGGAAATCATGACGAATGAGACTGAGGCAGCCGCCCGTATCATAGTGATTGGTGTAGGTGGAGCAGGTAATAATGCTGTAAATAGAATGGTAGAAGAACAGATCGGAGGCGTGGAGTTCATTGGTGTGAATACCGATAAACAAGCGCTGAAGCTTTGTAAGGCTCCGACAGCGATACAGATCGGAGAGAAACTGACAAAAGGGCTTGGAGCAGGCGCGAAGCCTGAGATTGGAGAGAAAGCGGCTGAGGAGAGCATTGAAGAACTGAAAGAAGCGATTCAGGGAGCGGATATGGTATTCGTGACCTGCGGTATGGGCGGCGGAACTGGTACTGGTGCGACGCCCGTTCTTGCACGTGCAGCCAAGGAGATGGGAATTCTGACGGTAGGCGTTGTAACGAAACCTTTCCGTTTTGAGGCAAAGCAGCGCATGAACAATGCATTGTCGGGAATTGAGAAGCTTAAGGAGTCGGTAGACACATTGATTGTGATACCCAATGACAAGCTTCTGGAGATTGTGGATCGCAGGACAACCATGCCGGAAGCGCTGAAGAAAGCGGACGAAGTGCTGCAGCAGGCGGTGCAGGGAATTACAGATCTGATTAATCTTCCGGCGCTGATCAATCTGGATTTTGCTGATGTACAGACAGTTATGACGGACAAAGGAATTGCACATATCGGGATCGGCACTGCCAGAGGTGATGATAAAGCTCTGGAGGCAGTCAAGCAGGCGATTACCAGTCCGCTGCTTGAGACGACGATTGCAGGGGCAAGCCATGTAATTATCAATGTATCGGGAGATATTTCCCTGATTGACGCCAATGAAGCAGCAAGCTTTGTTCAGGAACAGGTGGGCGAAGAGGCCAATGTAATCTTTGGCGCCATGTACGATGCAAGCAATTCAGATGAGGTTAGTATTACGGTCATTGCTACGGGACTTCGGGACAGAGCAGGAACAGGCAATTTCCGTCAGAAGGCAGAGCGGCCTGCTATGTCTTCCGGTGTGAATCAGGCCGGATATGGTAAGACAGCAGCAGATCAGAGAAGACAGGTGGTGCAGCCGCTGCCGGGCCTTAAGACTTTTAAAAAGCCTGAAAGTACGGTGAAAGAACAGCAGATTGAAGTTCCGGGATTTTTCAGGAAAGAGAGATAAAACAGGAAAACAGATGGCAAGAGAAGGCGGAGTTGTTCAGAGGACGGTTCCGCCTGTTTTGAGTGTAACCAGAGATATTGCCGGGGTGCTTCTGCTCAGGACAGAGAGTCAGGAGATGAGATCCCGGGTAGTATGAGGACAGGAGAAGATGAAAGAAAGAAAAATTACAGGGCATACAGGGCTCACCTGCCTGCTTGGAAGCCCGGTGGCTCACAGTGTATCGCCGGCCATGCATAACGAAGCGTTTGCTTATCATGGTCTGGATTATGTGTATTTGGCTTTTGACGTGTCACAGGAGCAGTTTCAATGTGCAGTGGATGGACTGATGGTGATGGATGCCAGGGGCTGGAACTGTACCATGCCTCACAAAAGACTGATGTATGAGAGGGCGGACATACTTTCTGAAGAAGCCAGGCTGATCGGAGCAGTTAATACCGTAGTACATAAGGATGGCGTCCTGACCGGATATAATACAGACGGGAAAGGCTATATGAGGGCGGTTCAGAGTGCAGGGCATGATATCATAGGCGGAAAGATGACCCTTTTGGGGGCAGGTGGCGCCGCCGCGTCCATAGCCGCTCAGGCGGCGTTGGACGGAGTACCGGAAATTGATTTGATTGCCAGGAAGGGGAAGTCTTGGGACGCTATACAGGAGATTGCAGACCGGATAAACAGACAGACGGACTGCAAGGTGCAGATGTATGAACTTCAGGATGAACGGCAGATGAAGAGAAGCATTGAAGAAAGCCGGATTTTGGTGAACGCGTCTTCTGTGGGGATGAGTCCCCATGAAGAGGGATGTCTGGTGCCGGATGAGAATTATCTGCGTCCGGAACTGATTGTCTCGGATGTGATCTATCACCCGAAGAAGACAAATCTTCTTCAGATGGCTGAGCGGGCGGGCTGCCCGGTGTTCAACGGGATGTATATGCTGTTGTATCAGGGGGCTTATGCGTTTGAACTGTGGACGGGAAAACAGATGCCGGTGGATCTGATCAAAGAGAAATATTTTAATTAGGAATGGGAAGTGCTGGATGAAGAAGACATTTCAGGTTGGGAATCTGATATTTGGAGAAGGAGTGCCGAAAATATGCGTACCTGTTGTGGCGGAAAAACAGGAAGTCATATGGAAGAAAGCAGAAGAGATTGCAGTTCTTCCGGCTGATCTTGTGGAATGGCGGGTGGATTTTTATGAGGATGTTTTTGAAATGGAGGAAGTTCTCCGGACACTGGAAGGTTTGAAGAAACGTCTGGGAGAGAAGCCGCTTTTGTTTACTTTTCGTACCAGAGGAGAGGGCGGGAACCGGGCGGCAGATCCGGAGACTTATGATCTTTTACTGAAATCAGCAGCCAGAGGAGGCGCGGAACTTATTGACGTGGAAGCGTATCCGAAGAATGGAAAGACAGCAGAGAAGATCGCAGGTCTTCAGGATGCGGGAGCACATGTTATTGCGTCCAGTCATGATTTTCAGAGAACGCCTTCCATAGAAGAGATGACAGACCGGCTCAGATATATGGAAAGGTTAGGGGCGGATGCAGTGAAGCTTGCGGTTATGCCTTCAGGAAATCAGGATGTGCTGAATCTGCTGCAGGCAACAGTAACTGCAGAGGAAAAACTGTCCGTTCCTGTTGTCACCATGTCCATGGGAAGCCTTGGGCTGGTCAGCCGCATTTGCGGAAGTCTGACCGGTTCCGCCATGATATTTGCCTATGTGGGAGAATCGTCGGCTCCGGGACAGATACCCCTGGAGCAGATGGCAGAGATTCTGAAAGCATTCTGTTAGCAGAAGATTCGCGGCTGTCGATTTATGGGGATAAAAAAGCCCCTGTGACCGCAGAATATGACAGGGATTTTAACGCTGCCTCCCTATAATGGTGATTACCATAAGAGAGAGGGTGGCAAGTGTACTATGAAGTTTATGTAGATGTACTGTTTGTGAAAAATCTCTGGATGAATGCGGTGCTGCTTCTCCTGACTGCATGGGCGGATCAGGAGAACATACGGGTGCGGAGAATCGCAGCAGCGGCAGTGACAGGCAGTCTGGGTGCCTGTATGCTGTACCTTGCATCTGCCTGGTTGTCCGGGGTCCACTATATTCTGGGAACAGTGGTCCTGGCAGCGGCAATGACGGAGATTGCGTATTCTGGCAGAAGACATTTCCTGGGACGGATGTTGTGTCTGTATCTGGAGAGCTTTCTGTTAAACGGAGTTCTGCGGTATCTGGAACAGTTTCACCGGCTGAGCGGGATATGGTTCGCAGTATTCAGCAGTATATCTGCAGCGGTTTTAATGGCAGCGGAGTACATATGGAGGAACAGAAGAAGGGAAAGAGAGAAGACTTTTTCTGTTCTCCTGTATCATGGGTCGTGCCGGATGCTCGTAGAGGCATTGTATGACACCGGCAACGGCCTGTTTGATCCAGTCAGTAAAAAGGCAGTCAGTATTTTGGATAAAGACGTGTTGGAAGAGCTTCTCCTGGAATCAGGAAAGGAAAATCTTCCAAGGCTTATTCCTTATGATACCATATCAGAGCATGGTATGCTGGTGGCCTATGTACTGGATGCAATGGAACTGGAATCAGAGACCAGGAAACAGATAATTTCAAATCCGATTGTCGCGCGTATGCCGAATAAGAGCAGACAGTATCAGCTTATACTTCATCGTGACCTGCTTTCCTCATAAGAGGAGGCAATATGATCATTAAGGTAACGATACCACATCAGATTCAGTTAAAGGTAGCGCCAAAATTCAAAAGTATGTTCTTTTCCAAAAAGGGAGAGATTCATTATATTGGTGGAGCGGAGATTCTGCCGCCGCCTTTGAATGCGGAAGAAGAGAGTCGGGCGATTCTGAGTCTGGAGACAGATCAGGAGCAGCAGGCGAGGGCAAAACTGATCGAGCACAATCTAAGGCTGGTCGTCTATATAGCGAAAAAATTTGACAATACGGGAGTCGGGGTGGAAGATCTGATTTCAATCGGAACCATCGGACTGATCAAGGCAATCAATACATTCAACAGGAATAAAAATATCAAGCTGGCAACTTATGCATCCCGTTGCATCGAAAATGAGATCTTGATGTATCTTCGTCGGAACAGCAAAGTACGCATGGAAGTATCTATTGATGAACCTCTTAATGTAGATTGGGACGGGAATGAACTGCTCCTGTCAGATATCCTTGGAACAGATGAGGATATTATTTATCGGGATCTGGAGAATGAAGTAGAGAGAAAACTTCTGAAAAAAGCGCTGTCAAAGCTTTCCAAAAGAGAAAAAATGATTATTGAACTGAGATTTGGACTGAATCATCCGGCAGGAAGGGAGATGACCCAGAAGGAAGTGGCAGATCTTCTGGGTATCTCTCAGTCCTATATCTCAAGGCTGGAGAAAAAGATCATCGGACGTTTGAAAAAAGAGATTGTAAAATATGAGTAGTTATTTTAAGTAGCTTTTCATGGTTTTCAGAGCGTTTTTTTCCAGTCGACTGACCTGGGCCTGAGAGATATGGATCTCTTCTGCTACCTCCATCTGAGTCTTTCCCTCGAAGAAGCGCAGATTGATGATATGGTTTTCCCGCGGACTCAATCGTTTCATGGCTTCCGAGAGGGAGAGGTTCTCTACCCAGTTTTCTTCTTTATTCTTGCGGTCGCTGATCTGGTCCATGACATAGAGCGTGTCGCCGCCTTCTGTGTATACAGGATCGTAGAGGCTGACCGGGCTCTGAATGGCATCCAGGGCATAGACAATATCTTCTTTGGGGATACCGATCACGTCAGAGATCTCCTGAATGGTTGGTTCCTTGGAATTTTCCTTCAGAAGATTTTCTTTGGCATAGATGGCTTTGTAAGCCGTGTCTCTTAGAGAACGGCTGACACGGATGCTGTTGTTGTCCCTTAAGTAACGCCGTATCTCACCGATAATCATAGGTACGGCATAGGTGCTGAATTTGACGTCCATGGTGCAGTCAAAATTGTCGATTGCTTTCATCAGACCGATACAGCCGATCTGAAATAAATCATCTACGTTCTCATTGCTGGAGGAGAAACGTTTGATGACGCTTAAGACCAGTCGGAGGTTGCCCTTGATATAAAGCTCTCTGGCTTCTTTATCCCCTTTCTGAATCCGTTCGAAAAGCATTTTCTTCTCTTCATTGGTAAGAAGCGGTAGTTTGGAAGTGTTGACTCCGCAGATTTCAACCTTGTTCACAACCATTGATTTTCCTCCTGCAGCATCGTTTATACATATAAAAGCATTTCCCAAAATATTCTGCTTATGCAGAAGGAATCCAAATAAAAAATGGCAAAATTTGTGTGTCAGCCCCAGGAAGGCCCGTTTCGCTTCCTGGGGCAGAGCACATCCTCCTCACAGATTTCCACCAGGATGATATCAGGACCGATTTGGCAGATTTTATTCCATGGAATAACGTATTCCTGATCCGGTCCAAAGATCCCGCAGAGGCGAAAAGGACCGGGGACTATCAGCGCTTTGATACATCCTTTACATTCGTCAAATATCAGATCACACACTTTGCCAAGCCGCCTGCAGTTGCAGCGGTTGATCACATCTTTTTCTCTTAATTCACAAAAACGCATGTCTGTTTTCCAGGTCTCCTTTTTTTATTAATCTATGCAGAAATCCCTGTTAGAATCACGCTTTCGTTGACGAAAAGCCAGTCTTGATATATACTGAATATAACAAACGGCACCTGCTTGGGCAGATGCAGAACGTAACATAAGGAGGTGTTCCTGATGAAGTGTCCATATTGCGGGAAAGATAATACAAGAGTGATAGATTCCAGACCGGCAGATGACGGCGATTCCATTCGACGCAGGCGGGAGTGCGATGTCTGCGGACGGCGTTTTACAACTTATGAAAAGGTGGAGACAATACCTGTCATCGTAATGAAAAAAGACAATAACCGGGAGACATATGATAGAAGCAAGATCAAAGGAGGAATCCTGCGTGCCTGCCATAAGCGTCCCATCTCTGCAGACCAGGTGGAAGAACTGGTGGATGAGATCGAATCCGTCATCTTCAATCAGGAAGTGCGGGAAATCTCCACCCGGGAAATCGGGGAACTGGTTATGGAAAAGCTGAGGATGCTGGATACAGTAGCTTATGTTCGTTTTGCATCGGTTTACCGGGAATTTAAAGATGTGAATACATTTATGGATGAACTTAAGAAAATCGTGGAGTAGAAGATGAAGAATATAATCCTGATCGGGTTTATGGGAGCCGGGAAGACGACGGTGGGGAAGCTTTTATCGAGGGAAAAAGAGATGTTGTTTGTGGACACAGACGACCGGATTGTGTCTGAACAGGGACGGACGATTCCGGAAATCTTTTCGGAATCTGGAGAGGAACATTTTCGGAATCTGGAGACGGAGCTTCTGAGACGAATGCAGGAAGATACATACAATGCAGTGATTTCTGTGGGCGGAGGGATGCCGGTGAGACCTGAGAACCGCAGACTGCTTCAGGAGCTGGGATGTGTGATCTATCTGTCTGCCACAAAAGAGACGATTCTGGAGCGGGTGAAAAGCGATGGAAGCAGGCCCATGCTGAATGGCGGAGAGCTGGTCTCCAAAGTGGAGTGTCTGATGAGAGAGAGGGAGGCGTTTTATCGGCAGACGGCTCACGTGGATGTGAGGACAGACGGACGCAGTATTCAGCATGTGGTGAAGATTATTGAGCAGGAGACACGAAGGTTCAGGTGAGAGATTGATGACAGAGATTCCGATGAGAACAAAGGGGGCCTGGAACAAAGATACCATTCTGGGCATGAATGCGCAAAAGCCGGGCAAGGCGTACAGCGCGCAGAATCTGATGACTTTGCAGAATAGAGCACGGGGAATATCCGATGAGCCGGCACAGAATACACAGAGTGAAATATCTGGTAACCGGTCCCAGAGCATGAGACAGAGGGAAACAGGGAGGATGCAGCAGACACCTTCTTCTGAAACCCAGAATCTTGTAATGCAGATACCATCCTTTGCGCATCCGATTCAAAAAGGACAGAAAGTTTTACTGTCGGGAACAGAAGTTTCCCGTCGGCTGGATATCTGTTTTGGCTGGAACAGTACAAATGAGGGATGCGATGTGGATGTATCTGCTTTTTTACTTGGAGAGAACGGAAAGGTGATCGGCGACGACTGGTTTGTTTTCTATGGGCAGACGAAGAGTCCTGATGGCAGTGTTACATGGGAAGTAGACGGACAGGCAGACCGGGAAGTGATTCATCTGGATATTGCCGGTATGAATCCGGCTGTCAGAAAGGTGGTCTTTGTACTGACGATCAATGAGGCTTTTGAGAAAAAGCTCCATTTTGGAATGCTGAAAGATGCATATATCCGGATTTTAGATCATGGGGACCGGACAGAGCTGGCAAGTTTTCAGATGACGGATTATTATACGAACGTTATCTCCATGATGATTGGAGAGATATATCTACATAATAACAACTGGAAGTTCCATGGAATTGGAAACGGAGTGACAAAGGACCTGGCAGGGCTGTGTGAGCTGTATGGGGTCCAGGTGAGCAATGGATGAAAGGGGACAGGCAGGATGCTTTCTTTTGAGACTGTAAATGAATTGACATTAAAGGTGACATGTACAGGTAACGATGTGCTTTTTACAAAGGCGGGCGCGTTTATCGCAGGAGACAGTGTGGGCGGAAAGAACTACCGCTTTGAAAAAGTCTTGCTGGGGCCGCAGAATAATCTGGCACAGGCGGCGTTTGGCTCGCTGGTGCGCCGAATGACGGGAGAGAATATTCCGCTTATGAAAGTAAATATGAACGGTGATTCCGTGACTTATTATGCCAGCAACGCCCAGCATGTGTTTATCTATGAACTTGGATTTGGAGAGATGATCTCTGTGGAATCGGAAAATATCCTTGCGTTTACGCAGGACTGCAAGTATGATGTACGATTTATCGGCTGTGGCATCCTGTCTCAGAAAGGGCTTGCAACTTCTCTGCTAACAGGAAACGGCAGCAATGCTTATGTGGCGATTCTGACGGACGGTAATCCGATCATATTGAGTAATGTGCAGAGCAGAAATACCATATCGGTAGATCCGGATGCGGTGATTTGTTGGATGGGTCAGGGCTACTGCGATCCGCAGGTGAAGGCAGATGTATCATGGAAAACCTTTATCGGGCAGACTTCCGGAGAGTCCTATGCCTTCGAGTGGAGCGGGAATCAGCCGGTGTCCGTGGTGGTGCAGCCTTCTGAACGGAGGGGCGGAATATCGGTGCAGATGGATTAAATACAGGAAGCAATCGTCTGCGCTAAGACAGAAACCGGGAAGAAGGAGAAAATATATATGATTCAAAAAGATAAAAAGTAATAATAAAAATCCTCCGAGGCCCTTATCAGACCAGGATTTTTGCCGATATAATAGACAGAAACAAGGTTTATAATTAGTAAATGTGATCCGGTCCTCTTATGGGCAACAGGCAGACCGGACCAGACAGAACAGATATTGGAAGGTGGTAGACAGTTATGATAATAAGACATAATATACCAGGTCTTAATGCCACTAGGAATAAGGGAATCTCTCAGGGGAAAATGATAAAGAATCTGGAGAAGCTTTCTTCCGGTTACCGGATTAACCGTGCCGGTGATGATGCAGCCGGCCTGGCGCTCTCAGAAGGCATGAGGAATCAGATCCGCGGTCTTGATCAGGCGATGAAGAACTGCAATGATGGTGTTGGCCTGACACAGACAGGAGAAGGCGCGTTGACAGAAGTGCATTCCATGCTGCAGAGAATGAAGACTCTGGCCATTCAGTCGTCCAACGGTACTTATTCGACGATTGCCCGGGAGAGTCTGGATGCGGAACGTATCCGTCTGCTGGATGAGATTGATCGAATTGGTGAGACATCTAATTTTAACGATATCCCTCTTTTCGACAGCGAGGAGATCCCTCAGGGAGCGCCGATTCCGGTAGTGTCCCAGGACAATGAAGTGGTCCTGCAGGTAGGATGCAGCGCACAGGAGATTCTGGATATGGATCGTTACCATATGGGAAGTCAGCAGCTTCATTTGGACGACACAGATTTTGCCACTCAGGAAGGGGCGAACAAGTCTGTGAAGTTGATTGACGATGCGATTGAAGCAGTGTCGGATATCCGTGCAGAATTCGGCGCGGCACAGAACCGTCTTGGTCATGCATTCAACAACCTGAGCGTTATGAATGAAAATATGAACGCTGCAGAGAGCCAGATTCGGGATACGAATTATGCGGAGGAGTTTACGGATTATACGAAGAATAATATTGTACTGCAGTCCTCCAACGCCATGGCAGCCCAGGCGAATACGACTGTACAGAACGTGCTCAGTCTTCTCCAGTAACAGATAACTGGAAAAAATATAAAAACCGGCTTAAGTATTATCAGAAAATGCCGATAATTATGAATGTAAAGCAAATGAACATATACTTTACAGATTCTCCGGGGCAGGCCCTCCCTGGAGAAGAGCCAGGGACAGGGAAGTTCCTGGAACAGGCAATATTTAATCATGAATAGCAGGAGGAAGATTTTATGATTATTCAACACAACATAGCGGCGATTAACTCTTACAGAAACCTGGGAACCAACCAGAGTGCACTGAGCAAAAACCTTGAGAAACTGTCTTCCGGTTATAAGATCAACCGTGCAGGCGATGACGCAGCAGGTCTTGCAATTTCCGAGAGTATGAGATCTCAGATCAACGGTCTGAACCAGGCTGTAAACAACGCAAACGATGCAATCGGTTTGATCCAGACTGCAGAAGGTGCGCTGACTGAGACTCACGCAATGCTTCAGCGTATGACTACACTGGCAACCCAGTCTGCAAATGGTACTTACAACAGCGTTGCAAGATCCAACCTGGAGGTTGAGCTTGGACGTCTGAAAGAAGAGGTTGACCGTATCGCAACGGCAACGAACTTCAATGGTATTACACTGTTTGAAGATGGCGGAAGCTTCTCCTTCCAGATTGGACCGACTGCTTCTGAGCAGTTGAAACTGTCCAGCGCAGATATGACTCAGACAGGTATTTCCATTAGTGATATTGCTGTTAGTGAGCAGTCTTCAGCTAGTGCAGCTATTGAAACAATTAAGACCGCAATTGATACTGTTTCCAAGTATCGTGCAGAGCTCGGTGCTGCTCAGAACAGACTTGAGCATACTATCAACAACCTGAAGGTTACTTCAGAGAACATCACTGCAGCAGAGAGCCGTATCCGTGATACTGATATGGCTGATGAGATTACGGCATTCACGAAGAATAACATTCTTCTGCAGGCTTCCCAGTCCATGCTGGCGCAGTCCAATTCCGTACCTCAGAGCGTTCTGAGCCTGCTTTCCTAATAAAACAGGTTGAATGAACAGTGATTTGTGGCCTGACAGTTGTCAGGCCACTGGATAAACAGGGCCTTGTAGCAAAAAGCTATTTCGAAAGCGCAATGAGCTTGGAAATAGCTTTTTGTGTTATGAAGAAATATGGATGGAGGACAGGATGGTAAGGGGAGCTGGAAAAAATATTCGAATTTCCCAATGTATGATCGTGAAGAATGAAGAGAAAAATATGGAGCGTGCATTGTCCTGGGGGAAAGGGATCGTGGCAGAGCAGATTGTAGTGGATACCGGTTCCACAGATCGTACAGTGGAGATTGCCCGGAAGATGGGAGCGTCTGTCTATTATTTTCAGTGGATAGATGATTTTGCTGCAGCGAAGAATTACGCACTCAGCAAGGCCAGATATGACTGGATTATTTTCCTGGATGCAGATGAGTATGTGACAGCGGAGGATGGAGAGAAAATACGGTGTTATATAGGGGAACTTCATGATACGTCCTGCCAGAGCCTTCTGACCGGCCTGGTGGATCTGGATGATGAAGGCCGGGTGATGGATGTGATCACACAGAACAGAATTTTTCGCAACCTTCCGACGCTTCGTTATCGGAGACGGATCCATGAACGGCTGGAGACAACAGATAACAGTGTTCTCAGAATTGCAGATATAACAGGGGATGTAAAGATCTTTCATACAGGATATGGCAACCGGGCGAAGGCAGAGAAGAAAAAGACAAAGAGAAATCTTCACCTTCTTCAGGAGGAACTGATGGAGCATCCAGATGACTACGAGTTGCAGGGATACCTTGGGAATGAATATACGGAGCTTCAGGAATGGGAAAAGGCGGAGGAAGCCTACCGAAAGGCACTATCCCTGATGACCGATGCAGAGAAGCGAGCATACAATCTGACTACTTCAGGGACCTGTTACCGTTTGCTGGAGCTTCTGGCGTCCCGTCCGGAGAAAGAGGAAACAGAGATTTTGGATGTCTATGGACAGGCAGTAACCGACTGGCCGGAGGACGGAGATTTTGACTATCTGGTGGGAAGATATTATACATCAAAGGGGAATTTTCAAAAAGGGGAATTTCATATAAGGCAGGCTCTTGCGCTTTTGAATCAGCATGGAAATCTGTTGAAATCTTCCAGATTGTCGGGAAGGATTGAGGCGGCTTATGAGTTGCTTGCCATCTGTTGTTATAACAATGGGAATTTGACAGAGTGTGTGAGACTGACAGCGGCTTTATTGAAGGAAAATTCCTATCTTATGGGTACATTGGTGGTGCTGTTGCGCGCTTTTTCAAAAGATTTGAGTGAAGGCGGAAGGGAGACGGAAGGGGCGTCCCAGGTGCTGGCATTTTTGGGAAATTCGTTTTATGATTTCCGGAATCTAAAAGACCGCCTGTTTGTTCTGAAGGCGGCTGTATCAGCTGGAAATCAGGAACTGCTTGATGAGATCAGAGGATTGTTCAGTCCGGAGGAACTTGCAGTGATAGAAGGAAAGCGATGATGAAAATACTGTTGATTGAATGGAAAAGTTTTGCAAGAGGGGATCTGAAAGAAGCTTTGATCCTGGAAGGACATCAACTGGTTCTGCTTCCGGTATCTGTATCAGAGGAGAACCTTAACCACAGTCCGGAACTGGAAGAACGGCTTTCTGCAGTTTTACATAAGGAAGTGCCGGATCTGGTATTCTCAGTTGATTACTGGCCGGCAGTTTCAATCGTTTGCAACAGGGAGAAGGTTCGTTATATTTCCTGGACTTATGATAATCCGCATGTGATGTTGTATTCTCGTACCGTGACACATCCCTGCAATGTAATCTTTGTCTTTGATCAGACTCTTTGGCGGCAGTTTTATGAGGCGGGAATCCGCACCGTGCACTATATGCCTCTTGCCGCTAATACGGAGCGGTTGGACGCTATAACGGCAGTCATGTCTTCTGTTCCACAGTTTGCATATGATGTATCATTTGTTGGTTCTCTTTATCTGGAGAAGGAAAATCATTTTGATCAGATGATGTCAGGATTGTCTGAATATACAAAAGGATATCTGAATGCGCTTATGGCAGCGCAAATGAAAATACAAGGATATAATTTTATTGAAGAGGCACTTCATTCGGTGGTCGATGAACTGCACAGAGTATATCCGATCCATGGGAATGATGATGGGATGGAGACCAGAGAATACCTGTATGCACAGTACATTGTGAACCGAAGAATCACAGGGATAGAAAGGATTGATCTGCTGGATGCAGTGGCGCAGAGGCAGACTGTTGATCTCTTTACCCATTACCGGGATTTTGCGCTGCCAAATTTGCGCAATCATGGAAATGTGGATTATGATACAGAGATGCCGAACGTGTTTCACTGCAGTAAGATCAATCTGAACATTTCCCTGCGCAGTATTCAAAGCGGTATTCCTCTCCGGGCTTTTGATATTATGGGAAGCGGGGGATTCCTGCTCAGTAATTTTCAGGCTGATTTTTTGGAACATTTTGTTCCTGGAGAGGATTTTGTCTTTTATGAAAGCAAAGAAGATCTGGTCAGGAAAGTCGGGTATTATCTGAATCATGAAAAGGAGCGGCAGGCGATTGCCCGGAATGGACATGATAAGATTGCCCGGGAGCATACCTACCGGCATCGGGTAAGGGAAATGCTTTCTCTGTGCTGAAAAGGTGAAAGGAAGAGATCAATGGGAAAATTATACCCGGACAGACCGGCAGTCAGTGTGATCATTCCATGTTATAATGTGGAAGCTTATATTGACCGCTGTCTGGCGTCCATTGCGGTTCAGACCATAGGAATGGAAAATCTAGAGCTGATTTGTGTGGATGATGCGTCTACAGATGATACATGGAATCGTCTTCTTTTGTGGGAGCAGCTTTACCCGGAACAGGTGATTTTGATCCGGCAGGAAGTGAACAGACGGCAGGGAGCAGCCAGAAACCTGGGGCTCCAGTATGCATCTGCTGACTGGATATCCTTTGTGGATGCAGATGACTGGCTGGAGTCAGATTATTTTGAACGGCTCTATGGACCGACGATTCAGTTTGACTGTGATGTGGTTTGCTGCAAATACGGCAGGGATGCGTCGGAGTCCCTAACGTATTATGATAAGAGTTATCGGCAGGAGGAGGGGGAGGAACGGTATCTCGTGGCGGATACGGAAGAGGTGACAAAGCTTTTGATCAGAAGCAGAATTCTGGGAGAAGGAGCACCCACGAAGCTTATACGCAGAAAATTTCTACTGGATTTTGAGATTTTGTTCCCGGAAAATCTGATGTATGAAGATATGTACTGGTATACATTGTTGCATGTATATGCTGTAGGTGTGTATCTCATAGAGGAAAAGCTGTATCATTATTTCCTAAATCCCCGCTCAACAGTCCTTTCAAAAGAAGAGAACTATCACATTGACTGGGTTACGATGCAGGCAAGAAAGTATTCGGATTATAACAGGAGAGGAATATGGGAGAAATACCGTGATGAGCTGGAGTTTGATGCTTTATATAATGCGTCTGGTTTTATAAAACTGATTATCTTGCGTTATAATGAACCGCCTTTTTCTTTTTTTCAGTTGGAGAGAGAACTGATCAGAAAGTGGGTGCCGGATTACAGGAGCAATCCATATGCGGAAAGTTTTCCAATGATTGAGATGTGCGAGGTTTTTCTGGGAGCATTGTATTCACCCATGGACAAGGCGGGATTTTTACAGATGGTAAAAGAAGCAAGAGATTATTATGACAGGAGCAGGAAACTTTTCACCCCCGTATCGCCTACTCATGGATAAGATGTACGCTTCTCTGGACAGAGACAGCTATGCACAGATCGTTGACCAGGCAAAA
>CAJTTI010000027.1 GCA_910579225.1 uncultured Lachnospiraceae bacterium | reverse complement strand
TCAACAAGGACATCTGATATCTGGAACATGGTGGAAAGATAGCTGTGCAGATAGATTACGCTGCCCGTTCTTCCGGGGAATGACATTAAGGAGATATAATCAGTGTCAGCAAGTTTTTTCAGCACACGCCCTGTTGTGGCTTTGGATATGCCCCAGCGGACAGCCATTTCACTGTACGCTGCAAGCGGGGAGCCGGTGCCGTTGCGGAAATAGACAACCGGGCCAATCTCCGAACCCTGCACCTGGCTGTCATTGTAGACAGCGGACATCCACAGATCCAGCAGGATATCCATTTCGGAGCACCGGCCGGCGCTGACCAGTTCTGTCGCAACTACAGTGGGCATAAAGAAAAAGCCCGTATCTTTTTGACAGGGGCAGTTGTAATCCAACACGATATTATGTTTTTTCCAGTCTCTGACTTTATATTTGACCACCTTTCCCCTGTCAAGAAAAAGATAGGAGATCAGATGGCGTTTCTGCAGTTCATCCAGGATGGAGACTGCCTGACGCTGGAAGCGGGTACGGAACCATGCAGCCAGTTCCTTCACGGTACAAATCCACTCACCGGGGTATACAGTATAGCCGATACCGTCTATGCGGAGATAAGAGGTGCGGAAATTTGCGTAGTTGCAAAGCACCGTATAATAAAAAAGGCCGGAACCCCCGCTTGTGCGAATGCTCCGGTCTGCCATTAAGTTCTGGATAAACTGCCGGTAGATCCGGCAGCGTGGATAATCCACAATCTGTTTGATCTCTAATTGATATTCTGACATAATGTTTTCCTCATTTCTCATAGTTTTCTGTAAAAAAAATCTACAAGACAAATTTCCTATGCCTTGTAGATCATCATTTAGCTCCTATATTCTTCTTTTAAATACTTTCCACGACGAATTTTGTTCACAATTCCTATGATTCCACCCTGTTTTTTCTATCCATACAGTCCATTTAGTCCACAATATATGGTATAAACGAAACCAAATAATACTAGATGTAGTTTCAAAAGTCCTTTCGCTTAGTAGGACACAAAATATTCGACAGCATTATTCGGAAAAAATTCTTTAAATTCTCCATATAATTGGGCCGCCAAAGTCTTATTATGCGCTATCACAAGTGTTGGTTTATTTAGTTGTTGGATGACATTTGCCATCGTAAAGGTCTTGCCGGAGCCAGTGACCCCCAAAAGTGTCTGGAACTGGTTGCCTTCTTTGAACCCCTTTACCAGTTCTTCAATAGCTTGGGGCTGGTCACCAGTGGGGGCGTATTGCGATACTAATTCAAATTGATCCATAATTATACACCTCTTTTCCTGATTTAAGCACTATTGTCACAGCTATACAAAATCCTATATTCTGAATCTATATTTCCCAATTCTAATTTTATCCACAACTTCTCTACACGCCATTATAACATATAAATCAAAAAAGCACAGAACAAAATCAAACATTTGTTCTGTGCTTTTTAATAAGACCAATCTGTACTCATCCGAATGTTATTACCCAAAATCAAACAGGGACAGCTGGTTGGATTCCGGAAGTCCCTCCAGAAGTCCCAGATCCCCCATGAGATCAATCACTGTTTTGCTGAGTTTACTGCGCTGGCGCAGGTCATCCCGGGAAAGAAACGGCCCCTGTGCTGCTGCTTCCATCAGCTGATCTGCCGCCTTATCACCGAGGCCGTCGATGGTGGAGAGCGCAGGCATCAGTTTTCCGTCGATAATCTGGAACTTATGGGCCTCGGCCTGGTAGATATCCACCTTCAGGAATTCAAATCCTCTCGCATACATCTCCTGAACGCTTTTCATATCTTTCAGCGTATCCTGCTCTTTTTTGGACAGCGTATCGCTTCTGCGTTTATAGTCCGCCATATAATATTCCAGACGTTCCCTGCCCTGGCACATGATCTCATAGTTAAACGCCGAAGCGCGGATACTGAAATAAGCCGCATAGTACGCAAGGGGATAATTAATTTTGCAATAGGCAATCCTCCATGCCATCATCACATAAGCCGCCGCATGGGCCTTCGGAAACATGTACTTGATCTTCTTGCAGGACCAGATATACCAGTCCGGCACCCCGTGCTCCGTCATGGCCTTCTCCCATTCCGGCTTCAACCCCTTCCCTTTTCGGACACTTTCCATAATCGTAAAGGACTGTTCACTGTCCATTCCCATACCGATCAGATAGACCATAATATCATCACGGGTACAGATGGCCGTGGAGATTGTGGCCTTCCCCTCCTGAATCAGAGTCTGAGCATTGCCAAGCCATACATCCGTCCCATGAGCCAGACCTGCAATCCGAACCAGATCAGAGAAATGCGTAGGATGCGTATCAATCAACATCTGCATGGCAAATTCCGTGCCGAACTCCGGAATCCCAAGAGAGCCAAGTTTTGTTCCGTCAATATCTTCCGGCTTGATACCAAGTGCATCTGTATTCTGGAACAGAGACATCACCTGGGTATCATCCAGAGGGATGGCCGTCGCATCAATTCCGGTCAAGTCTTCCAGCATACGGATCATGGTAGGATCATCGTGTCCGAGAATATCCAGCTTCAGCAGATTATGATCAATGGAATGATAGTCAAAATGCGTCGTCACAATATCCGTGGTCATATCATTGGCCGGATGCTGTACCGGTGTAAAAGAATAGATAGTCTCTCCCAGCGGCAGCACAATGATTCCCCCCGGATGCTGCCCCGTGGTTCTCCGGATCCCTGTACACCCCGTAACGATCCGGTCAATCTCGCAGTTGCGTTTGCTGCTCCCCCTCTCTTCATAGTATCTTTTTACATATCCAAACGCTGTCTTGTCTGCCAGTGTTCCAACAGTTCCTGCGCGGTACGTCTGCCCTGCCCCAAAGATAACCTCCGTATATTTATGAGCTTTAGACTGATAATCTCCGGAGAAATTCAGGTCAATATCCGGCTCTTTATTCCCCTTAAATCCCAGAAATGTCTCAAACGGAATGTCAAACCCTTCCTTTTTCATCCTGGTTCCGCACCTGGGACACGCCTGATCCGGCATATCGCATCCCGCCATGCCCGCAAATTTCTTCACATCCTCAGAAGTAAAATCGCTATAATGGCATTCCGGGCAAATATAATGGGGACTCAGCGGATTGACCTCTGTAATTCCTGCCATAGTCGCCACAAAAGATGAACCCACGGAACCTCTGGAACCCACCAGGTAACCATCGTCATTGGATTTCCACACCAGCTTCTGCGCAATAATATACATCACGGCAAATCCGTTGCCAATGATGGATCGAAGCTCTCTCTCCAGCCGCTCTGTAACCACCTCCGGCAAATCTTTGCCATAAATTTCACAAGCTTTTTCATAACAAATCTTCCGCAGGATTTTGTCTGAATCCGGGATCACCG
Organism: uncultured Lachnospiraceae bacterium; assembly: GCA_910579225.1. Taxonomy (GTDB): domain Bacteria; phylum Bacillota; class Clostridia; order Lachnospirales; family Lachnospiraceae; genus Hominiventricola. Next base: position 37,898 of record CAJTTI010000027.1, on the reverse strand, counting down.
GAGGACATTTGTCCGGTCGAACCGGAGAAAGATGTTCACACATATCCGCAATCAGGTTTGTGTTTGTGATTACCACCTCTTCTGCTTTCTCTGTTCCCAAAAACTCAAATTCTTTCAGCATTTCTTCCGTGGTCCGCAGATACAGAGGCGCCTGCTGATCTGCATCTGCAAACCCTTTGCCTGCCATAATGATTCTTCGGTAAACTTCATCTTCCGGATCAATAAAATGTACGTCGCAGGTAGCCGCCACAGGTTTTTTAAACTCCTCGCCCAGGCGGATGATTCTGCGGACATTCTCCCGAAGCTCCTCCTCTGTCTTTACCGAGCTTTTCTCATCCCTCAGCATAAATGCATTGTTCCCCAAAGGTTGAATCTCCAGGTAATCATAAAATTCCACAATTCGAGCAACATCCTGCCTGGGCGCTCCCCGAAGAATTGCCTGATACAGCTCGCCCGCCTCACAGGCGGAACCGATAATCAGACCTTCCCGATATTTTTGAAGCTCACTTTTAGGAATTCTGGGTCTTCTGGAAAAATAATCCAGATGAGACATAGATACCAGACGATACAGGTTCACCCTTCCGATATCATTTTTAGCAAGAATAATAATATGGTAAGTGGGAAGCTTTTTGATCGCTGCCACATTCGCCCGCCCCAACCTGTTAACTGCGTCTAATGTTTCTGCATCTCTTTCCCTGAACATTTCCAGAAACTTCACAAAGATTTCCGCCGTGCAGGCAGCGTCATCTACTGCACGGTGATGGTGATGGAGCGGAATATTCAATGCCTTCGCCACCGTATCCAGCTTGAATTTATTCAGATTCGGCAGCAGAATCCGTGCCATAGCCACCGTATCACCCACTGTAAAATCCGTCACAATTCCCAGTTTCCTGCAGTTCTCTTCCACAAACCCCGCGTCAAAGGATGCGTTGTGGGCAATCAGCACACAGCCCTCACAGAATTCCAAAAAATCTGGAAGCACCTTGTCAATTTCCGGCGCTCCTATGACCATCTCATCATTAATACTGGTAAGTTGTTCAATCTCAAAAGGGATCGGCTCTTTCGGATTTACAAACGTACTGAACCGGTCTGTAATCTTTCCATTCTCCACTTTAACCGCACCAATCTCAATAATCCGGTTATTTACCGCGCTGAGTCCCGTGGTCTCCAGATCAAAAACCACATAAGAACTGTCCAGGCTTTGTCCTTTGGAGTTTTCCACCACTTCTTTCAGATTGTCCACCAGATATCCTTCCAGCCCGTAGATCACCTTGAAATCCTCATCCTTTGAAATGGTATGGCTTGCTTCTGTAAATGCCTGCACACAGCCGTGATCCGTGATGGCAAGCGCCGGCATTCCCCACGCCTTTGCCCGCTTCAGAAGTACAGAAGCATCCGTTACCCCGTCCATGTCACTCATCTTCGTATGACAGTGCAGCTCTACTCTTTTCCGATAGGAATAATCCATGCGGGAAGTTGTAAAATCCGCAATTTTCTTTATCCCCACAATAGAACTGATGGTCAGTTCATGATCAAAGCGGTCCAGAGTTGTCATACCTTTCAGTTTTACAAAATTTCCGGCCTGAACCCGCTCTTTCAGCTCCGGCAGCATCTCATTTTTCAGAAACATCTTTGCATGAATCGTATCTGTATAGTCTGTCACTGTCAGAGTAATAATCGTGCGTTCGCCGCGAATCTCCCGTTCTTCCATGTTCAGGATTCTGCCCCGTACTGTGACCTCACCCATTTCTTCGACCACCTGGTTCAGAGGCATCGGCTCATCTTCAAAATCACGTCCGAACAGCACATCCGGATGATCACTTTTACGAATACCAGAATTCCTGCTGCCTTCCGCATATCTTCTCTCTTTGCTCCTCTGACTGATACCTGCATTTCCTCCGCTTTTCTTCCGGTTTCCCGGCTCTTTCTTCTCTGCAGAATTCTTCCCTTTCTGCTCTGGTATTTCCGATTCCTGCCCTTTTTTCAGACTGCCAAGCAGAAATCGAATGCGCTGCTCCAGCTCCGCCTCGCTTTTCTCCTTCCCCTCACCTTCACCGAGATCCAGGTATTCCACGTCCACCTTCACCTGAAATCCACACCGCTCATTGAATACCCGGTCCAGTATTCTTATAAGATCATCCACAGCCTCCCTGTCATAGATTTTATTTGAGACGCCGACCATTACCCGATGTTCATCCGGAAATTCCACACGGGCATTTTTCATAATGCTCCGTTTGTAGGGACTGTATCTCTCCAGTTCCATCAGAACACTGTCTTCATAGGCATCCCATAGCTTCTGTGGTGTATACTGTTCTGACAGAAGAAATTTCTCAAATATATGTACCTGTGTTTTCCGATAGCCAAACACCTGTCTCTGAATCTGCCGCGCCAATTGAAAAAGCTGATTTTTGGCAATCAGCTTTTTACTCAAAATAAAGATTCGAAGCACGTCCTGGTTCGGTGTAGTGGACACTCTGGTAACCAGGACCTGCTCAAAAAGTGCATGCACAGATTCCTCCACCTGCAGATTACGGAATACTTCAAAAAATGGTTTTTCATTCATGGTTCCAGTTCTCCAGTTCCCGCCGAAGCGCATCCAGAAGTTCTCCCTCCGGCAGCTTTTTCACCACTTCTCCGTGCCTGATCAAAAGACCCTCTCCAATCCCTCCTGCAATCCCGATATCCGCTTCTTTTGCTTCTCCCGGCCCGTTCACCACACATCCCATCACTGCCACTTTAATATCCAGCGGAAATTCCGCTGCCATAGTCTCCACCTGATTTGCAAGACCTATCAGATCAATTTTTGTCCTGCCGCAGGTAGGGCAGGATACTACCTCAATACCTCCTTTTCGGAGTCCCAGCGTACGAAGAATCAATTTGGCAGATTTAACCTCCTCCACTGGATCGCCAGTCAGCGACACCCGAATGGTATCTCCAATTCCCTGACTCAGAATCATGCCCAGCCCCACTGCCGATTTGATATTGCCGGAAAACAGCGTTCCCGCTTCAGTAATCCCCACATGCAGCGGATAGCAGGTGCGAGCCGCAATCAGTTCATGAGCCCTGGCACACATCATTACATCGGAAGATTTGATACTGATCACCAGATTATCATAACCCAGCTCTTCAATAATTTTCACCTTATCAAGGGCACTCTCCACGATCCCTTCTGCTGTAACTCCCCGGTATTTTTCTACAAGCTCCCTTTCCAGAGAGCCGCTGTTGACCCCTACACGAATGGGAATTCCTCTCTCTTTCGCCGTATCCACCACAGCTTTGATTCTATCATGGCTTCCAATATTCCCCGGATTGATACGGATTTTGTCTGCCCCATTCTCCATGGCCGCAATGGCCATCCGATAGTCAAAATGAATATCTGCCACCAGCGGAATCTCAATCTGCTTTTTGATCTCTCCAAGCGCCTGCGCCGCCTCCATGGTTGGAACTGTACAGCGGACAATCTCACAGCCCGCCTTTGTAAGCTTCCGGATCTGCTCCACTGTAGCCGCCACATCTTCCGTCCTTGTATTTGTCATAGACTGAATTAAGACCGGATTGCCTCCTCCAATCACCCGGTCTCCGATCTTCACGATTCTTGTATGTTCTCTGTGCATATCGTTCCCCCTTATCCTGTCAATAACGCAATCCCCGTTCCCGCAGGGCCTCCAATCTCTTTTCCACGCTGTATTTATTCACATTCAGCACCACACCGATCTCAATCAGCAGAAACACACTGGCTGTCCCTCCGGAGCTGAAAAACGGCAATGTGACTCCCGTAGTCGGAAACAGGTTTGTCACCACCATAAGGTTCAGAATCACTTGAAGTGCTATATGAGACATAACGCCGATGGCGAGCATCCTTCCCAGTAAATCATAGGCTGTCTGAGAAATCGTATAAAGCCGGTACAGAAGATAAATAAAGAGAAGAATAACCAGTCCTGCCCCAAAGATTCCCAGCTCTTCGCAGATAATAGCAAATATATAATCATTATAAGGCTCAGGAATCTTACCCAGCTTCTGAATACTATTCCCCAGCCCCTTTCCCCACAATCCTCCGGAGCCAATAGCATAAAGTCCCTGAAGAGACTGGTATGCCTTGTCCTGTTCATATTCATATGGAAAAAGCCATGCCCGAATACGCACTAAGCGAAAGTTAATCTCGGACATATCCGCCGGATCCAGACTCTTGACATAATACAGGACCCCTGCCACCAATACCGCTACTCCTACAGCACATAAGAAGAACTTCCACTGTTCCGGATGTACCACATACATCATGAATACAGCTGTTCCCAGAAGGATCGCCGCCGTACTCATATTATCGCTGATCAGAAGAATCAACGCGGACACAATGGCCGTAGGGATAATCATACGTAACATGGACATCCAGCTTCGAAGCTTTTTCCGTCTCACCACAATTAAAGTTGCCATAAAAATAATCATGATCAACTTGACAGGCTCCGCCACTTGAAACTGTACAGGGCCGATTCTAAGCCACCTGGTTGCACCTTTTACTGTAACACCAAGAGACGGAACCTTTAAAAGCAAAACCAGCACGCAGCACATCACATAACCCGGCAGTACAAAGATACTCCACAGATGATAATTCACACAGGATACCACCAACATAGCCACAATTCCCAGGATACTGTAGGCAATCTGCGTCTTTAAAAGATACATGGGATCATAATTATATGCCTTGCTAAGTCCTGCTGTATAGTAACTGGCACTGTAGATCATGATGAATCCAAATATCAGCATAAAAAACAGCACTACCAGAAGATTCGTATCCAGTCCCCGAAGACTGAAATGAAAGAGGCGTTCCCTCTTTTTTCCCGCCATCCTCAGGCCCCCTGTCTCTCATAACGGCAGAAAGAAAATTCCAGATCAAAGTAAGTTTTCTCCTCACTTTCCCCTGTAAGTACCCATTCTGGCATCTGATCCATATCCGGAAAATACGCATCTGCATCATAGGCATGAGCAATCTTCGTCACATGTGCCACGCTGCAATATGGGAGAAACTGCCTGTAAACGCTGTCTCCTCCAATAATGTATATATCTTCTGCCGGATACTGCTCCAGTTCTTTCAGCACATCTTCCACCGAATGCAACACCACCGCACCCTTCGCCTGGTAGTCCTGATTTTTCGTCAGCACAATGTTCGTACGGTTTTTCAGGGGAAGTCCGTTGGGAAAACTCTCCAGCGTCTTCCTTCCCATAACTACCACCTTTCCATTCGTCTCACTGCGAAAAAATTTCATATCTTCCGGGATACTCACCAGAAGCTTATTCCGGTAACCTATTCCCCAGTTCTCATCAACTGCCACAATAATATTCATGAGCTCCTCCCTTTACGGTTCCGCGTCCGTCCTCTCCAACGCTTTTTTACCTGGAAACATTTCCGTCCGCTTCCATATTCTGTTATCCCTCCAGATGTCGTCCCCAGACTAATGCCGTTTTAAATCGCGATTGGAATATTTTTCAACTGCGGTCCTGTCTCATAATTCTCTACCATAAGATCCGCCGGCGTAAATGCATAAAAATCCCTGACTTCCGGATTCAACTCCACCTTCGGCGCCGGGTAAACCGGCCTCTTAATCAGTTCTCTGATAATTTCCACATGCCGATCATAGATATGGGCATCCGCAATCACATGCAGAAGCTCCCCCGGAACCATATCACACACCTGTGCCACCATCATCAGAAGAATTGCATACTGACACACATTCCAGTTATTAGCCATCAATATATCCTGGGAACGCTGATGGAGCACCATATTCAATGTCAGCCTGTCCGCTCCCTTTTCCTGCGTCACATTATAAGTGACACTGTATGCACAGGGATACAGACGCATTTCACTCAGATCTGCATGCACGTAAGTATTGGTAATGATCCGGCGGCTGAAAGGATTGGTCTTAAGATCATAAAGCACCCGATCCATCTGATCCATCATCCCTTCTTTATATTGGCTTTTTACTCCGATCTGATAACCGTAAGCCTTCCCAATGGAACCTGTTTCATCCGCCCATTCATCCCACACATGGCTGTTCAGATCACAGATATTGGAAGATTTTCTCTGGTAAATCCACAGAATCTCATCCATACAGTTCTTAAGTGCTGTCCGACGAAGCGTGATTGCCGGAAATTCTTTCCGAAGATCATAGCGATTCACCACGCCAAACCGTTTAATCGTATAGGCCGACGCACCATCTTCCCATTTGGGACGAACTTTCTCTCCCTCGGTACTGGTTCCGTTTTCCAAAATGTCTTGACACATTTGAATAAATAACTGATCAGCGTAGCTCATAACATATCCTTTCTTCCTGTGGTTTTCCTGGTTGTACATCCCATACAGGAACAGCCCGAAAACTGCTGTCTTTATATGTACGACCTATTATAAATCATTTTCGCCCGAGTAGCAAACAAAACTTGTCGCCTGTTGGTCGAACCACAGTGTGATCCGGGTCCCCTCCCCTTCTCTGCTCTCAAGAATCAGCTCTGCATGATGCTGCGCCGCCATGTGCTTTACAATCGCCAGCCCCAGACCAGTTCCTCCTGTGGCCTTCGAGCGGCTCTTATCCACCCGGTAAAAGCGCTCAAATACCCGCTCCTGGTGCCCGGGAGGAATCCCGATTCCTGTATCTTCCACACATAACCGCACCTTATCCCCCACCGGTTCCACCATAACAGAGACACTTCCGCCCTCCTTATTATAGCGGATTGCATTGTCACATAGATTATACAGAATCTCTTCGATCATTTCCTTGTTTCCCAGAATCCTGCACGGTTCCCCATGTACTGACAAAGTGACTTTATTTTTTTCCGCACTGATTTTCAGCATCTCCACACTGATCTTCGCCATCTCGTAGAGTGGAATCTGCTCAAATACAAGCGATTCCGCTTCCATTACATCCAGCTCTGACAGACGAATAATATCGTTGATCATGCGCAGAAGCCTGACTGCGCTTCGGTGAATCTCTCCGGCAAATCTCCTGACATCTTCCTTTTTAGCCATATCATGCTTGATCAGTTCCGCATAGCCGGAGATTGCCGTAAGCGGCGTTTTCAATTCATGTGAAACATTAGCAGTAAATTCCTGCCGGAGCCTGACATTTCTCATAATATCCTCATGCTGCCTTCGGATGGTATTGACAAACGGAATCATCTCCTGATACACCGTAATTTCATCACACGCCTCCAGATTTCCGACAAGGTTTTCAACCGGCCGGATCAGCATTCTGGATATCCTGTCAGATAAAAAAAAGCAAAACACAAGGACAGCCGTAGCCGCGACCAGGATTGCCGGCAGCGAACCGGCAAAAATCCCCCAGATACTGGATGATTCCCTGGCAGTGCGAAGAACTGTCCCATCTTCTAAAAGTATCGCATAGTAAAAGGAACTCTGGTCCAGCGTATCCGATCTTCTGACCGCCTGTCCGCTTCCTTCTTCTCTCGCCCGAACCACTTCAGGACGGTCTCCATGGTTCTTCATATCCCCCACATCTGCTCCATTGTCATACAGTACATCCCCATCCTTTCCAATCAGAGAAATCCGAAGTCCCTGTATATTCAGATGTTCACTGGTTTCATCAGTATCATCCAGAATATCAGATACCCCTATACTCTGAAGCATACGGGTACAGGTTCCCAACTCATCCATGATTTCCTTTCTGAAAAATTCATAAAATACTGCCGTAACCAGTACAGTGGTCAAAATAATCGTGGCCAGGGCCACAAGGACAAATTCCCGGTGTATCCTTTTCTTCACTTCCCTGCCGTCCCCCTTTTCTTCTTACTCTATCTTATAGCCTACATTCCGGACAGTTCGAATCAGAGTTCCTGCACTTCCAAGTTTCTGTCGCAGTGTCTTAATATGCACATCCAAAGTCCTGGATTCCCCTTCAAAACTTATATCCCATATCCGCTCCATAATTACATCTCTGGACATGACGATCCCCCTGTTTTGAAGCAAAAGTTTCAAAAGTTCATATTCCTTATAAGTCAGTTCGCAAGGCTGCCCTTGCACGCAGACCTGCCGTTTTACAGGATCAAGAGTCAGTTCTCCTACACACAACCCGGAGTCTTCCTCCATCCTCCTGCTGCGCCGAAGCAGTGCTTTTACTCTGGATATAAGCTCCATCACGCCAAACGGCTTGGTAATATAATCATCTGCCCCCATATCCAGTCCTTTTACTTTATCCAGCTCAGCTGTCTTAGCTGTCACCATAATCACAGGAACTTTCTTCATATCAGGAAGAGAACGAATCTTTTTCAGAATATCCAGTCCGTCTTCGTCCGGAAGCATAATATCCAGAAGTACGCAATCCGGCGCTTTCTTCCCGGCACTTTTATAAAACTCTCTGGCACATGCAAATTCTTTCACCTCATATCCGCTGTTTTGAAGCGCAAAGCATTCAATCTCCCTGATATTCTGATCATCTTCCACAATATAAATCAAGGCCATCTTTTTTCCATCCTTTCCCCTGCAGCATTTCCCTATCTCTATGGCAGTCTGTATTTTTCTCTATATTTCCTGTATTCATCCTGAAATGACGCTTCCTCCTTCTGACGCAGCCTGGCTGTATACCCGTGCGCCTCCGGCTCCTCCTCACCAGCCTGCAGAAGAGCAATCGCCACATTGGAACAGTGATCCGAGATCCGTTCATAATTCGTGATCAGATCCGACAGTGCAAATCCCAGTTCTATGGTGCATTCTCCTGACCGCAGCCGGTCCACATGCCGTTTTCTCAGCTTTCTGCTCAGTCCATCTATGGTCTCTTCCAATGGTTCAATGTGTGCCGCTCTTTCCGGCTCTGCCTTTTCAAACACATCCACCGACACACAAAGAATCTCTGTAAGCGCAGCTGTAAAAATCTCCAATTCCTCTTCAGCCTGTCTGGAAAATCCTTGTTTCTTCCGATACAGTTCCTCTGCCGTCTCTGTAATATTTACTGCATGATCAGAGATCCTCTCAAAATCCCCGATGCAGTGCAGAATCATATTTACCAAATGGCTGTCCTTTTCCGACAGATCCCGGCTTCCAAGTTTTACCAGATAACTTCCCAGTTCATCTTCATATTGATCCACCAGTGCTTCCATCTGTTTTACTTCCTCTGCCGTCTTCTCCTGGTAATCGGTCAAAAGTCCGGCAGACCGAATACATGCGTCTCTGGAAATCTTTGCCATCTTCACTGAAGCCAGCCGGCACTGCTCCACCGCATAACCTGGTGTGTCCAGGAATCTCGCATCCAGCAGATTCAACTCCCTGGCATCTTCATTCTTCATATGCTTTGCCGAACCCGATTCAGGAATCGTCGCATAGGCCAGCTTCACAAGCAGACCGGAAAACGGAAGCAGGATCGCCGCCGCCGTCACATTGAACACCGAATGCACCGCCGCAATTCCTGCTGCATTTATCGTATCTCTCATAAAGTCAAATTTCAGGAAACTGTTCAGCCCGTAAAATACCGTCAGAAAGATCGCCGTACCAATCAGATTAAAATACAGATGCACCAGTGCGGTCCGTTTCGCATTCTTATGTGCCCCAATGCCGGAAAGCAACGCCGTCACACAGGTGCCGATATTCTGTCCCATGATAATCGGCACAGCAGCGCCGAAGGAAACTGCACCCGTGGCACAAAGTGCCTGCAGAATTCCAACAGATGCGGAAGAACTCTGGATGACTGCAGTCAGAGCTGCTCCACACAGCATCCCCAGAAGCGGATTGGAAAACATGGTCAGAATGCTGGTAAATTCCGGCACCTCCGCCAGAGGTTTCACAGCACTGCTCATACTCTCCATACCAGTCATCAAAATTGCAAATCCCACCAGGATTGTCCCCATATCTTTCCTTTTATCCCGGCCGGAGAACATCAGCAGAAAGACCCCTGCTGCTGCCAGCACCGGCGAGAATGAAGACGGTTTTAAGAGCTTTAAGAAGAAATTACTGCTCTCAATGCCCGACAGACTTAGGATCCAGGAAGTGATCGTCGTACCAATATTGGCACCCATAATAATTCCCACCGCCTGGGTCAGTTTCATGATACCAGAATTGACAAATCCAACTACCATGACTGTTGTGGCGGAAGAGGACTGAATTACTGCTGTCACCCCTGCTCCTAAAAGCACCGCCTTGACAGGATTTGACGTAAGTTTTTCCAGAATACGCTCCAGCTTTCCACCAGATATCTGAGAAAGACCTTTTCCCATCGTCTCCATACCGTAAAGAAACAGTGCCAAGCCGCCCACCATTGCAAGTACATCAAAAAAATCCATATTTGATTCCCCTTCTCTTTCTATGCTCATTAATATTCCCATTTTTATCTGCCATATTATCAAAGTCATGTAAAGATCAGGAGATGCCTGCGTAAAATCCAGGTAAAATTTTCCCTGGCGAACGATCCTGGTGTTCTTTCTGCAGTATAATCTGCAGTCCCTGTATTCGTCAATTCATCTTTTCCTTTTTCCTGAAGTATCTGCCATATCATGATGTCAGATTAAAAGCCTCCCCTCTTGCATCCCCAGAAGTCCTGTGATACGATCAATTACAGCAGTTCCGGCTGAACAAAATATCAAATGTTTTCGGACAGCCACAGAACAATTACCAGGAGGAACATTCTATGTATCAAATTACTGACTGGTGCCGTCATTTTCTGGAACAACAGGTAAAACCAGGCGACCTGTGCATTGACGCAACCATGGGGAACGGACACGACACAGAACTCTTATGCCGTCTGGCCGGCAGAACCGGACAGGTACTTGCCTTTGATATCCAGGCGACGGCTCTTCAAAATACGAAAAAAAGACTGCAGGCATCCAGCGTGCCGGATAATTACCGGCTAATCCTGGATTCCCACAGTCATATGGCGCAATATGCAGATACTGGCAGCGTCAGTTGCATTACATTCAATCTGGGTTATCTGCCCGGTGGCGATCATTCATGTTCCACCAGAGCAGAAACCACTCTGGAAGCAGTCTCCCATGGGCTTTCTCTGCTAAAGGAAGACGGTCTTCTGACCCTCTGTATCTACAGCGGCGGGGATACCGGCTTTGAAGAACGGGAGGTCCTGCTACCGTTTTTAAAAGAACTGGATCCAAGAGTCTATCTGGTCATTCTTTCCTCCTACTACAACCGACCCAATCACCCGCCCATTCCCGTCCTGATCCGGAAACTTCGGTTATTCTGACAAATCCGAAGTACAGTTCGGACATCTGGTCGCTTTGATATCAATCTCTGACATACAGTATGGACATTTCTGCAATATCCAGTCCGCCGGTAATCAGAGATAACAACGGCATAAAAATATCATTGACCAGGGAATTTACGATTGCCGTAAACGCTCCGCCGATGATGACACCGACTGCCATATCCATTACATTTCCTCTGGAAATAAATTTCTTAAACTCTTCATAAAACTTTTTCATCCGTATCTTCTCTCTTTCCTTCTTGTACAGACTTGTCCACCCCCATGGAAACTGGTTCCGTTCAGCTTTCCTTCTCTAGTGCTTCTTTATAGATCAAACACGCAGCATTGTTCGGACATTTCTCGTGATTACAGTCAAACTCCGTCATCCGCAGAGAGCCATCCGGCTGTCGTTCGTATTCACACGCTACAGTCCTGGTCTCATTGCTGCTTCTGCAAAAACCGCTGATAAATTCTTCAACAATCTCACACATCCTCTGCTGCTCCTTCACTTACATGCAAAGCGGATATTTCTTCGTCAGACTCTCAATCAGCCCTTTTGCCTTTGGTGCCGCTGCTTCGCCTTCTTTGAGCATCATGGCGATAGCTTCAGCGATCGTATCCATATCATCCTCTTTCAGTCCCCGGCTGGTCACTGCCGCTGTCCCCAGACGGACTCCGCTGGTCACAAATGCGGACCTCGGATCATTGGGAATCGTGTTCTTGTTGGCCGTAATATTCGCCAGATCCAGAAGGTTCTCTGCATCTTTTCCTGAAATATCAAGATTCGTCAAATCCATTAACATCAGATGGTTGTCCGTACCGCCAGATACAATCCGAATCCCCCGGTCCATCAGTCCTTTACAAAGTGCTTTTGCATTCTTCACAATGCCACGCTGATATTCCTTATAAGACTCTGTCTGACATTCCTTCAGACAGACGGCTTTGGCTGCAATTACATGCATCAACGGTCCTCCCTGAATCCCGGGAAATACAGCCTTATTAAAATTAAATTTCTCTGCTGTGGCAGCATCAGACATAATCATGCCGCCTCTGGGACCACGTAGCGTCTTATGGGTTGTCGTTGTGGTCACATGGGCATAGGGAATGGGACTCGGATGAACACCGGCTGCCACCAGTCCTGCAATATGCGCAATATCAACCATCAGATAAGCGCCTGCCTCATCTGCAATCTCACGGAATCTCTTAAAATCAATGGTTCTTGCATAAGCACTGGCTCCTGCCACAATCAGTTTCGGACGGCACTCCAGAGCAATACGGCGTACCTCGTCATAATCAATAAATCCTTCATCATTCACACCATACTGATGCACTTCAAAATATTTCCCTGACATATTGGCAGGACTTCCATGAGACAGATGACCTCCATGGGCCAGATTCATGCCCAGTACCCGGTCTCCCGGCTCCAGCATGGCGAAAAAGACCGCCATATTCGCCTGCGCACCGGAATGCGGCTGCACATTTACATACTCGCATCCAAAGACTTCCTTCGCCCTTGCAATGGCCAGATCTTCCACTACATCTACGCATTCACATCCGCCGTAATACCTTTTTCCGGAATAGCCTTCCGCATATTTATTCGTCAAAGGACTGCCCATGGCAGCCATCACTGCTTTACTTACCCAGTTTTCTGATGCTATCAGTTCAATATGGCTGTTCTGTCTTGCCATCTCATCAGTTATGGCCTCTGCAACTTCCGGATCCACTGCTCTTACTTCATCCAATGAATACATACATTTCCTCCTGGTAATTTAGATTAGATGTTTTTCTCTCAAAGACACTTGTTTTTGTCACAACCACCACTTTATCATGGATGCTTCTATTTTTCAACATGAAAATAAAAAATATACGCAATTTTCCTTCCTTTCCTTTTTTATTTCTGTTATGATGATTCAAAACCCTACATAACTGCAGAGGGCTTCCTCCCGATAGGGCATAAAAATATCCGGTTGGAACTTTTTCGGCCAGATCTGTAAAAAAGGAGTACATATGTTATCAGTTTCCAGTCTGTTTCTTATTTATCTGATCGTCCTGAATCTTCTTGGATTCTCTCTTATGGGAATGGACAAGCAGAGGGCACGAAGACACCAGTGGCGGATCCCTGAGAGAACCCTGTTCCTTGCCGCCCTTCTGGGTGGATCTGTCGGAGCCCTTACGGGGATGTATTTCTTCCGTCATAAAACAAAGCACTGGTATTTCGTTATCGGCATACCTGCTATTCTGATTCTGCAGGCCGGCCTTGCCGCTGTCATATTGTATCTGCAGCCAGTCATCTTTTCTGCCTGACTGCGCAGGGATAAACCTGCCTGACACCAAGGCCTGTCAGGTTTCCGTCTTTCTGTTGCTGATACAATACCTCAAAACTGCTGTACTCTATTTGTTTCTTTAAAATACACATCTCCCGGCATTTGTCAAATGCTCAGGCAGCCACAGTACCTGATGCATTTGTCCCCGGGAAAACAGGAGTGTGAAGATGGATATCAACTATGAACTGTATAAAGTATTCTATCACGTAGCTGTCTCTCTAAGTTTTTCGGAAGCCTCCAAGAAGCTCTATATCTCCCAGTCTGCAGTCAGCCAATCCATCAAAGTTCTTGAAAAGAAGCTGAACCGCACACTGTTCATCCGCAGCACCAAAAAAGTTCAGCTCACGCCTGAGGGAGAGATCCTGCTGCGCCACGTGGAGCCTGCCATGAATCTGATCAAGCGGGGAGAATCTCAGCTTCTGGAAGCCGACACTCTGGGCAACGGTCAGATCCGGATCGGAGCCAGCGACACCATTTGCCGGTATTTTCTTGTACCATATTTAAGCCGTTTCCATAAGGAATACCCGAATATTCACATTAAAGTAACCAACCAGACCTCCATCCGGTGCGTCGATCTGCTGGAAAGCGGCTCTGTAGATCTGATTTTTACCAACTATCCCAATTCCCGCCTGGGCCACGGTTTCCATATCCAATATATTAAAAAATTCTACGACTGTTTTATTGCCAGCCGAAAGTATTACGGAGAACTGGAAAACCATGAGCTTTCCTTCCAGGAACTTCTGAAATATCCGATTCTTATGCTGGGCCGCAACAGCACCACCAGCGAATTTGTTCATTCCATGTTTCAGCAGCACCAGCTGGATCTGGTTCCGGAGATTGAGCTTAGCTCCAATGACCTGCTTTTAGACCTGGCAAGTATCGGGCTTGGTATCGCCTTTGTTCCTGACTTCTGTGTTTCCCGGAAATCAGAAGAACTGTTTCCTATCCGGCTGAAGTCTTCACTTCCCCCGCGTCAGCTTGCCATCGTCCACAGCGAACAGATCCCCATCGGCAATGCAGCGAAACAGTTTATGAATTATTTTTAAGAACCTGTTTATTCCAGAAATCATCCAGTTCCCCGGAAACCGAATGAATTTTGCAGTATCCATGCTGTTCCCATTCTATTGGGAACAGTTTTTTATACGCGCTGGTTGAAAACCTTTCATCCAGCAAAAGGATAACACCTCTGTCCTCATCTGTCCGAATTACCCGGCCTGCAGCCTGCAGTACCTTATTCATACCCGGATACTGGTATGCATAGGAAAATCCATCCATCCCTCTCCGGTCAAAATAATCTTTCAGAATCTCACGTTCCCTGCATACCATCGGAAGACCTGTCCCGATGATCAAAGCTCCGATAAGTTTTTCATGAACCAGGTCAATTCCTTCTGAAAAGATCCCACCCATGACACAGAATGCAGCCATGCTCTCCCCATGTTCTGTTTCAAACTGCATCAGAAATTGTTCCCGTTCCTCTTCCCCCATCTGAGATTCCTGCCGAATACAGAACATTCCCTTTTGTCCCCTGCATCTGCCATAAACTTCATTTAACATCTGATAGGACGGAAAGAAGATCAAATAGTTTCCTTTATGACTTTTTACAGTCCTGGACACGTACTCTGCCATCCTCTGATATTCCTCTTCTCCCCGCCTTGTATATCTGCTGCTTACATCAGTTCCCACTAAGAGCAGACGCCGATCCGTATCAAAAGGCGACCGGACATAGACTGCGTAATCCTCCGGTTCTCCTGTCAGAAGATCTTTATAATAATTAACCGGCAGCAACGTGGCAGAGAAAAAGATTGTCCCAATCCCCTTGTCCAGGTACAGCCGCAGATTCACTGCCGGGCGCACACAGTACAGGTGAAACAGAAATTTTCCTTCTTTATCAATTTCTGTATAGATTTCGTAATTCTCATCTGTCCGGTCACAGATATTCAGAAAATTTCGTATCACAAAATAAAAATCTGTCAGCGGCTTTCTAAGCTCTTCAGGAACCGGTCGTTCCAGAAAATGATCCATTTCCGTAATCAGATGCAGCAAGTACAATGTCAGGCCGCTCACCTGTTCCAGTCTCTGATAACCATTCTCACATTCCCGTTTCAGAGTAAGCAGATACCGGTTGCATCGTTCCAGTGCCTGAGTCAGAGTATCGCTTTTCCCCCGGACCAGACGTTTTATCTCCAGAAACTCTTCTTTCACCAGTCCGGCACTGTACATGCTCCGTCCCCGTTCCACCAGATTGTGCGCCTCATCTATCAAAAACAGCCAGTCACCTTTCACATTTTCCCCAAAGAACCGTCTCAGGTACACATTGGGGTCAAAGACATAATTATAATCGCAGATGATCACATCCATCCAGGAAGACAGATCCAGATTCAGTTCAAAGGGACAGACCTGGTATTGATGCGCCTGTGCAAGAATCACCTCCCGGGTCAGCGAATCCGGACCATTGGTCCAGAGATCATAAACGGCCTCGTTAATTCTGTCAAAGTGTCCCCCTGCATAGGGGCAGTGAACCGGATCGCAAACAGTCTCTTCGCAGATACACATCTTATCCTTCGCTGTAATCACTGCTGATTTAACGCGAATCCCCTGTCCCCGCAGAATGTCCAGCGCATCCCGTGCCACCGTCCTGGTAATGGTCCGTGCTGTCAGATAGAAAATCTTATCTCCAAGTCCTTCTCCCACAGCTTTCAGAGACGGAAACAGGACCGACAAAGTCTTCCCAACCCCCGTGGGCGCCTGAACGAACAGTCTTTTCTTCCGTAAAATCGTCCGGTATACACTCACCGCCAGTTCCTTTTGTCCTGGACGATATTCATAAGGAAAGACCAGTTCTCTTAAAGATTTATCCCTTTCCTCTCTCCAGTGGTATTCAAACGATACCCATTTTTCATATTCTTTCATAAGCGCCTGGAACCACACCTTCAGGTCTTCCCAAGTATGCTCTTCTGTAAAATACCGGGTATCTTCTGTATCCAGATTTGCATAAATCATCCGGATACAAATCCGTTTTAATTGCTTCTGCTCTGCGTAAATCCAAGCATAGCATCTGGCCTGTGCCAGATGGACCGGAACAGTTCCTTCCATCTTCCTGACGTCCTGGTATGTCCCTTTGATCTCGTCAATCGTCACAGTCCCTTCTTCTGACCAGATTCCGTCTGCCCGGCCTTCCACACTGACGCAACACTCACCCAGCATCATCTGATGCTTCAGCGACACTTCTGCCTGATAGCCGGCGCCCATACGCTTCTGTATTTTCCGGTGCAATCTGCTCCCTGCCTGCATGGCCTCTGAGTCCCTGCGTATTCCATATCGGTTATCCAAATCTCCGCTTCTCAGCAAAAATTCCACCAGGTTCCGAACTGAAATCCGGATGATCTCCTGTCCCATGCGGCCCTCCCCCTGCAATACTGTTCTCCTGGCGTTTCCCCAGTTTTGTTTACTAATTATAACAATTTCATACGGAAATTACAACGCTCTCACTCCCCTCCCGCATACGGAAAAAGACAGCTCCCGAGGGAACTGTCTTTAAAGGGGGTATTTATAGGGTACAAAACATAGAAACTGGCAAATTAAGCGACTGCGTATTTCTGCAGGAAACTCTCGAATCCAGAGTCTTCTCCATAGAACTTCACAGTCAATACATTGTTCAAATCCATACTCATTACTCCAAGAATGGACTTCGCGTCAACAAGAACCCGGTTGTAATTCACATCCACATCAAAATCACATTCTGCTGCCGCTTTTACAAAATCTCTCACATCATCTACACCGAGTTTAATCTTCATCTCTTTCATTGCAGGCTATACTCCTCCGTAAACGAAAACATATGCGGTTGATTAGTTGTGTATTTCAACTTTACTGTTGTAAGACATATTATACTCAACTTTCCTTTTCTGTCAAATTTCAGGTTATGAATTTTAACAGTGATTTTCTGTATAAAGTGCATAATTCCCTGTAAATGGTATCTCAATTTTTTTATAGAATAAGCCGATTCCCTGATAAAACCGGCTTTTTTTCTTCACATCCTATTCATTTCAAGGCCTTTTATCTCTGTTTTCTTTTTTGCATTTTATACAAACTTTCAGGAATCATGCATATTTTCACTCCTGTTTTCATTATCTGTTTTCCGATGAAACAGCCGCAGAAAATTCATTCATAAACTGCCGGAATTTTTTCGGAAGAAAGGATGCCTGAAGTCTCGGATTGGTTCTCGATTCAATCCCAACCGCCCGGTGGAAGGTCCTCCAAAGAACATCATAACAGGCTTCCTCTCTTGATTCATTCAGATGTGTGAAAAGTTCCGCCTCCACTTCTTCCAGAATCAACCACCCTTTTTCAGACGGATGAATGGCGGCTTTCTGTCTCCTCCTGTCATAGATCACCCAATTCTCCAGAGGAAGCCTATCTGCAAAATGCGGAGCAATCAATGCCAATATATCTGCTTCTGCCTCGATCGTTGAGAACAGCACTTTGTTTTCCAGTTCCCGAAAGCGCACGAAGCCCATATATCGATGAGCGATATGCCACACTTTTCTCCGAAGTTCAAATACAAGCCGCACATCCGGCTGTGTCAGCATCCGGCTGATTTCTCTTCCGTCCGGAAGATGAAGTCCCAGCACAATCATCCGGTAAATGGCGTCTGCCTTCCTGTCATCCGGATAGGCCGACGCATAGGCAATCATCTCCCATGCATCTTCCCCCATGCGTTTTTTAATTGTATGGAGCACTTTTTCTGCTTTTCCAAGCTCCGGCAATACCTGTCTATATTCGCAAAAAAGTTCCATATCTGCATTGCATGCAGTTTCCAGCCGCACATTTGCATGACCCAGACGACTGTCCCACGCATCATATACCCCGGACATGATACCTGTAAGAGTATCCTCACACTGAAAAACGCGGATCATCAAACAATGACAGCTGCTCATAAGACTGCGTCCTGCCAACGCCTGCCGGCAGCTTCTCCTTTCCATCCAGAATATTCCGGAGAATATAATCTTCCTGCAGCTTTACCGGATACATCTGTTTCCCGCCACAGGTAATAAAATAGATGGCCCGCTTCAGCACCACTCCCATCTTCTTCAATGTCGGATAATCCAATGTCCCAAGCCCACGGGCTTTCACAATCCGCCCGGCGGACCGGTAGCCGATTCCGGGTACCCGCAGAAGCGTATAGTAATCTGCCCGCATGACTTCCACCGGAAAACAGTCCAGATGGCGAAGCGCCCAGTCACATTTGGGATCCAGCAGCAGGTTAAAATCCGGCTTTTCCTCCGTCAAAAGTTCCTCTGCCTCAAATCCATAGTACCGAAGCAGCCAGTCCGCCTGGTAGAGTCTGTGTTCCCGAAGAAGCGGCGGTCCTCCGGGCAACACAGGAAGAAGCCGGTCGTCATTGACCCGAAGAAAAGCAGAATAAAAAACTCTTTTCATCTCATACTTCCGGTACATATGTTCGGCAACCTTCATAATCTGCCAGTCATTCTCTCCTGTAGCGCCGATGATCATCTGAGTAGATTGTCCCGCCGGGACAAACCTGGGTGCATGACGGTAAAGAGCCAGTTCCCGCTTATTCTCCTTCCTTGCCTGATGCACCTGACGAATCGGTGCCAGCATCCTTGAACGCTTCTTCTGAGGCGCCAGCGCCTGCAATCCCTCTGCCGTCGGAAGCTCCAGATTTACACTCATCCGGTCCGCCAGATAACCAGTCCGCTCAATCAGCTCTGCATCTGCTCCCGGTATGGCTTTCACATGAATGTATCCCTGAAAATGATACTCCTTGCGCAGCCGGTAAAGTGTCTGATACAAAAGTTCCATAGTTACATTGGGACTGACAAGGATCCCGGAGCTCAGAAACAGTCCTTCAATATAATTTCTCCGGTAAAATTCCATAGTCAGATCACAAACCTCCCCGGGAGAAAAAGAAGCCCGGGGAATATCATTGCTTCGCCGGTTAATACAATATTTACAGTCAAAAATACACTCATTGGTAAACAGAATCTTCAAAAGCGAAATGCATCTGCCGTCTGCACTGAAGCTGTGGCAAATCCCCGGTACAATGCAGTTCCCGAGTCCTTTTCCTGTGTTCTTTCGTTCCACACCACTGGATGTACAGGCCACATCATACTTTGCGGCATCTGCCAGGATCCCAAGCTTCTGCTCCAGATCCATCTGCTGTTCTATCCAATACTCCATAAGCTCATCTCTTCCTCCCAAACTAGAACATTTGTTCCTTTTCTCATTATAGCAAACATACGTTCTGTTGTAAAGGGAAAATTCTGACATTCTTATTGTTTCACACACAGATCATAACTCTCCGCAATCATCCTCCGAATGTCATCTTCCGGGATCTTCCCGTCCAGAATCAGAGAGTTCCAGTGCTTCTTATTCATATGGTAAGCCGGTACTACCGACTCATAGGTTTTCCGCCATAGATCCCGCCATTGGGGATCACATTTCACATTGACCCAAATATGTTCTTCCCGCTCATAGATCCAGGCAAAGATCCGGTTGTTGGTCCGGATTCGCATACAAGTCCAGTTCGAATCGTGAAATGGGTAATCCTCGTAGGTGTGAGGAAAGGTGAGGCAATATGTGACCGCCTGTTTTCTGGTTGTCATATTTCATTACTCTCCTCTTATATAATTGTAAAGTTCTTCCCGAACAGGAACTTCCAGATGATAGGCAATCTATGATTTCATATTTGCTCTGGATGCATCAAATGTTAATATAATGTCCATCAACACATCTAAAAACAAATGATTTAATCTTTGGAGAATAACTCTTCCCGCATCATTTAAAATATACAATTTGTGAACCAGAAGACAGCGTACCTGGTAAAGGTCCTCCGCTACCTTTTGGGATGATCTTTTTCCACAACTGTTAAGCAATTCCACACAGGCATGACTTAATGCATTTTTCTCATCTGTTCTTATATTTACATAATTTGAAAATAACCATTTAATTCTGTTCTTTTCTGAAGCAATATCGTTTAATTCTTCGCGCTTGTCAAATAAGTTATCCGCATCTTCATTCAAATCAACCAATATCTGTTTAAATTTAATTTCAAAAACAACAGATATTAGTATCTCTATAACCTGATAATATGTATAGAACATGGCAAACGCTTCACGTTCTGCTGGTATCTGTTTTTTAAATAACTCAACAATATATGGTATCCCACTTAATTCTTTTGATTGTGCTGACAACTTTATTGCCTTATCGGGCAGATCAATTTCCGAGTATAGATTGCCCTGACCTGTAAACGAATACCCATTTTTATACAGACTAACCACATAATCATCTAAATTAAAGTCCTGAATTTTACTACAGTTATCGTTATCTAGGACTAAAACGTTGTCAGAACTCTCATAAAAATCTTCCAGATAAAAAGCCCCATCAAAAGCCCCCCTGTTTTTATCTTCTATCTGTTCCAGGAGAAGACATATTGCAACATACGCATATTTTAAGAAAAAGCTGTTCTTTGCATAATCATGATCCTGCGATAATAGGGCCTGTACCGGGAAAATCCATCCAATTCTTTGGTTTTTTACCAGTACTTGATAGATACTGTTTTCCGTACAGTCTTCCCTTTTATTGTATAGAATGACCAGTTTAAAATTATCAGGGTTGTATTCTTCATCTAAAGCAAGTACCGGATCATACTCGGTAATTTTTTCTTTATCATTTGAGAAAATTTCAAATACGTTGTTGTCTTTGTTGTACTTCCAGGAAGTAACTATCTCTCCTGTTTCATTGTATTTAATCAGCATATCTAATTTACCTGACTGTTATATTTTTTGTACCCATTTTCCACAGCCTCCTCAAGATCCAGGTAGGAGTCACTTTCTTTATTAAATAATTCTCTGAAAAAATAATGAAAAAACATTCTTTGCGCATTTCCTATTTTTTTAGAAGATTCCTTTATCCTGTCAAATTTAAGCAGCATCTCTAAAAACCACTCGTATCCATCATTCTTCTGAATTAGCCTGCGCAGCATGCCCGTAATGTCTTTGATGTCCGTGATTACCCCATTATCTTTCATTTTCCCAACTGCAGCTCCATATCCGGTCAGAGCCTGTGAAGTGGAAAATATCTTGCTTACCTTCCTCCCAAACGGTGACTCGCTAATCTCATACTCTTGTGCATCCTCTTTCGTCAGAACATATTCATCTGTTATTTTCCTCAGTGTATTAAATACCTTAATATATCCTTCCAAAAACTCCTTAAACAGATCATCAGTAACATTTTCTTCTGACATATTTTCCATCATTTTAATATTTTCCAATAAATCTTGTCGGTCAATTGGAAGCTCGTTGCGCCCCATATAGGAATTAAATCCTTCCACTGCATTCTTAAATACAAACTGTCCTTCATCAGGGTCTGCTTTTCCTTCATTGTCTGGTATCAGTGTTACACCTTCAATCTCTGTATCCAGCATATCGCTGTACAGCATTTCCAATTGATGCCTCAGAGACATTGGTGTTTGCCCTGTATTCAGCGTCAGCATTCGATACAGAACTCCAAATCTGTTGATTTCCACATATATTTCAAGGCGCAATGAATATTCCAGAAACTTTTTCATTTTTTTCCTGCCTTCTTTTTCCATCTCGCTTCTGGCATCCAATAATGTATAGGTTCTCTGCAGACCGTCCAAAATAAGGACATCTTCTGTATTTTCTTTTATATATTCCAACAGTTCATCTTCATCAATTTCATCTGCATCAATGACGTCCGTCTGTGTCACTGCCAATACAAGCGGCGGCATCACACAACCCTTTTTTAAGTCGTCTTTCAAAAGCGAATATACACTTTTAGAGGTCTTCACTCTTTTTCTCTGCAGTTCATTATTTTTAATTATTTGATCAGCAAAACTTAAATACTCTCCAAAAGTAGTTTCTACATACAAATTAATACTATTAATTCTATGATCTATAATCTTGGACATGATCTTCATTCCTTTTTCCCTCTTTTCTTTATATTTTATCTGATTGTATCTTGTATATTCTTTGACTGCATATTTTAGTGGTTGGCAACCTTCATTACAACATATTCTTTATCCATTCCAATACTGCCTCCGCCAGCCTCCCATGCCCCTGCGCGTCCAGATGCAGTCCGTCGATCTCGCTGACCTGTGTTGCCTTTGTACCATCAAGAAAACCCCATCCATATTTCTCCGCCAGTGCTTTATACTCCCGTGCCAGTTCCTTTGATACTTCCACCGACCGCCGGTCGAATTCCGTCCCGAAGCCGCTGTGCATAACCCGCTCCGTCATAGCTGCTGGAACCACCAGAAGTATACGAAAGCTTTCTGTTCGGTCGTCCTTCGCCTTTTTTGCCACCTGCCGAAGCCCTTCCGCGATTTCCGTTGCCGACGCCCCGAACTGCACCTTACAGTCGTTGCTTCCAAGCATAATAATCAGAAGATCCAGCGGACTATTTTTCTCCACCGCATTCTGTATCTGGTCCAGGCCGCGCCTGCCAGGCTCCGTCCTGTCCTCATAGACAGTCGTCCTGCCGCACAGTCCTTCTTCTATTATCTGATATCCGCCGCCCAACAGCTCCTGCAGGCGTCCGGGCCAGCGGGTGTGGCAGTTATACCTGCCGCCTCTCCCCGGAATAAACCCATAAGTATTAGAATCCCCATAACATAAAATCCTGAATTTTTTCATTATCTTTTTCTCCCGCCATATCAGTCAGACATTGCCTGTACACAGTCTGTGTCAACAGGCACTTCTGATTCACAACAAACGACAAATCCCATAAATATAATCATATTTTCACTTGCTTAAAAAATCAGCTCCTGCTGCTCCATTACCTGGATCTGAGACAAAACCATGGTCTCGGGCTCACCGCCTCTAAGATGCTTTGCTCTCAGATACTGCATCCCGCTCCGCAGACTGGCCCCGATCAGATTCAGCACATAGATATTGTCAAACCGGCTGTAGATAGACTCGCCTCCAAGTCCGGTCAGACAGATGAGCTGGGTATTGGTCTTCTTTGCCACCTCCATCAGAGGCTTCAGAAGGTGGGCCGCATTGGTCTGCGCAAAAGGATTATCCATCAGGAGCACTTTTCCCTCATTTCGATCCGCAAAGAGATCCGTCTCATCCTTCCGCATGTAATAAAGGAGACTGGACAGGATCACAAACGCAGACAGGAACCCTTCACCACCGGAGTTCTTCGCCACCTCCGTCCAGGTGATAGGATATTCCCGCTGAGCCTCGATCTTATACAGACGAATCTGCACATTTCCTATGCCGATCACCGTATCATACAAGTTTCTCGTAGTGAGCTGTGTCCCGAAATACTCCTGGGCATTTCCGTTCTGCGCCAGGATCTGAAGTCCTTTTTGGGTCACTTCATCAATCATATCCTGCAACCGCAGATGATAAAGATTCTCATTCTCTTCCCACTGGGGAAGCTGAATTTTCAGCATCTTCACCGGACGCTCCCGAATGCTGATGGTGGAGTTGACGTCGATTCGGTCTATATTCTGATGGACCTCTTTCACATAATCCTCCAAAAGCTCCACGATCTTTTCTTTTTCCTTCCCCACCAGTGAAATATCCACTTCCAGTTTCTCCATCAAGCTCTCATAGGACAACAGCGTCGTGGACAGCTGACGCAGAACCTGTCCTGCCTCACCCGTCAGTTCCAGCATAGCTTCCAAGGGCTTCCGATAAAAATCCTCCTGAAACGCCTCCATACGCACCACCCGGTTCAGCACCTGCTCCAGCCTGCTCTTTGCCTGCTGCCTGGACTGCATGCTCTGGCGGTAATCCCGGACCTGAATCCCCTGGAAATCCCGCAGCTCCTGCCGGTCCATTTCCGCTGGTTTCCTCTCCCAGTCGACAGGCTCGCCCAAGGGAAAATCATGGTATTCGGACAAAGCCGTCAGGTTTTCCTCATAGCCCTGCAGACGTTCTTTTAACTTCTCTTCTTCTTTTCGAAGTTCCTTTCTCTGATACTCCAGTTCTTTTTTCCGGGCCTCGTAATCCTGCTCCTGAATCTCGCTCTTAGGGAGAGGTTCTTCCTTTCCGCATGTCTCCTGTATCCGGCGGACACAGTCTTTCTTCCGTTGTTCTGCCACTGCAATGTTTTTTACCGCTTCGGTCCAGAATACTTGCTTTTGCTCCTGTTTCCGTCTGCAGTCCTCCAGAAGCACTTCCTGATGAAGCTCTTCTTTCTTATTATATGGCGTCTCCTTCCATGCCTCCGGCTCCAGATGATAGCGCAGCCTTGCATGCTCCAGGTCCTCCGCTGCGGACTCGTATCTCTTGGCAGTGCGGCTCTCCTGCTCCTCCATACTGCGAAGTTCCTGGGACAAGCTGCCGGTGATGGCAAGATACCGTGCTTCCAGAAGTTCCACATCCAGTGCTTCCTTGGAAACGACCATCTGCTCCCCTTCATCCCCCTCATACTTCTCATATATACGCTGTTTTTCCTTTAGCTGTCTGCTCTCCATCTCCAGACGGCTGGCTTCCAGATCCAGTGACTTCTGTTTCTCATTCAGTCGCTCCATACTGGTCTCTGCCAGCATTTTCTGTTCTTCCAGACGTTTGATCCTGCGCCCGCACCTCTCCAGCTCCTGCCGGTCCTGTTCGTACTGTGCATAATCCCTGCAGAGCTGTTCCAGATCCTCCTGCCGCCTCTGCAGTCGAAGCATCTCTTTTTCTGAGTCTTTTAACTCCCGTTCCAGAGACTTTAATTCCTGCTCCAGCCCATTTTGTTCCTTATACACCAGCCGGATCTTCTCTGCCACTGCTTTCATCTCCTGTGAAAGAGCCAGCAGACATTTTTCATTTTTGTCGTATTGTTCTCTGCTGACAGACTGATTCCTCACCAGCTCCTGCCGCTCATAATATTCATCATATTCTCTTCTGCGTATCTCAATGGACTCCTGCACCTTCCGGATCTCCCGGACCTTTTCCTCCACCAGCAGACGCAGCTTCTCTTCATTTAAAAGATTTTCATTAAACAGCATGTAAAAATGAACTCTCAATAAATGCAGAACGCTGCCAGCCTCGTCCGGAGACTTTTCCTCCAGCTCTTCCCTCACCACAATAGGCACCGGAAAAGAGGTGCAGACCTCTCCCTTACTGTTCACAAGCCTGTCAAGTTCTTTCCTTAACATAATCAGGGCGTAGGGAAGAAACGGATGGTTGTGCACCAGCTCCCGGTTCTGCTCTTCTGTATATCCGTTTTTCTGCAGCCATTCCATACCATAAACAATGGGCATTCCAAGCTCCAGAAACTCTGCCTCCAAAGCCTCCGGCAGCTCCAGGGTCCGCCCTTCCGTCAGCTGCCGGTGCTCCTTCTTACGCTGCTCCTCCTCCCGATACAGGTTCTGCAGCATACCGTCCAACTCCTTTAATTTTCTGCCGGAGCTCTGCAGGATCTCTCTGGTTTCAAAGAGAGCCTCTTCGGGAAGGCCCAGATACTGAAGCACCACCTTCCGGGCTTTCAATTCCTCATCATAAATTGCTTTCAGTTCCTCCTGCCGCTCTTTTGCCGCCTCCTTGCGCACCTGCTCCGTATGCAGGTCCTGCAGGCTCCGCTCCAGGCTTTTCAGCCGCTCTGCTCCAGCTTCCTGCTGCTTTTTCTTTCTCTGACGATGGCGGACGTACTCCTCCAGCTCCTTCTTTGCCCCCTGCCTGCGAATGTCCAGCGTACCTGGCTCGTACTCTCCCAGAATGTTCCGGACAAGTGATTCTCCATAGATGCGGTTATACTGCTCCTCCTGCCGGTCATAAGACTCCGCTTTACTCCTCAAAGCTCCCTGTCTGGATGCCTCTTCCCTGAGAGAGTACTCATACCCGGACAGTTTCTCCTTTTCCACCACTGCCTGCGCGCTCATGGCTTTGTATTGCTCCCGGTTTCTCCGAATAGTAGTTTCATTTCCTGTAACCACCCGTTCATAATGTCTGTACAGAATCCTGCCGATCCGATTTCGCTCCGGTGCAAGGTCTGCTTCCTCCTGCCTGGATATCTGGATTCTCTGTCGAATTTCCAGAAGTTCTGTCCGGATCTCTGACAAGATCTCCTGCTGCCTGGCACATGCCAGCAGATGGAGCCTGTGCTCCACCTCCTCTGCTTCCCGCTTCAATGCGTCCTGCTCCGTCTCAATCATATCCCGGTTGCTCATATGATAACGAAGCTCTTCCTCCAGTCCATACAGCTCCCCGGACAGCTTCTCGTACTCAATCCTGGCGATCTGTTCCAGGATTACATCCATTCTCCCGAGAACTGCCTTGTATGCTTCCTCCGACTGCCCTTTCAGGCTGTTCAGCTCCTCGATCAGGCGAGCTAGCAGATGCATCTGTTTCTTTTCCTTCTGTTCTTCTGCCTGATACTGCTCTGCCTGCTCCCGGATGGGACCCGCTTCCTCCCGGAACAGACGGATGATATCCCTGCGCCGGATCTTTGCCTGATTGTCCTGGTACTGGGCCACATATTTCTCCAGCAGGTTCTGAAATTCCTTCATCCGGTTCTTCTCCCGGTTAAGCTTGCTTTCCACCGCATCCAGGAACCATTTCTCCACCAGCCCCTTCTCGTCCCGGCAGTCGGAGAAGAGCTCAGACAGACCAGACTCTTTCAGGTTCACCTTTTTGATAATCGACTCCCACTCTTTATAATTGATCTGGTATTCTATCAGTTTGTCAAAGTATTGTCTGGACTGGGCAGCGTTTGTACAGTCATAACAGAAAAAGCGAAGGGAACTGTCCTTTTTCCAGCTGTCAAACATCTGCCTGCACGCTGCAAAATTTTTCAGGACCATCTCCTTCGCCCCTTTTTCCACCACCGGCAGATGATGGATATCCTGCAGACACGGCTCTTGGTATTCACTGATGAACGTCACCATGTCCAGCCCTTCATCGTTCTCCGTCTCCGCCTCCTGACTCCTGCGAACCATCATACCGGTCAGTACATACCCGGCCCCCTGGTCCAGCACCCATTCCACCAGGATAAACGACGGCTTACTGGTGGTAAAATAGCTCTCAAAGGGCCGGTCCTTGGCATCCCTGTAGCGCTTGTGGACAAAAGGCGCGGTCATCATCTGTACCAACACTGATTTCCCGCCGCCGTTTCGAAGGGATAAGAGAGTGCTCTCCCCCTGAAAATGAAAGGTCTCATCGCTGATGCGAATGGCATTGTTGTTATAATTGACGTTGATCAGCCGGACGGTATTGATCTTACTCATCTCTTTTTACCCCCAATATCTTCAGGACCCTCCCATAGTTGTTCTGATTCAGGAGGTTCCAGTCCATAAAATTGTCAAGCTTTTTGGTCGTCTTGATCATCTCATCCTGTTCCACGTACTCTATCAGGCCCTGCCTTTCCAGAAAGAGCAGAATATAATGGAGAAATCCTTCCTTGGTCGTCTTCGCCCTGGAACCCTTTTCGTCAGATCTCAACGCCTCATATGCCTGCAGCATATCCGAAAACGCGATGCCGTGCCGCTCTTCTTCCTCCTCGTCCATCTGCTCCGCACCTTCCTTCAGACGGGCAGAAATACAGTTCTGCAGCTCCCCGGTTCGAATGTACTCCCGGGCCTTACTGCTGCTCCCCTGACCGTCATAAAATTCCACCAGAAGCGTCAGAATCACAAACTGGGACAAATAATAATCTTTATCCGTAGCTCCGGAACGGCAGAGAATACTCTTCAGCTGACCCTTGGAAAATCCCAGATAATCATTTTCTTCCTTTGGAATCAGATAGATAACATCCCCGTACCGCTCAATGCTACTGTCTGCAATCTCTCCCTGGGATTTTACCAGGTTCTGTACGTCCTCCTGCTCCGTATACGCCCGGTAGAGCGACTCTTCCTCCTCTTCTTTTAACTCATGGTGCTCCAGCAAATAATAAAAGATCTCCTGGCTCAGCCTGACTGTATGAAGTTCATATGCCATAACTATCATTCCTCTCTGAACACCCGAAGCCGCACATTGGAACATCGGATCTCTCTTTTCTTTCCTTCTCCGTCCGGGATCCCGGAGAAAACCGCCGTACTCCCATCCTCAATCCTGGATATATGAATCCTGCGGATCCGTTTATTCCCCGCTTCTGCCTCCGCATCCGCCAGCTTCAGGAGCATATCATTTAACTGGAAATCCTCTGTACTGTCCTGGATATATTCGCTGCGTTCCTTCGTAAGAACCGTCAGATCGATCTCCCTGTTTTTAATCAGCTCCACCATAACTTCCTTGAAAATATCCACATCCGGAATCAGCTCCGCGCGTTCTGTTTCCCCCATCTGACTGCTCAGTTCCAGAAGGGAGATACCGTCCTTCCCGGACGCATGGCGGATAAGGCATCCAAGACTTCCCTCGTATTTTTTTAGCTTCTCCTGACGATGTTGCTCCTTTTCCTGTCTCCAGCTCTCTTCATCAAAATCCAGTTCTTCCTCACTGTCCGCCTCTGCTCTCCTTCGGACCGGACGCTGAAGCTGAAACGCTTTATTCAGATTATAGGTCTTCTCCATATCCTGATTAAACAAAGGCCGCAGAAAATAATCCAGTCTGGTGAGGGTATCCGCATCCTTCAGAACCTTGTCATACAACCCAGATCTCAGTGGGAACCGCCGGATCAGTGACATCTGAGAAAGCTGCTCCAGCTCCCTTGTGTAGAGCGCTTTCAGATCAAAATGACTGCTCAGAATCTTCTGATGCTCATCAATGGTCCGGTTTAAATAAGACTCAATCTCCCGCAGATGATTCAGCTTCTCTTCCTCTTTGGGAAGAAGCTGTTGTACGTTGATGTTCCTGTCCTCCAGCTCTCTGGCCCTGCTCTTCACCATCTTCCGATAGTTCTGGAACTTCTGCTTGGTGTCCTGGATTGTATCCAGATTTTCCAGAAGAATCGTCTCATAATCCCGCACAGAATAATTCAGCGCATTCCGGCGGATTTTACTGCAGGCGTCCTGGATTTTCTGCAGCTGTACCCGCATCAAGTTGAAGACATTTTTAATCTCATCCACAGCCCTGTCATAACTCTGCTTTTCCAGATGCATCTGAAAGATCATCTCGTGAACTGTAAGCTTCATGTTATTTTCAATTTCCAGAGTGGAGAGCAGCAGATTGTACCCGTCATCGGTGAGATAATAAGATGTACGCCGAAATTCCTGATCCACATAGACGATGCGATTGGCCACGTAACTGATATGCATATTCTGATAATCATTCTCTTGAAAGTCAAAGCCTTTAAAATACATGGCCCTTCCTTCGTTGGAAAGAATCACATTGACGATAAAGTCTCCCAGCTGCTTACACTGGTCATAATTCATGCTTTTCCGGAAATATTGCACATTGACAGTATCAATATAGGCGCCAATATCATCCATGGTACAAGTTTCCTCCCTGAGGGACTGCTCCATGATATAGAGAAGGACCGCATAGATGATATTGATCTGCTCCGCACCGGAAGTAAAACCGTACTGCTTCCAGGTAGTCTTCTGGATGCTGTTCTGGATCAGCATAAAATGAAGCCCGACGCTTTTCATACGGCGGGGAAAATGGTTCAGAAAATCGTACTGCATATGGGTTCCTTCCTTTTCTCTTCACTACGCAGATATGGGGTCAAAGACTCTGTGTTTTCAAATTCCGCCAAAATCCGTAATATTCAGGATTTCCTGCGGAATGTAGGTGTCCTTTTCCAGAATCTGCTTCATCTGTTCCACCGTATCTTTCGGAAAAAACCGAAAGAATCCATCCCCGATATTCCGGTTCTGCTGCTCCTTCGTAGTCGGCAGGAGCTTTATCCGCCCCGCCTTCTGAAGCATGGCCGCATAAGCAGGACAGAACGGATGTATCTCTCTTCGTGGTTGACATAATTCAGAAAGCTTCTCCCAGATACCGATCCCTTCATAATCCAGATCGCCGAAATACCAGATCCGGTTGCGCTTGTCCGTCATATAGGGTTCCACACAGAGATCAAAATCCTGAAACGAACGCAGGATCCCCTTGCCGGCGCCATAGATCAACGTACACACAGGCATACCAAAGATCCTCTCCTGTCCGTTCAGAAGGTGGAGGCGCATGCTGTAGAAGGTATCCTTATTCTCCAGGATCAGCAGATTCTGCGGGACTGTCCTCGTATGTGCATAATAAGAAAGCGGTTCTGTCGTCTCATAGATCCCAAGCTCTTCCATGGAGATTCCGCAGTGCTTCAGAATCTTCTTTCCCTGCTCTTTTGTCAGGAACTTCTCCCGTCCCCAGATCTCGAAGCTGCGCTCGTTGACAGATTCCGGATACAGGTATCCGTCCTTCTTCTCCCGAAGCCACGCATCCAGCAGGAGCACCCAGAACCGCTCCTGACCATATACCTCCGGATGGGCCAGGTAATAATCAATGGAAATAGATGGCACAAGCCGATACCGAAGCTCCTCCAGCAGCGGGCTTATATCTTCCTTCTCCTCCACCAGCCAGTATTCCCGGTAAAGCGCCGGCTTCTTGCCGTTCTTGCCAGACGCTTTCAGGGGCCTGATCCGGCCCGCTTCCAGAAGTCCGGTGATATAGGCATATTGCTGCCGGTAGTCCAGTTGCCGCTTCCCGGCAAGAAGGTCTTCGAAAGTTGCACGCTTCATGGTTCTGTCTGCTCCTGTCTGAACCGCGTTTTTCCCGTACCGATCACGCCAGGGGAATTTCTCACTCCACACGGTATCTCTTATTCATTTCAGTATACTATTAAGAAGCCCTGTTTTCAAGGAAAAAGTCCCGTCAAAAAAAGAACCTTCTGGCCCCAAAGCCGAAGATTCTTTTTCCGGATCTTTTTATTTTCTGTGCATTCGGGTATTACCCGCAGGTATGCTCCCCACAGCCATGGTTTCCGCAGCTCCCGCCGTGGTGTTCTCCATGGTGATCGCAGCGCACGTTAGGATTATAGTCAAGATTTCCTTTCAGGAGCGCTTCCACTGCTGTATCTGCATCTCCGGACACTCCTCCGTACAGTTTGATCCCGGCTGCTGCCAATGCGTTCTGTGCGCCCGCTCCGATACCGCCGCAGATCAGCGTCTCCACCTGATATTCCTGCAGAAATCCTGCCAGTGCCCCATGTCCACTTCCGTTGGTATCCACCACCTGAGAAGACACCACTTTGCCATCTTGTACCTCATATACCTTGAACTGCTCCGTATGTCCAAAATGCTGAAAAATCTGTCCATTTTCGTAAGTTACACCGATCTTCATTGTCCGATCCCCTCCTTCTTCTTCTCCGGCAACCTCCATACAATGTCTGCGATAGCAGCCCCTGCGCTCTTCGCACAGCGTGTAATTACCTCCTGCGATGAAAAGCTCCTTTCCCTGCACCAGACATTCCGCCAGCTTCTCTCTGGCGCTGCTGTAAATCGCCTGCACGGTAGTCCGCGCCACCTTCATCTGCGCCGCACACTGCTCCTGCGTCAGGTGTTCCAGGTCCATCAGCCGGATGCATTCAAACTCGTCCAGCGTCATGGTGACCCCTTCTCCCTGCACTCTGCTGCCCATCGGACCAAAACGCTCACAGTCAGGCCTGGCACAAATACGCCTTCTTTTGCATGGTCTTGGCATCCTCATACCTCCGATTGCCCACAGCAATCCTGTGATCTGTCCCACCGCCGACTCAACCGGCCAGGACTCTCCGGATCTCTGCCTGTACCCCTATTATATTCCATTTTTGACATATGTCAATAACTTTTCTTTCCGCCGACCCAATATACCGCCCTGATTCTGAATCCGCCGCTACCTGCCCTGTAAAATATCCTCCCGGAGCTTTCGTGCAATCTTCTTATAGACCGGCAGATCCACTCCATATTGTTGTCCCATGCGAACCACCTCGAAGATCAGTCCGTCCATCTCCGATGCTTTTCCTTTCTTCACATCCCGCTGCATGGATGTGGACGCCTCAGGCGTCAGACTGTCCAGAATATCCAGATTCGTCTGTATGATGTCCACCTCAAAATGAATCCCCATGGCATCTGCCAGCACATCAATCTCATGGATCAACGCTGCAAATGTATCCCGGATTTCTCCCGGCTTTTGCATATCCCCTGCCATGGCGTCATAATACTGCCCGCAGGCCGCCGCCGGAGACACGTAGGAAAATTTCTGCAGGGCATCCCGGCGGATATGATCAGACAACACTGCCGTGATCCCGCCGTCCTCCAGATCCTTCTTTACTTCTGCCAGGACTTCCCGGTACTCTGATGGATCCCGGACGCCGAACACCACCCGGAAAATATCTCCGTTCTGCCACAGGCGCCCCGGCTCTTTAATCTCTCCTGCAATATAGATACATCCGTCTGTCACCAGAAGCTCCGGCAGTTGCTCCTGAAGTCTGCCTCCGGTGCCGTAGATATTCAAAATTGGAATCACCACAGTCTCCGGTTTGGCCACCCTTCGGATAAACGGCACTGTCTCATCCAGGGAATATCCCTTCACGCATACAAAAATGATATCCGGGTGCTCCTCATAATGTTCCATATCGCAAGCATTCACCGGCTTCACTGTATAATTTCCCTTCCTGGTCGTCTCCATATGGAGCCCCTCTGCCTGTATGGCCGCCAGGTGCGCTCCCCGCGCAATCATCGTCACATCTTTTCCCGCCTCTGTCATGTATGCCCCGATGCAGCCGCCGGTCCCTCCGGCTCCGATTATCAAATATTTCATCCTTTTATCTCCTGTTTCCGGATATGCTGATCCGCAAATTGTTGTTTCAAAAGCAGAAAATCTTCAAGATCCAACAACACATGATAAAGAATTGCTCTGGCTTCAAATTCTTCTCTGTCTTTTGGAAGGGCCTGCTGCTTCATCTGCTCAAACACTTCCTGCAGTTCTTCTCTTTGTCTGTCCGGTATGTTTTCTTCATGTACATAATCTGCAAGATGTTCCAGATAATGACTGACTGTTTGAGCCTGGCTCGGCATCCCCTGCATCTTCCATATTCGATGCCGCAGCGCCTGTAAAATCGCGCACTGATGCAGCCGCATCTCCATATATTCCGCATAATACCGGTCTGATTTTGATAACGTATTTTGCGCATATTCACGGGCATGTTCCATTCCCTCAAGAATACGCTCCTCCAACCTGTCCAAGTCAAGCCAGACATGTTCTTCTCCAAGCCCGCCTTCCAGATAAAGTGCAAACTCCCGAAGCACCTGCTGCATACTGTTCTCCACTTTCCGAATCTCTGACTTGATGACCTTATGGCTGTTTGGCATCTTCCAGTTCATGGCCAGCGCCAGACCTGTTCCAATCATGATCAGCATCAGTTCATTTACGGCAAAATTCAGACTGTAATCCGGAGTCATCAGATAATGTGTCCCCATAACTGCATTGACAGACACTGTATTCTGCCAGCCAAAACAGTAGCAGACATTCACCATCAGGAAAATATATACTCCATAATTCACCCAGCTGAGCTTTCCTGTATAATGAAAGCAAAGAAAAACAAACAGCACAGACAAAAGAAACGAAAGAAAGCGCTCTGCTGCCAGCTGTATGGTATCCTTCCTGGTATCCTGCACTGTCAAAAGTGTGATGATTCCTGCCGTAGCTGCATATTGAAGCCCCAAAAACTGTGCAAATCCCACAGCAATACAGCTTCCCACTGCGATCTTTATTACTTTTAGTGCGGTTTTCCTGCGTCTGTGTCTTTGCAAATCCATTTTTGTCACCTGCTGCCGAACCAGAACCGCCGTTCCGGCTTCGTCCCCAGGTAGCAGATATGATAATGTGCCTCTCCCTCCCTGTCCAGTTCCATCAGGATATAGCTCGGCCTGTGTCCATCCTGCCTTGGAAGCGACAGACTCCCGGGATTTAATATGGTGAGCTCTTCCGTATGCACCAGACATGGGTAGTGTGTATGTCCGTACATAACAATATTCACTTGTTTCTGCGCTGCCTGTTCGATCAGTCCCTCATGCCCCGCCCCTACGTAATAACGATGGCCATGAGTTAAAAGCACCCGATAACGTCCAATCTCCAAAATCTCTTCCATGGGAAGCTGGCTGTACCAATCATTATTTCCTGCAACCATACTGACCGGCGCATTCGTCAGACTTCGAATATACTCTTCCGAACCTTCCACATCTCCCAGATGAATCAGACGATCTATAGGTCCAGTTTTCTCCAGTGCTTTTCTCAGATTTTCCTCTCTGCCATGGGTATCACTGACGATCAGTATCTTCATCATGGTTCCTCTTTCAGCTTTCTTAATTCTTCCTTCATCAGGCGCAGTGCTTTGCCTCTATGACTGAGCTCATTTTTGATCTCAAGAGAGAGCTCGCCCGAATAACATCCATAATCCGGAAGATAGAAGATCGGGTCATAGCCAAATCCGTTTTCTCCCTTTTCTTCGTATCCGATCTCGCCTTCCATCGTCCCTCTTGTGGTCAGCACTCTTCCATCCGGCAGTGCAGCCGCGATGGCACAGACAAACCGTGCGCTTCTCTCTGATCCCTTTTTCCCTTCCAGACGATCCACAAGATTTTGATTCTTGATATGATAAGAAGTTTCATATCCCATATATCTGGCAGAATAGATGCCCGGTTCTTTATCCAGCGCATCTACTTCCAGTCCCGAGTCGTCTGCCAGCACAATCTCTCCTGAGCATTTCATAATCTCTGTAGCTTTGATCCTCGCATTTTCCTCAAATGTAGTCCCGTTTTCCTCCACGTCCACGTGAATCCCAGCTTCCTTCAGGGAAAGAATCTCCGCGCCCAGGTCTTCCAGAATCATCCGGACTTCTCTCATCTTTCCTTCATTGCCAGTGGCAAATATGATCTTATTGACCTTCACATCTCATCCCCCTGTCCACGTCTTTTCAAGGGCTTCGGCCCCAGGAACTGATAATAATAGGTCTTCAGCATTCCATTATAAATTTTACGGTTTTTGTCCGCTTTTCTTCCAATATACCGTTCCGCATCCTCATAACCGGTGATTAAATACATGGACCAGCTGTCCAGATTCTGATAACGTTCTCCAATCTCCTTGTAAAGTTTCGGCAAATGCTCTTTCTCCTCCAGACGTTCTCCATAAGGAGGATTGCTGATTAGAAAACCATATTTCTTCGGATGACTTAGATCGCTGACCGGACGGGCCTGAAAGTGGATCAGTTGCTCCACTCCGGCAGATTCTGCATTTTGTCTTGCCGCCCGTATCATATTCCCATCTATATCATATCCCTGAATGTCAGTTTCTATCTCCATCTGGATTAAATCGTTAGCTTCATCCACTGCCTGATACCAGCATTTTCTGTCCAGAAAGTTCGTCCACTTCTCTGCTGTAAAAGAACGGTTCATACCAGGAGCCATATTGGCAGCGATCATAGCCGCCTCAATGGGAAAAGTACCGCTTCCGCAGAATGGGTCCACAAGAATGCGGTCCTTTTTCCACGGAGTAAGCAGAATCAGTGCTGCAGCCAAAGTTTCTTTAATCGGAGCCTTGCTGACCATAGTCCGATACCCTCTCTTATGTAGAGACAGGCCTGTGGTATCCAGGCAAACGGTTGCTTCATCCTTCATGAAGGAAATCCGTATGGGATACTCAGCCCCTGTCTCAGGAAACCATTCCACATGATATACGGTTTTCAGCCGCTCTACAATTGCTTTTTTTACAATCGACTGGATATCAGACGGACTGAAGAGCTTACTCTTTACAGAAGATGCTTTTGTAACCCAGAATTTTCCGTCGGAAGGAAGATATCTTTCCCACGGAAGCGCTTTCACTTTATCAAAAAGTTCTTCAAATGTAACTGCTTTTATTTTTCCGACTTTTAAAAGAATCCGTTCGGCCGTGCGAAGAAATACATTTGCCCGGCTGACCGCATCTTCCTCTCCCCGGAAAGTAACTCTTCCGTCTTCCACCTGGACGATCTCATAGCCCAGCTCCATAATCTCTTTCTTCAGAACCGCTTCCAGCCCAAAATGGCACGGAGCAATCAATTCAACTTTGCTCATTCGTTATCCTCTCCGGTACTTTACCATCTGTTCTCTACTTAATAAGTATATCTTATCTGTATGGCATGATAATGTCAATCTTTTCCTTCTGGAATCTTTACCTGGAATCCCGTTCCAGATATCTTCCCCGATACGCCTGTATGCCGCCAACTACCGATATGGCCCGAAAACCGTGTTCCTGCAGTTCCCGTGCAGCCTGCATGCTCAAACCGCCCCGGTCGCAATACAGAACAGGCACAGCCTGGCCAAGTCCCCGGATCCGCTGCAAAAGGTATTCATGGGGAATGCAGACCGCACCTTTAATATGCATCTTCCGGTATTCTGCCGGATTTCTTACATCCACCAGCAGATAGGCCCGGTCGAAGATATATCGGTCAATTTCCTTTGCAGAGATTGTTTCAATATCTGACATAATCTTTTCCTTTTTTCTCTTATTAGTTAGTATATGCATCATAGAAAGAGCCGGGCACACGAAAACGGAGCGCATCAGTTTCCGCGCTCCGTCTCGTTATACACTCTTAGTAATTGCTGTTGTCAGAGCTTTCGTTCTTGGAAGAATTCTTGGAACTGGAGCTCTTGCTGCTCTTGGAACTGCTGTTCTTAGAGTTGTTAGCATTTGTCGTGTTGGTAGAATTATTCATGTTGTTAGAACTCATAATCTATGACCTCCTGTATTAAATGTTTACAGCAGTAGTATGAGATATCTGTTCAAAAATTATACCTGAATTTTTATCAAAATTCCGAAAACACCAATGCTGATATTCCATCAGGCTAATCCCGTATCTTTTTCATCAGCCACCATACCGCGCCTACAACAATGAGTGCGGGCAAAAGAGCCACTATCACCTGGAAAACCAGAATCAGAAGCAAAAGAACCAGGACAGCCCCGGCAATCATCACCGCCTTCGCCTTCCATCCCTCCAGACGACGCACTTTGAATTCCGATTCCTGCTCCGTCTCACCATCTTCTGATATCGTATACTCCTTATAAGAAACTTTTCCTCCGGAAGTCTCCGCAATTGTGCGGGCAATTAGCCTCGGATCCCCGAGTTCTTCCAAAATCTCCTCTTCGCTTCGTCCTCCTGATATTTCCTGAGAGATATAATCCTCATAATACCTCATATGATCTGACAATTCCCGATCATCGATCTTCCCATACAAAGCCTTTCTGAGGCTGTCTAAAAAAACCTGACTGTTCATTCTGTCTCCTTCTCTCAGAGTAGTCATACAACAAAAACCATCTGCTCTGAACAGATGGTCTTAAACGTGCGCGAGAAGATTCGAACTCCCGACCTTCTGATCCGTAGTCAGACGCTCTATCCAGCTGAGCTACGCGCACATATATAACTTTGTAACAATATAAAATGCCGGCGACCGGAATCGAACCGGTACGGGAGATTAGTCCCGCAGGATTTTAAGTCCTGTGCGTCTGCCAGTTCCGCCACGCCGGCA
>CAJTTI010000026.1 GCA_910579225.1 uncultured Lachnospiraceae bacterium | reverse complement strand
ACGATTCGGGATCTGATCCGGGCATCTCTGAGGATGCGTCCATCGAGAATCATCGTAGGTGAAGTCCGCGGGGCAGAAACCTTTGAGCTTCTCACCTGCCTGAATACCGGCCATGACGGGAGCTTTTCTACCTGCCATGCAAACAGTACAAAGGATACTGTTGGCCGTCTGGAGACTATGGTCCTTATGGGGATGGAATTGCCCCTGCAGGCGATCCGGAGACAGATTGCGTCCGGAATCGATTTGATCGTTTATCTTGGAAGACTGCGGGATAGGAGCCGCAGACTTCTGGAAATCACAGAAGTGACCGGTATGGAAGGGGATCAGGTGGCGTTGAATCCACTGTTCCTCTTCCGGGAAACCGGTGAAATATCCGGCAGAATCTGCGGGATACAGGAAAAAACAGGAGATATGAAAAATATTGAAAAGTTTCAACGTGCCGGAATACTGGCGGATAAAGAGGGAGTCGCTGGTCGATCTCTTTAAAGGTTTTCTTCTGATTCTGGTGCTTTCATGGTTGTTCTACGATTTTCCATTTGCAGTATTTTTACTCTCTCCTTTTCTCTGGTTGTGGGTTAGAGAATGTAAAGCAGCCAGAAGGCGAAAAGAGGAGGAGCAGTTTCAAAAGATGTTCAGAGAGTGGATTCTCTTATTATCCTCTTCCTTATCTGCAGGCTATTCGGTGGAGAATGCCATGGGGCAGTCAGTAAAGGAACTCCAGATGATATTTCCCAAGGGAGGTATTATGGTCAATGAGCTGAAAGATATGCTGGCGAAGCTGGAGAATCATGAACGTCCGGAAACGTTGCTTACGGAATTTGCAGTGCGAAACCCTGTGGAAGAAGTGAAAAGCTT
The DNA here is from genome assembly GCA_910579225.1 of uncultured Lachnospiraceae bacterium. Taxonomy (GTDB): domain Bacteria; phylum Bacillota; class Clostridia; order Lachnospirales; family Lachnospiraceae; genus Hominiventricola. The sequence goes on along the minus strand of CAJTTI010000026.1, from coordinate 43,401 downwards.
TGTGGAAGTATTCTGTACAGCACGGGTCAGCGGAGGAAGCTTGAATGCAGTGATACAGAATACAGCTGCTCAGATGGCGGAGATCATGGATACAAGACGGGAGATTGCAACGATTCTTGCTTCCAAAGTGTATGAGCAAAAGATTATGACTGCGATGCCGGCAGCAGTAATTTTGTATGTAAGACTTTGTTCAGGTGAATTCCTTAATGGATTATATCATAATCCGACAGGAATATTGGTGGCAACCATATGTCTTTTTATCTATTTTGGGGCATATCTGCTTGGGAAGAGGATGGTGCAAATTGAAATTTAAGACGAAACTGTGCCTGATCGCATTGGCAGGTGGAGGACTGAGCCTGGGATGCTTTCTATATGAATTCATGAACAGAGAACCCCTTGTTTATCTTTTACGGCCCGGGAGCGGTTCAGGAGATGAGAAAACAGAACTGGTGGTTGATCTGGAAGGAGATACCTATCCATTTACAATCATACTGAAAGAAGTGCCCTATAGTGAAGAAGAGGTGATTGTAAAGCTGCAGGAGGCTTTTGAAGGCCTGGAAGAGGTATTTCTACAGGATAATAAAGATCTGGAACATGTGGTGCAGGATGTATGCATGCCATCTGTATATCCCGGCAGCCAGGTGACAATACAATGGTATCCGGATTCCTGGGATTATATAAATCCGGATGGAACTGTCGGAAATGAGTCTTTGAAGACGGCAGTTTCTGTAGAGATACAGGCAGTTCTGTCACTGGAGAATGAGAGTATTATATGGAAACGGCAGATGGTTCTGTGCCCAATGGTCAATCCCGACGTCTCACAGAAGTTGCAGATACTGGAATATGAGCTTCTGGAAGCACAGGAGGAGAGAAACGACCGGGTAGTGCTTCCGGATACGGTCTTTGCAGAACCAATTGTCTGGTATCAAAAGGCAGATGACCGATGGTTTTGGATGCTTGCTTTGACCGTTTTAACTCTTGCTGCTGTGGCTGCAGGACAGAGAAAAGAAGCCCAGGCCGGGAGAAAAAAGACGGAGCGGAGCATGCAGCTGGACTATCCGGAGATTGTCAGCCGTCTGAGCCTGTATATGGGAGCAGGGATCAGTACAAGAAAAGCATGGGAACGGATTGTGGACCATTATGAGAAGAAAGAACTTTCAGACAAGGAACGGCATGTGGCATATGAAGAGATGCGCATTACGTTGCATGAGATGCAGAGTGGAATTGCAGAGTCACTGGCGTATGAGCGATTCGGAACAAGATGCCGTATGCCTTCTTATCTGAAGCTTGGAACACTACTGAGTCAGAATTTGAGAAAAGGAACAAAGAATCTGGCAGATCTATTAAAAGAAGAGTCCGGAGAAGCCTTTGAGAATCGTAAGGCGCTGGCAAAAAAGATCGGAGAAGAATGTGAAAGCAGGCTTTTACTGCCAATGCTTATGATGCTTCTGACAGTTCTGATCATTATCATGTATCCGGCGGTTGTATCCTTTCAGATGTAACAGGGAGGCGGCATCTGTTCTGATAACAGAAAAGCAGATGTGGAATTTTTATAAGGAGAACGATATGGGATTGAAAAAACTTTGGTGGAATTTCTGGCAGGATGAGAGCGGTATGGGAGTTGTAGAAGTTATTCTGATTATTGTGGTATTGATTGGTCTGGTTATTATTTTTAAAACACAGATTACAGAGGTGGTAAATGATATCTTTGAGAAAATCGTGTCTCAGAGCAGTAGTATCTAAGAAATGTGCCGGACAGATTACAGTCTTTATGTCTCTTTTATTCCTGTTATTTTTAAGTCTGTATTTTGTTTGTCTGGAATCCGTGCATAAGCAGTATCAGAGAAAGCAGGCGGAACAGGCAGTGGAGGCAGGGATGTTTTCCCTGTTTTCGGAGTATGAGCCTCATTTGCTTGAACAGTACGATTTGTTCTGCCTGGATACTTCTTTTGGCGGCAAAGTAGAACGAATGGACGAAATATGCAGCCATTTGTGGAAGTTTACAGAGAATAATCTGACAGGTGATACTGGAGGTTCTCTGTATGGACTGAACTTGCGGGGAGTGGATATCAAAGGAATGGTCCGCCTTACGGATGGGGGAGGAGCTGCATTTTACCGTCAGGCTGTGGAAATTATGAAGGAAAAGACCGGTGCTTCTCTGGCAGAGGACTGGATTCTTCAGGATTTATTCCAGAATGATTCACAGGAGCACAGCAGAAAGTTTCAAGAGGACTGCGAAGCGTATGAAGGCAGCGTAAGAGATTATGATGAAGAGGAAGATGATGAAGATCAAAAGATGAATCCGGAAGCACGACAATGGGATGGATTGTGGAGTGACTTTGTATGGACGAAGGCAATTCCGGACGGATATCAGGTATCTGAACGAACAATTGCAGCAGAGAATACCCTGTCTCACAGAGAGATATCCGTGGGTGCAGGCAAAGCAGGGGGGATGGAAAATCAGCTTTTGCAAAAACAATGGTTCATCCGTTATCTGAGTGAATACATGAAACATGCTCAGGAGATGCTTCCAGATCAGAGAACAGGAGGATGGCTGGATTATCAGATAGAATATATCATTGCAGGAAAGGCGTCTGACAAAGAAAATCTGGATGCAGTGATTGGAAGACTTCTTCTGATACGGGAAGGAATGAATTATGCATTTTTGCTTACTCATCCGGAGTTGAGAGAAAAAGCGGAGGTTCTGGCGCTGGCCCTTGCAGGAATAACCGGGAACGAGGGGGTCATTAAAGGACTGGAGCAGTTGATTCTGTTGAGCTGGGCTCATGGAGAAAGCCTAGTGGAAGTAAGGCAGCTGTTAGGCGGAAGTGAACTTGCAATGATGAAAAGCACGAAAGACTGGCAGGTGCCTTTATCGGAGCTGATTTCGGTTTTGAATGATCCGGGCAGATATGATACACAGGCTCATAAGCAGGAAGGAATCAGCTATGAAATGTGTCTTTGCATGTTTTTACTGCTGGAATCTGCAGAGACGCTTTCCATGCGGACGATGGATGTAATCGAAGGTGAGCTTCGCAGCCAGGAAGGATGCGGCAGTCTGCATCTGGATCACTGTGTGGATTACCTGACTGGCCAGGTATGGATAGAGGATATTTATCTGGAAAGAAGCTATGGATATGAGTGAGAAAGGAGGCGTAAAGGGATGCCCTTCTGCAGCAGAAAAAAATTGAAACAAACTCTCCAGATACTCCGCGCACAATATGTGCTGTTTGGCAATATACGAACAGGCAGGAGGGTTTCCCTTGGTGTCTTCTTAAAAGGAAGTATGACCCTGGAGGCATCTTTGGTACTGCCGTTTGTACTGTGTGCAGTTACGGCGCTTCTGTATCTTTTTGCATTCACTTCCATACAGTCAAAAGAAAGCAGATCGTTAATGGAACGGGCAGAGTTACTGGCAGTTACGACAGGACAGAGCTTCAAAAATGATCCTTATGTAAGACTTTATGATGCGGACCGGATCGATCTTCCTTTTCCTTACCTGTCTTTTGGAAGCCGATTATTTGCGAAAAAGGCGGTGGTTCGTGCATGGGTCGGTTTTACAGGAGAATCTTTTCAGAACAGTGCGGGGGAAACTTTGGTGTACCTCACACCGGAGGGGAGTGTATATCATAAAAGCAGGGACTGTACTTATCTGAGACTTTCCGTTCGTCAGATTATGTACGGGGTTCTGGACACAGAAAGAAACCAATCCGGCGGCAGATACAGTTCCTGTGAATACTGCATCCGGAAAGGATGGACAGGCAGCACCGTCTATATTACAGATTATGGGACCAGTTATCACAGCAGCAAAAGCTGCCAGGGACTGAAACGTACAGTGATGGCGGTGCCTTTGTCGGAGACAGGAGGACGTCCCTGTTGTTCCCGTTGCATGTGACGATGGGGAAGCTGTGGATTCTGGGACATCTGTTGTACCTGTCGGCTGAGGATATACAAGAACAGCAGATATCCCTTCTGGTGATCCTGGAACTGGGAGGTACAGGAATCGTTTATACAATAATGACAGGACATGTGCCGCAATTGCTGCCAGGGATTATGCTCCTTTGGACGGGATTTGCCAGCAGAGAACAGATTGGTTATGGAGACGGATGGCTGATTCTGGCACTGGGGATGTGGCTTGGAACAGTAGAACTTTTATGGATGTTGTTGCTTGGGATGGGATTTGGGACCATCTGTGCATGCTGTTTTCGGAGAAGAGAGCTTCCGCTGGTGCCGTTTCTGACAGTGGCATATGTGATAGTCTGGTGTCTGTTCCAGAGTTGATAAAAGTGTATTCAGGTGGCCGGCAGAATGAGGAGACATGAAGAAAGACAGAAAATTTATCAGGAGAAATATGAAAAGGAAAGGCAGATACGTGGTGGAGGCTGCATTTTTGATTCCGGGTATCTGTATGCTGATGGTTTATATGGTGTTTTTTACTCTGTATGCCCATGATTATGCTGTCTGTATCCATGCTGTTCTGGAGACGGGGATAAGAGGAAGCTATCAGGACGGTAGGACGAATGTACAGGTGAAGGAAGATACAGAAAGAGAACTTGCACAGAAATTATCCGAACGGCTTTTATGGCTTCAGAAAAAATCTCTGGAAGTAAAGGTGAGTCCGGTTCGGCTCAGTATCCGGGTATCCGGCAGCGGCAGTTTTCTTCCAGTGTCAGGAATTGAGGTGCAGCAGGAGATTGGCAGAATACGGCCTTGTGAGACGATCAGAAGAAGTCGATGGATAAGAGCGATGGAGGAGAAAGAGGATGGAGATACGATATAAAAGGGATTTGAACAGTAATTATATGATTTTGAAGGAGAATTGTCCGGCGGCGGAGAGTTATGAAGTACGGATGATTACAGAAAATCGGATCTATGGATTTTTGCCTTGCGTGATACAGAGACATGAGGAGCGGACGGAGTACTATTATGAGATTACCGGACGTCAAAGTATGGAACTTTTATATGAACGGAGGAAACTGAATTTTGAGCAGCTGAAAGAGCTTTTAAGAGAACTTTTACGGGTTCTGGAATCTGCACAGGAATATTTGCTAAATCCGGATCATTTTGTCTTGAATCCTGGTTCTATGTATCTGAATGTAAAATCAGAAAAACTGTATTTGTGTTATTATCCGGAATTTAAAAAGGAGATAAGAGAATCTTTTTTGGATTTGGCCGAATATCTGCTGGGAAAACTAGATAAAGGAGATGCAGAAGGAATTGAATTTGGTTATGAACTGTACCAAAGTGCACTGGAACCGAATTTTAGTTTGCTGGAACTTCTTCATAAATATGCAGAGACAAAAAAGGAAGTTCCGGAGATCCTTCCCTCTCCTCCAGTATCGTCTGTTTCCGTGCAGGAGGAAATACTTGAGAAAACCGGAAGCTGGAAGAACTTTTTTAAGAAAAAGTCAAAGGGACCAACACTGGAAGACTATGTGGCAGAAGCAGATCAGATGGGAAGAGGGACGGCTTTATTTATAAAAGAAGAATCAATTCCGGAAACTGCATACCTTGAGAAAGTGAAAAGGGACGGGCTGTTTTTGAGGAGCCTGAGCGAAGAATATTCGGATTTTCAGGTAAAAGAGGGAAACTTTCTGATTGGAAAGAAAAAGGACAGCGTAGATGGCTGCATTCCGGCTGCGACCATCAGCCGTATTCATGCCAGAATTACTTATGACGGCACAGTATACTATGTGGAAGATTTGAATTCCACCAATGGAACTTGGGCGGACCAGGTACAGTTGAATCCTTATGAGCTGTATCCTTTGCGGGATGGTATGTACCTGACATTTGCAAGTGCTGAATATGAGGTACAGCTGTAGCTTTGGTGTTTGTCTGGATCTATATGTTTCTTTTGGGTTGCAATAAGATGGTAAAACCGCTATACTGTTAACGAAAATGCCAGAACAGGAGGAACATCTATGATATTTGACAGTCATGCACATTATGATGATCCTGTTTTTAATGAGGACAGGGAAGAACTGCTTGCTTCTCTGAACAGATCCGGCGTGGGGATTGTTGTCAATGTGGGAGCAAGCCTGGAAGGAACGAGAAGAACCCTCCGGCTGACAGAGAAGTATCCGTTTGTCTATGGTGCAGCGGGAGTGCACCCGGATGGAGTAGGTGAATTGAATGAAGATACGTTTGCATGGCTGGCGGAACAGTGCAGACAGGAGAAGATTGTGGCAGTCGGCGAGATCGGTCTGGACTATTATTGGAACAAAGAAAATCATGAGGTCCAGAAAAAGTGGTTTGTCCGGCAGCTCGCACTTGCCAGGGAGCTTTCCCTTCCGGTGATTGTTCACAGCCGGGATGCGGCGGCGGATACTATGGAGATCCTGAAGAGGGAATATAATCCGAAGGTACCAGTTGTTATCCACTGTTATTCCTACTCGCCGGAGATGGCACGGGAATATATTAAGATGGGATATTATTTGGGGATTGGTGGAGTAGTGACTTTCAAAAATGCAAGAAAGCTGAAGGAAACGGTACGAGAGACTCCACTTTCGCAGCTTTTACTAGAAACAGACTGTCCTTATCTGGCTCCGGTGCCTTTCCGTGGCAAAAGAAATGATTCAAGGAATCTGACCTATGTGGCAGAAGCAGTGGCGGAACTGAAGCATACAACAGCAGAAGAAGTCATACGGGTGACAGAGGAGAATGCGAGAAGATTTTATCGGCTGGAAAGGAGGGAAGCAGATGGCGGGACCAGTTCCAACTTTGGGGAATCCGCAGAATACCATTGAGATTTTGAACAAGTATCGGTTCGTATTTCAGAAAAAGTATGGACAGAACTTTTTGATTGACAGTCATGTGCTTGACAAAATCATAAAAGCTGCAGATATTACGGAGGAGGATTATGTGGTTGAGATTGGTCCGGGTATCGGTACCATGACACAGTATTTGGCGTCGGCTGCAAAAGGTGTGGCGGCAATTGAGATTGACAGGGCATTGATTCCGATTTTGGAAGATACTCTGAAGGATTACAATAATGTAACCATTATTAACGAAGATGTACTGAAGGTAGATTTAAGGCAGCTGGCTCTGGAGAAGAATGGCGGGAAGCCGGTGAAGATTGTGGCAAACCTTCCATATTATATCACGACGCCTATTATCATGGGGCTTTTTGAAAAGCACGTTCCTCTTTTGAGTGTTACGGTTATGGTGCAGAAGGAAGTAGCTGACAGGATGCAGGCGGGGCCCGGGACAAAGGATTATGGAGCGTTGTCTCTTGCTGTGCAGTATTATGCCATGCCTTATGTAGCGGCGAACGTGCCGCCTAACTGTTTTATGCCAAGACCTGGAGTAGGTTCTGCAGTGATTCGGTTTACAGCATATGAAGAACCACCTGTAAAGGCAGAGGATGAAGGGCTGTTGTTTGCAGTCATCCGGGCTTCTTTTAATCAGAGGCGCAAAACACTTCAGAATGGACTTTCTCATGTGCCGGAGCTTGGGATATCCAAAGATATAACTATACAGATACTGAGGGAGATGGGGCTTTCCGAGTCGATACGCGGGGAAGCCATGACACTGGAGCAGTTCGCAGAGTTTACAAATCGTGTAATTGCCTGCAGGAAGATATGAATGCTTTCGGTACAGTTTTGCAACAGGCAGAGCACTGTGAAAGAGTCGTTTACGGTAAACATTCAGAATAAATAGAATCTGCAAATTTGGAATAACTGTCTTCGGACAGGCATAGAATATCCGGTAGATAGGAAAAAGGGGGATTCTATGCAGGAATACAGACGCCAGATCGCATATTTGTATGCTTACGAACAAGGGGAACAGATAAAAAACGCCGGTTTTGTAAAAGCGGAGGTTCGAAGTGGCAGATGCAGGATCGGGATTCATCTGAAAAGATACGGTCGTGGAAGTCGGGATATGGGGAAAGCGTATATTTATTTTGGCCGTCAGGACCGGATCATCGGAATCTGCCTGGGAGAACTGGAGAGCAGAAACGGGGCGCTGGAATGGCAGGGTTCTTTGGACCCGGAGAATATTCTGGAAAAAGGGATTCGCTTTTCAGAGACAAGGGGGATATGGATCCGGGGCTATGGAGCACAGGATTATGTGGCAGACTGGGAAGATAATCTGGTGGATGTAAGCCGTTTTATCCTGTATCCTAAAGGCGGAGAAAAGTGTATGCAGTGTCCCCGATTGGGGAATTGCAGGAGGAGTGTGGAAGATGCCTTTGACAAAAGAGGAGAAATATATGAAAGAAGCTATCCGGCAGGCACATAAGGCATGGAAGCTTCAGGAAGTTCCGATTGGCTGCGTGATTGAAAAAGACGAGAAAATTATTGCCAGAGGTTATAATCGGAGGAATACAGATAAGAATACACTGGCTCACGCGGAACTTGTGGCAATTCGGAAGGCAAGCAGGGCAGTGGGTGACTGGAGGCTGGAAGGATGTACGATGTATATTACTTTGGAACCCTGCCAGATGTGTGCCGGGGCTATTGTACAGGCAAGGATTCCGCATGTGGTCATCGGAAGCCGTAATCCCAAGGCAGGATGTGCAGGCTCTGTTTTAAACCTACTGAACATTCCTCAGTTTAATCATCAGGTGGAGCTGACGGAAGGGATTCTGGAAGAGGAATGTTCGGCCATGATGTCTGACTTTTTCCGTGAACTTCGGCTGCATCGGAAAAAGCCTTTGACAAATGTCTGAAAACAGGATATACTGTACAGGCATTCAGAAATTGTCATAAGATTTCCGTGCAGCTGGGGAGGTGGCGGTGCCCTGTACCTGCAATCCGCCATAGCAGGAGTGATATCCCGCCCCGGGCCGGTTGGTCGGAAGCTGCCCTGTATAAGTGGCGTTGATGTTTGGGTCTTGCGCAACAGGAACCTGTGAACCGTGTCAGGTTGGGAACAAAGCAGCACTAAGCAGGACCTTCTGTGTGCCGCAAGGGTGCCTGGGCTGAGTTAACTGTACAGGTAACGTTCCGGTCTAACGTTCAAAGCGGGATGCACGGATTTAAAAAAGATAAAGAGATACGGCTTCGGGATTCCGGGGTCGTATTTTTATGGCAGGAAAGTAAATCTTTGGGATCCTCCACAATACGAAAACAATCTGATATATTATGAAAAAGGGGTGAGGCCATGCAAAATGTGATCCGAATTGTTGATTTTCATGCACCGGAGCTGGACCTGTATGCGCGACTTCGGGAGACAGAACTTTTAAACCGCCATGAACCGGAAAAAGGAATCTTTATTGCTGAGAGTCCAAAAGTCATCGAACGGGCGCTGGATGCCGGCTGTAAGCCATTGTCCTTTCTGGCAGAAGAGAAATATATGGAGAAGGAAGCAAAGGAACTTTTAAAACGATGCGGGGATATTCCTGTCTATACGGCCGGAATGGAAGTACTGGTGCAGATTACCGGATATAAGCTGACCCGTGGTATGCTGTGCGCCATGAAGCGCCCGCCGCTTCGGTCTGTGGAGGAGATTTGCGCAGATGCCAGTCGAATTGTCGTCCTGGAGCATGTAGTAAATCCCACCAATGTGGGGGCGATCTTCCGTTCTGCAGCGGCATTGAATATGGATGGGGTGCTGCTGACTCCAGGCTGCAGTGATCCGCTGTACCGGAGGTCTGTCAGGGTAAGCATGGGAACCGTGTTCCAGGTACCATGGACCTGTCTGGATGAGTCATGGAAGTGGCCGGAAAATGGGATAAAGCTTCTCAGGAGTCTTGGATTCCGGACGGCGGCCATGGCGCTTACAGAGGATGCTTTGCCCATTGATGAGATTTGCCTGTGTTCGGAGGAGAAGCTTGCGGTGATTCTTGGTACAGAAGGGGACGGCCTTGCATCGGAGACGATTGCAGATTGTGATTACAGGGTACGTATTCCCATGGCCCAAGGAGTGGATTCTCTGAATGTGGCAGCTGCCAGTGCAGTGGCATTCTGGGAGCTGGGGAAGAGAGAGAATAAACCTGTCTGTGTGCCAGGGAAAATGTGATTGAAACAAGAATACTTTTCTATTATAATAAAATGTATTGCAAACAGATAGAATATTCGTATTGGGGGTGCGCTATGATCGCGCTGGAACGGCAGAAAATGATTCTGGAATATCTGGTCACGAACAAAGTGGCCACAACAAAATATCTCAGTGAACTGACAGGCGCTTCACTGGCAACGCTTCGAAGAGATCTGAGTGTTCTGGATCAGCAGGGCCTTTTGAAGAAAACGCATGGCGGCGCGCAGAGTATCTCAGCAGTATCCTCCGGTCCGTCCGGTTCGCCCCTTTTGTCTGAATATGATCCTTTTATAGAATATAAAGATGCAATTGCCAAAAAAGCTTCCGAGTTTATTAATTCCAATGACATTGTATTTATCGGCGCGGGTATGACCTGCAATCTGTTGTGCAGATATTTAAATGCAAGCGGAAAAGAAAATATAACTATTGTAACAACAAATATTACGGGGGCAATGGAGGTGGCGGTAAATTCAGAGATTTCCACGTTGCTTCTGGGAGGAGACGTACACGCAGGGGCCAATCATCTGGAGACTCTGGATGAATATACCATACAGACTCTGGAAAAGATGTATTTTGATAAAGTCTTTATAACGGTAGACGGTATAGATCTGAACTGTGGTTATTCCATTATGAACCGTGCTCAACTGCCCCTTTATAATTATCTGATTCAAAATTCATATCAGCTTTATCTCCTTGCCAATGAAGGAAAGTTTAATAAGAGAACTTTTACGCTGTTCTGCGGCCTGGATACCATACCAAATGTGATTACGAATGCCTGTGTGGAGCCGGTATATCTCACATATTATGCGGAACATGGGATTCATCTTTTTACAGTTTAGATACAGGAAATAAACAGGCAGCAAGCCTCCGGTTCCAGCAGGAATAAGCAGGGAACGGAGGCCTGTTTTGCGTTTAGACATTCAGGAGTTAACAGTTTTCTCGATCTTGACCAGGCGACTGGTGCCCAGGCGGGAGGCGCCGAGTTCTATGAATTTTTCGCCGTCTTCAAAAGAGGAGATGCCCCCTGCGGCTTTGATTCTGACATTGGGACCCACTTGTTCTGCAAAAAGAGCGATGTCATTGAAAGTGGCGCCGGCAGTAGAAAAGCCGGTGGATGTTTTGATATAATCAGCACCGGCGCCGGTTACCAGTTCACACATTTTGACTTTTTCTTCTTCTGTCAGCAGACAGGTTTCTATGATTACTTTCAGGATCCGGCTGCCGCATATTTTCTTTAATTCTGAGATTTCTTTCAAAATAGAATCATAATTCTTTTCTTTTAAAGCACCTATGTGAATAACCATGTCGATCTCATCGGCTCCGTTTTCCAATGCATCTTTTGTCTCAAATACTTTGGTTGCTGTAGTCTGATAACCATTGGGAAAACCGATGACGGTACAGATTGCCAGAGAATCTCCAACATATTCTTTAGCTTTCCTGACAAAAGCAGGAGGAATGCATACGGAAGCGGTCTTGTATTTTACGGCGTCATCACAGAGAGCCTTGATCTGTTCCCAGGTGGCGGTCTGTGAGAGAAGTGTGTGGTCAACTTTGGATAGAATTTCTGAATGATCCATGATTTACACCCTTTCGTTTTGTGTTTGATTGTTTTTGTTGCATATATAATAGAATGATTTAAAGAAAAAGTCAATATTATGATTGAAAATGAGCGAAAATGAAAAAAATATTTATATTTAGGAGGAAAACAGTATTTTCAGAAATTTCTTGAACCTCTATTGGGTCAGGGCTATAATAGAATTATGAATCAGTTAAGAATAGAGATAGGAAAGGGAAAATCATGACATTTTATGACAAAGTGAAAGAATCTGCAGATTATGTACAGAACAGAATGGAACAAAAGCCGACCATCGGAATCATCCTAGGCAGCGGTCTGGGCAGTCTGGTGGATATGATGGAGGACAGGACGGTGATTCCGTATGAAGAGATTCCGGGATTTCCGCGTTCTCATGTGGAAGGACATGCTGGAAACCTGGTGATCGGGAGGATTGGTACGGAAACCATTGCTGCCATGCAGGGAAGATTCCATTATTATGAAGGATTTGAGATGAAAGAAGTCACTTATCCAATCTATGTGATGAAATTGCTTGGGATCCGGGATCTGATTGTGACCAATGCCTGTGGCGGCATCAACAGGGATTTTGCACCAGGAGATCTGATGATTTTGACCGATTATATCAACATGCTTGGAAAGAATTCTCTGATTGGAGAAAATGACGAGCGGTTCGGTGTACGTTTCCCGGATATGTCGGAAGCATATTCACTGGAACTGATCAGGAAGGCTAAGACAGCTGCAGGGAAGCTTGGGCTTGATTATAAAAAAGGCGTCTATGCGATCTTTTCCGGTCCCTGTTACGAGACGGCCGCAGAGATTCGGGCCTACGCAGGCCTTGGGGCAGATGCAATTGGCATGTCTACAGTACCGGAGACCATTGCGGCGAATTATCTTGGGATGAAGGTGCTCGGAATCGCATGCATAACCAATATGGCGACCGGTATTGCGGTGAAAAAACATACACATGAAGAAGTGGTGCGGATTGCCAACGAAAGCAGCAGTAAGCTCTGCGCCTGGGTTAAGCAGATTCTTTTGGAATGGCAGGATATCATTCGTTAACAGAGTATAAGGAAGAAAGCAGGGAACAAAAAATATGATTAAAAAAATCGGAATTATCGGGGCCATGGAAGAGGAAGTACAGGCACTTCGGGAGAAGCTGAGAGATGTGAAACGGCTACGGAAAGCGTCTATGGATTTTTATTCAGGGAAATTCGGCCATATGGAAGCAGTCATCGTACGAAGCGGTATTGGCAAGGTGAACGCAGGGATCTGTACGCAGATTCTGGCGGATGTATATCAAGTGGATGCAGTTATTAATACAGGTATTGCCGGTTCTCTGAGTGCCGAGATCAATATTGGAGATATTGTAATTTCCACAGATACGCTGCAACATGATATGGATGCCACAGGATTCGGATATGAACCAGGAGTAATACCACAGATGGAAACCAGTTGTTTTCAGGCGGCTCCAGAGCTTCTGGAGAAAGCGAAGGATGCCTGTAGAGAAGTGGCATCAGAGATTCAGGTGTTTACCGGAAGGATTGTCAGTGGAGACCAGTTTGTCTCCAGCAGAGAAGTGAAGGAGCGGATTAAGGAACAATTTAATGGACTTTGTACAGAGATGGAAGGGGCGGCCATTGCACAGGCAGCATATTTGAATCAGATTCCATTTGTGATCATCCGTGCGATTTCTGATAAGGCGGATGACAGTGCGACTGTAGATTATCCTGCTTTTGAACGTCAGGCTATTGCACATAGCGTGGCGCTGGTGGAAAATCTGATAGGTCGTTTGTAAAGAACAGTTTGTATGCGGTGCCGGAACTGTCCGGAAGGACAGACAGGAACAGACATCCGGTGTCACAATTTACCGATAAGTTCGTCCTCCCTTTGCAGTTAGTTCTGTTATAATGAACTCAACAATTTCATATGCAAGGGGAGGCGTATTTTATGGATCAGATTTGGTCATTATACTATGGAGAATTTATAGCGCTGGGAATCTGGGGAGTTGTACTGGCGCTGACCAGAAGGATACTTTTTGGAAAGCTCTGCAGGGAAGCAGCGCTGGGGAACGGTGGAAAAGGAAAAATGCTGAAGGCCATGACGCTGAAATTCGAGAAAAGCTACGAAGTCCGGGTGGGCATTCATGACATGAAAGTATTTGTCAAGAAATACCTGTGTCAGGAGAAAAAATTCGGGATTCAACTTGGGAAATGGAGGCAACTGCCGGAGCGGTGGACAAGCATGGTGCTGGGAATCGGATTTGTAGAAGCTATGGTGCTTCGGTATCTGAGATATGATGGGCCCTTTTGCCTGAACCGGTTCCTGGCAGCGGCTACGGCGGCAGCGACGGTCCGGGTGGTCTCTCTCTGGTTCGAGTCGGACAGCCTGTGGGAACAGGCACAGGTGTATCTGCTGGATTATGTGTCCAATACCCTGTATCCAAGACAGATGCACGTGTATGAAGGATTTGGGGAGGATGAGAAAGAGGTGATACGAGGTGATACAGGCGTACCTGAAGAGAAGGAAGCGAATCCGGCAGCCAAAGGAGCATCCGGAGGAGTTGTTCTGAATCAGGAGGAAGAGCAGATCTTTCAGGAAGTTCTTTCCGATTTTTTGGGTTCATCCACTTGATTTTTCGTATGACTGGATGATACAATATCTTTAATACAAGCGAGAGGGACTCGTGCAGAAAAGGAGTGTAGGTCAGTATGGCAAAAGTAACATTTGATTATTCAAAAGCTGCACCGTTTATCGGTGCGGATGAAGTGAAGAACATGGAAGCGCAGGCAGAGTCAGTAAGGGAAGTTTTGCTTAAGAAAACTGGAGCAGGCAATGATTTCCTCGGATGGATTGATCTTCCGGTGGATTATGATAAGGAGGAGTTTGCAAGGATCCAGAAAGCAGCGGCAAAGATTCAGAGCGATTCAGAAGTTTTCGTGGTAATCGGCATCGGAGGCTCTTACCTGGGTGCAAGAGCAGCAGTGGAGTTCCTGAGACACAGCTTCTATAATATTGTATCCAAAGAAGTGCGTAAGACACCTGAGATTTATTTTGTCGGAAACAGTATCTCCACCCGTTACCTGAGTCATCTGATGGATGTGATTGGAGACCGTGATTTTTCCGTGAATGTAATCTCCAAGTCCGGTACAACTACGGAGCCGGCTATTGCATTCCGTGTATTTAAAAAGATGCTGGAGGACAAGTACGGCAAAGAGGAGGCTGCGAAGAGAATCTATGCAACCACCGACAAGGCAAGAGGTGCTCTGAAGAGCTTGTCTACAGAGGAGGGTTATGAGACCTTCGTCGTTCCGGATGATGTGGGAGGACGTTTCTCTGTATTGACTGCGGTAGGCCTTCTTCCCATTGCTGTCAGCGGAGCGGATATTCTGAAACTGATGGAAGGCGCTGCCAGCGGCCGCGATGCTGCTTTGAATACTCCTTATGAAAAGAACGATGCGATGTTGTATGCAGTAGTTCGCAATATTCTTCACAGAAAAGGAAAATCAACAGAAGTTCTGGCGAACTATGAACCGAGTCTTCACTATGTGTCTGAATGGTGGAAGCAGCTTTACGGAGAGTCCGAAGGTAAGGATCAGAAGGGCATCTTCCCTGCATCTGTTGATCTGACGACAGATCTCCACTCCATGGGTCAGTTTATCCAGGATGGAGCAAGAATCATGTTTGAGACTGTTCTGTGTGTAGATGAATGCGAGCAGGAGATTATCATGGGCGAGGAGCCGGTGGATCTGGATGGACTGAATTATCTGGCAGGCAGAAATGTGGATTTCATCAATAAGAATGCCATGAATGGAACGATTCTGGCGCATACGGACGGCAACGTACCAAATCTGGTGGTGAATATCCCAAGACAGGACGAATTTTCACTGGGTCAGCTGTTCTACTTCTTTGAGTTTGCATGCGGAATCAGCGGTTATCTGTTGGGAGTGAATCCGTTTAATCAGCCGGGAGTGGAGAGTTATAAGAAGAATATGTTCGCACTGCTTGGTAAGCCGGGATATGAGGCGGAGCGTGAGGAGCTGCTGAAGAGATTATAAAGATTTGAGACAGGATGGGGGCTGCGTCAGGCGCAGCCCCTGATTTTGTTTCAAAAAGACAGGAATGAAAGGAGATGGAGCGATGGAACGATATAAGATTCTGTACGAAGATGAGACTCTCTTTGTCCTTTGGAAAGCTGCCGGTATACCTGTACAGAGTGCCCGGGCATCTGTGCCGGATGTCATGCATCTGCTTCAGAATCGCCTGCTGGAAGAAGAGAGTAAGGAGCTGCGTCTGTTCCTGATTAACCGTCTGGATCAGCCGGTGGAAGGACTTTTCCTGGTGGCCAGACAGGAGAAGGCGGCAGCAGAGTTGAATCGACAGGTCAGCGGGCGTACCCACATGGAAAAGTGGTATCAGGCGTTGGTTTGTGGAAAACCTCCAAAGGAAAAGGGAACCTTGGTGGATTACCTTCTGAAAGACGGACGGACGAATACTTCCAGAGTAGTCCCGGCTGGAATGAAAGGGGCAAAGAGGTGTGAACTTTCTTATGAAGTTATACAGGAGTGGGAGCACAGAAGCCTCCTTCGGATCTGTCTTCTGACCGGGAGGCATCATCAGATTAGGGTACAGCTTGCCCATGCAGGAGTACCCATTGCAGGAGACCGAAAATATGGAAAAGCAGATGCGGGAGAGGAGAAGCTATCGCTTTGCGCCTGCAAAATTTGCTTTACTCATCCGAAGACAGGGGAGCAGATGCAGTATCAGGTAGAACCCACATTTTTGCTGCCGGGAGCAGACAGAGGAAAGAAAGGACTGTAAGAAGGAGGCAGGATGCGCGGGATATAGTATGCCTCAGATATGAAGTTCTCTGTCCGGCGAACTGACAGCTTCCAGTTCATACCATAGTTCCCGGATCAGGAGGACTCCAAAAGGTCCGGTGAACAGGCCCAATGCACCGAAGAGCTTCAGTCCGGCGATGACGGACATGAGAAAGCAGATGGGCAGAAGTCCCAGGCCGTCGCCGAGAAGTTTTGGTTCCATCAGTTCTCTGGTGAGCCAGGTGATCAGATAGAGTAGTCCCAGCCACATTGCGAATGTATAATCGCCCTGGAGAACCAGAATCGCAATCCAGGGAAAGAAGACGGTTCCGGTCCCGAATACCGGCAGAGCATCAATGATACCTGTAAGAGCAGCCCAGAAAGGAAAGCCCGGGATATGCAAAAGCCAGTATCCAGCAGCGCATTCCAGAGATATGACAAGCATGATCCGGCACTGAGCCCGTATCCAGCTTTTGACGCAGACAAGGATTCGGCTTCCGGCGTTGGAGACCGGAGCAGCAAAAGGCAGTTTGTAGAGCAATTTATGGAAATGTTCCCAGTCCTTGGCAAAAAGCACAACAGAGATTAAGTATAGAAAGATGCCGAACAGACCGTAAAATGCAGAGGGCATCACATCAGCGGCATATCCGGACAGGGAACCGGGAAGCCAGGCAAGGTATTCAGAGAACTGTGTCCAATAATTCCGGCATACCGGCAGCAGGCGGCAGCAGGGTTCATATAGAAGCCAGCAGCCGAAGAGGACAGAGACTCCGGTAAGCAAAAGGAATACAATAATATAGAGAATACTCAAAGGCACAAGCTGAAGGCGGATTCTGTTCTGCAGAAAGACAAGGACTCCCACAGTCATCCAGGCGAGAAAAAAGGGCAGAACTATGGGCAGCAGAAAGCGGAGTACCAGATAGACTGCCAGAAGGATACCTGTTTTCTGAAAATAAAGTTTGGTTTGTCTCTTCATTGTACGAACCTCCGTCAGATACAGTATCTGCAAAACAGAGAAGAATATGGCAGCGAAGTGCTGGAAAGATTTCCATATTTAACTTGACTTGACTTGACAAACAGGCAGAACCTTTTTACAATGAAAATCAGTTCAGAATTGTGTGAAAAGGAGAATCTGCGGATATGGCAAAAGACAAGAAACTCGTGGAGGGAATCACCTCTATGGATGTGGACTTCGCTCAGTGGTATACAGATGTAGTGAAGAAAGCAGAATTGATTGATTATACAAGTGTAAAAGGGTGCATGGTCATCAAACCGGCCGGTTATGCAATCTGGGAAAATATTCAAAAGGAGCTTGACAGAAGATTCAAGGAGACGGGTGTGGAGAATGTGTACCTTCCCATGTTCATACCTGAGAGCCTGCTTCAGAAGGAGAAGGACCATGTGGAAGGATTTGCGCCGGAGGTGGCATGGGTGACTCACGGGGGCCTGGAGCCTCTGCAGGAGCGGATGTGTGTGCGTCCCACCTCGGAGACCTTGTTCTGTGATTTTTATTCCAATGAGATTCATTCCTATCGGGATTTGCCGAAGAATTATAACCAATGGTGTTCGGTAGTGCGCTGGGAGAAGACTACCAGGCCTTTCCTGCGTTCCAGGGAATTTCTCTGGCAGGAGGGACATACGGCTCATGCAACAGCAGCGGAAGCAGAAGAGCGGACGGTGCAGATGCTGAACGTCTATGCGGATTTCTGTGAAGAAGTACTGGCGATTCCGGTGATTAAAGGGCAGAAAACAGACAAGGAAAAGTTCGCCGGTGCGGAGGCGACTTATACCATTGAGTCTCTGATGCATGATGGCAAGGCGCTGCAGTCCGGCACCAGCCATAATTTCGGTGATGGTTTTGCGAAAGCGTTCGGGATCCAGTATACAGACAAGGATAATCAGTTAAAATATGTCCATCAGACGTCCTGGGGAATGACGACCCGGATGATTGGCGCCATCATTATGGTACATGGAGACGATTCCGGTCTGGTGCTTCCGCCCAGGATTGCTCCGGTTCAGACCATGATTGTTCCTGTTGCGCAGCATAAGGAAGGGGTACTGGAGAAGGCATATGAACTTCGCGATCAGCTGGCGAAAAGCTTTCAGGTGAAAGTGGACGATACGGACAAGAGTCCGGGATGGAAATTCGCGGAGCAGGAGATCAGAGGAATCCCCACCCGCATTGAGATTGGCCCGAAAGATCTGGAGGCAGGTCAGGCGGTGATCGTGAGAAGAGACACCAGGGAGAAGATCACCGTATCATTGGGAGAACTGGAGACAGAGTTGTCTGAAGTTCTTCAGACTATGCAGAAAGAGATGCTGGAAAGAGCCCGTGTACACAGGGATGCGCATACCTATGATGCCCGGACTTACGAAGAATTTGTGGAGACAGTTAACAACAAACCAGGGTTTATAAGAGCTATGTGGTGTGGGGAGCAGGCATGCGAGGACAAGATCAAAGAAGACACCACAGCGACCAGCCGCTGTATGCCCTTTGCGCAGCATTCCATATCCGACCGGTGTGTCTGTTGTGGAAAACCGGCGAAAAAGCTGGTCTACTGGGGAAAAGCATATTAAGACGAAGAGATTATGATACAGATTCAGATTCCTGAAAAAGTAAATATCATTATCCGCACACTCGCCGCGGCAGGGTACGAAGCCTATGCCGTAGGCGGGTGTGTTCGTGATGCAGTGCTTGGGAGAGAACCTGCAGACTGGGATATTACTACATCAGCATCGCCCATGGAAGTAAAAGCATTGTTTAAGAAGACCATTGATACGGGGCTTCAGCATGGAACAGTGACTATTCTTCTGGGGAATGAGGGCTTTGAAGTAACCACATACCGGGTGGACGGGGAGTATGAGGATTTCCGGCATCCACGGGAGGTACGGTTCACAAAGAGCCTTCTGGAAGACCTGAAGAGACGGGATTTTACCATCAATGCCATGGCATACAGTCAGGAAGAAGGTCTGGTAGATGAGTTTGACGGTATGGGGGATCTGAAACGGGGAATTATCCGATGCGTGGGGGATGCGCAGGAACGGTTTAAGGAAGATGCACTCCGGATGCTGCGTGCTATCCGGTTCAGCGCCCAATTGGGCTTTGTGCTGGACGAGGGAACCAGAGCAGCTATTCGGAAGCTGTGCGGGAACCTTAAAAAAGTCAGTGCGGAGCGGATTCAGGCGGAGCTTGTGAAACTTTTAACATCCCCGCATCCGGAACGAATTCGGGAAGCCTGGGAAACCGGGATCACGGGAGTGATATTGCCGGAGTTCGATGTCTGTATGGCATGCATGCAGAGAAATCCGCATCATATCTATTCCGTGGGGGAACATACGATTCATGCGCTGGAACAGATCGAAGCGGATAAGATTTTGCGGCTGGCCATATTGCTTCATGATTTCGGCAAACCGGAAGCAAAGACCACCGACTCAGATGGTGTCGATCATTTTAAACGTCATCCAGAGGTCAGCGAAAGGCTGGCGCAAGGGATTATGAAGCGCCTTCGGTTCGACAACGAGACCATGCGCCGTGTTCTGCGGCTGGTCCGGTATCATGATGATCATCCGGCTCCGAAGTCGGCCAGCGTGCGTAGAGCGGTAAACCGGATCGGAGAAGAACTGTTTCCCTCCTGGATGAAGATTCAGCGGGCTGATATCCTGGCACAGAATCCCAATATGCAGGAACCGAAACTTCTGGCGCTGGAGAAAGTGGAAGAACTTTATGGACAGATCATAAGGGAAAAGGACTGTGTTACGTTGAAGCAACTGGCAGTGAGCGGCCGGGATCTGATGGCAGTGGGATTTCCGGCGGGGCCCAAGTTGGGGGAGATCCTGCAATATCTGCTGGATCTGGTGCTGGAGGAACCAGAGAGGAATGAGAAAGGAGAACTGATTCAGGCAGCGGTGTGCAGGTTTGGTCAGGAACAAGAAGGAAAAGAATAAGAATTTAAATAAAAGAGCTGTCGCAAAATGACAGATTCATACAATATAAAGAGGCACTTCATAAGCACGCTCTCCCTATTGTAGAATCACCGAGTTTTGCGGCAGTTTTTTTGCGTAATCAATGGGCTGCCTTAGAAAGGATGAAGTAACAGCAGTTTGTTCCATGGCACTGCGCGGACGGCGTTCGCCTTGTTATTTCCTTATGACCGTGATAGAATCAAGACAGTAAATGGATCCGGGGCTCCGGACAGGGAAGGAAGGGATACTCATGAGTTTATACCGCATCATGCTGGTTGATGATGAAGAGGAAGTACGCAAGGCTATGATCCGCAAAATGAATTGGGAACAGCTGGGGTTCACTGTGGTGGGGGATGCGGAGAACGGGGAAGATGCGTTGGAGAAGCTGGAGATGCTGGAGCCGGATGTGATTATGACGGATATCCGTATGCCTTATATGGATGGACTGACTCTGATCGCCCGGATCCGTGAGCAATATCCTTTTATCAAGGTTCTGATTTTTTCCGGTTATGATGATTTTGAATATGCAAAACAGGCGATCAAACTGAATGTAACGGAGTATATATTAAAGCCAGTCAACGGAGAAGAACTGGCGGAGATCCTGAAGCGGGTCAAAGTGAGTCTGGACGAAGAGATCGAGCAGCGCAGGAATATCAGCAAGCTGCAGGAGAGCTATCTGGGAAGCCTGCCGATTCTGAGAGAGTTGTTCCTGAATGATCTGGTACGTCGGACCACGGATGTTCCAAGGGTGGTGCCGAAACTCAGGGAATATGGGATTGATATTTTGGATGCGCGCCAATGGCTGGCGGCAGTGATTCATGTGGAACAGATGGAGCAGACAGAAGAGCGGGTGCTCTCCCAATACCAGGAGCTGATTCCAATCTCTGTGCGGGAACTGGTGGAGGACCATCTGAAAACGTATTGCCGGTTCGCTATCTTTAATTCACTGGAAGGCATCACAGTGATTGCAGCAGTAGATGGAGACAATACGGAGACGGGGCTGGTCAACCTGCTCAATGATATCTGCAAGGAGAGCAGACGTATGCTGGAAGTTGCAATTACCATCGGGATCGGACACAGTTGCGATACGTTGCTGGAAATCAACCGCTCCTATCAGACTGCCGTGGATGCGCTTGGATACCGGGCCATTGTGGGATGTGGACGAACGATTTATATCAATGACGTGGAGCCGGTAAGCCGCGGAAAGTTGCAGTTGGATGCAGAAGGAGAAGCAGAGCTGACAGCTGCTATTAAGTTCGGGCCTAAGGAACAGATCGGCACTGTAGTCCGGAACCTAGCGGCACGTATGGATGACGCCAAAGTCCATGCCAGTCAGTATCAGGTATATATGCTGTCTGTTATTAACTGCATGATCCGGCTGATGCAGCAGTATGATCTGAATATGGGGGAGATGTTTGACTCAGAAGATCTTTATGCGGATATGTTCAAAGAAGTGTCTCATAAGGAGGCGTTTGCAGAGGGGCTGATCCCGGTTGCCTGCCGTATGAATGAAGCTTTGAACCAGGAGAGAGACAGGACGACCAGAAAAGTGATTCTGGAGGCCAAAGCATATATCCAGGAGAACTACTCTGATCCGGACCTGTCTGTGGAGATGCTTTGCCGGTATCTGCATATGAGTCCTGCCTATTTTTCCACTGTGTTCAAAAAGGAGACCGGTCAGACCTATGTGAATTATGTGACAGAGGTGCGTCTTCAGAAGGCAGTGGAGCTTTTGAAAGAGACAGATGACAAGACTTATAAAATTGCTCAGAAAGTAGGATATCAGGAACAGAATTATTTCAGTTACGTATTTAAAAAGCGATATGGTGTGTCGCCTACAAAATATAGAGGGACGCAGGGAAATGGATAAGAGGTCATGGACCGGCTTCTGGAAGAAGATCAGTATCCGGTATACCATATTTGTTTATTTTACAATCAGTGCCCTGGTTGCTATGCTGCTGAGTGGGGAAGCGCTTTATGTGCAGATGTCCCGTCAGCTGGATGAGATGGTTCAGGAAGAGAGCCGGGCGGTACTCGGGCAGGTGAATCGTTCGGTGGATTCGTATCTGCGGACTATTATGAAATTGTCGGATAGTTTGTATTATGGCGTAATCAAGAATGCGGATCTGTCGTCGGAGTCTTTAAACAGCCAGTTTACCCTTCTGTATGACAATAACAAGGACAGTATTGCCAATATTGCACTTTTATCCAAAGACGGCGAACTTCTGGAAGCTGTTCCTGCTGCGCGGCTGAAGACTGGGCTCCGCGTGACGGAGGAGGAGTGGTTCGGCAATACGCTGGAACGGACGGACAACCTGCATTTTACAACGCCCCATGTACAGTATATTTTTGACAATAACGAACAACAGTACCGGTGGGTGATTACCCTGACCAGGGCAGTGGAGATCACGTATGGGACCTCAACGGATCAGGGGATTCTGCTGATTGATATCCGTTACAGCAGCCTGCGGCAGATTCTGGAGGATATTACGCTGGGTAATCAGGGATATCTCTATATGATCGGCAGCGGGGGCGAGTTGATTTACCATCCGAGGATGCAGCTCATTGAAACTGGCCAGATGAAGGAAAATATTACTGCCGCTGCAGAATACAGAGACGGAAGCTATCGGGAAGTGTATGATGGCGAGAGACGCGATATCAGCGTAAAGTCAGTGGGTTATACGGGCTGGAAACTTTTGAGTGTTACGCCGGAGAAAGGGCTGCCGCTGAGCGATCTGAAAATGCGTCTGTTTGTAGCATTCGTGGCGGCTTCGTTTCTGCTGGTACTGGCACTGATCAATGCATTTATTTCTTCCCGCATCACCAATCCGATACAGGAACTGGAAAAGTCGGTTAACGCCATTGAAGAGGGGGAGCTGGATACAGAGGTTTATATGGGAGGGTCCTATGAGATTCAACACCTGGGCCGCTCAATCGGCGAGATGGCAAAGCGGATCCAGACACTGATGCAGGACATCGTAACAGAACATGAATCCAAGCGAAAAAGTGAATTCGATACTCTGCAGTCTCAGATCAACCCTCATTTCCTCTATAATACGTTGGATATTATTGTCTGGATGATCGAAAACGAACAGAAGCAGGAAGCAGTGAAGGTGGTGACTGCCCTGGCCCGGTTCTTTCGCATCAGTCTCAGCAAGGGTAGAAGTATCATACCAGTGCGTGACGAGTTGGAACATGTGCGGAACTATCTGATGATCCAGCAGATGAGGTTTAAGAACAAGTTTACCTATGCCATACATGCAGAGGATGATGTGTTGGAGTTCGCCTGCCTGAAGCTGATGCTTCAGCCACTGGTGGAGAATGCCATTTATCATGGAATGGAGTTTATGGACGGCGATGGGGAGATTCATATCAGGGTGTACAAAGAGTCGGATGATCTGTGGTTTGAGATTTCTGATAACGGACTGGGTATGACCAGGGAACAGGCAGAGAACCTGCTCAGTGAGAAATCCCATGTATCTTCCCGCAGAGGCTCCGGTATCGGAGTCAAAAATGTCAATGAACGGATTCGGTTGTATTTTGGCGTCAATTACGGACTTGCCATCGAATCAGAGCCGGATGAGGGAACGACGATCCGTCTTCATCTGCCGGCGGAAGTGTATACAGAGAATATGGAGAGGGAAAAGGCATGATTGGAAAAAGCGGAAAATTACTGGTATTGCTGTATGTGGGATTTCTGATTGTGTTGTTTCTTATGTGTTCGACAGATTTGATTATCAAGGAGCCGGAAAAGGAGATCTATCAAATCTCTGTAATTGTGGAAGATGTGAGAGATGACAATTACAGCAATTTCCGGAAAGGAATGGATCAGGCAGCGGTAGAATTCAATGCAGATGTCCGTCTGATTACGCTCTACGAAAAGCTGGACGCAGATCAGCAGATGGAATTTATCAGCCGTGAACAGCAGGATGGTGCAGATGCTCTGATTGTAGTTCCAGTAGATGAAAAGGAAGTGGAAGATGCGCTGGAGGATAAGCAGGTGACGATTCCGATGGTGATTCTGAATGCTGGTCCTGCGGAAAGCACGGCAGCAGGTATGATTACAGTGGATTACAGAGAGATGGGAAGACAGGTGGCAGAGCAGATACACCAGCAGATCACAGTGGATTCTCCGGTAATTGTACTGTCGGAACCGGACGGGCAGAGTATCATGAGCAGAAGATTTCTGGAAGGGGCCATAAGTGTGCTGGAACAGGAAGGGTATAGTTGTCAGATTGTCGCGGCGGAAGAATCACATGGATGGAAAGCGGCTATGGAAGAGCTGAGAACACTGCCGTGGGGACAGGCAACGATCCTGGCCGAAAGCCCGGAGCTCCTGACAGAGGCAGCCGGTATTCTGGCAGATGATCCGGTATTTGCTGAATGGGTACAGGGGCTGTATGGGCGTGGCAGTACCATCCCGATCCTGAGTGAACTGGATCGGGAGCTGATCAGCGGAATCTGTATAACAGATGAATTCAGCAGAGGATATTTTAGCATATACATGGCCATGCAGGCGCTGGAAGATTCAGGGAACCGGCTGCCGATGGTGTTGAATTCTTATTATATAGAGAAACAGGATCTGCGGAAACCGGAGTACGAAAAGATGCTGTTTCCGGTGGAATAGTCTGAGGGGAGTTAAAAGATGTCAGGAAGAAAAAGGTTGCTGTTTCTGGGGGTATGTATGCTTCTGACCGCATGTCAGGGCCCCCAGAATGAAGAACAGAAAACATCTGTTCGGATTGGAATCAGTCTGTATCGGGGGGATGATACATTTATCAATAATATCCGCAGTGTATTGGAAGAAAAAGCGAAGGAATATGAACGGGAGAATGGTATAAGAGTGACACTGGACATTCAGGATGCCAAAGGCAGCCAGAACACTCAGAATAATCAGGTGGAACGGTTTATTGCCCTTGGATGCGATGTGCTGTGCATCAACCCGGTAGATCGTATGGATGCATCCGTAATTATTGACAAGGCTATGACTGCCGGTGTTCCGGTGGTATTTTTCAACCGTCAGCCAGTGGAGGAAGATATGAATCGCTGGGATCAGCTGTATTATGTGGGTGTGGACGCCAAAGAGACAGCAGTTCTGCAGGGACAGATGGTAGTGGAGCTCTATCAGGAACATCCGTCTGCCGTAGATCTGAACGGAGACGGAGTGGTTAGCTATGTGCTTCTGGAAGGAGAGAGCAGCCATCAGGATTCTCTGATTCGTACGGAATGGTCAATTCAGACTCTGAAAGACGGCGGTGTGCCCATTGAGAAGATCACAGGAGGGATTGCAAACTGGGAACGCAGCCAGGCATCGGCTTTGATGGAACAATGGCTTGCCGCCTACCCGGACACCATTGAACTGGTGGTCAGCAACAACGACGATATGGCGTTGGGTGCAATCGACGCGCTGGACCGGGCGGGAGTTACAGGTGTGAATGTGGTAGGAATCGACGGTACAACTCCAGGCATGGAAGCGCTGGAGAACGGCAAACTTTTGGGTACTGTATCCGCCAATAAGGAGATCTATGCCAGTGCTGTTATGGGACTTGCTGTCAGCTGTGCCATGCGGGAGCCCATACCGGAGGAGTATCCGCTGACGGACGGTACCTATTATTGGACGCCGCAGGAAATATTAATTCGACAAATAAATACCAAATAATCAGTAATCAAAAAAAATTTATAGATAATCAAAGAAATTCTTATTGAAAATGAGAAAGAAATCCTCTATAATAAGCCTGTAAGTGGTCAGAATGTACAAAGAAATCTACATTTACATGGCCGAAATCAATAAAACGCTCAAAACTGAGCAGAAAACGGGAGGATTTCAAACTATGAAATCAAGAAGAATTATTGCAATGGCAATGGCGTCTCTGATGGTATTATCCATGACCGCATGTGGTGGTAAGACCGAAGAGCCGGCTACGACAGAGACTCCGGCGGAAGCTCCGGCAGAGACTCCGGATGCAGATGCTGCAACAGACGCCGCAGAGGATACCGCAGATCAGGCCCAGGAAGCTGCAGGAGAAGGCGGCAATATTGGTGTCTGCATCTACAAGTTTGACGACGCGTTCATGACAACCTACCGGAACGCACTTCAGGAGATCCTGGAAGGTAAAGGTTATACGGTAACTTTCATGGATGGCAAGAACGATCAGGCGGAGCAGAACAACCAGATCAACAACTTCATCACTCAAGACGTTGATGCACTGATTATCAATCCGGTTATGACTTCCGCAGCAGATCAGATTATCAATACTGTGAAAAATGCAGACATTCCTACTGTGCTGATTAACCGCGAGCCGACGGCTGAGCAGATGTCTGCATATGACAAGCTTGTTTATGTAGGATGCGATGCAAGCCAGTCCGGTACCATGCAGGGCGAGTTGATCCTGGATACAGAGAACAAAGGCGATATCAACGGCGACGGCAAAGTTTCCTATATCATGATCCAGGGTGACCCGGAGAACATCGATGCACAGCTTCGTACCGAGTACTCTGTAAAGGCACTGACCGATGCCGGCATGGAAGTAGAAGAGCTTGACCTTCAGCGTGGTGACTGGGACCGTAACAAGGGTCAGGAGATCGCACAGAACGACCTTGCAAAATTCGGAAATGATATCGAGGTTGTGTTCTGTAACAACGACGATATGGCAATCGGCGCTCTGCAGGCAATTACGGCAGCAGGCCGCAAAGTAAATGAAGATATCTATCTGGTAGGTGTTGACGCTCTTGACGCAGCTCTGAACGAAGTTGCAAACGGCAACATGACCGGTACGGTTCTGAACGATGCACAGGGACAGGCAGAAGGCGCTGTAAAGGCTATGGAAGACCTTCTGGGCGGCGCAACCTTCGCATCCGGCGAGCAGTCCATCTATGTAGACTATGTAAAGGTTACTCCGGATAACGTAGCTGATTTCCAGTAATCAATCAAGAGTAAATATCAGGAGGTGCGTGTGCTTTGGCGCACGCATTTCCTGCATGTGTGGGGGAAACGCTCCGCGGCCTGCCTGCGGGATCAGGTACCTGTGTGCAGGATTATGTAAACCGGTGTCTGCCGAAGGATATCGGGATGGATTCTCAGGACCGGAGAATATCCGGCAGACGTGGGATTTAAAATGATAAAGGGGGACAGCAAATTGTCAGAGTATCGTTTGGAAATGCACAATGTTGTTAAGACATTTCCGGGCGTCCGGGCACTGGACGGCGCGCAGCTGAATCTGCGGCCAGGTACCGTCCACGCGCTTATGGGCGAGAACGGCGCCGGAAAGTCCACCCTTATGAAGTGCATGTTTGGTATTTACCACATGGACGAGGGTGAAGTGATTTATGAAGGAGAGCGAGTTCAGATTAAGGGACCTCTGGACGCCCTGAACCGGGGCATTGCCATGGTTCATCAGGAGCTACAGCCGATTCCGGAGCGGAGTATCGGCGAGAATATCTATGTGGGCCGGTATCCGACGAAGAAGGTCGGTCCGCTGACGGTGATTGATCACGATAAGATGTATGAGGATGCCGCAAAGGTATTGAAAGAGGTTCACCTGAACTATGAACCGAGGGAACGTCTGGGCAGTCTTTCCGTGTCTCAGATGCAGTTGGTGGAGATTGCAAAGGCAGTTTCCGCGGATTGTAAAGTGCTGATTCTGGATGAGCCGACTTCTTCTCTGACGGCGGCGGAGGTGGAAGCTCTGTTTACAATTATTGACGAGTTGAGGGAAAAAGGAGTTTCCATCGTCTATATCAGCCATAAGATGGATGAGATTCTGCGGATCAGCGATGAAGTAACGATCATGCGTGACGGACAGTACATAGGTACCTGGTCTTCCAAAGATCTGACGACGGATTTTATCATTACTAAAATGGTGGGCCGTGAGCTTTCTGAGTTGTACCCGGTCCGTGAGAATGTTCCGGGGGAAGTGGTATTTCAGGTGGAAGATTTTACTTCGATCAATCCCAAGAGCTTCCGGCATATATCCTTTGAACTGAAAAAGGGAGAAATCCTGGGGGTGGCAGGTCTGGTGGGCGCTCAGCGTACGGAACTGATGGAAGGTCTCTTCGGTCTCCGGGCCCACACGGCAGGCAGGATCATATATAAAGGGAAAGAACTGAAGATCTCCCAGCCAAGAGATGCGATTAATGACAGTATTGCCATGCTGACAGAAGACCGCCGGGCAACAGGGATCCTGGGTGTTTTATCCATTGCAGATAATGTATCTATCGCATCCCTTGATCAGTATCTGATCGGGGGCGTGATGCTGGATGATGCCAAGATCGAGAAGCTGGTTCAGGATAATGTGGCCAAGCTTTCCATCAAGACGCCATCGTCCAAAACACAGATTCAATCTCTCTCCGGCGGTAATCAGCAGAAGGTGCTGATCAGCCGCTGGCTGGCTAACAATCCGGATGTGTTCATTATGGATGAACCCACCAGAGGAATTGACGTGGGGGCCAAATACGAGATTTACTGTATTATCGCCGAGATGGCAAAACAGGGGAAAAGCATTATCATGATTTCTTCCGAAATGAGCGAGCTGATCGGTATGTCCGACCGGATCATGGTCATGTGTGACGGACGTGTGACCGGATTTATTGATGGCAAAGAGGCCAATCAGGAGAACATTATGGCGCTGGCAACCCAGTTTGAATAAAGGAGGGAGAAGAGTATCATGCAAAAATCATTTGATGTGAAGAAGTTTTTATCTAATAATGCGATTGTGTTCCTGATCATACTGCTGGCAATTCTGACCGGATGTACGACGAAGAATTTCTTTACCATATCCAATTTTGGAAATCTGGTATTGAATGTGTCTCCGCGTTTCATCATTGCCTGCGGCGTGTCAGGATGTCTGATTACCAAAGGTACGGACCTGTCTGCCGGACGTGCGGTTGGTCTGGCGGCGTGCCTCTCTGCCATGATGCTGCAGAGTATGGATTATTCTGCGCGTATGCTGCCCTGGATGCCGGATATCCCGTGGCCGGTGGCGCTTTTGATCGTCATGTTTATCATGGGATGTTTCGGTGCGGTCAACGGTGTAGTGATTTCCATATTGAAGGTTCCGCCTTTTATCGCAACGCTGGGTATGCAGACTATCATCTACGGCCTGTGCTCCCTGATTACCAACAACCAGCCCATGGGCGGTTACAAGCAGAGCTATCTGTCTATTGCCAACGGCTCGATAGGTCCGATTCCGTACCTGATGATCTTCGCAGTGATTATTGGCGGTTATTTCCTGTTCCTGTACAATAAGACCCGTCACGGAAAATACATGTATGCCATCGGCGGTAATGAGAATGCAGCTCAGGTGGCCGGCGTCAACGTAGAAGCGTCTCTGATTCGTATCTATGTCCTGGCAGGATGTATGTACGCACTGGCCGGCTTCCTGGTAGGCGCAAAGGCAGGCGGCGCTTCTACTGCTACAGGTATGGGTTATGAGCTGGAAGCAATCGCAGCATGTACCATCGGCGGCGTATCTGCTAACGGCGGTGTCGGAAGAGTAGGCGGTATTCTTATCGGCGTACTGGTATTCGAGATCCTGAAGATCTGTCTCCAGTTCCTTGGTGTGGACCCGGCTTACACCTACATCGCACAGGGTCTTGTCATCGTGATTGCAGTTGCACTTGACTTGCGGAAATATTTACAGAAGAAATAACTGGGATTACTCCTGGTGTGGTTTCGGGCGGTTCTTCTCCTGTATGGGGGAGGGACCGCTTTTTTTGTATAACAAAGGGACGCGCTATGAGCAGAAGCTCCCTGTGGAAGGACGGAGGCAGGCAGCACTCTGCCAAGAGAACTGCGTCTAAGATGTATTGACATTCCTTTTAACAGAGTTATGGAATGTGCATATATCTCACACATAAACGTTGGAACGCGCACTTGTGAAATATTTCCGGTTGGGTTATAATAAATGAAAATGCGTCCGCAGCCCTTAAGCAACAGAAAAGGTGTAACTGAGCGGAAAAATAGCAGAAAAGGAGAATAGTATTATGAAACGTGTGGGTCTTTTGACAAGCGGTGGAGATTGCCAGGCGCTGAATGCAACCATGAGAGGAGTAGCGAAGGGACTTTATAACGAACTGGGCGGAGATGTGGAGATCTATGGAATCGAAGAAGGCTATAAGGGTTTGATTTACAATGAATATCGCCATATGACAGGCAGAGATTTTGCCGGAATCCTGACTAAGGGCGGAACGATTCTGGGGAGCTCCAGGCAGTCTTTTAAGAATATGAGAGTTCCGGATGAGAACGGACTTGATAAAGTAGAGGCTATGAAAAAGACCTACAAGAAGCTTGATCTGGACTGCCTGGTGATTCTGGGCGGGAACGGGACCCAGAAGACAGCGAATCTTTTAAGTGAAGAAGGATTGAATATCATTCACCTGCCAAAGACGATTGACAACGATATTTGGGGAACCGATATGACCTTTGGCTTTCAGAGCGCGGCAGATATCGCAACAGACTGTATTGATTGTATTCATACAACAGCAGCTTCTCATAACCGGGTGTTTATCGTGGAAGTTATGGGGCATAAGGTTGGATGGCTGACGCTTCATGCAGGGATTGCAGGAGGGGCGGATATTGTACTGATTCCGGAGATTCCTTATGACATTGACAAGGTATGTGCGGCCATTGAGAAGAGAAACCGTGCGAAGAAAGGCTTCACGATTCTGGCTGTGGCAGAAGGGGCGATCTCCAAAGAGGATGCAGCTCTGTCCAAGAAAGAATATAAAGCAAAAATGGCAAATTATCCGTATCCGTCTGTGTCTTATGAACTGGCAGAACTGATTCGACAGAAAACAGGAGCAGATGTGCGTGTAACAGTTCCGGGACATACCCAGAGAGGCGGCTCTCCGAAGCCTTATGACCGTGTGATTTCCACAAGACTGGGCGCAAGGGCTGCCAAACTGATTATGGACGAAGAATATGGCTATATGGTGGGGATTGTCAATGGAGAGACCTGCAAAGTACCACTGAAGGATGTGGCTGGAAAGCTTAAGATGGTGGATCCAAATGCAGGCATTATTGAGGAAGCGAAGATTGTAGGTATCAGTTTCGGCGATTAAACGGGAGTGAGAAGACATGTCTTATACCGCACTATATCGGAAATTCCGACCTTCGGAATTCTCTGATGTAAAAGGACAGGATCATATTGTAACGACTCTGAAAAATCAGATTTGTGCAGACCGTATCGGACATGCCTATCTGTTTTGCGGGACCAGAGGAACTGGTAAGACAACCATAGCGAAGATTTTCGCGAAGGCAGTGAACTGCGAGCATCCGGTGGACGGAAGTCCCTGCGGGGAATGTGTTTCCTGCAGGGCGATTGCTGCCGGGACAGCCATGAATGTGATTGAGATTGATGCAGCTTCCAATAACGGAGTGGACAATATCCGGGAAATACGGGAGGAGGTTGCCTATTCTCCTGCAGAAGGGAAATACAAAGTCTACATCATTGATGAAGTGCATATGCTCAGTCCGGGGGCACATAATGCTCTTCTGAAAACTCTGGAAGAGCCCCCTTCCTACGTGATTTTTATACTGGCCACCACAGAGGCACATAGGATTCCGATCACGATTGTTTCCAGATGCCAGAGGTATGATTTCCGGAGAATCACCACTGGGACAATTGCTGCCAGGCTTCAGGATCTGATGGAACAGGAGCAAGTGGAAGTGGAAGAACGGGCGCTTTTGTATGTGGCGAAAATGGGAGATGGTTCCATGCGCGATGCACTGAGTCTTCTGGATCAGTGTATTGCTTTTTACCTTGGGCAGAGGCTGACTTATGATCATGTGTTGGAAGTGCTTGGGGCAGTGGATGTGGAGGTGTTCGGGGAATTTTTCCGGAAAATCTGCACACAGGATCTGCCAGGTATGCTTCAGGATCTGGAGCAGGTGATCTTGCAGGGCAGAGAATTATCACAGTTTGTTACGGACTTTATCTGGTATCTCAGAAACCTTCTGATGCTGAAGAGTGATCAGGGAATGGAAGAGATGGTGGATGTGTCCACAGAACAGCTTGCTTGTATGAGGGAGGAGGCCGGACTCACAGATGCAGATGCGCTCATGCGGTATATTCGGGTGTTCTCAGAATTGTCCGGTCAGATTCGCTATGCGACGCAGAAACGGGTGATGGTGGAGATTGCTTTGATTAAGTTATGTAAACCTGCCATGGAACGCAGTTATGACTCTCTTCTCCATCGGGTGACGCTGCTGGAAAAGAGGCTGGAAGAGGGTATCCTGACAGCGCCGCCTGTGACAGCGGCAGAAGAAAAGGAAAAACCGAAAGTCAAAGGGCAGAAGACAGGGCAAATCTCTCCGGAGGCGCTTCCTGATGATATTAGGATGTTCCTCAGCCGTTTTCAGGAACTGCGCAGGAAAGTCGGAGCATGGTCCCAGAATGTGTTAAAAGGGGCACAATGCCGGGAACTGCCGGAGCATGCCGGAGTACAGATTATCCTGAGTCGGAATCATGCGGTGGATGAAAAAGAACTGGCAGAGGAATTGGAGCAGGTCATTGAGCAGGAATTGAATGTGAAGATGAAGGTGGAGATTAATACGCCGGAACAGGATGAAAGGGCCTGGGAACCGGTAATTGATCTGTCCGGGATGATCAATATGGAAATAGAGATTGACGAATCATAACTGGTCAGAGTGTGAGAGAAAGTAAATAGTGCTTGCGTCTGGAACAGGCGTGTCAGAATAAGAGAGAGCAGGAGGGCCGATTTATGGCAAGAAGAGGCGGATTCCCGGGAGGCGGGATGCCAGGCAACATGAATAATTTAATGAAGCAGGCGCAGCGGATGCAGCGCCAGATGGAAGAAAGTCAGAAGGAACTGGAGAATGCAGAATTTACGGCGGCAGCCGGAGGTGGTGCAGTGGAAGTGACTGTGACTGGTAAAAAAGAAGTTACAAAAGTAAAGATTGACCCAGATGCGGTAGACCCGGAAGATGTGGAGATGCTGGAAGATGTGATTATGGCAGCAGTAAATGAGGCGCTTCGAAAAGCGGAGGAAGCAGGGGCAGCCAATATGGCGAAATTGACCGGCGGACTGGGCGGAGGCCTTCCGTTCTGATGGAATATTACAGCAGCCAGATCAGTCTGCTGATTGAGCAACTTGCCTCTTTGCCGGGAATCGGAAGCAAAACTGCTCAGCGTCTGGCGTTTCACATTATTGACATGCCGAAGGAACGGGTGGAAAAGCTGGCAGATACCATCATAAAAGCAAAAAGCACGATTCGTTACTGCAGCCAGTGCCTGACGCTGACAGACAGGGAACTTTGCCCTGTCTGCAGCAATCCTTCCAGAGACCAGAAGACAATTATGGTAGTGGAGAATCCCCGCGATATGAGCGCTTATGAGAAGACTGGAAAGTACGAAGGAGTCTATCATGTGCTTCATGGCGCGATCTCGCCCATGCTGGGAATCGGACCGGCGGATATCCGGCTGAAGGAGCTGATGCACCGGCTGGAGAAGGATGTGAGTGAGGTAATTATTGCTACCAATTCCAGTCTGGAGGGTGAGACAACCGCCATGTACATCAGCAAACTGGTGAAGCCCACCGGAATTAAGGTAAGCCGGATTGCCAGCGGTGTGCCTGTGGGCGGAGATCTGGAATATATTGATGAAGTCACGCTTTTGCGTGCGCTGGAAGGGCGCGTGGAGCTGTGATGTAGCAAAAGCCTGGGAGGACAGAAGTATGGGTATCAGCAGAAGAGAATTTGGAGTGACAAAAGGTGGAGAACAGGTATATCTGTATACCATCAGCGGTGAAAACGGCATGGAGGCTGTTGTGACAAATTTTGGTGCGGCCTTGGTAAGCCTAATGGTGCCGGATACGGATGGTGTACAGAGGGATCTGGTTCTCGGCTTCGACCGTTTGGAGGACTATGAGGAAAACAGTTGCTTTTTCGGAGTAACGGTTGGAAGAAGCGCCAACCGGATCGGAGGAGCATCATTTGAACTGGACGGAGTCAGATATGAGCTTCCGGATAATGAGAACGGCAACAATCTGCATACAGATCTTCATCGGGGATTTCATAAAAAGTTGTGGGATGCAGAACTCCTGGAAGAAGTTCAAGCTGTTAAGTTTTCTTACGTAAGTCCAGACGGAGAGAACGGATTTCCCGGAACGCTTCAGATCTCGGTTACTTATACGCTGCTTCCGGATATGGGAATCCAGATCAGCTATGACGGAGTCAGTGATAAAAAGACGATGATTAATATGACGAATCACAGTTATTTTAATCTGTGTGGACATGACGCCGGAAGTATTGAAGAAGAGAAGGTTACGATTTTCGCGGACTGTTTTACAGAATTGGGCCCCGGTTCGGTTCCTTCAGGGAAGATTCTGCAGGTGGAAGGGACTCCCATGGATCTGCGAAATGCAAGGCGGCTCAGAGATGGGATTGACTCGGAGTATGAACAAATAGCATTGGCTGGGGGATATGATCATAACTGGGTGTTGCATACTACGCGGGGAGTTGTGGAGAAGATCGCTCTGGTGGAGGATGAGAAGGCAAGGCGTGTGATGGAGGTCTGGACGGATCTTCCTGGTGTACAGTTCTATACGGGAAATTTTATTACGCCTCAGACCGGAAAAGGCGGTGCTCATTATGAGAGACGATGCGCACTGTGTCTGGAGACGCAGTACTTTCCAAACAGTATCAATATACCGGAATTTGTACAGCCGATATTTGAAGCAGGACAGCCTTATCATACAACGACGATCTACAGATTCCGATCAACAATGTTTTGAGCAGATAAAGGTACAGGTGCTGGTTACGGGAGATAAGGGAGTATGCTGAAAGTATTTTTAGTGGAAGATGAGGTTATTGTACGAGAAGGCATCAAAAATAATATTAACTGGAGAGAAGAGGGCTTTGAATTTGCAGGAGAAGCCAGCGATGGGGAACTGGCATATCCGCTGATTCAGAAGTTGAAGCCGGATATCCTGATCACAGATATTAAGATGCCTTTTATGGATGGACTGGAACTGAGCCGTCTTGTCCGGCAGGAGCTTCCGGATATTAAGATCATTATTGTAAGCGGATACGACGAGTTTGATTATGCCAAAGAAGCCATCAGTATTGGTATTACAGATTACCTGGTCAAACCGATAGCAGGCGCAAAGCTTCTGGAGGCAGTCAAAAAAGTTGGAAAAATAATAGATGAGGAACAGCAGCAGCGGCTGTTTCTCAAAACATTTGAGAGAGAAAGGCTTGAGAATATTCATCTTGCAAAACAAAAGATTTTCAGAAGCCTTGCAACAGGAAAAAAGTCTGTGTCGGAACTGCTGAAAGAGGCATGGGAAGTGGGGCTGGATTTGGCGGCGAATCGATACAACATTGTTTTGCTGCAGATTTTTTCGGATGGAGAAATGGACAGCTATTCGGAAGAACAGAATGCTGCAGTAAAAGAGATCGAGGAAATGACAGAGCGACGGTCGGGCGTCCTGATGGTGGAACTAGGTATTGAGGGTTGGGCATTTATTATTAAAGAGACAGGGGAAAAGGAAAAACTGGAACAGATCCTTTCTGAATTTCTGGAAAAGCTGCAGGAAATTATCCGGGGTTATAATGGAATCGAATATTTTGGAGGCGTTGGCAGGGCAGTGGGAAGGCTGGGAGAGTTGAACCGGTGTTTTGAGGAGGCGAACCGGGCGTTTTCTTATCGGTATCTGATCAGGCGCAACCAGATTATCTACAGCGAAGAGGAAAAGAATGGGACAATCATGGATGAGAAACTGAAGCTGAGTTCTCTGAACGTGATCAATATGGATCGTAAAGTGGTGGAACGTTTCCTTAAGACTGGTCTGAAGAGTGAAGTGCGACATTTTATTGATGAATATTTTGTGAGTGTGGGAGAGGGAAATGTGCAGTCTTATCTGCTTCGGCAGTATGTGACGATGGATATTTTCTTTGCAACAGTATCCATGCTTGGCCAGCTGGGCTATGAATCGAAAGATCTGGTGGATCGGTGCGGGGATTTCCAGACGATGACAACCGTTTTTTCCTCTGTAGAACAGACAAAGGCTTATTTGCGGGGAGTGTTTGAAGCTGCGATTGATCTGAGAGAGGCTGTCTCCCAGAGAAAGTACAGTTCCCTTCTGAAAGATGCAAGAGTGTATATTGAGCAGAATTTTGACAATGAAGAAATTTCGCTGAACACGGTTGCCGCCAGTGTGAATTTGAGCCCTAATCATTTCAGTACGATCTTCAATCAGGAGACGGGGCAGACGTTTATTGAGTTTCTGACGCATGTGCGTATGGAAAAAGCAAAAGAACTTCTGCGGGGGACCTCTATGCGTATGTCGGAGATCGCGTATGCTGTGGGATATAAAGATGCGCATTATTTCAGTTACCTGTTTAAGAAAACGCAGGACTGTACGCCGCGGGAATTCCGTGCTCAAATATAAAATTATGGTACCAGGAAAGGATTTCAGGATGAAAACGGGATCAACTTTGAAAAAAAGGCTGCATATGCTGATGCTGGTCTGCCTGGTACCTTTGACGGTGATGGCAGTTTATCTGCTCACACTGGTCAATCAGCTTTCTGAACGTTACGATTTTATTGTGGAAAACATCACCATGGCAAACGCATATAATATTAATTTCAAAGAAGATATGGATTACCTCATGTACATTATCGTGGCCAATTCCGAGCGTGCGAAGGAACTGGTAGACACAGAACAATCTCATATTATGATCAGCGAGGCAAGAGAGGTATTTCAGAATCTGTACGAAATTTCTGAGATGGATTATGGAAAGAATCAGCTGAATCGGATTCTGAAAAGCCTGAATACGCTGGAGGATCGGGTGGAGGAGATTGAGCGGGATGCATTGGTGTCCGGATACTATGATAAGAACATGGAACGTCTGGATCTGAATATACGGATTCTGACAGAATTGATTCAGGAACAGATTCAGAAATACATCTATTATGAGGCAACGAATCTGGAAGTGCTGCGGGAGGGCATCCGGGCAGATGTGGACAGGGGAATCCGTATGAGTCTGGTGATGTTTTTGCTGATTCTTGCAGGGGCGCTCTTCATCAGCCGTAAGATTACAACTGGTATCACGGAACCAATCCGCAGGTTGTGTGAAGCTACCAGAGTGGCAGGGAGCGGTGACTTTGCAGTTCGGGCGCAGGAAGTGACGACGGATGATGAACTTTCGGTGCTGAATACCAGCTTTAATCAGATGGTGGAAAAAATTGGGAACCTGGTGGAAGATATACGGGTAGAGCAATTGAATCTGCGGGCTATGGAATTGAAGCTTCTACAAGCGCAGATCAATCCGCATTTTC
The DNA here is from genome assembly GCA_910579225.1 of uncultured Lachnospiraceae bacterium. Lineage (GTDB taxonomy): Bacteria > Bacillota > Clostridia > Lachnospirales > Lachnospiraceae > Hominiventricola. The sequence continues at coordinate 5,767 of CAJTTI010000026.1, read as the reverse complement.
TGTATAACACTCTGGATGCAATTATCTGGTTGGCGGAAGCAGGGGAGAAGGCTCAGGTGGTCCGAATGGTATCGTCTCTGTCGGACTTTTTTCGGACAACTCTCAGTAAAGGCAGAGATGACATCTCCGTGGAGGAGGAAGAGACACATATTCGGAGCTATTTGGAGATACAACAGTTTCGCTACCGGGATATTCTGGAATATGAGATTCGGATTCCGGAGAAGATGCATCACTGCCGGATCCTGAAACTGACGCTTCAGCCGCTGGTAGAGAACGCGCTGTACCATGGAATTAAAAACAAAAGAGGATTGGGGCATATTCTGGTGACGGGCAAGATGGAAGGAGAAAAGATGATTTTCAGTGTCAGTGATGACGGGATCGGTATGGATCCGGACCGACTCAAAAAAGTGCGTCGCATTATAGCAGGAGAGCTGGCAGATGAGAATCCGCCTTCAGGATTTGGTCTGTTCAATGTGGAGCAGAGGATCAAGCTGAACTGCGGTACAGAATATGGTCTTGTCATTGACAGCGTCTATGGGAGAGGGACGACAGTACAGGTGATGATTCCGATCGTAAAAAAATGAACTTTTCGCGTAAAAAAACAAACTTTTTTATAGATTACTTAAAAATAATTTCGAAAACAGTAAAAAAGTGTACTTTATCCTGAAAAAATTCCGTTTTCTTTTTGAGATAAATGTGATATTCTATGTCCGTAGCCGGAAGCAGTCCGGTATAAATAAAATACATAGGGAGGATATCACTATGAAGAGAAAGTTAGTAAGTGCACTGGTATGTGCAGCAATGGCAGCAACGATGTTAGTCGGATGCGGAGGCGGTGGGGAGACTCAGGCAGACGCACCGGCAGCTGATGCTGGAACTGAGGCTCCGGCAGAGACACCGGATGCGGATGCAGAAGCAGATGCACCGGCAGCAGACACAGAGGCAGAAGCACCGGCGGCAAGCGGAGAGACGATCTCTGTCGGTATTATCAACAATGACCCTAATGAGTCCGGATACCGTACTGCAAATGTAAGAAACTTGGAAGAAACCTTCTCTGAGGAGAATGGTTATGCAACTCAGACTTTCTACGGCAAAGAGAATGACAAGCAGGTAGAAGCGGCACAGAAGATGATCCAGGACGGCGTAGATTACCTGCTCATCTCCGCAGCGGACGTTGCAGGATGGGAGACCGTACTTCAGGATGCGCAGGATGCAGGCGTACGTGTGCTTCTGTATGACCGTATTGTAAATGCAGATGAGAGCCTGTATGAGGCGGGCGTCGTATCTGATATGGCAAAAGAAGGCGAGACTGCAGTGGCATGGCTGGAGAAGCAGGGACTTGACAAATATGAGATCATTCACCTGCAGGGCCAGATGGGCGCAGCAGCTCAGGTAGGCCGTTCCGAGGCTCTTACTGCAGCGGCAGAAGAGAAAGGCTGGACTCTGGTAACACAGCAGACCGCTGAGTGGAACGCAGAGAAGGCACAGCAGATCGTTCAGTCCGTGATTGATTCCGGCAAGAGTTTCAATGTTATCTATGCTGAGAATGACGACATGGCGAAGGGCGCTGTTGCTGCTCTTGACAAGGCAAACATTTCTCACGGCGTAGACAAAGACGTGATTATCATGGGCTTTGATTGTAACAAGTGGGCTCTGGAGGAACTGAAGGCTGGCAACTGGAACTATGATGGACAGTGTAATCCGTTCCAGGGAGAAATGCTTGCAGAGCTTATCCAGAAGCTTGAAAATGGCGAGACTCTGTCAGAGAAGCTGATCTACATGGAGGAGAAAGGCTTTGATGCAACGGAGATCACCCAGGAAGAGATTGATCAGTTCGGAATCTAAGGTCCGGAGTTATATGTACAGTTAGTAAGTGCTTGTGAAAGAGCGCGGTGCGGTAAGGTATATTACAGGACTGCACCGTGCTTTTTCTATGAAACGGTTACTGAACGGCAAGTCGAATGATGTGTGTGCATATGCACACCTCATATACTAAAAATTTTACAGGAGGTGAACTTTAGGGTGGCAGAAAATGTTGTATTGCAGATGAGAAATATTCATAAAAGCTTTCCTGGAGTGCGTGCCCTGCAGGGTGTGGATTTTACCCTTCGCAAAGGTGAAGTTCATGCACTGATGGGGGAAAACGGAGCCGGAAAATCGACTTTGATCAAAGTCCTGACCGGTGTCTACAGTAAGGATGAGGGACAGGTCTCTATTGATGGCAATGAAGTTGCGATCCATTCTCCGCAGGAAGCCCAGAAGAATGGTATCAGCACCGTGTATCAGGAGATTACGCTCTGTCCGAATCTGTCTGTTGCCGAGAATATGTATATTGGCCGGTCGGAAAGCATCTGTCAGAACTGGAAGAAGATGAATGCTGACGCGGATAAGATCCTGCAGTCGTTGGATATCCCGGCGAAAGCAACCCAGCAGCTTTCTACCTGCTCTCTGGCAGTTCAGCAGATGGTAGCCATCGCCCGGGCGGTGGATACGGACTGTAAAGTATTGATTCTTGACGAGCCGACTTCTTCGCTTGATGAGCAGGAAGTGGAGAAGCTGTTCAGGCTCATGCGTGATCTGAAGGGCAGAGGCGTTGGTATTATCTTCGTAACGCATTTCCTGGATCAGGTGTACGAGATCTGTGATCGGATCACAGTTATGCGTGACGGTCAGTTGGTAGGAGAGTTCGAGATTGAGAAGTTGCCCCGTGTCCAGCTGGTATCCAAGATGCTTGGCAAAGAGCTGGATGATCTGTCGGATATTCAGGGCGAATATTCCACCTACGAGAACAAAGAGGGAGAAGCCCCTGTCTTCGAGGCGGAGGAGCTTTGCAGCGATGCAGGAATCAAGCCGTTTAATTTCCACATCAAAAAGGGAGAAGTGAATGGATTTACCGGTCTTCTCGGTTCTGGCAGAAGCGAGAGTGTCCGTGCCATCTTCGGGGCTGATCACGTTACCAGTGGAAATGTGAAGATGAACGGGAAAGCGGTTAAGATCAGAAAACCCATTGATGCCATGAAGAACGGCATCGCATATCTTCCCGAGGACCGCAAGAGAGACGGTATCGTGGGAGATTTGTCAGTCCGCGACAACATCCTTCTGGCACAGCAGGTGCTGAGAGGCTTCTTAAAGCCTTTCTCAAAAGCGGAATCAGACAAGATAGCAGATGAATACATTAAGCTCTTGAGCGTCAAGACTGCTTCTGCGGATACGCCGATCAAATCTCTGTCCGGTGGAAACCAGCAGAAAGTTATCCTTGCACGTTGGCTTCTTACTCATCCGGAATACCTGATCCTGGATGAACCGACCAGAGGTATCGATGTCGGTACCAAGGTCGATATACAGAAACTGGTATTAAAGCTTGCTTCAGAGGGAATGAGCGTTACCTTTATCTCATCTGAACTGGACGAGATGCTCCGTACCTGTTCCAGACTGATCGTCATGCGCGACGGCAGGATGGTAGGAGAGCTTACGGGCCAGGATCTGAACCAGAACAAGGTCATGAATACCATTGCCGGAGGTGATAAATAATATGGGAAACAATACTGCGAAAAAATCCGGAGGGAGTAGCTTTTTTGCTGATCTTACGAGAAATCAGCTGTTTATTCCTATGGCGGCGCTTCTGCTGCTTCTTGTATTTAACCTGATCATGGATCCGAGCTTTTTCAAGGTTACACTGGGATATAACAGCTCGGGTAATCCGGTTCTGTCCGGTTTTCTGATCACGATTCTGGACAGCGGTTCCGAGCTGGCGATCCTTGCCATTGGCATGACGCTGGTGACGGCGGCCACCGGCGGACAGGATATCAGCGTGGGCGCAGCTATCGCCATCAGCGGCAGTGTCCTTCTACGCATGCTCTGCGGGACCAACACCCGTCCGGAGACTCTGGTCATGCCGGTGATTCTGGCATTCCTGATTACCTGCGTGGTAGCTATGCTCTTCGGCGCATTTAACGGTACGCTTGTAGCAGTCTTCGGGATTCAGCCCATGATCGCGACATTGATCCTCTATACGGCGGGGCGTTCTATTGCTGCATGGGTCAATAACAATGAGCTTCCGATTATCACGGAGCCTTCCTTTGCCTATTATGGCAATTACATACCGGGCTGTCCGCTCCCAACCCCCTTCTTTATTGCAATGCTTTGCGTAATTGTGATTGCACTGGTACTCAAGTTTACAACTTTGAGACTGTATACGCAGGCGGTTGGTATCAATGAATACTCTGCGAAGCTGAACGGTTTGAATCCGGTCTTTATCAAGATTCTGTCTTTCGTGATCCTGGGACTGTGCGTGGCAGTGGTTGGACTGATCAAGGTAAGCCGCTTCTCGACCATCAATTACTCCGTTATCGCAAAAGACATTGAGATGGATGCCATCCTGGCGGTAGCTCTGGGCGGCAATGCGTTGAGCGGCGGTAAATTCAACATGACGGCTTCCATTATCGGCGCGTACGTGATCCAATGTCTGACCACAACACTGTACAAGTTTGACGTGCAGGCCGATGCGCTTCCGGCGTACAAGGCGGTTGTTGTCATTGTTCTTGTTGTCTTAAGCGCGCCGATTGTGAGAGAAAAACTGGCGAAGCTGATGCCGAAATCCGCGGCAAAGGAGGTGGCGTAATGGGCAAGAAATTAAAGAATATGAGCGATACGAATCTGCTGCTGACTATTACGGTTGTCGTATTTTTCGTGATGTATCTGGGGGCCATGGTCTTTCTGAGAGCCGGTTTTCTGAAGCCGCAGACATTTTTCAATATTCTCAATGCACAGGCGGCACTGATTATTCTTTCTTGCGGAATGAGTCTGGTTATGATCACCGGTGGAATTGATATTTCCGTGGGCGGTGTGACGGCATTGGTTAGTATGTGCTGCGCCGTTTACCTGGATTTTAAAGGCGGCAATGTGGGCATGGCAGTTGTGATCGCGCTGCTGATAGGTCTGGCATTCGGACTGGTTCAGGGTTTTTTGGTGGCGTATCTGGAGATTCAGCCCTTCATCGTCTCTCTGGCAGGAATGTTCTTTGCAAGAGGTATGACGACCATTGTCAACAGCAATCCGTTCAACGTGGAGAATGAAGCTTTCGTAGCGCTGAAAGGTACCCGTATCATTGTTCCAGGTCTCGGTTCTGTTAATAAGATCGGGAAATATGTGGACGCTTATGTGGAGATCGGTGTGATTGTGGCGCTGCTGGTCGTGGTCATCATGTTCGTTTTGCTCAAATGGACAAAGCTTGGTCGTGCTTTCTACGCGGTAGGCGGCAACAGCCAGAGCGCGCTGATGCTTGGGATCAATGTAAAGAGGACGAAATTCCTGTCCCATCTGATGTGTGGATTCCTGGCAGGTCTCGGCGGATTTATCTACTTCTTACACGTGGGTTCCGGTTCGCCTTCCCATGCAAGCGGTGCGGAGATGAACGCTATCGCTTCGTCAATTATCGGCGGTACCATGCTGACCGGCGGTGTGGGTAATATCATCGGAACGTTTTTTGGTGTGTTATCTCTGAGTACGATTCAGAATATCGTATCCTCTGCCGGACTTGACGAGCCCTGGTGGATCGGTATTACCATCGCGGCTATGCTGTGCCTGTTCCTGATCATCCAGAGTGTTGTTATGACGATACGAAAGAAAGGCATAACAAAATAAAACAAATATGTTGTAATCCCCGGCTGCGTGCCGGGGATTAAGACGTTTTAAACTGATGGAGGAAAAAGCGGCGGAATTGTACGCAGTAATTCTGCAGCGGCCATTGATGTTTACAATGAAGGCA
>CAJTTI010000025.1:8697-52244 GCA_910579225.1 uncultured Lachnospiraceae bacterium | reverse complement strand
AGCTGGATAGAGCAACGGCCTTCTAAGCCGTGGGTCGGGGGTTCGAATCCCTTCGGGCACATTTGGTCGGATTGCAGTCGGCCAGTAGAAATATGGTGGGTATGGCGCAGTTGGTTAGCGCGCCAGATTGTGGCTCTGGAGGCCCAGGGTTCGAGTCCCTGTATCCACCCTGAATCAAAGATAATGGGCTATCGCCAAGCGGTAAGGCACAGGACTTTGACTCCTGCATTACGCTGGTTCGAATCCAGCTAGCCCAGTTTGGGCATGTGAATGCAGAAGATGGGATATTAGCTCAGTTGGTAGAGCACTTGACTTTTAATCAAGTTGTCCGGGGTTCGAATCCCCGATGTCTCATAAAAAGCACTGGATTTCAGTGCTTTTTATTTTAAAACAGCGCTTTAATAAGTTAAAACTTTAACTCACAGATGTAAAAGGGTATACAAAATGAGGAAGAGGATCCAAAGTCGACAGAAGTCGGTTTTGGTTTTTTTGTTTTATAAAAAGTCGAAAAAAACCGAAAATTTATATGTTTTGTCAATGTACAAATATTATTGAAAGACGTATAATAAGGCCAACAAACGGGAAAAGCAAAAGTGAAATTTGCGGCGTTTGGGAAAACAGATATTTATGGATGATGCTGCATCCCTAATCCCCCTTTTAATGAATAAACCCTCCCTTTTGATTATTCTTTTTGCGCAGTATCGTCAATAAATATATAAAAGTTGTTGCAGAAAAGCCAGAGGTCCCCCGCCTCTGGCTTTTCTGGATGCCGGGCCTGTACGGGGAGGATTTGACAGAAGCGGAAAATCTGTTATGATAAAAGATATGGAGGCATGAGGATGGGATATATGCAGCAGATTCTGGAGGAAGCGGAAGAATGAAGGAAGTACAACAGGAGAGGTACCATCTTCTGGATGGACTGAGAGGGCTTACACTGGTAAGCATGATCCTGTATCATGGAATGTATGACCTGGTGGAGCTGTATGGGGTATCGGTAGGATGGTTCTTCCGCACACCAGGTTACATCTGGCAGCAGAGTATCTGCTGGACATTTATTCTTCTGTCCGGTTTCTGCTGGAGGCTGGGGAAAGAACCGTTAAAAAGGGGGCTGTTGATCTTCATGGGAGGTCTCTTGATTACTGTGGTGACTTTTCTGTTCCTTCCTTCGGAACGGATTCTGTTCGGGATTCTGAGTTTCACCGGGGCGGCTATGATGGTACTGACATTTCTGTCCGGGATTCTTCAAAAGGTTCCGGCTTGGGCAGGGCTGGCGGGAAGCGCCGGACTTTTTTTCCTGACCAGAAACGTGAACTCGGGGTACCTGGGCTTTGAATCGATAGTGCTCTGCAGGCTCCCGTCCGTTTTCTACCGTAACACAGGGACAGCAGCTCTTGGATTTCCGGGGCCTGGATTTTTCTCGGGAGACTATTTTTCCTTTATACCGTGGATTTTTTTGTATCTGTGCGGATATTTTCTATATGGAGTTTTGATGAACCGGGAGTCTGTGAAGCGGTTTCTGTCGCATTCTGCCGGAGTGCCGGGTTGGATCGGAAAACACAGCTTTTGGATCTATATGCTGCATCAGCCGCTTTTGCTTCTGATACTGGAATCTGTCTTCTGATGGATTGACTTTTTGGCCGGCAGATGGTAACATAATAAAGGGTCCGGCAATGCCGGAAAATTGGCGGGTATGGCGGAATTGGCAGACGTGCAGGATTTAGGTTCCTGTGTCCCCGTGGCGTGTGGGTTCGACTCCCACTATCCGCATAATGAAGCAGACGGAGGAAAAGGATATGAAGGTTATCGTAACAGACCAGGCGCCGGGAGCAATCGGGCCATATTCTCAGGGATATGAGGTGAACGGGTTTGTCTATACATCTGGTCAGATTCCGGTGGATCCGGCTACGGGTGCTGTTCCCGAGGGGATTGCAGCGCAGGCAGAGCAGAGCTGCAGGAATGTGGGAGCGATTCTGGAAGCGGCGGGAAGTTGTTTTGAGCAGGTAATAAAAACCACCTGTTTTCTGGCGGATATGGGAGATTTTACTGCGTTTAATGAAGCGTATGCGAAGTATTTCATCTCCAGACCGGCCAGGAGCTGTGTGGCAGTGAAGGAGCTTCCCAAGGGCGTCCTCTGTGAGATAGAGGCGATTGCCGTAAAATCTTAAAAGATATGTATACCCGTTTCCGGTATCCTGCAGAGGGTACATGGAAACGGGTGTTTTTGCATTGGAGAAAATGCAAAAAAATGGTTCAGAAGATTAGTGTTATTTTAAAGTTTTTGGCTTATGCTTTTACATCATTGGGAGATTCTTTTCCGCTCTCATATGCCCGCACATTTTCCAATGTGGTCTGAGCGATGGCAGCCAGAGCTTCTTCTGTAAAAAAGCCCTGGTGAGAAGTGATCATCACGTTGGGGAATGACAGAAGCCTTGCAGTTACAGAATGCTCCAGAATCTCATCTGAACGATCTTCAAATACATTCGGAGTCTCTTCTTCGTAGACGTCCAGGCCAACTCCGAAGAATTTGCGGGCGCGGATTCCTTCAATCAGATCCTCCGTCTTTACCAATGCCCCTCTGGAAGTGTTGACCAGTATCACCCCATCTTTCATCTTCTGGATGGTATCCCGGTTGATCAGATGGTAGGTGTTATCCATAAGCGGACAGTGAAGAGAGATCAGATCGCTTCGGGACAGAAGGTCGTCCAGTGATACATATTCTGCGATTCCTTTTAATCCTGGATTTTCATAGACATCATAGGCGATAACTTTCATGCCGAATCCATGGCAGATGCGTGCCATAGCAGCGCCGATTTTGCCGGTTCCTATGATACCAGCCGTTTTCTGATAGAAATTAAATCCCATCAGACTTCCGAGACTAAAGTCGTTTTCCCGTACTTTGATATATGATTTATGCAGTCTTCGGTTGACTGTCAGTGCAAGCCCCATGGCATGTTCTGCCACTGCCTCGGGAGAATAGCCGGGTACGCGCAAAATCCGCATTCCATATTTGTGCACCGTCTGAAGATCCACGTTGTTGAATCCCGCACAGCGCATAAGGATGAGACGGACGTTGTTCTGGTGAAGAATATCAACGGTTGCCGTACCAATATCGGAATTTACGAATGCGCATATAGCATCGTATCCATGGGCCAACTCCGCGGTGTTTTTAGTCAGGTCTGTCTTTAGAAATTTGATTTCGATATTCGGATAATTTTGCAATTCTTTGGTAAAGGAATTCTTGTCATAGGGTTTTGTGTCGTAAAATAAGATCTTCATAGTCAAAATACCTCCTGATATGACAAAATGCGGCCCCTTTGAACGGAAAGTGAAAGACGCCGCATTTTATCTTTGACAGTATTTTGTCCAGACGGATGAAGAAATATTGAGAAATTTTTGGTTTAATATTACGTAAATGGTGACGGAGGCAGTGTTTTCCTGAAAATACCTGTTTTATTCGATATCGCCTGCTTTAATTGCGACTCCATTGACTTCTATGTAATCATCAATCTGAATCATCAGGTAAGAGCAGCCGTCGATTACCCTTGTTTCCATAAGAGCCGCCTTTTCCGGACTGATTTTCACAATGACGTCCGGAGTCCGCACTTCAAGAGCCCGGGTGCTGGTCAGGTTTGTAGCGAGAAAGCTGGTATTTTCTCCGGCGGTATTGTCAAAATGTTCTTCGAAATGTTCCATGGTCTCTTCAGAAGCGCCGCTTTGCATCAGAAGGCTCTTGACTTCCGGTTTGGTGAGAGTCGGAAGTTCCGGCAGATCTTTCTTCTCCTCGATCAGTTCATTGAGGTTTTCATGAATGCTGACAACTGTTTCATAATCGCAGGCATTTCCAAGGGTTTCAGATAAAAGTTCTCCAAAGGTTTCTTTCTGTTCTTTGGCAGAGAGCGGCACTGTACAGCCAAAAACCTCTTCCATCAGAAGGGGCTGAAGAGATTCTGGATTTTTCGTAAAATAGAGCATGCTGTGAAGGTCTGTGTTGCGGTCGTTAAAAGCAGGAAACAGAAAACCGGATGCAGGCATCTCCACAATCCAGTCGCGGCTCCGGTCCTCAATGCTGTTCTTTTCTGCATTATAACACAGGCCGGCTTTCGAAAGCTTCACCGGACAGAGACTGCAGAGCAGGTATTCGTAGGTGTCGTCGGAGGCATCGAACATCTCCATCCCGTCTTGTGCTTTTCGGGGGATATCATATGCCGCATGAATCAGGATAATATAATAATTTTCTCCATACATATAGTTCTGGATAATCTTTTCATAAAATTCATCCAGGAGAAGATCATCCATAAGGCGGCTGTTCCGAAGCTTCAGAAGCCAGTTCTGCGTTCCGTCCGGCATCTCCTGTTCCAGGGGAAAATCCAGGCTGAGCAGATTCTTTCCAGGAGTTCCGGAAAGCGTTTTCCGGAAGATTTCAAAATATTTGTATATTTCTTCTTCGGGCAGGGAAAGAAAGGCTTCTTTTAATTCTGTACGAATCTGCTTTTCTGCATCTACATAACATCCGCAGATGCGGGTAATGGCGCAGTTTTCATTGGTAAACTGTTTTTTGATTTCCAGTATTTCTTTCTTATTCATAAGTGTTTTCCATTTCTTTCTTGATGATATTACAAGGGTTCTATGTTTCTATTATAATACACAAAACGAAAAAAGCGAACAAAAATTCCGGGTTCTGAAAACCTGTTCGGCAGAATCACCAGAAAGCAGTCCTGTTCTTTATGGAAAATTCATGCTTCTGTCAAGTTGTTGTCCAAATATACAAAGAATAGGGGAAATGTTTGTGGGATACCCATATGGTCAAAAGCAGGGAACAAGGCTATACTTGTAATCAGGTAAAGACAGAACAATGACACGAAAGGAGCCCGACATGGCAAGCATTTCATTAAAAAACATTTGCAAGAAATATCCGAATGGATTTGAGGCAGTGAAGAATTTTAACATGGAGATCGAAGACAAAGAATTCATTATCTTTGTAGGACCGTCCGGATGTGGTAAGTCCACAACTCTCCGTATGGTTGCAGGTCTGGAGGATATTAGTTCCGGCGATCTTCTGATTGACGGCCGCAGAGTGAACGATGTGGAGCCCAAGGACCGCGATATCGCGATGGTATTCCAGAACTATGCTCTGTATCCTCATATGACCGTGTATGATAATATGGCATTTGCATTGAAACTTCGCAAAACCCCGAAGGATGAGATCGACAAGATGGTTCGTGAGGCGGCGAAGATTCTTGACCTTGAGAAGCTGCTGGACCGGAAACCAAAGGCTCTGTCCGGTGGTCAGAGACAGCGTGTTGCCATGGGTCGTGCAATTGTGCGTAATCCAAAAGTGTTCCTGATGGATGAGCCGCTGTCCAACCTGGATGCAAAACTTCGTGTGCAGATGAGAACTGAGATTTCCAAACTGCATCAGAGACTGGGTACCACAATTATCTACGTTACTCATGACCAGACAGAGGCAATGACGCTTGGTACCAGAATTGTTGTTATGAAGGATGGCGTGGTACAGCAGATTGATTCTCCACAGAACCTGTACAATTCTCCGGCAAACCTGTTTGTTGCAGGATTCATCGGATCTCCGCAGATGAACTTTGTGGATGCGAAATGTGATGTAAAGGGCAGCCGGGTCGACCTGAAGGTCGGACCTTACACCATTACACTTTCGGAGAAGAAGTCCAAAGCGCTGATTGACGGCGGTTATGCAGGAAAGACGGTTGTTATGGGTATTCGCCCGGAAGATCTGTATGATTCCGATGAGATGCTTGCAAAATATGCGGACAGTGTTATTGAAGCGAAGATCAATGTATACGAGTTGCTGGGAGCAGAAGTTTATCTGTACTTTGATCTGGAGGGTGCGAACTTTACTGCAAGAGTCAGCCCGACGACTGCTGCAAGAACCGGAAGCAGTGTGAAGTTTGCTCTGGATGTGGAAAAGATTCACGTATTCGATAAAGATACAGAACTGACAATTGTCAACTAACAGGACAGATAAGAAAAGGGTGCTGCAGATGCGGCACCCTTTATTGTGCTGAGAGCGTCATGGGCTCTTGCAGGAGCGCTGAAACGTAAGGTTGTCAACGCATTGACAATCGCTTTTTTTGCAGATATAATCAAACCATACAAGCAAGGAAGAGGAGGATATTTATATGGTATCGAATCGGCTGCTTCAGGAATGCCTGGAGGATTTTTCAAATATTATGAGGCTGTCAATGGCATTGTATGACAGGAACCGGGCCTGTGTGGCGGGGGAAGAAGATTCCATGCCAGAGGAAGATGTATTTGATACATTCTGTGATTCCCCGGCAGATATGCAGGCGTTGGGAAGCCGGTATCTGTTTAAAGTAGGGGAAGAGGATATGGGGTATATCCTGTCTGTCAGCGGAGGATCAAAGGATGCCTATCCCATGGGACAGCTTGCGGTCTGCCAGCTGGAACGTATTCTGGAGATGGGATACAGCAGAGAAGACCGCAATCAGTTTATCCATAATCTGTTGCTGGATAATCTTCTTCCGGTGGATATTGCAACTTATGCAAAACAAATGCATCTTGGACCGGAGAACAGATGGGCGGTGCTGCTGGTAGAAGGCGCAGGATGCGATGCATTTGATATTCAGATGATCCTGAAAAATATTATGCCGAACCGGACCGGAGATTTTATCACTCCCATGGAGGAAGACTGTGTGGTTGTAGTTCGTCGTCTGGAAGACCGGGAAGGCCAGAAGGAGATTGATGAGCTGGCGCATGTATTTTCGGATACAGTGAGTTCTGAGACTCTTTGCAGAGTGAGAACTTCCTGCGGGACAATTGCACATTCTCTGAGAGAAGTGTCACGTTCTTATAAAGAGGCGAAGATGTCTCTGGAGGTTGCTGAGATTTTCTATTCTTCCAAAACAGTGGTTACTTATGAAGAGCTGGGTATTGGCCGGCTGATCTATCAGCTTCCCACGCCGCTCTGCGAGATGTTTTTAAAGGAAGTATTTGGGGATTACGATCCGGGCAATCTGGATGATGAAATCCTGACGACCGTCTATCAGTTTATGGAGAACAGCCTGAACCTGTCTGAGACAAGCCGACAGCTGTTTGTACATCGAAATACACTGGTGTATCGTCTTGAAAAGCTTCAGAAGACCATCGGACTGGATATCCGGCAGTTCGAAGAAGCGATGACCTTTAAGATTGCCATGATGGTATCTGATTATATGCGGTATCTGGAGAAGAAGCAGAGGTGAGTGCTTCATGACAAATGAGGAGGGGAAGAAGAGCGGACGGGGAATGACGTCCGGCGCCTCTGCGCTGGCTGCCGGACTGGTTCTGCTTCTGAGTCTTTTTCTGATGTTCGGGGGCAGGGAGAAGACGGATGTGCCGGCAGTAAGTGAGGAAAAATTGTCGGCAGAAGAGCCGGAGGCGTCAAAGGAGGAAGCGTCGGCAGAAGAGCCGGAGATATCAAAGGAAGAGCTGCAGGAAGAAAATATACCGGAGAGTAAGAGCCCTGAGACAGAGCTGCAGGGGATGAAAGTGGTGGAAGGGGAGAACGATCGTACTACGTTTGGCATAGACGTATCCCGTTTTCAGGAGGATATTGACTGGAAGCAGGTGGCAGAGTCCGGAGTTGATTTTGTAATGGTCCGAATTGGCTGTCGAAAATCCGTGTCCGGGACCATTATGGAGGATGACTGTGCCAGGTACAATCTCCGGGAAGCAGCAGCTAATGGGATACATCTGGGAGCCTATTTCTTTTCCACGGCGGTGAATGAAGAAGAGGCGGAAGAAGAGGCCCGGTGGGTATGTGATTTTCTGCGTGGGTATCCGATTACCTATCCGGTAGTCTATAATTGTGAGGGATTTCAGGAGGAGTACAGCAGGCAGCATGATTTGACAGTGGAGGAACGCTCTGTACTGGCAGATGTATTCCTGGATAAAATAGAAGAGGCCGGTTATACCGGGATGTTTTACGCGTCGAAAGGGGAGCTTGAGGATAACTTGCTCTGGAATACGGATATGCTGGAGCAAAGATATCGGATCTGGGTGGCGCAGTACCTGCCGGGCACTTATCCGGAGATATCAAATCCGGAATATACAGGAAGCTATGTCATGTGGCAATATACGGACCAGGGAACAGTGCCAGGAATTCGAACAGTCGTGGACTTGAATGTGGCATATTTTGGATATGATGAGGCAGCATCGGCAGTTATATCAGAAGTGGCAGAATAAAAAATACTTGCAAATAATGGTCGGTTATTGTAGACTTATAGAGAAGGTCTACAATAACCGACTTTTTGTATTTGGAATGTAAAATGATTTTGCCGGTAAAATGTGAGTGACAGATGCAGAAGTGTGATAAGGAGGAACAGATGATGGATACAGGAAGAATTCTGATCATGGTGTTTGCCTGTATATGGAATATGAGTATCATGGCAGGATACTGTATTTTGGCAGTGCTTATGATCCGGCTGCTGTTACATAAAATTCCCAGAAAATATTTGTACGCCATGTGGCTGGTGGTGGCATTTCGGCTGGTTTGTCCGGTGTCAGTAAACACGGAATTCAGTTTGTTTAACCTGGGAACTCTGCCAGGCAGGACGGAAGACTTGGTAAAATATCCTGCAATTGTGTTTCGTGAGCCGGAGGATTTGCAGGCATCCGCTGAACAAGCGAATGAAGAAGGGGGAAGGGGGTATGAACAGACAGGAGTCCCGGCTGTGGAAAGGGCGCTTTCCAGTCATCAGGACTGGTTATCCGAATTATCGTATGGGCATAACGATCTGTCCGGTGGGAAATTTCTGAAGAAAGGAGCCTGTGTGTGGACAGGGGGCATGCTGATAATTCTGATTTACCTTGCAGTCAGTGCGGGAGGGCTGAAGCGCAAAGTGCGCATGGCAGTTCGTCTCAGAGCGGACAGTGAGGCATACAAGGTTATATGGAACAGAAAACACAGAAATTTACATGGACGGGAGAGGAGCAAAAAGATCATAATCTATGAATGTGATGATATTCCTTCGCCGTTTGTAAAAGGGATTTTTAGGCCGAAGATTTATCTGCCTTGTGGAATGGAGAAAGAGCAGCAGAAAATCGTGCTTCTCCATGAGCAGTATCATATTTACAGGAAAGACCATCTGGTAAAATCACTCTCTTTTTTGCTTCTGATGATCTACTGGTTTCAGCCTCTTGTGTGGGCCGCATGGCTCTGTATGTGCAGAGATATGGAGATGAGCTGTGATGAGAAAGTACTGGAGATGCTGGGAGAAGACAAGCGGAAGGAATACAGTCGGACGCTTCTGGTATTTGCCTCGGAGAAACAGGTATTCCGCCATATGCCCCTGGCATTTGGGGAGCAGGATGCAAAGAAACGGATTCAGCATGTGCTGGATTACAGAAAACCGGCAATGTGGGGCAGTATGCTGGCAGCGGCGGCGATTCTGGGAGTATTATTGCTGCTTGGAACTGACAGTAAAAAAACAGCAGACAAAAAGCCTGAAAATCCGGCTGCAGAGTGGGAGGATGAGACCCAGGAGATTGCGGTTAGGCTGTATGAAGCCAGAAACCCTTATGTAGGAGATGTTTCTGCAAACGGACGTCTTTTGGGTGTAATCTGTGAGGCGCTTCCGAATACACTTGCAGCAGAGACTTCATTTAAAGTGGAACTTCAGACAAGGGAAGAACCATATGGGTTTCATTTTCGGCTGGAGAAAGAACCTCCGGATCCGGGACTGGAAAAGGAACTTGAAGATATGGATATGACAGAAGTTGCTGTCTTGATGTTGGCGCTGACGGATAATCTCGGAATTGTGCAATGGTCTTATGTCGGTTCGGAAGGGGAAGGATTTTCAGAGGGGGGATCATTGAACGAGCAGGAAGCTGCGGCATGGTGCGGCTCGGAAGATATCAAAGAATTTTCTGCTTCTGAGGAGAAGGTGCAACTTTTGCTGGATCGGATGGAGAGCCTGAATATCCGTCCCTGGGACAGTAATATTCCGTTTATATCTTGGTACGGGGAACTTCCGGGAGAGCTGTATGAACACGCAATACCTATCGAAGATGCGATATACGAAGAGCGTGGAAAAGGAGAGACATGTATGTTTCTTCTGGCGCGGACGGAAGACCGGACAGTAACGGTTTATGGGTGCAGCAGTTACAAATATGGAGACAGAGGAATCACAGTTAGTTATCGTACTCCGGACGGAGAACGTCATGATGCATATCTCGATGAATGTTATTGGGGAGGAAAACTGACAGAGTCCGGAACAGAAATATATATGACAGATTATGATCAGGATGGAAGCGATGAAATTGTACTTCGCAGGCTGACAGGACTTGGGAGAGACTTCCGAAGAGAACAGTTGACTGTATTTGAGATTTGTGAAGACGGAACATTGGAGTCTGCCGGTATATTTTCTGAACTGGATGGATTCTGAGAAGGTGATGGCATTGCGGAAGGGATAAAGACTATGAAGGAATTAAAGCTGTGCAACAGCGACTATCGTTTTATGAGTATTGTGTGGGACTATGCGCCGGTGAGATCCGGTGATCTGGTGCGGTTTTGTCAGGAGGAACTGGGCTGGAAGAAATCAACGACCTATACGGAGATTAAACGGCTATGCGAAAAGGGACTATTGAAAAGTGAAAAGTCGGTTGTGGAGCCGCTGGTGACAAGGGAAGAAGTGCAGGCCAGGGAGTCGGATTTTTTTATAGAGAGAACATTTGGAGGGTCTCTTCCGAGGTTTCTGACGGCATTTTTGGGAGGCAAAAAGCTGTCACAAAGAGAGGCGGAAGAATTGAAACAGCTGATCGACAGATACCAGGAGCAGTGAGAAGATGAATTTTTATACAAATGAGAACTTTGCTGCAGAAATTTATGCACAGCATCTGCAGATTGGCAGATTTTGCGGTTTCGGCATATGATATGGGGAAGAAAAGGAATAAAGGTAGCGATTATGGCAATGGATTTTAATCCGTTTGGATGGAACCAAAGATCGCTCTACATGTCGGTAGCCGGCGTTATCACGCAAATGCAGATGATGTCTGCCAATGGCTCCGGATACGGCGGATGTACACAGATGATTACCGTGGAAGACGAGGAAGGCAGAATCACTAATTTTTTCGTGAACAGCAACACGTATGTGGTAGGATTTGAAACTTTGTATGAAAGTATGCCCGTGACCGTATTTTACAGCGGAAACCAGGCGGCGCCGCTGATCTACCCGCCTCAATTTGTGGCTGCAGTAGTTGCTCCTCAAGCAGACGGGCAGATGGTGACAGTGGCGTATTTTAACAATATGCTGATGGCTGCAGATCAGTCCCTGAAGCTGAATCTGTCCAATGCGACAGAGGTTGTTACACGGAATAATCAGACCTTTTATGGAAATCCGGGAGGAAATACACTGGTGGTGTTATACAGTGCAACCACAAGAAGCGTTCCTCCTCAGACGACTCCGGATAAGGTGATCGTGCTGTGCGGACAGTAATCGAATATATGTTCCGTATTAAAAAGCTCAGGAGTTTTCCTGAGCTTTTTAAGGACTGCTTTCTTATTTCTACCGGTCCCACTTGTCACACAGCGAATTGATCTGGTTGGTGAATTTGGACAGGTCTTTGTTGGCGCCGCCTTCGTTGCGGTAGATGACTTGCATAAGCCTTTTCCCGGCCTCCAGAAGTCTTGTAAAGACATCGGATTTGCGTTTGGCAGCCGGCTTTTCTACCTTGACAGGGACAGGAGTGCCTTCTTTGATCCATTCGCCTGCCGCCAGATCATAGACAGCGCCGCTGAAAGGGGCAAAGGCGGGAATCTGAAGTTCGTCATTCAGACATGCAGTAAAATCTTCACAGGTTTCGTCTTCTCCATGTACAACAAATACCAACTGAGGTGCAGGAGAGAATGCTTTGATCCATTTTAATAATCCGTCCTTGTCCGCGTGTCCGCTGACACCTTCCAGCTTCAGGATCTCCGCTTTGATTTCGATGGTTTCTCCAAATAGCTTCACATATTCTGCGCCTTCAAGTATGTTTCGGCCCAGAGTTCCGATGGCCTGGAAGCCGACGAATAATACGGTACATTCCGGCCGCCAGAGGTTGTGTTTCAGATGATGCTTGATACGGCCGGCCTCACACATACCGGAAGCAGAGATGATAACTTTTGGCTGCGCATCAAAATTGATGGCTTTGGACTCATCGCTGGATACGGCCAGATGGAGATTCCTGAAACGGATGGGATTGATGCCTGCATTGATCAGAGCCATAGCCTCTTCGTCAAAGCATGCCCGGAAGTTCTTGCTGAAGATAGAGGTGGCCTCAATAGCCAGCGGGCTGTCCACATATACAGGAAAATCCATATCAATCAGCTTCCGCTCTTTGATCTCTCTGATAAAGTAGAGAAGTTCCTGGGTGCGTCCCACAGCGAAGGCAGGAATGACCAGGTTGCCGCCTCTGCTCAGAGTATGGCGGATGATATCGGCCAGTGCGCTTACGTGATCCGGCGGTGTATTGTGCAGGCGGTTGCCGTAGGTGGATTCCATCACCACATAGTCGGCGGTGTCTGTGTACTGCGGATCTTTGATGAGCGGCCGGTTGGTATTGCCCACATCTCCGGAGAAAACAATTTTCTTGCCGATGCCGTTCTCTTCAATCCAAATCTCAATGGAAGCGGACCCAAGCAGGTGTCCCACATCGCGGAAACGGACCTGGATACCTGGACAGAGTTCGATCTTCTGTTCATAGCCGCATGGATGGAACAGGCTGATAGCGCCCAGAGCGTCCTCCATGGTATAGAGCGGGACGTATTCTTCCGCACCGGAACGCTTTGCTTTCCGGTTGCGCCATTCTGCCTCAAATTCCTGAATATGTGCACTGTCCCGGAGCATAATGTTGCACAGATCACTGGTGGAAAAGGTGGAGATGATCTCGCCTTTAAATCCGTTTTTATACAGGACCGGCAGTCGTCCGGAGTGATCAATGTGTGCATGAGTCAGAAGGACAAAATCAATCTGGTGATCGGGAACAGGAATATCCTGATTGATATAGACGTCTTTGCCCTGTTCCATGCCACAGTCGATAAGAATGTGTTTTCCACATGCCTCCAAATAATGACAGCTTCCGGTGACCTCGTGATCAGCGCCTACAAATCCAAGTCTCATATAATATCCCCCTTTGTATTCTGGAATAATCCGTTTATTTATTCTTATCATAACAATTTATCAGAAAATAATCAATCGAATCTTTTCGTTTTTGACTTGTGAATTATCGGTCCGCATGATAGAATGAAACGGCAGCCGGGTCTGAGTTTAAATGCCAAAACGGCACGGTCAAAGGAGCGGAATCATATGTTTACAGCAGAAAATTGGAATGATTATGAAGTGATTGATACCTCTTGCGGAGAGAAGCTGGAGCGGTGGGGGGAGTATCTTCTGGTACGACCGGATCCCCAGGTGATATGGAATACGAAGAAAGTGCATGAGGGCTGGAGAAAGAGAAACGGGCATTATCACAGAAGTGCAAAAGGAGGCGGAGAATGGGAGTTTTTTGATCTGCCTCAGCAGTGGAGCATCTCCTACCCGAATCTGAATCTGATATTTCATTTGAAGCCGTTCAGCTTTAAGCACACGGGGCTTTTTCCGGAACAGGCGGCCAACTGGGACTGGTTCTCGGAAAAGATCAGAACTGCAGGACGCCCGGTGAAAGTATTGAATCTGTTTGCCTATACAGGCGGAGCCACACTTGCAGCGGCAGCAGCAGGAGCCAGTGTGACGCATGTGGACGCTTCCAAAGGCATGGTCACCTGGGCGAAAGAGAATGCCAGAAGCTCGGGCCTGGAAGACGCCCCCATCCGCTGGCTGGTAGACGACTGCCAGAAGTTTGTGGAGAGAGAGCTTCGGAGAGGAAATCATTATGATGCGGTGATCATGGACCCGCCTTCTTATGGACGGGGACCCAAAGGAGAGATCTGGAAGATTGAGGATGCGATCCATCCGCTTGTGAAACTGTGTGTAAAGCTGTTGAGCAGACAGCCTCTTTTTTTCCTGATTAATTCCTATACAACCGGACTTCAGCCGGCAGTGCTTGCGTATCTGCTGGGAACAGAGCTTGGGCATCTGGATGGCAGAGTGGATGCACAGGAAGTGGGCCTTCCGGTCAGCGAAAGCGGTCTGATCCTGCCCTGCGGAGCCAGCGGACGGTGGGAAAGCAGAAAGACTGTCTGATCATATCAACAATTTTGCATGTTTTATGAGTATATTTTCCTGATTTTGGGAATATATTATTAAGGAATGGTTTTTTGTACCATTCCTTATATTATATGACATAAAATCAGGAGATAATTGAAAATGAGATATTTATGTAAATGGTCTGCCCTTGGTATCTGCGGGATATTGGCATTGCTGACCATATTACTGGCGCTTCCCGGATTATTTGGGATCCATCCGCTTCTGGTACAGAGCGGGAGCATGGAACCAGAGTATTCTGTGGGCAGTGTAATCTATGTACGTCAGGCAGATAGATCGGAGCTGTCCGAAGGGACCGTAGTGACGTTCTGTCTGCCGGATGGAAAGACCATGGTGACTCACCGGATTGTGCGTGTGGACATGGAGAAGGAAGAGATTTATACAAAAGGGGACGCGAATGAACTGGAGGACGGAGCTGCAACCCCATTTTCCATGGTGTTGGGGATTCCCATACTGTGTGTACCCTGCCTGGGATATCTGGCGGGATATCTGGCCAGCGCAGCGGGCAGAGTCGGGATTATTCTTCTGGTCATATTGGTCTGTCTGCTGTCCTGGATGGAAGGAGAGTTGTACCGGGAGGAAGAGGGGGCCGGAGAAGGATGAAAAAGAAAAAGGCTCTGGCAGCAGGGCTTCTGGGGTGCGCAGCTCTGATTTTGGGAATTGGGTGGACAATCTTTCTGTTTGTAGAAGAAAGAGAGACCGTCAGCGCCGCGTCCATGGAGCCGGTGCAGCTGGAGGTGTGCTTCCTGGGATCGGAAGAAGAATATGAAGGAGAACAGATCACGGGGCTTCTGCCTGGAGAGACTGTTGTCAGGGGACCGGCTGTCATACTGGACGGGACATCCCCTGAGGCGTATATCCGTATTCAACTTACATTTGGAGGGAGTCTGGAAGAGCCTCCTGAAGAGAGTGAAGAGGAGCGAAGAGAGCGCCAGGAGAAGATTCAGGAGCTGAAATCCGGGATTCGCTTCAGTGATGGCTGGGTGGAAGGAGAGACAGAGTTTTGGTATTATCAGAAAAAAGTATCGCCGGGGAGCGTAATACCAGTCTATGAAGAAGTGACCATACCAAAGAGCTGGAATAATGATATTGCGGAAAAGATTTTTACAATTGAGGTGTCTGCAGAGGCAGTCCGGTCAGACCACCTGGAGCCGTGGCTTAGGAAAGAAGAGATTAAAAGCTGGGAATAAAGGGTTCCCAGCTTTTTGTTAGACCGGAAGTCTGTTTTAGTCGATGATTTTAATAGAAGTGATCTTGGGTTGATCTTCGGAATTCACAGTTCCGTTGTCGTCCTGTACAGGAGTGTCTTTGCAAATCTGGTCTACGATCTCGATTCCTTCTGTCACATGTCCGAAAGCGGCATACTGGCCGTCCAGGGAAGGGCTGTCCTCATGTACAATAAAGAACTGGGAGGATGCACTGTCAGGGTCATAGGCTCTTGCCATGGAGATTACACCGCGAACATGGGAAATGTTATTCTCCACGCCGTTACTGGAGAATTCTCCTTTGATATTCTGTTCAGAACCGCCGGTTCCATTTCCGAGAGGATCCCCGCCCTGAATCATAAAACCGCTTATAATCCGATGAAATGTCAGTCCGTCGTAAAAGCCGTCATTTGCCAGGTTTACAAAATTAGTGACGGAGATGGGAGCGGTGTCTGCATCCAGCTCCAGGGAAATGGTGCCGTAATCGGCAATGTCAATCTGTGCATGATGAAGTCCGGTCAGAAATTCTGAATCGGCAGCATCATCCTGAGTATTTTGTACAGAAGCGTCGGATTCTTGTTCTTCTGTCTGGACAGGGGGCTGTTCTTTGGTACTGCAGCCGGTCAGAGTCACGGCAAAAACACTCATACATAGCAGGAACATGGTTAATTTTTTCATAATGATACCTCCAAAAAAAGATTCTGTGCCTATTGTAGGAGCATGGGATAAAAAAGTCAAATGAATATTTTGTGTACAGTATTTCCATACTTTTAAATATTGGTCTTTTGTAGTAGAATAAGGGATAAAACAACGACCGATTTTTAGAGAGGAGAATGCAGAAATGTCAGTTTTATTTGTGGAATATCCCAAATGTACCACCTGTAAAAAGGCGAAAAAGTGGCTGGAGGAACATAATGTGAATTTTGAGGACCGGGATATCAAAGATAAGAATCCCACAGCAGAGGAATTAAAAACATGGTATCAGAAAAGCGGACTGCCGCTTAAGAGATTTTTTAATACCAGCGGACTTGTCTATAAATCCATGCAGCTGAAGGAGAAGCTTCCGGATATGAGCGAAGAAGAGCAGCTGTCGCTCCTGGCCACTGACGGGATGCTTGTGAAACGGCCGCTGCTCATCAAAGAGGATAAGGTACTGGTTGGGTTTAAGGAAGCGGAATGGGAAAAGGTCATATCGGAATGACCTTTCCCAGGAAATAGGCAGCCTGTTTTTGCCACCAGTTCCAGTCGTGGTTTACGTCAAATCCCCAGTAATCCACAAATGCCGGAATACCCTGCGCCTTCAGGACTCCGTCCAGTTTTCTCGTGTCGGCCAGAAGTTCGTCTTCCCAGGCGCCCTGGCCCACACAGATGAACATGTGGCTTCGATTGTAAAGTTCCATGTAATAATGATTTGCAGGCATATTCTGCAGGCAGTGATAAGGGGAATTTAAGTATACCAGATCGTCCATATAACCGCCCAGGATGTTGGCGGCATCGTAGACACCGCTCATACAGATGGTGGCGTCAAACCGGTCAGGAAAACGGAAAAACAGATTCCCGGCGTGGAAGGCTCCCATACTGCACCCCATGGTCATGGAACGCATTGGTCCGCCATACTGCTCCATCAGAGGATAGACTTCCCGAATCAGGTACTGGATCCACTGTTCATGAAGCTCAATACGTTCCCGGGGGTTCTTCCAGTCGCAGGACCAGGTCTCGGAGTCAACCGTATCAATACAGAAAAGCCGGAGTTTTCCTGCATCAATCCAGGGAGCACATGCGTCTACCATGCCAAATCCTTCAAAATCATTGTGTTTGCCGTTCTGAGAGGGAATGACCAGGCAAGGTTTTCCTCCGTGGCCATAGACTTTCAGCGGCATATTTCGGTGCAGTCTTTCGCTGTACCAGTTCATTTCCTGTATCTGCATAGATCATTTTCATCCTTTTTTATTCTATATATTCAATTTGTCTTTTTTATATCGGGTTTGTGCTGCAGGGCAGCTTCCTCCAGGCTGGTTTTGTCACTGTCAGGGGTCTGAACTTCCAGCGTATAACGGAAGAATTCGTCTATGTCTTCCTGGTTTTCCAGCTTGGCCAGATAAATATAATTGCCCATGCCGTGTGCCAGAATCTCAGGAAGCTCCTCTGCCGCCTTCAGTTGTTCTTTAAATGCGCAGAGAATCTCTGTGTGGGAATGGGTATAGGGAACGTCCCGCCAGCGGCCCACAAACGCGCAGAAGCAAGGGGTGGACCGGCTCTTGTGCCGAAGGCGGTCATACACCATCATGTCGGCATAATGCTGGTAGCAGTTGGTGCTGTAGGCAAAATTAATCATGTCCGGGGTAGGACCGCCGGAAGGGCGCATATTGACTTCCAGTCCGATAATCTGCCCCTTTTTTCCCAGATAGTCATGATCTTTTGTCAGGCGGAAAAACTCCAGATGAACAAAACGGCTGCGCACCCGGAATGCTTTCAGGCAGGCGCGTCCGCATTCTCTCAGATCCTGTGCCAGTTGGTCAACAATATAAAAATGAATGGTGTCATGTTCGTTGACACAGTCCATGATAGAGATAGGAGAGATGTTTCCGGTCTCGAAGAGAACTCTTCCTTTGCTGTTCACGATGGCGTCATAAGAACAGATCTCTCCCGGGACAAATTCTTCCATAATATAGGGAACAGAAGGAACGTTGCAGAAAAAGCTTTTCAGATCCTGATCGTTCCTGATCTTCCAGGTATCGGATGCGCCGACTCCGGAATCCGGTTTGACGATTACCGGGTAGCCCACCTGACGGATAAAGGAGGCTGCGCTTTTCAGATCGCTTACAAGGTGATGGCGTGCGGTTGGAATGCCTGCTTTTTTATATCCTTCTTTCATCTGTGATTTGTATTTGATCAGGGCCATGTCTTTGGGCATGAGGCCGGTAGTAATATGAAAATCTTCTCTGAGCTGTGCATCCTGCATAAGCCAGTATTCATTGTTGCTTTCCAGCCAGTCAATCTTCCCGTGATGAAAAGAGAGAAAAGCAACAGCGCGGAACATGGCATCGTAATCTTCCATATTCTCCACCCGGTAATATTCGGTCAGAGAACTGCGGAGCGCAGGGGAAAGGGAATCGTAGGGAGTATCCCCAATACCAAGCACGTTGATTCCATTGGCCTTCAGCGCAATACAGAAGTTCTCATAATTACCTGGAAATCCGGGGGAGATGAAGATGAAATTTTTCATAAATGGTCCTCTTAATGTGATTTGTCTTTATATTTTTCCAGCAGTCGGTTGATGCGTTCATAGGGATCCAAAAGGTCGCTGATGGATGCATCATGATTCAGTGTGTCAATCAGCAATGCGATATATTTGCTCATATCACAGGAGATATAATAGGATCTGGACAGAACTTCCGGCGGCTGATAGACCAGATTTGTGGTCAGCAACCGATGGAAAACGCCCTGGTCATAAGCTATGTCAAACTTTTCCATACCATTGGTGAAAAGGCCGAAGGTGGAGTAGAGGAAGATTCTCCTTGCATGCAGTTCTTTTAATTTCCCCGCCACATCAATCATACTTTCACCGGAAGAGATCATATCGTCAATGACAATAATATCTTTTCCTTCCACGTTGCTTCCAAGAAATTCATGGGCGACGATGGGGTTTCTGCCGTTGACTACTCTGGTATAGTCCCGTCTCTTGTAGAACATGCCCATATCAACACCAAGAACATTGGCGATGTAGATTGCACGGCTCATGCCCCCTTCATCAGGGCTTACAACCATCAGGTGATCACTGTCTACCTGTATATCTGAAACATTGCCCAGAAGGGCTTTTACGAACTGATAGGAGGGTTGTACGGTCTCAAAACCATGGAGCGGAATGGCGTTCTGTACTCTTGGATCATGGGCATCAAAGGTGAGAATATTATCCACTCCCATGCGGACCAGTTCTTTCAGAGCCAGCGCACAGTCCAGAGATTCTCTGGTGGAGCGCTTATGCTGTCGACTTTCGTATAGGAAAGGCATGATAACGGTGATGCGTCTTGCTTTGCCTGCGCATGCAGCAATAATTCGCTTCAGATCCTGATAATGGTCATCCGGAGACATATGATTGGTTTTGCCGTAGAGCGAATAGGTCAGGCTGTGATTGCACACATCTACCATAAGGTACAGATCGCGTCCACGGACAGATTCTTGTACGATACCTTTGGCTTCTCCTGAGCCGAATCGGGGAACCTTTGCCCCGATCAGATAGGAGTCGCGCTCGTAGCCCTGAAAAGCGATGGTATTCTTGTGTTCATTGGCACTTTCGCGTCTCCACTGCACCAGGTAGTCGTCGACTTTCTGGCCCAGTTCCCGGCAGCTGGACAGAGGGATGATACCGAGAGAGCCTACAGGGATGGTTTCCAGAACGCGTTCGCTGCGTTGAATATTCATAATCAATCCTCCAAATGATATGTATAGTAAAATGAAACAATGAACCTGCTATGACTTTTATAACATTTCCCCGGAGATACCGTCAAGGGATTTCAGAGGGAACGGGAAATTTTTTTGCGGATACGGATATCGCTGCCGGTAAATTTCACAAGCGTATAGGAACTGGTGATGCGGGAGAAGACCCGGTCGCTGTAAGCTTCCCGGAACTCTTTCGGCATCAGATTCGTGGAAATAATGGTAGATCTCTTTTTTAAACTTCGTTCATTCAGGATCTGAAACAGTTTGGATACCGTAAAGGTGTTGGCAAGTTCTGTTCCAATATCGTCCAGAATGAGGAGATCACTGTTCAGAAGTCCCTCGTGCTGGGAGATTGGTTTACCGGATTCTCCGCTGCTTGTAGGGGAAAACAGCTCAAAAAACTGAAATGCGGTAAAATAGATGACCGAATATCCACGTTCCAGCAGTTCTTTTGCAATACAGTTGGTTAAAAAGGTCTTACCGGTGCCGACAGGACCATAAAAGTGCAGGTTTTTGCTGCCATCTCCAAAAGTATCCACAAAATCATGGCAGATCCGGACCACGGAAGGCATACGTATTTTCTGTTCTTCGTCATAGACCTCATAGGAAAGGGTGGAAAAATTTTCCACCGATAAAACATGTTCCAGGCGGGAGGTGGAATACAAAAGCCTGACCTCCTCCTTTTGAAAACAGTGGCATTTTTTTCTCCCGATATAACCGGTGTCGCGACAGTCCGGGCAAGTGTAATGCATTTCCAGATAATCTTTTGGATATCCTTCCTGGAGCAGAAGTAACTCCTTTGTCTGACAGAGCGCGTCCAGTTCTGTTCGAAGTTTTTCAAGGATGTAATGATGGTTTTGAGCCGGTTCTGTTTCCTGAAGCGCAATGAGTTGTTCTGCATGCATAAGGCTGCAGGAAGAGATCTGTTCTTCGATTTCCCGGATCTGAGGGAGTTTCTCATAGACTTCCTCTCTGTGTGCACATTGGGTACGGTAGTTCTGATACTGTCTGCGGTCGTAGCCGCGCATAATATGATCGTATTGCTGGTTGGTCAGCGGCATAGATACCTCCTTACACTTCCTGGCGAATTTGCTGGCTTTCCAGAAGCTGTTTTTCCAGTTCATCAAAATCATAATCCCGCTGTTCAAAATTGGAGAAACCGGTGGAGCGAACTGGCGGAGCGGATTTCGTCTGACGACTGCGTTTTTGGTGCTCTGCATCCAGTGCTTTTACATCCTCCATGTTATGTACTTTCTTTTCATTCCATTTTTTCAGAATCCGGTCTGCATACTCGAAATTGGGTTTATGGAGGCGTTCCATAGTCCTTTTGCAGGATTCCAGAATCAGGTCAAGCGTAAAATCATAAGTGTGAAGCCATTTTTCGATATATTTCAACTCGGGATCCACAGGATTCCGGTCATTGATGCCGAAAGCTTTCATAATGGCAAAACATCCCCGGGTGTAAGTGGTGGTCCGCTCCTTGGCCTGCGTCACGGTGGTAATACCGGCTTCAGCCCAGGCCAGGGCCACAGTTTCAATGTAATGAATGCTCCGGCTCCCTTTACAGACGCAGTATTCCACCAGATATTCAATCAGGTCAACGGAAAAGTGAAGCTGATCATAGAAATAGAGGAGTGTTTCCACCTCGGAAGGAGACAGTGTTTTCTTCAGATACTGTTCACATACAAATAAAAGCTGCCGGCATTCTGTCTGATCAGAGAACCAGGATAATTCGTCCGGACTGTAGGGTTTTCTGCGGGGAGGCAGCTGGTCGGAAGGTATCGCTTCCTGTTCAGGAATGAGCGGTTCGGTGACAGCATCCGGCACAGGGATATGAAGCAGATAGATTCCCTGAAGTTCTTTTGCGGCGTTGCACTCCAGACGGAGAAGTTTTTGCTTCTCCCAGTATTTGAGTGCACGAAGGATATCGCTTTCTGTATGGTCCAGCGCATCGGCAAGAGCTGTGACAGACAGCTCTCTGGACGGGGTGTGAAGCGCACGCAGAAGATAAAGATAAACTTTCACATATTCTCCGTTGGCGTTAGGCATATAATAGTCCAGAAAAAGATTGGAAACACCGGTCATGCCGGCGGGGATCTCTGTTTTCAGGCGGAACTGGCTCATGGATAGGACTCCTGTTCTGTGTAAATGTGCGCTTCTTACTGCTTTCGCGGACATTATAACACAGGCGAAAAAAAAAGGAAATAGCCGTGGAAAACAGAAGATATCCAGAGAGATGGAGGATGCAGGGGTGTGGATAATGTGGATAACCTGGTGGAAAGGTTCTGTTATTGGAAACTGTTTTCGACAAAAAATGACGAAAAAACAGGCAAAACAGGCGTTTTGGCAGAGGAGAGGGGTGGATTATTATGTAAATGTATTATCCACGAAAAAATCCACATGCTTATTCAACTTCTGATGTTGATAAACATGTGGATAATGTGGATAACTTTACCTGGAAAGTAGATTTTCCCCGATTTTCAGCACATCTCCTGCCCCCATAGTTATCAACAGATCCCCGTGTATACATTTTTTTGATAAAAATTTTTCGATTTCATCAAAATCCGGAAAATAATAACAGTCTGTACCAAGATTCTGCAGTTCTTTCAACAGATCCAGAGAGCTTATGCCGATGGTATTCTGTTCCCGTGCGGCATAGATGTCCGCAAGGACCACATGGTCTGACAGGGAAAGAGCCTGCGCAAAGTCTTTCAGAAATGCCTTTGTGCGGGTGTACGTATGCGGCTGGAACACACACCAGATTTCCCGTCGGGGACAGAGGGCGGCCGTACGAAGTGTTGCTTTGATCTCTGTGGGATGGTGGGCGTAATCGTCAATGATGGTTATCCCATGGTACTGTCCTTTGTACTGAAACCGTCTCTGTGTACCATGAAAATCCAATAGACCTGCAGCCGCCGTATCAAAGGGGATATCAAGTTCCAGAGCGACTGCCAGTGCTGCAAGCGCGTTTGATACATTGTGAATGCCGGGTACGTTCAGAGAGACCGGGCCAATACAGCTGCCCTTATGACAGAGAAGAAAAGAGGCGCATCCCCGGTGGTCATAAGCAATACTGTCGGCAGGTGCGGTATAGTCTTCTGTTCCGGAAAGACCGTAAGACACTGTTTTTGCACGGATACCGTCTGTAATCTCCTGAGGCCTCTCAATCTCTCCATTCAGAACCAGAAGTCCGTCTTCTGGAAGCAGGCCGGCAAAGCGGTGGAAAGAAGAGCGGATATCTGCCAGATCCTGAAAGAAATCCATGTGATCTTCTTCAATATTCAGAATAATACTGACCGTCGGATAGAAGGAAAGGTAGCTGTTGGTGTATTCACAGGCTTCCGTCAGAAATGTGTCAGATGCTCCTACCCGGATATTGCCGCCGATCTCGGGAAGAATACCTCCTACTGTAATTGTTGGGTCTTTTTCAGCTTTCAGCAGAAGGGTGGCAAGCATGGAAGTCGTAGTAGTTTTTCCGTGTGTTCCGGAGACAGCAATGGCTGTCTGGTAATTGCGCATAATCTGTCCAAGCAGCTGGGCTCTTGTGAGCATGGGGATGTCTGCTGCGGCAGCAGCAGCGAATTCGGGGTTGTCCGGGTGAATGGCAGCAGTATAGACAACGACGTCTATATCATTTGTGATATTTTCTGCCCGTTGTCCATAGAGGACAGATGCACCAAGAGATTCCAGATGTTCAGTGAGCTTCGATCTGGAGGCATCAGAACCGGATATCCGGAAAGATTCTCTCAGAAGGATCTCGGCAAGTCCGCTCATGCTGATACCGCCGATGCCGATGAAGTGGACATGTACAGGAGTTTGAAAATCTATTTGATACATTTGGGAAAAGTCTCCTTTTTTCTTTTTCTTTTCATTATACTGTCTTCAGAAGAAAAATCAATGTGCCTGAAGAGGAAAAAACGAATGGTTATATAAAATATACAAAAAATATAGGGGAGAATATGTTAAAAATGACGAAAATAGAAGTTTTGTATTTTGAAATTGAAAGAAAAACGTCTGAAAATGTAAAAAATCCGTGAATATTTTTCATTGAAAATATTCACTATTTACAAAAGATATGATATAATGTGGACATCAAGCATTATAATGTTACAGCAAGAGGTGATAGTGTGATTAAAAAGGAAATGATAGCCATGCTTTTGGCAGGCGGACAGGGAAGCAGACTCGGCGTACTTACTGCGAAAGTGGCAAAACCGGCAGTTGCTTTTGGAGGTAAGTACCGAATTATTGATTTTCCTCTCAGTAACTGTATTAATTCCGGGATTGATACAGTGGGGGTGTTGACTCAATACCAGCCGCTGCGTTTGAATACGCATATCGGGATTGGAATGCCGTGGGATCTGGACCGTAATAATGGAGGCGTGACAATTCTTTCACCTTATGAAAAAAGTGCGGGAAGCGATTGGTATTCCGGTACTGCGAATGCGATCTATCAGAATATCGATTATATCGATACCTATAATCCGGAGTATGTCCTGATTCTTTCGGGCGATCATATCTATAAGATGGACTATGAGGTAATGCTGGATTATCATAAGGAGAATGATGCGGCTGTTACAATTGCGTGTATGCCGGTTCCATGGGAAGAGGCGAGCCGTTTTGGCGTCGTGATCACGGATGAGCACGGACAGATCAATGAGTTTGAGGAAAAACCTGCGAACCCGAGAAGTAATCTGGCTTCTATGGGAATCTATATTTTTACCTGGAAGCTTCTGAGGGAAGCGCTGATCAAGATGAAGGATGTTCCCAACTGTGATTTTGGAAAGCATATTCTGCCGGAATGCCTTGGAAAAGGAGAACGTCTCTTTGCCTATGAATACAATGGATACTGGAAAGATGTGGGAACCCTGGGCTCTTATTGGGAAGCCAATATGGAGTTAATTGATATCATTCCCGAGTTCAACCTGTATGAAGAGTTCTGGAAGATCTATACGAAGAGCGATGCAGTTCCGCCTCTGTTTGTAGCGGAGGATGGTTTTATTGAGCGGAGTATTGTCTGCGGCAATTCCACTATAGAAGGAACGGTGATCAATTCCGTACTTGGCGCTGGTGTGACTGTTGGAAAAGGAGCTGTGGTGCGGGATTCTATTATTATGAAGAATACGGTTATTGAGTCCGGCTGCAGAGTGAACAAATCCATCATCGCCGAAGAGGTCAGAGTAGGAGAGAACTGTGTCCTTGGTGAAGGCGAAGAGATCCCGAACAGAGTGAATCCAAAGGTGTATTCTTTTGGGCTTGTGACTGTTGGGGAGAATACGGTGATTCCGCCTGGTGTGCAGATTGGTCTGAATACTGCTATATCCGGCGTCACGCAGAGCAGTGATTATCCGAACGGGGTACTTGCGAGCGGTGAGACATTGATTAAGGCAGGTGACAGATAATGAGAGCAATAGGATTGATTTTAGCAGGCGGTAACAATCACAGGATGAAAGA
The DNA here is from genome assembly GCA_910579225.1 of uncultured Lachnospiraceae bacterium. Taxonomy (GTDB): domain Bacteria; phylum Bacillota; class Clostridia; order Lachnospirales; family Lachnospiraceae; genus Hominiventricola. The sequence goes on along the minus strand of CAJTTI010000025.1, from coordinate 26,932 downwards.
GTTATCCACAAAGCGTGCGATTGCGGCTATGCCGGTGGCAGGCAGTTATCGTGGTATTGATTTTTCACTAAGTAATATGTCTAATTCCCATGTACAGAAAGTGGCGGTGCTGACGCAGTACAATTCCCGTTCTTTGAATGAGCACCTGAGTTCTTCCAAATGGTGGGATTTCGGCAGAAAACAGGGCGGACTGTATATCTTTACGCCTATGGTAACTGCTGACAACAATTTCTGGTACCGGGGCACTGCAGATTGTATCTATCAGAACCTGGACTGGTTGAAGCAGAGCCATGAGCCATATGTGGTGATTGTGTCCGGGGACGGCGTCTACAAGATGGATTATAACAAAGTGCTGGAATATCATATTGAGAAGAAAGCAGATATTACGGTGGTATGTAAGGATATGCCGGAGGGGACGGATATGAGCCGTTTCGGCGTGGTCAAAGACGACGGTGAGGGCAGGATGATCGACATGGAAGAAAAGCCCATGGCGACGGATGCCCATCTGGTATCCTGTGGTATCTATATCATACGCCGGCGCCAGCTGATTGAACTGATCGAGAAATGCGCACAGGAAGATCGGTATGATTTTGTGCGGGATATTCTCATCCGTTACAAAAATGTGAAGAAAATATATGTTTATCGGATGGACAGCTACTGGAACAGCATTTCTTCGGTAGAATCCTATTTCCAGACGAACATGGATTTCCTGAAACCGGAGGTCAGAAAGCATTTTCTGCAGGAATATCCGGATATTTATTCCAAAGTACAGGACCTTCCACCCGCAAAATATAATGCAGGCTCTAATGTAAAAAACAGTCTGGTTGCCAGTGGATGTATTATTAACGGCACAGTTGAAAATTCAGTCTTATTTAAGAAAGTCTTCGTGGGGAACAACTGTGTGATCAGGAATTCTATCATTTTGAATGATGTGTACCTGGGAGATAATACTTACATAGAGAATTGTATTGTAGAGAGCAGAGACACGATTCGTGCAAACTCCCGTTATGTGGGTGAAAATGGTGTGAAAGTGGTTATTGAAAAAAATGAAAGGTATGTCCTGTAGATCTTTCATTTCAGTAGTGTGACAGGTGAAAAGGAGTTTAACTATGAAAATTACAGATGTACGGGTTCGTAAAGTTGCAAAAGAAGGGAAGATGAAAGCGGTCGTGTCGATTACAATCGACGAAGAGTTCGTAATTCATGATATTAAAGTCATTGAAGGAGAAAAAGGACTGTTTATTGCGATGCCGAGCAGAAAGGCATCTGATGGGGAATATCGAGATATTGCACACCCGATTAATTCGCTTACAAGAGATTCGATCCAGACTATGATACTGAACCGATATGAAGAAGCAGTTATGCAGCCTGTAAGCAACTGAAATTACGAAGGAAAAGCCTGTGGTGAGAACCGCAGGCTTTTTCGGCTGGTTCGGTACAAGAGTATAAAACTGAAGTTTTTGCAGGGTTGCAAAAAAAGAAAGCGTCATGTAAAATACACATGGACAAGCCAAAGAAAGAGACGAAAATGGAGAGTGGACATGTATGTGATCGCAGGTCTGGGTAATCCGGGCAGTAAATATGAGAAAACAAGACATAATGTGGGATTTCAGGTGGTGGACTGTCTGGCGAAAGAGTATGGGATAGAGATGAACCAGAGAAAACACAGGGCGCTCTGCGGTATGGGAATGATTGAGGGGCACAAGGTGCTTCTGATGAAACCGCAGACTTATATGAATCTGAGCGGAGAAAGTGTTGGGGAGGCAGTAGGATATTACAAAGCAGATCCGGAAAGCGAGCTTCTGATCATTTACGACGATGTTTCTCTGGAGCCGGGGAAACTGAGAATTCGGAAGAAAGGAAGCGCCGGGGGCCATAACGGTGTCAAAAATATCATATTACATCTGGATACGCAGCTGTTTCCCAGAATCAAAGTAGGGGTAGGCAGAAAGCCGGAAGGCTATGATCTGGCAGATTATGTATTGGGGCATTTTCAGGGGACGGATGAAGAGCAGATGAAGGAAGCTTATGGCCAGGCGGCGCGGGCTGCTGTGGCAATCCTTACAGAAGGACCGGATAAGGCGATGAATGAGTTTAATTAGGAGCTGGGGATGGATACTTTTTATGAACCGTTGTTGCAGCTGGAGGTATTTGCGCAGGCCAGAGAGAGACTTTCAAAAGAAGAAGGATTGGTGCTTCTGACAGGATGTGTGGAGTCTCAGAAGACTCATTTGATGTACGGCATGGGGCGTGGCTGGCAGGTAAAACTGATACTGACATATAGTGAATTAAAGGCGAAGGAAATCTATGAGGAATATCAGGCGCTTGGAGAAGAAGCGTATTATTATCCTGCCAGAGATTTTCTCTTTTTTCATGCAGATATTCAGGGAAATGAGTTGTTAAAGCAGAGAATGATGGCGGTAAGCTGTCTTTTGTCAGAACATAGAGCGGTGATTATTACAACACTGGACGGGTGTATGGACCCATTGCTCCCTTTGAAAAAACTCAGAGAGCTGACCATGATAATAGGAACCGGAAGTATTGTGGAACCGGAGGCCATAAAGAAAAGACTGGTTCAGATGGGGTATGAACGGACGGCACAGGCAGAACTCCCCGGGCAGTTTGCAGTTCGCGGCGGTATCCTGGATATCTATCCGTTGACGGAGGAATATCCGGTCCGTATAGAACTGTGGGATGATGAGGTGGATTCCATCAGAAGTTTTGACACAGTAAGCCAGAGATCTATGGAAAATCTTGATGAGATTATTTTATATCCGGCGGCGGAGTTAAGTCCCCGGGATCATCACTGTGAAGGCGTCAGTCTTCTGGATTATGTCCGGGAGTATTCGTCGGTGGTATTTCTGGATGAAATAAACCGGTTGTTTGAACGGGGGGAGACGGTCGAGAAGGAGTATCGCCAGAATTTTGAAAACCGGATGGAAAAGGGACAGATTGCGCCGGGAATGGAAGCGGAGATCTTTGCCTGTGAGCAGGTTATGTATTGGCTGAGCCGTATGAGAGGAGCAGCCTTTGCCACACTGGAGACAACGGACAGAAGAATGGATTTCCCCGTACGATATCGGCTGGATACCAGATCCATACAGTCTTACCATAATCATTTTGAGTTGCTGATAAAAGATCTGAAACGATGGAAAAAAGAACGTTACCAGATCATTCTGATGTGTGCATCCAGGACCAGGGGAAAACGTCTGGCAGAAGAGCTCCTGGCGGAAGAACTGAATGCATTTTACAGCGAGGAAGAAAAACGGGTAGTACAGCCGGGAGAGATTATGGTGGTCCATGGAAACGTGTTCCGGGGGTACGAATATCCGATGATTCGCTTTGCGGTTATATCGGAAACAGATGTTTTCGGCAGAGAGAAGAAAAAAAGAAGACGAAAGCAAAAGGTTTATGAGGGACGCAAGATCAGCAGCTTCACGGATCTGTCTGTGGGCGATTATGTGGTGCATGAGAACCACGGGCTTGGGATCTATCGGGGAATCGAAAAAATTACGGTAGATAAGACTGTAAAAGATTATATGAAGATCGAATACAGTAAAGGAGCCTGTCTTTATATTCTTGCCACTCAGATGGACGCCATACAGAAATACGGGAGCGTCAATGCGGAGAAGATACCAAGACTGAATACACTGGGTGGACAGGACTGGAAGAAAACCAGATCAAAAGTAAAGGGTGCAGTTCAGGAGGTGGCGAAGGATCTGGTGGAACTGTATGCTGCCAGGCAGTCAGAAAAGGGATATATCTATGGACCAGATACCATATGGCAGAAAGAATTCGAAGAACTTTTCCCATATGAGGAGACAGAGGATCAGCAGAGAGCAATCCGGGATATGAAAAAGGACATGGAGAGCGACAAGATCATGGACCGGCTGATCTGCGGAGACGTGGGATATGGAAAGACAGAAGTGGCGATCCGGGCTGCCTTTAAAGCGGTCCAGGAGAGTCGTCAGGTCGTCTATCTGGTACCTACGACGATTCTGGCTCAGCAGCATTATAACACCTTTGTACAGCGTATGAGGGAATTCCCGGTCCGGATTGACCTGATGTGCAGGTTCCGGACTCCGGCCCAGCAGAAAAAGACACTGGGCGATCTGAAGAAAGGGCTTGTGGATATTGTTATCGGGACCCATCGGGTGCTGTCAAAGGATGTGGAATATAAGGAACTGGGACTTCTGATCATTGATGAGGAACAGCGGTTCGGTGTGGCGGACAAGGAGAAGATTAAGAAATTAAAGACAAATGTAGACGTGCTGTCGCTCAGTGCCACTCCTATACCAAGAACACTTCATATGAGTCTGGCAGGAATCCGGGATATGAGTGTTCTGGAGGAGCCTCCCATGGACCGTATGCCTGTTCAAACCTATGTCTGTGAGTATGATGAGGAGATGGTTAGAGCGGCCATCCATCGGGAACTGGCCCGGGAGGGGCAGATCTATTATGTGTACAATCGGGTGGAGACAATCGCGGATGTGGCCCATCGGATTCAGGAACTGGTACCGGAAGCCAATGTGGCTTATGCACATGGACAGATGAAAGAGCATGATCTGGAACGGATTATGTACGAATTTATTGAGGGAACCATTGAAGTACTGGTGTCCACAACAATTATTGAAACAGGTATGGATATATCCAATGTAAATACAATTATTATCCATGATGCGGATCAAATGGGACTGTCTCAGCTCTATCAGCTTCGGGGACGAGTAGGGCGTTCGAACCGGACAGCATACGCATTTCTTCTATATAAGAAGGACAAAATGTTAAAGGAAGTGGCAGAAAAGAGGCTTCATGCGATCCGGGAATATTCGGATCTTGGAAGCGGATTTAAGATTGCCATGCGGGACATGGAGATTCGGGGCGTAGGTACGCTTCTGGGAGAGAGACAACATGGACATATGCAGGCAGTTGGCTATCATCTGTATTGTAAGATGTTAAATGAGGCCGTACGCAGGATCAAAGGGGATTCCAAAACGGCAGAGAAGGATTTTGAGACTGTGGCGGATTTGCAGATTGATGCTTATATTCCCAATACTTATATCCGCAATGAGACATTAAAACTGGATATTTATCGCAGGATTGCAGCCGTGGAGGGAGAGGAAGAGCGGGATGATATGCTGGAAGAACTGATCGACCGTTTTGGCGATCCGCCGGGCTCCGTACTGAATCTCCTGGAGATTACAAGACTTCGGAGTATGGCCCATGAGCTGTACATCAGGGAGATTAAAGGAAGGACTGATCAGATTGTATTCACCATGTATGAAAAAGCCAGGATCAATCCGGTAAAGATACCAGAGCTGATTATGCAGATGCAGGGAGAGATGACCTTCCGGAAGTCGGAGCCGGTACAGTTTATATACCAGATAAAAAATAACAGGCAGAAACCATCCCAAAATATACTGAGTCTGACTGCGCAGGTGCTTGATCGGATGAAGATTCTGCTGGAACTTTAAAACAGCGTTGGTCCGGGCATTGGAAGGGCCGGGGCAAAACTTTAATCAGGAGATACAAAATGATAAAAAGGATGACAGGACTTTTTCTGGTATGTATGATTTTGTGCAGCTGCGGGCATACCTCTGCAGAGGAAGACCCGGTTGCTTTTACAGTGAATGGAGAAGCGATAGGACTCAGAGAATGGAATTTTTATGTTCGGATGAATCAGATGCAATGGGAGAAAGACGGGCTGGATCTCTATGGGGACGATATGTGGACCAGTGTGGAGGAGGATGGCAGCACCATGGCAGATCAGCTGAAGGAAGATGTGCTGGATACAATCTGCCGGATTCATCTGGTCAATCAGCATTCGGAGGAATATGGTGTTGCACTTGATGAAGTAAAGAGGCAGGAGATTCAGAAGCGGGCGGAGTCTTTTATGGAGGCGTATCACGAAGCGCTTCTGGAATATGCGGGAGCGGATACGGAATTTGTCTGTGAAAGATTATCGGAACGGGAACTGTCGCTCCTGACAGCGCAGGCATGTGTGGAAGATTTTGTACCGGAACTTCCGGAGGAGGAGGTACACAGAGAAGGAATCTGTTATGTTCTGATTTCTACGACCGGCCTCAGAGATGAGGAAGGAAATTTGACGCCTTTTTCCGAAGAGGAAAGAGAACGACGTGCCCTGGTGGCAGAGTCTGTATGCAGGGAGGCACAGGAAAGCGGAGATTTAAAAGGGGCGGCGGAAGCAGAAGGACTGACACCCATTGAGTCCAGTATGGGCAGGAGTAATGAGGGGGATGGTCAGGAGCCAAGGATGCTGGATGCTGCAAGGCTTCTGGATACAGGCGAGGTTTCAGAACCGATCTGGACGGAGGAAGGGTGGTTTCTGGTACAGCATACCAGTGATTATGATGAAGAAGGAACCGCTTACTGGAGAGAACATCTGGCTGATCTTGCGAAAGAGGACGAATATGAAAGGATATACGAGGAGTGGAAGGCCTCGGCAGATATTACGGTGAATCAGGAGGTCCTGGATCAGGTTGATGTGAAAATTGTATTAAAGGAGTTGCTCTAAGTATAAAAAAAGATTATAATTTAATGAAAAGTTTACAATTAGGAGGACAGTGTAATATGAGAAAATATATGGCAGGATTTTTGATTCTTCTGTTTGTGATGACTACCGCATTAACCGGATGTTCAAAAAGCAGCAGAATGGATAATACGGCGGAAGCAATGAATGTGGGAGGGGTATCGGTGCCTCTTGGAGAGGTGAATTTTTATCTCAGATATCAGCAAACTCAGATGCAGGGAATGTATGGCCTCTATTTCGGGGAAGATTTTATGAATCAGGATCTGATGGGACTTGGAACCCCCTATGGGGAATCCATTCGGGATACGGTTGTGAGCACTTTGCAGGAATATTATGTAGTGGAGTCACATGCAGAAGAACTGTCTGTGTCTCTGACAGACGAGGAGAAGAACCAGGCGTCGGAGGCAGCAAAAGCATTCCTCGCGGCAAACGACAGCAAAACACTGAAAGCCATGTCTGCAGACGAGGCAACGGTCACACATGTTCTTCAGCTTGCTGCGCTGCAGTCTAAAGTATATAAAACCTGTGCGGCGACTATAGACTCTGTGGTGGATCCGGAATCTGTGGCTCAGAAACGTATCTCTTATGTTATGAACTCTCTTATGGGTACGACGGACGAAGAGGGGAATGTGACAGAACTGACAGAATCGGAGCGGACAGAGAAAAAGACACAGATGGAGGCTATTCTTGCCGATGTGAAAGCAGGCAGCGACTTGAACACAGCTGCGCAGACACAGGGACTGAGTGCATCTTCCATGACTTACGGGAAAGACAGCAGCAGTTTGGCGGAAGCGGTGTTGCGTGCGGCAGATGACCTGGAAGAAGGCGAGTGTTCAGATGTGATTGAGACGGAAGACGGATATTATGTTGTCTTTATGGAAAGCACTTTTGATGAAGCTGCAACGGAGACAGCCGCGCAGAATGAATTGTCCCAGAGGGAACGGGCAGCTTATGATGCGTGGTATACACCACTTTTTGAAAATACTGAAATTACGACCAATGACGAACTGCTCCAGACACTGACATTTGAACGAATCTTTAATCAGCCGGTACCGGAAGAACCGGAGGCAGAGGAGACAGAGGGGACTGAGACAGAGGAGCCTGTATCAGAAACTGAAGAGGAAGTAAAATGAGAAAAATGATGGTCCTTTTTCTTGGATTCGTCTGCATGACAGGCTTTCAGACAGGATGCAGCACAACAGCAGGATCTGACTGGAAAGCAGAAGTACAGGGTGAAAATCCAGAAGAAGGAGAGTTAATGACGGAGCCTTCTGTAAGGAGGGCTCTGCTTGCAGATGGAGAAACTGACAGGGATATTTTGCCTGTGGTTGAAATGCCGGAGGCAGAAAATATGTCAGAAGAGGATCGACCAGAGATTTTATCTTCAGAAAAGACAGAACAGACTGTGAAAGAACTTCAAAGCGAGGAAAATGCTCAAAAAGAAATCTCCGGTCTTCAGGAGCAACAAAACCAGGACGTCAAAGTTTCTAACGGAAAAATTCAAAAAATTTACAGTTCTGCGGACAGAACTCCGGAGAATACAGTGGAATATACAGATTCCCGAAAAGAAGAGATCACAGAAATAAAGTACGAGGAGTCTGTTGTAGATGAGAATGATCCTGAGACATATGAAGTGGTAGAAACAGAGCAGGAGGTTCCCATCCTGTATGTGAATCAGGCAGGGGACCCGAAATATGCATATGAAAATGGGGTGTGGTACGAATATAAATACAGCGAGGAAACAATCCGGCTGGGAGAAAAGAACCAGGAACTGGCGTTATGGTTTTTGGGCCTGGAAGATGGGGATGAGGAATATGATATCATCAGTATTGACTGCAGCGAGGTGGCAGATGATGGCAACGGGTTAAGTTATCTGTATTCCGTGAAATACCGGTGCACGGAGGTTATGGAGAGAGAGCCCGGAGACATGGCAAATCTGTCAGAGATGGATATGGGGACAGTGGCGAAAACGATAAAGATTACAACAGAAGAGAAAGTCCCTATTCTTCAGGAAAAGATAGTGGGTACTGGTGAATACTGCTACTATGGCTGGCAGGAGCTGGAAGGCGATATTTATTATTTTGATGTGAATGGAGAGAAGGTAACCGGTTCACAGGTCATTCAGGGAATTCGCCATGAATTTGATGAAAATGGTGTGAAGACAAGCAGCTCCGGCATCGAAGTATCGGAAGAAAACGGCGAAATTGACTGGGAAAAAGCAGCAGATGCAGGAATTGATTATGCGATCATTCAGTGTGCTTTCAGAGATTCCGTAGAAGGAATCCTTGTTCCGGATACACAGGCGGAAAAGAACCTGGAAGGGGCGCGCCGGGCCGGCCTTATGACAGGTATCTCCGTATTTACTCAGGCGATTACGTGTGAAGAGGCGGTGGAGGAAGCAACACTGACTGCCCGCATGGCAGAGAAATATGGGATCACAGACATGATCGCAGTCACAGTTTCCTATGCAAATCCGGAACATGACGGCAGAGCAGATGGAATTGGAAAAGAAGAGCGAACAGAATACATAGCTGCATATTGTCAGACATTAAGAGAATGTGGGTATACGCCCATCATCCATGCGGATGAGGCATTTCTGTCTGATTGTATTGATATGGAGAAACTCGGCAGTTGTCGGCTTTGGCTGACGCAGTATGATTCAAAGCTTACTTATACCATGCCATGTGAGATCTGGCAGTATACCGCCAAGGGAATGGTGGATGGTATAAGCGGATATACAGGCTTAAATATTGGCTATGGAAAATAGGAGGAATTTCCGATGAGCATTACACAAAATCTGACGCTTTTAACCGATCTCTATGAACTGACCATGATGCAGGGGTATTTTAAGAATCCGATTCAGGAAACGGTAATCTTTGATGCATTTTACCGTACCAATCCCTGTGGGAACGGATATGCCATAGCCGCGGGACTGGATCAGGTCATCGACTACATCAAGAACCTGCATTTTACAAAAGAAGATGTGGCGTATCTAAGAAGCGTAGGCATATTCGATGAAGATTTCCTGGAGTATTTGAGCAGTTTTCACTTCAGTGGGGATATCTATGCAATCCCGGAGGGAACAGTGGTATTTCCGAGAGAACCTCTTGTAAAAGTAATTGCACCGATTATGGAAGCACAGCTGGTGGAAACGGCGATTCTGACCATTATCAATCACCAGAGTTTGATTGCCACCAAAGCGTCCAGGGTGGTCAATGCAGCCAGAGGAGATGGCATTATGGAATTTGGTTTGCGCAGGGCCCAGGGGCCGGATGCCGGGGTCTATGGCGCGCGTGCAGCCATGATCGGAGGATGTATTGGTACTTCCAACGTGCTGACGGGGCAGCTTTTTGACGTACCTGTGTTAGGGACTCATGCGCACAGCTGGATTATGAGTTTTCCGGATGAGTATACGGCGTTCAAGACTTATGCAAATCTGTATCCGAATGCATGTACACTGTTAGTGGATACTTATGATACCCTGAAATCCGGAGTGCCTAATGCGATTCGTGTGTTTAAAGAGATGCGTAAGGCGAAGAAGTTGAATGGCCGTTATGGAATCCGTCTGGACAGCGGGGATCTGGCATATCTGTCAAAAGAGGCGAGGAAGATGCTGGATGCGGCGGGATTTCATGATGCCGTCATCTCTGCATCAAGCGACCTGGACGAGTATCTGATTGACAGTCTGAAGACTCAGGGGGCAAAGATTACATCCTGGGGCGTGGGAACCAACCTGATCACTTCCAAAGACTGTCCTGCTTTTGGAGGGGTCTATAAACTGGCGGCGGTGAAGAGTGGGGACGGAGAGTTTGTGCCAAAGATTAAACTGTCTGAGAACACAGAAAAGATCACAAATCCGGGGAATAAGACCATATACAGAATCTATGAAAAGGCAAACGGAAAACTGAAGGCAGATCTGATCTGTCTTGTAGATGACCGATTCGACGAATCAAAAGACCTGATAATCTTTGATCCTCTGGAGACCTGGAAGAAAACGCATCTGAAAGGTGGCACATATACGATGAAAGAGCTGATGGTGAAGGTCTTCGAGAACGGAAACTGCATCTATTGTTCGCCCTCGGTTATGGATATTCGCGAACACTGTATTGAGGAACAAAATACTCTCTGGGATGAGACAAAAAGACTGGTGAATCCCCACGAAGTCTATGTAGACCTTTCAGAGCGGCTGTATGAGATGAAGACAGAGCTTTTAAATAAAATGCATCCTTTTGATTAAATAAGATCATGCATATAAATCCAATTCTTACAAATACTAGATGCAGATGACCTGTGAAAACATGAAGTTGACATCGCATTTTAAGACATTGGAGGAAGATTGTATGAAAGCAACGGGAATTGTACGCCGGATTGATGACCTTGGTCGTGTGGTAGTGCCGAAGGAAATCCGGCGTACATTGAGGATTCGGGAAGGAGATCCCCTGGAGATTTTCACAGACCGGGAGGGTGAGATTATCCTGAAAAAATATTCTCCTATCGGCGAGCTGTCCGCATTTGCAAAGCAGTATGCGGAGAGTCTGGCGCAGACGACCGGACATATGGTCTGTGTGACAGACCGCGACGCAATCATCGCTACTGCAGGCGGTGCAAAAAAGGATTATTACGGAAAGTCCATCAGTCCGCAGCTGGAACAGCTGATACAAGAGCGTGAAAGTCTGCAGGCTTCTGCTATAGAACGTAAATTTATTCCGGTGATACAGGATGACATGGATGGAATTGCTGCAGAGACCATTTGCCCGGTGATCAGCGAGGGGGATGCAATCGGCGCCGTGATTCTTCTTGGGCGTGATGTCCGGGTGAAGATGGGGGAAGTGGAACAGAAAGTGGCAGCTTCTGCGGCCGGATTCCTGGGAAGGCAGATGGAACAGTAAAGGTATGAAAAAAGGAACCCTGTGGGGTTCCTGTATCTCTTCGAGGGAGTGGGGACTCTTCTGAGTCCCCGAAAGTGTTATGAATGAAATACTGATGTGTTTCTGTTACGAGTATTATCATAGCAGGTAATTGTGACCAAATTGTATCATGGAGATAAAGGTTTTCTAAAATTAAGAAAGAAATTCATAAGAAAAAAAGAAGAACAGTGAAACATTCATAGAATAGGAAAAAGAGAACATAAGAAAGCGTAAAAGATGGCAGAAATAAAAAAATGAAAAAAATTGAAAAAAATACTTGCTTTTTTTTCTGATATGGCATATAATAACATTCGTTGAATACGAAGGGCTATCGCCAAACGGTAAGGCAACGGACTCTGACTCCGTCATTTCAAGGTTCGAATCCTTGTAGCCCTGCTAAAAGAACCCGGTGGAATTTTCCATCGGGTTCTTTTTCGGATAAACTCTTCAAGGATAACTCATCAATATTTGCCGGCACTCAAGCTGAAATACGCTTCCATCTGTTGTGAAGATAATCAGGAGGTTTTTCGGGTCGTCTGCATTGATGTCGGAAATATGAAGTTCTTCGCTGTCATTGAGTAAATCAAATAACTTGTCTTTAAAGTAGTTCAATTCCATCTCTTTCTCCTTTGCGTATTATATTGTATTGCCTGATGGCATCTATCATATCAGAAAACAGGACGATTTATTTGTTAATTTTTGTATTTTACAAAAAAAGTAGAATTTTGTCGGTTATTTATGGCAAAATGGGTTTTGGGTGGTTTTTATATTTGGGGATCATGTTTAGATGAAACGATCACAGAAGCGGATTTGCGCTGCAGAACAGTAAAAGTCCCGGAAAACTTGTGTATGTGCATAAAAGGCGGCGAAGGAAGCATACTGACAGATAAAAGAATTTGCTGTCAGGAGGAGAAACGAATGTATGATATTATTATCGCAGGAGCAGGTCCTGCGGGATTGTCTGCGGCAATCTATGGGGTGCGTGCAGGAAAAAAGATACTGTTGCTGGAAGCAAACGTGTACGGCGGACAGATCATGAGTGCTTCTGATGTGGAAAATTATCCGGGTATTTTGCGGATAACTGGTTATGAACTGGCGGAAAATCTCTGTCGGCAGGCAAAGGATTTGGGGGCAGAATTAAAATATGAAAAGGTGCTTGGGATCCGGGAGAAAGAAGGCGTGAAATGTGTACAGACCAGTCGGTCAGAATATGACTGTCGGTCAGTGATTTTGGCCACCGGCACCAGGAACCGGAGACTTCAGGTAGAACGGGAAGAGGAACTGACGGGTTCAGGGATATCTTATTGCGCAGTTTGTGACGGAGCATTTTACAGAGGAAAAGATACAGCAGTCGTGGGCGGGGGTAATACAGCCTTGGAAGATGCGGTATTCCTGTCAGAGTACTGCCGGACAGTTTATTTGATTCACAGAAGAGCGAAGTTCCGCGGAGAAGAAAGTCTGGCAGAGGTCCTGAGAGCAAAAGAAAATATACAGTTTATTCTGGAAAGCCAGGTTGTATGCCTGAACGGAACCTCCCATCTTCAGTCGATTCTGATAAAAGATAATCATACAGGCGGGACAAGAGAGCTTTTCGTATCTGCATTATTCATTGCTGTGGGTCAGGAGCCGGATAATCGTGCATTCTCCAATCTGGTGGCATTGGATGAGCATGGGTATATCCGCGCGGCAGAAGACTGTCTGACATCAGCAAAAGGAGTCTTTACTGCCGGTGACTGCCGGACAAAGCAGGTCCGACAGCTTACCACGGCGGCAGCAGACGGGGCGGCGGCAGCTCTTGCAGCCTGCAGCTATCTGAACAAACTAACTGCAGCGCCTGCATAAGAGCAGTTTTCACAGGGAAAGAAGCCGGCATATCCCGGTGAAAAGAATACAAAGCAAAACGCCTACAGAAGTGGGAAGCAGTGCGGCTATTACTGTCCAGCGCAGACTTCCTGTTTCCTTGTGGATGGTCAGAAGCGTGGTGGAACAGGGCCAGTGAAATAAGGAGAACAGAATCATACTTACTGCGGTCTGAAGTGTCCATCCATGGGAGAGAAGCAAAAGCTTCATGGCAGCAGGGGATCCGGGATCTATAAGACTTCCCTGAGCAAGATAGGCCATGAAGATGATGGGCATGACGATCTCATTGGCAGGGAAGCCAAGGACGAAAGCGATCAGGATCACTCCGTCAAGTCCCATAAGGCGAGCCGGTGGATCCAGCAGGGAGGCACACCCCTGAAGGAGACTGGTGCCGTTGACGGATATATTTGCCATAAACCAGATCAAGAAGCCGGCGGGAACCGCCACAGCTACAGCGCGGCCCAAGACAAACAAAGTGCGGTCAAAGACAGAGCGGACGAGAACAGAGCCGACCTGGGGTTTTCGATATGGAGGAAGTTCCAGCGTAAATGCAGATGGAATCCCCCGAAGCAGTGTGACAGAGAGGGCCCATGTGACGACAAATGTCATACCGATGCCGAGCAAAAGGATCAAGGTCAGGAGGAGCGCTGATAAAAAGGAGGCTTTAAATCCTGCGGATATTCCGGTAAAGAAGACGGTGATTAATGCAATCAGTGTGGGGAATCGTCCGTTGCATGGAACAAAACTGTTGGTCAGTATGGCAAGCAGACGTTCTCTTGGAGAATCAATGATCCGGCATCCGGTTACTCCTGCGGCGTTACATCCAAATCCCATAGCCATGCAGAGGGCCTGTTTTCCGCAGGCTTGACAGCATTGAAAAGGTTTATCCAGATTATAAGCCAGTCTGGGAAGGTAACCAATATCCTCCAACAGTGTAAAAAGAGGAAAGAAAATCGCCATGGGAGGGAGCATGACAGCCACTACCCAGGCAACCACCCGATAAACACCCAGTACAAGCAGGTCGTGAAGCCAGGAAGGGGCATGGAGGAAGTGAAACAGTTCTGTCAGGCGGTCCTGGAACCAGAATAAGATGGCAGAGAGCGCCTGGGAAGGGTAATTGGCACCGGCAATCGTGAGCCACAGAAGAAATGCCAGCAACAGAATCATTGCCGGATATCCAAGAAGCCGTCCTGTCAGTATTCGATCCAGCTTCCAGTCCCGGAACTGGTAGACGGGCCGTTCATAGATAACAGTTTCCTTACAGAGCTCTTCTGCACGCAGGATGAATGAGGAAGTGACCATATCCCGAAATGTATCAGAATCAATATCATATCTGGCCAGCAGGTTCGAAGTCTGTGTAAGGGCCGACTTTAACCTGCTGTTTTCCAGGAAAGAGTGACCCAGACAGGCAGTCAGTTCTTCGGCCAGGGAGGCGTCTGAATCCAACAGACGCAGGGCAAGCCAACGGGGATTCAGTCGGCTGCCGGTCTTTTCCTGCAGGAAGGGCAGGAGAAGTGAAATTGCTTCTTCGATGGGTTTCGGATAAGTGACAGGGCTTTTCCAGGAGTCAGAGACCTGGGAGGCTCTCCATACGGCGTCTGTGAGAGCGTTGAGGCTTGTTTTCTTCCGGGCGATGGTAGTTACAACAGGAATTCCCAGCCTTTGAGAAAGGACATCAGGAGAGATGCGAATTCCTTTTTTTTCGGCTTCATCCATCAGGTTGATACACAAGACTGTTCTGGAAGCGATCTCGATGGTCTGGAGGACCAGATTCAGGTTTCGTTCGAGACAGGAGGCATCGCAGACGACTACAGCTACATCAGGTTCTCCAAAACAGAGGAAATTCCGGGCAATCTCTTCTTCGACGGAATGCGCCATCAGAGAATAGGTTCCGGGGAGATCCACCAGTACATAAGACTGGCCGTGAGCCTCGTAACGGCCCTGGGCGCTGGCTACTGTTTTTCCGGGCCAGTTGCCGGTGTGCTGTTTCATACCGGTCAGACTGTTGAAAATGGTGCTTTTGCCTACATTTGGATTTCCGGCAAGGGCGATCACTTTGTCTTCTGCATGCTGCTTTTGAATGTCGAATTGGGAATCCATGGCTCTGATTCCGGTTGAATGACTGGTAAGACCCATATGTGCTCCTTATGTTGTTGGATGTTGAATTTTGCAGGAAATAAGCCGGACAGATGCAAATGATTCATCCGGCAAATGCAGCGGAAGAGTCTGACTCTCTGCCATCTGCAGCAGGGATATGAACCAGAATCTGTCGGCAGTCTTTGGCCCTGATAGCAATAACGGCGCCGCGGATAAGATAGGCGCCAGGATCGCCCATGGGGCTTTTGCCAAGACATATAATTTCCGTGTCCTCGATGATGCCAAGGTCCAGGAACCGGCGCCGTATGGCGCCGGTGGTGAGAATCTGCCGGACGACAGCATACTGACCGGGACTTAACTGGCTCAGATTGCAGAAATATTCCATTGAGGGCTCCTGTAAAAAACTCTTATGTCAGTATATGAAAAAGAGAGCAGAGGTGTTACAGACAGCGGCAGATCTGTTCGTTGCAGCAGATCATTGGCTTTCCGGATTCGGCAATTCTGAATAAGCGCAGATTTAAATTTGGCTTGACATACAAATCCTACAGATGTAAGATTTGTATGTCAGGCCAGTATTTGTCTGACAGGAAGGAGGAAAGGTCAACATGAGAAGAACAGAAAGACGCAGGCGCAGTAGGAGGGGGGATAGCCGCAGTAGGACGACAGTGATTATGATCGGGATCTTTGCAGTTGGTGCCGCTGCTGCCGCTACAGCAGTATTCTACAGTCGAAGAGACACGCTGTTATCTCCGGAGGAACTGCTGGTTCAGTATATGGAATATATTCCGGAGAAGGAATACGAACAGATGTATACAATGCTGAACACGGAGGCGTCAGGCAATATAAGTCAGGAAGATTTTATTCAACGCAATTCGGCAATTTATGAGGGAATAGAGATGCAGAACATGGAAGTTGAAGTGACTGCATATGATAAAGAACGTGGAACGGTGGCTTATGAAATGTCGTTTGACACGACTGCAGGGAGAATTCAGTTTGAGAATGAAGCTTTTTTCATGAAAGGAGAAGAAGGATATCAGCTGGTGTGGGAAGATGCGTTGATCTTTCCAGGACTTGGTCCGGCAGACAAGGTGAGAATTACTGTTGTACCTGCAGAACGGGGGGAGATTCTGGACCGGAACGGGCAGCTGCTTGCAGGAAAAGGGATAGCGACTTCTGTCGGAATCGTACCGGGAAAGCTGGAGAACAGAAAAGAAGCAATTCAGAGTATAGCAGAACTGCTGGAGACGGACCCGGAGAGTATTGAGAAAAAGCTGTCGGCAAAATGGGTAAAGGATGATTATTTTGTACCGATTCAGACAATTCCGAAAGCAAAAGGCATGGAGCTGATGGATTTTATGTCCCTGGAGCCGGATGAGGAAGCGGAGAGTGAACGGGAACGGCAGGAAAAACTGCTGGCCATACCGGGAGTAATGCTGTCTGATACGGAGGTGCGGGCGTACCCTCTTGGGGCGGCAGCGGCGCACCTGGTGGGATATGTGCAGAGCGTTACGGCGGAAGAACTGGAGAAACATGCAGGAGAGGGATATACAGCTGAAAGCGTGATTGGAAGAAGCGGAATGGAGGCGTTGTTTGAAAAAGAACTAAAGGGCCGGAACGGGTGCAGGATCTTCATTGTAGATTCGGAAGGGCAGGAAAAAGAGGAGCTTGCAGTCCTGCCGGTACAGCATGGGCAAGCGGTACAGCTGACCATAGATGCAGAACTGCAGACTGCATTTTATGAACAGTTCAGGGAGGAGAAAAGCTGCTCTGCTGCCATGAATCCCTATACAGGCGAAGTGCTGGCGCTGATAAGCACACCCTCCTATGACAATAACGATTTTATTATGGGATTGTCCGGCGGGCAGTGGGCGGCATTGAATGAGGATGAAAATCAGCCGTTATATAACCGTTTTCGTCAGGTATGGTGTCCGGGTTCTACTTTTAAACCAGTTACGGCGGCGGTCGGTCTGGATGCAGGTGTTATGGATCCCCTGGAGGATTATGGAAATGAAGGACTGAGCTGGCAGAAAGATTCGTCCTGGGGGTCATATTATGTGACAACGTTGCATGCGTATGAGCCGGTGATCTTGGAAAATGCACTGATTTATTCAGATAATATTTATTTTGCGAAAGCAGCTCTGAAGATTGGAGCACAGGAACTGGGAAATGCATTGCAAGAGATTGGATTCAGTCAGGAGCTGCCCTTTGAGATTCGGATGGCAAGTTCTCAGTATTCCAACACAGAGGGGATTGATACGGAGATTCAGTTGGCAGACAGCGGCTACGGCCAGGGGCAGATTCTGGTGAATCCGCTGCATATGGCATGCATTTATTCGGCATTCTGTAATGAAGGAAATATGGTAAAGCCTTATCTGGTTTATGAGCAGGGAAAAGAAGGCGAATACTGGATTCCGGCAGCCTTTCATACAGATACAGCGGCTATCATTCTGGATGGACTGACAAAGGTAGTCAATGATCCCAACGGGACCGCTTATATGGCCCAACGGGATGATCTGCTTCTGGCAGGAAAGACAGGGACGGCAGAGATCAAAGCGTCGAAAGATGACACTTCTGGTACGGAACTGGGCTGGTTCGCTGTCTTTACTGCAGAAGAAAGCACCAGGCGTCCCATATTGATTGTCAGCATGGTGGAAGATGTCAAGGAAAAAGGAGGGAGCAGTCACGTGGTTCGAAAAGACTGTCTGGTTCTGGAGACATGGTTTCGGGAAAATGAGGGCTCATAAATCATTTCTTTGTGTTGGGTTCTCTGTACAATTTTGCTTTTTCCAAGTATAATGGTAGATGAAAACCAGGATTGGAGATG
>CAJTTI010000025.1:0-8597 GCA_910579225.1 uncultured Lachnospiraceae bacterium | reverse complement strand
GGAGATGATCTCCTGCAGCTGGTCTGAAGTGTTTCGGAATATGCTGGGCTATGAGAGCGCGGAAGATTTTCCCAACAGGATTGAATCCTGGTCGGATCTGCTGTACCCGGAGGATAAAGAATGTGTTTTAAAGGAATACTGGGATACGGTAAAAGATTATACTGGTGAGAAAACATATGATGTGGAATACCGCCTTATTACAAAACATGCCGGATTGCGGTGGTTCCACGCGGCTGGAAGACTGTCCAGGCGTGAGGACGGCTCACCGATTACCTTTGCAGGTCTTTTTGTGGATATTGACGACGAGAAGAAGATGGAGGAGCAGCTGGAAAGGCAGAAAATGGACCTTCAGGATGCGCTGGCTGCAGCACAGCATGCCAACAGGGCAAAGACTACATTTCTAAACAACATGTCCCATGATATCCGGACTCCAATGAATGCAATCATCGGATTCACGTCTCTGGCTGCGGCGCATATTGACAATACGGAGCAGGTCCGGGATTATCTGGCCAAAATAACGACATCCAGTAATCATCTGCTCAGCCTGATCAATGATGTGCTGGATATGAGCCGAATTGAGAGCGGTAAAGTAAAGATTGAAGAAAAAGAAACGTCGCTTCCGGAAATCATGCATGATCTGAAGACAATTGTGCAGGCAGATATTACATCAAAACAGCTGGAATTCTATATCGACACGGCCGATGTGGTCAATGAACATGTAATGTGCGACAAGCTCCGCCTGAATCAGGTTCTGCTGAACCTTCTGAGTAATGCCATGAAATTCACAAAACCAGGAGGGGTTGTAAGCGTCCGTATATTGCAGAAAGGAAATGCGCCGGAAGGCTGGGCGGCTTACGAATTCCAGATCAAGGATACAGGAATCGGGATGAGTAAAGAATTCCAGGAGCATGTCTTTGAACCTTTTGAACGCGAGAGGACAAGTACGATTAGTGGGATCCAGGGTACCGGACTGGGAATGGCAATCACCAAAAACATTGTGGATATGATGGGTGGTACGATCTCCGTGGCCAGTGAAGAAGGGAAAGGAAGTACCTTTACGGTATCTCTCCAGTTTCGGATCTGTACCGGTCCTGTAAGACAGGAAATTATACCAGAGTTAAAAGGCCTCAGAGCGCTTGTGGCTGACGATGATTTTAACACATGCTCCAGTGTGACCAAGATGCTGTCTGTCATTGGCATGCGCCCGGATTGGACAACCTCTGGCAAAGAGGCAGTTCTGCGCGCTAAACTTGCAGAAGAACAAGACGATGGGTTTGCCACATATATTATAGACTGGCTTATGCCCGATATGAATGGGATCGAAGTAGTCAGACGAATCCGGGGGATCATCGGAGAAGAAAAACCGATTATTATTCTGACGGCTTATGACTGGTCAGATATAGAGGAAGAAGCAAGAAAAGCAGGTGTCACAGCATTTTGTTCCAAACCCATCTTCTTGTCAGAGCTCAGAGAGATTCTGGAGTCGCCACTTAGCGTCCGGGATTCAAAGGATGGCGCTATGCAGGAAACGGTATCTTTTGATGGGAAGAAAATTCTGCTGGTGGAAGATAATGAGCTGAATCAGGAAATTGCCGTGGAGATTCTGCAAGAAGCCGGTTTTGTGATGGATGTGGCGGATGACGGAGCAGTTGCGGTGGAGAGGCTGAAAACAGCCGAAGCAGGTCAGTATGATGTGATTCTAATGGACATACAGATGCCGATCATGAATGGTTATGAAGCAACCAGGAGGATTCGAGCGCTTTCAGATCCGGATGTTGCATGCCTTCCGATCATTGCAATGACTGCCAACGCATTTGAGGAGGATAAAAAAGCAGCACTTGAAGCTGGCATGAACGGGCATATTGCAAAGCCTATTGATGTTCTGAAGTTGCTGGAGCTGTTAAAAGAGATCTTAAACTAGACAACAGGCTTTGGACCGGGGAAACGAGGCAGGATAGAGCCTCGTTTCCCCGAAAACACAGAGGGGATCATATAAAAACCTGCTCCAGGCCCATTCGCCGGACATAGTCAATCCATTCATAGATATCTTCGATGTCATACAGCGGCTGATGGTTGGCGCCTTTCGCCTTTCTCAGTGCCAGTGCCATCAGCGCATATTCATTTTCCAGCATGGTGTCAAAGACGCCCTGATCATCCGTATTGATGGACACATGGAGGGACATATTTTTCTCTGTTTCCCGAAGTTTTCTGGAATTGAACCGCAGGATCGGATGGTCCTCATACTTCTGAATAGTTCCGATCAGGTAGTTGGAGGAGGGATTGGTCTCAATGCCGATGCCGGACTGTACAAGCTTACGAATCATCTGGTCCTGAAGCTGACAGACAATATCCGTATACCGTTGATCTGCTTTCAGTTCCGTCTGTTCTGCTCCGACTTTCCGGACTTTTTCATTGTAATGATATGCAAAATACAAATCTCTGCAGGATTCGGCCATCCGCACGTTATTGCCCACCTGGTCGTTCAGGGCATAGCGGTCCCACCGCTGAAGCGGCCTCCGGCGGATTTCGTCTGCAAAATCCTTTTCGTTCAGCCGGTAGAGCTTCGGATTGTCGCCCCGGAGCTTCCAGCTCTGATAATAGTCCATGGGTGATGCTTTGTGCCTGCGCGGCATGTGTTCCTGATAAATCTCTTCATACAGGCTGTAGTATTGTTCTGTCAGTTTCATCCGCAGGGTGCTGTCCATAGTGCACCCTGTCTCATCGGATTTATTGATCAGCCAGACAATGTCGTCCAGCAGCACCTGTTTGGGAAGAACCAGTTTGTAGCCTTTATATCGGTAGTATTCAGACGGGCTGACTCCAAGGGCAAGGCCGTGTCCGATCCGGCTGCCTCTCTTCAGGCCGCAGAACAGGATGGCTTCATCAATGGCCCGGAGTCCGTCGACGATGTCAAGAAAGTCTTCTCCGGCGTGATAGGTGGCATGTAGTCTGGTTCTGGCTTCCTCCCTGACGGAGGGATGTCCGCTCCTTCTTCTGCAGGTGAATTCCAGGTCCAGCAGATACCGAAAGGCCTGGGCAAAGACTTCCGGGCGGCAGTAGAGTTCGTTGGAACATGCGTCGATACCGCGGATTCTGCTGTTGACGTGGGTAGTTTGTTCCAGCAGGGAAGCGATACTTTTGGCCTGCCTGCGGGTTGCCAGGCGCACATTCTGATTTCTGGGAGAGCCGGGGCAGAACTTTTTATCCCGTATCTTGGGAAAATGCAGCACGTAGGTGACTTTATCTTCCATGCCGGGCTTTCCATGAGAAGCCGGTGCCGGTGCCAAAGCGGCAGTCCTGCGGCCGGAAGCAGTACCTCCTGCAGCAATGTTCTGATTCTTTACGATGGCTTTGTACAATTCGGATGCATATTTCTTTGGACAGATACGGGCTTCCAGGGAGACGATATTTTGTTTCTGCATGGTCCCGTTCAGGGCCAGGCGAATTAGTTCCGCCTCGTATTCGGTCTGCCCTTCGATAAAAATCTCCTTCCGGTCCTGATAGTTGCTGAAATTGGCAAATCCTACCTGGCGATTGACTTGGATCAGCTCCCCCCGGAAATGAGTGCGGATGGAGAGATAGGCATAAAACAGATTCTTCTGAAGAACCGTAAACACATCGGACATGGAAGCCTGATAACATTCATATAAAAACCTGCGCTCTCCGGCCAGCAGAAAGTACTCCCGGTCGTTGTGAGCAGGCATATCCCGTTCGAAAGCGTAGTCCAGAATATATTTACCGTCAATCTTTGCTCCGTAGAGATGCTTGGCCAGCACGATTGTATCCTGAATCCGGGATACCAGCGTCTCCATGGGCCACCCGTGCTCTGATTTCTGAAGGAGGTCGGAACTCTTTTCTGTCAGCATGAGGTTGTTCCTGAGGACAGCGAAAAGAGCCACGCGGTAAAGAGCGGCCCGCTGGCACTCCGCGTAGAAACTTTCGGTCTTTCTATCCTGCCGGAGACGATCCAGGGAGTGGGTCTGAAGAGCGGCGGGAAGCTTCTTGAAGTCATGGATCCGGCCGTCGATCAGATTCATCAGGCAGATCCAGTTCAGTTCAAAGACTTTCGTGGAGCCGTTCAGATGGAAATGATTCTCTGCCATGCCCCGTTTCAGAATATTGTGCAGGCGGCTGTCGTCGCTGCGGATGATTGGAAGCCAGGAAAAATTCCTGGACCGGCGGCCTTTCTTCTGATCGTGATCGGCCAGAAAGGCACAAGTGAAAAAGTCCTGTCCCAGCTGAAAAGAGATCTCCCGCCACCGGAGCATCTCGTCAAATCTGCAGGTGATCTCTTCGCCGTCGTACAGAAGCAGCCGGTGGGTAATCTTCATAATGAACCGGAACACGCTGGGATTCCCCTTTGGAGGATCGGACATGTCCTGGAGAAGTTTCCGGTAATGATTGCGGCGTTCATCTTCGGAGTAGTTGGGGAAGACGCTCTGGGCGTACTGCATATACAGGTCTTCGTTGACGATCCGGTAATCATGACGTTTCCCGCGGGAGCGGCTTCCGGCAGAGATCCGGTGGTAGGGAATTTTTAAAAATAAAGTCTCCAGATTTCCTTTCTCAATGTCCATTCAGATACCTCACGATCTCTGTCTGCACATTCAAAAGGCGTTTGTATTCTTCGTGCATTTCCTGGGTGATGTTCGCGTTCCGGTCCTTTAAGTACATTCGCTCTACACTGGCATACAGACTGCACAGCCCGTTCACATCCAGTCCCGCAGGCTGTTCCCGCCGCCTGGAAAGATAACACTGTACTTTCGAGGCCAGAAGGTCCAGGTTACTTTTGGCGTTGTCGGCGGTCCAGTTCCGAAGAAAAGTGGAAGCGTTTGCACCTTCGGGAACCGGGAATTCCGGGATCAGTGTCAGCTTTGTCCGGAATGCGTTTACCGCATCTTCAATCTTTTTGTTTTCCTCCTGTTCCTTCCTCAACTGGATGTTTTGAACGCTCAGGTCAAAGAGTCTGGCATATAAGGTACTGATATCGATAGAAATTTCCTGGCTGCCGAAGGAAAAGCGTTCCAGCTTTTCCGGCGGACAGGTGATACCATATTGGTTTTTTTGCATATAACCGGAAATATTTCTAAAAAAGGTATTCACCAGTTTCTGGCTCCGGTCTGTTTCATCTTTTGTACTTTTCCGATAGTCCCGATGCTGTATACAGTAATCTTTAATTTTTAAAGTCAGATCCAGGTTGGAAAGGATGCTTCTGGCACATGCAATGCTTTCTGAATTGTCTTCTTCGATTGCCTGGATGATCGTTTTGAATTCCTTATATTTAATACCGAGCATGCCCATGTTGACCTTATTATACAGGGTATCAAGATTACACAGGCTGGTCAGATAGTTTTCCAGGCTGATCTGTACAAAGTAGATAATACTGCTGTTTTCATAGATCATGAATCCTTCGGAAGAATATGTGATTTGATTATTATTGGTATAATAAACATTAGACAGCAGCCCCAGCAGAATCCAGGCTTTTATATAATCGTCCCGATATGGATGATCTGCAATACTTAAGGCTTTTGATAAGCTTCCGTTTTCCGGGAGGAGAAAACGGGGAGCAGTACTTTCTGTGGTATCCAGTATTTTATTGAGACCCTGAACGGTTTCTATGACAAAACGCGACCGGTCAGTTCCGGAGTTCTGGTGCGTGGGGAGAGTATAGTTAAAGTATGGTCCCCAGATATATCCATTGATAAACTGAGCAAGCTTCTGCCGCTGCGAACTTCTGAAAAGGCGGTGTATTCTAATGGTGTACAATGTACGCAGCTGGTAGATATAATCTTCTCTGCGCCTGTCTGCTATGTTTTTGGAAAGAAAATCGAACATGTGCATGACCTGGTAAAAACTGTCCAGCCGGTCTGATACCATTGCCTCAAAGGCGGGATTGGGTTTGAAGCCGCTTTCCTGTGCAATCTGACGGAGAATCTTCAGGACCGTTACATGCATATGGAAAGAGTCCATCTGTCCGATCTCCTGAATGGTCAGTCCGTCGTATAATTTCAGATGGTCCGCTGCCCATTCTTTTCGGAAATACTGTTCAAAGGCTTCGATATTTTCCAGATAAATCTCAGCGTTTCCAGCCGGATCTTTCAGACCGACAACCATGGAGATCCAACTGATCATATCCCGCAAGTTGTCAGGCAGCAGGTAGCTGGTCCCGTCTCCTTCCGGCAGAAAACGCATGCCTGTCCGGAGGAAGATCAGTTTCAGCATGGCAGAGGTGAAAGTATCCGGACTGTCGGATGAAGATTCCGAAGAAACAGAATCAAAGGGGTCCGGACTGTCGGATGAAGAGTCTGAAGAAACAGAATCTAAAGTATCCGGACTGTCGGATGAAGAGCCTGGAGAAACAGAATCCCAGAGGTCTGGAGCAGCAGAATCCCACAGAATATTGTCTTCGGAACCGTCCATGTACAAAATCCGAACGTCGTCAAAGCTCTGCACTTTCGGCAGATAGATACGCCGCTGCTTCGGAACCAGCTTTGCCACATACCGCTCCGCCATGGTCTGTATCTCCTGGTTGAGCTGTCTGTATACTTCGTTATCCCGATTTTTATAAAGCTTCCGGAAATCTCGCATATTTTTCTCACGGATACACAGTTCCAGCTGTTCGATGCGGACGCTGATGACGATGGCGACCTGGGGGATGATCAGGTATTTACGGATTTGTTCCGCCATCTTGTAGGCATTGGCGCTGCACAGGTCCAAGTCGTCGATGGCGATAATCAGCTGCTGGTTCTTCTCATTTTTATTCCTGAAATCCAGGTAATCTCTGATCAACTCCGCCATTGTCTTTTTTAAATTGGTGCTTTCTCCAAGCTTTGTCAGTTTGCTGATATTTCCTTCGTAATCAAACTCGTCATCCCGCATCTGCTTCTGATTGTTGATCAGGGAAATGTAACGGTAGACGGTCTGAAAGCGGTCCAGCAGACGTTCCCTGGTTCTTTCATCGGCATACTGGCCGCCATAGTCACAGCGTCTGTCAAAATCCTGAAAAATCCTGGCAAGTACGATATCCAGTACATTATGGACATCATCGAACTGGGAAGGGTCGATCAGGAGCGGTTCGGAGAAGAAGGTATTCTCCAGATGTCGGCAGGAAGAGAAGACCGGGTTTTTCTTTTCCCTGTTGGAATATACCGCGTTGACGAACGTCATCATGGCGCTGCTCTTTCCTTCTCCCCGTTCTCCGCAGAAGGCGATGACATTGTTCTCGAAATCCTGGTGTTTCCAGGACCAGGAGCCAGGGCAGTCTTTGAGCCGCGCCGATGCGCCGACAATATCATCCAGCATGGCCGCCGCCTGCTCATACTGCCTGAAAAATATATCATCCTCTTTGATCTCTTCATTTACGTTGATCCTGAATTCTGCACCTTTCACAATCTTGACCACTGACATATGGAGTCCTCCTTTATCTGCTGTAAAATATTCCTTTTAAAGTAATCCTATCATACCTTTCTCCATATTTCTATCTTTTGCGGCACGAAATTCCGGGTCTTTTTCTAAAAATACAAAAAATGAATACAGCGGAACCAGAAATGATGGTTTGTTGTTTTTTTGTGCGAATCGGTTCCGAAACGCTGCCTGCGCTTGACAGCTCCCTCTGTCGGATAATAAGCTTTGCTATAAGACAACATGACAGATCAGTCAATATTGAGGAGGAAATGAAGATGCAGCAGAGATGGACCAGGACACAGATAAAGTTATTTGAAAAACAACTGAGAGCAGATGAGAAGAGCGAGGCGACGATCAGGAAGTATGTACATGATGCAGGGCATTTCCTGAATTATGTGGGAGACGGCTGCGCCGTCCAAAAGGAGCTGGTGATCGCCTACAAACAGTACCTGACGGAACAATATCAGACGACCAGCGCCAACTCTATGCTGGCGGCTGTGAATTGTTTTCTGCGCACGGCAGGGTATCCGGACTGCGTGGTGAAGGCATTACGGATACAGAGAGAAGCGTTTCGAAAGAGGAGCCGGGAACTTTCCAGGGAAGAATATCAGCGCCTGCTGGATACGGCCAAAAGAAAGGGCATGCGGCGGCTCTTCCTGCTGATGCAGACCATCGCGGCGACCGGCATCCGTGTCAGCGAGCTGCCGTTTATCACGGTGGAGTCCCTGCGGTACCGGCGGGCGGGGGTGTCTCTCAAAGGAAAAACCCGCATGGTTCTCCTGCCGGAAAAATTATGCCGGGATCTGGCAGCCTATGCAGAGGAGAGAGGCCTCCGCTCCGGCAGTATCTTCGTCACCCGAAGCGGCCGTCCGCTGGACAGAAGCAATATTCTGCGGGAAATGAAATCTCTTGGCAAAATTGCCGGTGTGGACCGGGAAAAAATATTTCCCCATAATCTTCGCCATCTGTTTGCAGTTACCTACTATAAAGTGGAACGGGATATCTGCCATCTGGCGGATCTTTTGGGACATTCCAGTATCAATACCACGCGAATCTATACGCTGGTAAGCAGTGAAGAGCAGGAGCGGCAGATTGACCGGCTGGGGTTGCTGGCGTGACGGAGGTTTCTGTCCAGACGCATCTGCAGTCCTGCTTTCTGCAAAATAAATACATCATAATGAGTATTATGATGT
>CAJTTI010000024.1 GCA_910579225.1 uncultured Lachnospiraceae bacterium | reverse complement strand
AAGTTCCGCAACTTCCCTGCAAAGCCCCACCGTCTGGGAGCATTTTCAGCCACCTACGTGTCTGCAAATCCTCCCGGGGCTTTTCCGGTTCGTTGCTGTGTTTACAGTTCCGCAACTTCCCTGCAAAGCCCCACCGTCTGGGAGCATTTTCAGCCACCTACGTGTCTGCAAATCCTCCCGGGGCTTTTCCGGTTCGTTGCTGTGTTTACAGTTCCGCAACTTCCCTACCAGGTTCCGTTCAGATAATCGTCGTCGATCACCTTCGGCGCTTCCATCCAGCCCATATTGAATTCCTCCTGGATGAAGCAGCGGTCCCGGTGATCATAGGTGACCTGATACCCAAGTCTGCGGAGGACTTCAAAATCTCTCTGTCTCGTCCGCTCCGACAGACCTGGGAACAGTTCGTTGTAGGAATCTTTGGACGTCACATATTCCTTTACATCCCCCTCTTCCTCGTTATCCTTTTTCTCCCAAAGCGGAATGTCTTCGTTGTACAGCTCACTCATCAGCTTTCCGATCCGGTTCAGTCTTTTCAAATGAGCCTTCCTGCGGGGAGCGATGTCCTCGTTGAACTCCGGCCTCTGTTTTTCTTTTATGTAGCCTTTGGCTTTTCTTACATAGTTCACGCTGACCAGTCCCGCGTCCTTCAGATCCTTCAGATCTCTCTGGATCATCCGCCTGCCCATGCCCGGAAACGCTTCCTCTATGGCCCTGAAGCCCGTGATCGCATAACCGCACACCAGCTCATACAGCCGCAGCTGCCTTTCAATCCGCTCCATTCTCTCTTCCATATTTTTTGTCCTCTACATGTTTTTCAACGACTGCCAAAATACTCTGTTTATTCCCGCGGGCAACGAGCCAAGTGGCTGCTTGCAGACATTTGGCGACTGCCGCGAGGGTCAAATACCCCGCTGCTCTGCAGCGCTGCAAGTTTGATACCCTGTTGCTTGCAGCGGGGTCTTTGATTCAATTTTCTTGGCAAGGTTCCAAAACTCTTTTACACAGAGTATACCACAGTTCTCCTTCCATATACGACAAACGTTATGTCGTGTTATTTTTTTGATATGACGGAGGCAAATATAATAGTGGGGAGAGTCTGTTTCTTCCATAACAGGCTCTCCCCACATTTTACATCCTTTTTATTAATCTTCCTGCTAACCCTTTTTCCCGCAGCACTGCTTGTATTTCTTCCCGCTGCCGCAGGGACAGGGATCGTTTCGTCCCACTTTCGCCCCTTTTACTACCGTACCGGAGCGCTTCTGCTCCAGATACAGCCGCTTCCTGGTATCCTCGTCAAATATCGGTTCCCACTGAGGCAAATCATACAGCCAGTCTGCTTTCGCAGCCACCATATTTTTATACAGTTTTTCCTTATCAAATTTCAGGCTGACCACCGTATCTTCTTCCATCTCTTCAATGGGATTCTCTTCCACAAGGCTCTCATTGATCCCGTCCAGAAAACCGGTCATCTCCATGATACTCAGAGCATATTTCTCTGCCAGTTCTTTGACGGTTCCTTTCACTTCCGTGTCAGGATCTGCCAGAAGTTTCTCATACACACCCTTTTCCAACTTAAAATAGTTCGTCCAGAACCGCTGCAGCTCTCCCTTGTCCTTTGACTCATCATATGCAATTTTCTGCCATTCTTTTAATAATGCCATTTCAGAACCATCCTTTTTCGTATTTCAGAGCATGCTCAGATGTTGTCCCCATGCTCTAACAGTAAACATACAGTTAATATATACCATTTCACCGGACTTTTCAATTTCTTTTTTCTGGTTCCAGCCATTTTTCCATCATTCGGGCCAGTTTTTCGTCGTCAAATGTATTAAAAAACTCTGCCTGCTCATAATCGCCTACCAGATCTCTGGCATACAGACAATCTGCTGCCAGGACAGGCGCTCCCACAGACCGGGCTTCCAGAAGAGGCAGGCCCACGGTCTCGATGTAGGATGGGAAGACCAGAACGGAAGAAGCATATAGTTCAAAAAGCGCCTGCCTCGGCATGGGGCCTTTGAATATCACCGGAAGTTCTTTTTCCTGTATTTCTCTCCGTATCCTGCGGATATTGTCGTTTTCTTCCCCGGTAACGGTCCAGATCACTTCATAGTTCCTGTATCCCATCTCTGCAAGTCTTTCGCAGGCTCTCAGAAAAGTTTTGTGATTTTTATACGCCGCCGCATTGGCCGGATAGAAGAACGCCGGTTTCTGCCGGTTCAGACACCAGGGAGGCGTCTTTGGCATCTGCACCGGAGGAAATTTCACCTCCACCTTTTCCGGGCAAATCCTGCACCGGCGGACAATCTCGTCCTTCATCCAATTGGTCTGTACCATAACTTTCCGGGCCCGGCGGATAGATCGTATCATCATCCGTCCCAGCACCTGCTGGGTAAACCAGGGTCGAAAAGCCTCCCATGGACGGAACCGGTACTCTGCAAAGGGCAGTGCATTATGTTCATATACCTCCTGTGGCACCCCGGCATGGGGCAGTTCAATATTCTGCAGCGAAAGCACCTGGTCGATTCCGTATTTTTTCACAAGTCTGTGCGCTGTAAAATGATCGAAATACAGACGGTGGAGAGGACTTTTTTTAATCCATGGATAATTCAGCACCCGAATATGATCTTTCTCCGGAAGTTTTACCACACTCAGTACCAGCACATATTCGTTGGATAAATCCCGGCAGAACTCTTCATAGAAGCTTTTTAACACCGTCACGGCCCCACCGCTGTCTGCCGCCACATCGTAGACCAGAATTCTCATCCTTTTTTCACCTTCTGCATGGCCTTAAGCAGAAGTTCCTGCCCCAGAAATGCATCCCGGATGGCAGTATTTTTTCCTTTTTTCTTTAATACATGGAATATATATTCATATTCTGCCCGGATGCCCTTATCCTGTTCCAGTTTTTCCTTTGTCGTCTTTGTGCTCCCGTACTTTCTCAGGCGGATAAAATTATCCATCTCATATACGGCTCCGTTGGAAAGTACACGCAACTGTTCCTTGGGATATTTTTTAGACCCCATGGATGAATAGACAATGTTTCCGACAGCGCCGGAAGCAAATTTCATGGAGATCAACACATTATCATTCATCGGATAGGCTTCATTCCCCCCGGCGGTTACGTGCAGCTCCGTAAGCCGGCTTCCGTCCAGATACTGCAAAAGGTCCACATAATGACAGGCCTCACCCAGGATCCGGCCGCCGCCGGCTGCCTCGTCATGCACCCAGTGGTCCTTCGGAATAAAACCGGCATTGGCAATAAAATCATAGACTGCCGGTATCTGATTCGTCTTCATCTCCTTCTTCAGCTGACGAATCAGCGGGGCATATCTTCGGTTCAGTCCACAGAACAGTTCTCCTGGAGAATTTTCATAGGCTTCTCTGATCTCTTCCAGTTCCTGCAGTGTCAAGCACAGCGGTTTCTCACAATACACATGCTTGCCTGCATTCAGGGCTTCCACCACAAATCTGGCGTGGCTGTTATGTTGCGTGGAAACGGCAATCAGATCAATCTCCGGATCCGTCAGAAGTTCCTGATAATCATTGGTAGTATACTGAAACGGCGTACCATCATTGGCCTGGGCCCCACCGACTCCTCCGGTGGTGGCAAGCCCGCGGAATTCATATTTTCCGGTTTCCTTCATGACTGGCAGCATGGTGCTGCGGACAAAATTTCCCGCTCCGATCAGCCCGAGTCGAATCTTCTCGCCAGAGGCTGATTTTTTCACAGTTGTATTGTGAATGGTGTTCTGCCACTTCTCCTCATTTTCACTGTATTTCAGAAGAACGCCGATATAACGCTCTTTCCCGGGATTCCTGGTAATCATCTCATAAGCTTTGGCTGCCTGTTCGAAGGGGATCTCATGGGTAATCAGATCCGACACTTGCATCCGCTTCTGGGAAAGCAGACGCACAAACTCCTCAATATTGCGACCCTCTGTAAAGCGCACATAACCGATGGGATAGTCGATTCCCTGCTCCTCATAGACCGTGTCATAACGCCCCGGACCATAGGAACGGGCAATCCGGAAAGACAGCTCCCTCTCATAATAAGGCCGCCTGTCAATATTCATCTGGGTAACGCCGATCATGCAGATGATTCCCCGATCCCTTGTAATGGCCGCCGCCAGATCCATGGGGCCGTTGCTGTCCGTGGCTGCCGTGATAATTACTTTGTCCACGCCGCGCCCATGAGTCAGCGCTTTGCTCATATCCGCCGCATTGTCATCACCGGAATTGATAAATGCCCTCAGTCTGGTCCCCGGCAGACTTTTGTCCGCCACATCGTATCCGATCACATCGCAACCATAAGCATCCAGAATCCGGCTCACAATATGGCCCACAAGCCCCATACCGATCACTGCCACCGTCTCCCCCGGGACTACTTCCGCCTGATGAATCCCCTCCAGTGCAATACCGCCTAGAGCGCAGAATGCCGCCTGCCGATAATCCGAAAGTTTTGCCGGTACTTTCGTAATCATGGTCCTACTGACCCGGTTGATCTCACAGTGATAGGCGGTTCCTACCATAGCCACCAAATCCCCGGCCTGTACTTCGGTCACGCCTTTTCCGCAGGACAGGACACGACCCACACCCGAGTAGCCCATGGGCATGGGCTCAGCCAGTTTATGAAAAGCACTCTCCATAGTCGTTACGATCCCGTCCGTGGAAAGCTTTTCCAGCACTTTTTTCACCTGGTCCGGCCGTTCCATGGCCTTTTGCACCAGATTCTTTCCGCCAAAGGATGCAAGCCCCCGCTCCGTCCCCGCGCTGACCACCGTATACAGGCTTTCCACCAGCACCATATTCTCTTTGACGGTCGGCATGGGCTGATCAATCAGCTTCACGCTGCCATCCTTTACATTTAAAAACAATTGTTTCATCGTCACGGCCTCCTGTTTGAATTTATTCCTGTAACAGCATGACACTGCCTCCCCGGGGAAAATCTTCCCTTAGATAATGATTTTGCCTGCACCAGTCGTCCCATTCATCTTCGGGCCATTCCAGTACTGCAAGCGTATCAATATAGATCACATCCGGAACTTTATCCGGATGGAATTCATAGTATACTGGCAGTCTTCCACTATCCAGCCTCTTATATTCCGGGACCCATGCAGAAAATGCACCGTTTTCTGCCTCATTTGCCGCCAGATATCCGCATGGAAAATAATTAAAGAACATGATGGTCTTACCAGCCAGATTTCCGATGGATTTTATATTCTCATAATTAATATTATAATCCTCTTTCTTCTCCTCTGTGGTCCAGATTCCCTTCTGCGGCCCCTGTTCGATCTGACAGGTTAAAGCTGAGATATTGTCCTCTCCGTAGACAGCTCTTAGATTCACCCCGGCCTCCGACAAAAGCTGTGCAGCCGCCAGCGCCGCAAGCCACCAGGAACGACTTCTCCACTCAGGATGTTCTTCAAAAAAGTCCCGGATCAAAAATAAAGACACACAGGAAGAGATGGTACAGGCATTGCACATCACATAAACTCCCTGATTACTGGACAAATTCATACAGACTGCATACACAATCCCAACCATCCAGCCTTTGATGAAAATATCCCAGGCTTTCTCCCTTGTCAATGCGAATGCTGTCCCTCCCAGCATGGTCAGCGGAAGCATAATCATATGTTTTCCGACCCCGGGAGATTTGAATACCACAAGCAATACCCACAGCAGCATAGAAAGCAGCATAAGCCCTATATACATAAGTTTCCGCAGCTTTGGGCAGAACACTGCTCCCAACACTCCTGCTCCGAATACAAGGAAAAACCATTTAAACCAGTCTATAAACCAGATAATTGACTCAAAAAAATTGGATATGGTTTTCTTCTCATGGGCAGGATCCCAGAAAATATATACAAAATTTTCGGTAATCTCTGCAACAGTCGTTCTGGACAGCAGGAATACAAGGAAAATGGCCAGCAATATCCCGGCACCTACAGTCACAAACATCCATGCTTTAAGGCCAAATAGCTCTTCCCTTTCCTGGATATCCCCCTGCCTGCACGCTCCTGATACAGGCCTGCTTCTGCCCCGTCTGGATGGATGTTCCTTCCAGGAATAAGTCCGGAAAAATTTCCTGTCATACAGATTATTGTATAAAGAAAATAAAGCAGTGCCATATAGGGATTGCACAGTACCACCACCGCCAGCAAAACACCCAGTATCACATATTTTGTCCTGACAAACCGCGTCTGTGTCAGCATCAGCACTACCGACAGCCAGACTCCCATAAGCCCTATACTGTTGTAGTTCAGCAGTTTTACGTAGTTGGGCGTAAACATGAAAAATATCATACAGGCCAGAACAGCCAGCTTCTGATCTCTCTTCCTCAGAATCATATAGGAAACCACAGTTGTAGCTCCCAGAAAACACAAGTAAATATACCGAAATGCCAAATAGATTCCTTCTGTGCTCCTGAACACCAGCAGATACAGTTTCAGCACCGGAATGAGCAGGAAACCGGCCAGCTGCGACACATGCCACTCATCCACCAGCAGGCAATCCCCCTGTATCAGCCGATAGGGAATTGTCAGATAGAAACCTTCATCCATTTCCACCCCCCTGTTGAATTCTTGACAAATATACACCAATGCCAAGAATCAAAAGCAGGGCAAAGCACAGATCTGCTTTTACTGCCTTTTTTAATTTATTCATTCTATACTCCTTTACAAACGATAGGTTCCATCCAGAAAACAGATATAACGGGTATCCAATATAATTTTCCCTTTCAGTTTTTCCATCTGTTCTCTGATCTCGTCGTGCCCCACCAACAGTACCACCAGGTCCACATCCTCAAGAAACCGGTCCAGATCATGATATTGATTGGGAACCACATCCCGGGTCACATAAGGATCGTACACTTTGATCTGTCCGCCGCACAGATGGCGCTCCATGCTGTCCAGCATCTGCAGGGTGGGACTTTCTCTCATGTCGTCCACATTTTCTTTATAGGTCAGACCATAAAGCCCCACACGTCCCACATCCGACATATGATTTTCTCTCATAATATGGTAAATACGTTCCAATACAAAATCAGGCATGGAATCATTGATCTTGCGGGCTGACAGGATAATGTTCGCAAGTCCCGGATAATCTCCCACCAGGAACCAGGGATCCACGGAAATACAGTGTCCTCCCACGCCGGGGCCGGGAGACAGTATGTTGACCCGGGGATGCTTGTTGGCAATCCGGATAATCTCATACACATCCATATTATCCGACCGGCAGATTTTCGCCAGCTCATTGGCAAAGGCAATATTGATATCCCGAAATGTATTTTCCACTACCTTGGTCATCTCCGCCGTACGGATATCCGTCACAACGATCTCCCCTTCACAGAAGGAACTGTATAAAGTCTTTATCTTCTCTCCGATCTCCCGGCAATCTGCGCCGACAGTCCTGGAATTGTGCTTCAGCTCATAGACCATATTTCCGGGAATAATACGTTCCGGCGCGTGGGCCAGATGGATATCCTGACCGATCACGAATCCCTTCGCCTCGATGACTGGACGTACATGGCGGTCAATGGTTCCGGGAGACACCGTGGATTCCACCACAATCGTCGCCCCTTTGGGACATACCTCCATCACATTCTCCACTGCTTTAGCCACATAGCCCGCATCCACCTTTTTGCTGGCTTTGTCATAGGGCGTAGGAACCGCCACAATATACAGATCTGTCTTCTGATACTCATGAGAGAATTGGATACCACTTTTTATTGCCTGTTGAAATAATTCATCCAGACCATCCTCCTCAAAGGTGGTCCTGCCTGCATTCAGCGTGTCCACTAGTTCCCGATTATAATCCGTTCCGACTACTTCCACGCCGTGGGCCGCGAACATCAATGCGGTCGGCAGGCCGATGTAGCCAAGTCCTACTACGTTAATCATACATTTGTCCTTACTTATTATAAGTTCCGCTTCTCCCCTTCGTACGCCCCTCCATCTGGAAGCATTTCCGTACGCTCCGCGTCCCGAAATCCTTCCGGGGCTTCCTTCGGGGTTCTGCTGTTTTTAGCTTCGCTCCTGGTTACAGAAACTGCAGCCGCAGTTCGTGTTCTTCGCCGTCACTGTCCCATAGAATTTCCAATACCTGGATCCGTTCTGTCTTCCCGAATTCCGGCGCATAAACGCAGAGCCTTCCCTCTGTGTGAATCCGGATTGTATCTTCCGGCATCGCCTGGAATCTGCAGACCTCTTTTCCCGCCTGATCCCGGGCTTGGACGCATTGTCCGTCTATGGTATATACATACTCCGGTGCCAGATGAAAATATCCTGCTCCGCGGCCTCTGATCCGATCTTTGATTACCACCAAACGATCTTTCAGTCCAATCTGCCGGACCTGGCGCTTTCCAAAGCAGGTGGTCAGGCTTCCTCCCACCCACCGATCTCCATATGCTCCTGACACAGCAGTGATGCGCTTGCCTACCCGGTGCTCGCCCCAACATACGGACTGTTCTTTTCCATCAATTAATACTGTATTGTGGGCCGCCGTACTCCGGAAATAAGGCCGGAGCTCCCCCTGATACTGTCCTGTTCCGGCATTGACCAGAAAAGGCCTGCCTTCCAGGCCCAGCTCAAAACTGAGTCCATCACAATGTCCATGCCCCGGCATATGATCAGGCGCCATCTTCCCTGCATCCAGAATGATCTTAATATGCCCATTGCCAAGGCAATAGTAGCCTGCGTCCGGAAAGGCTCTGTGTCCCTCTGCACCCGGACAGATTCCGAATTCTGATTTCAGTCCCTGCAGCAGAGCGTCACTCAGTGGCTTTGCCACATTATCCCCGGCATCGTTAAATAAGGGTGTTCGCCCAAGTCCGTTCTCCAAAGACCAGGCAGCATCTGCCATTTTCTTCAGAACCGGCAAAAGTTCCCGGCAGAAGGACGGATCCGAATTCCGGACTGCCCTTGCCACACGCGTCAAATCCTCCAGTATGATCTTGTGATACATCATACTGCGCTCATAATGCACCCCATCCGGCAGAATCTGCTCCTGAATCTCTTCTCTCAGTTTTCGCTTATATTGTTCATATACTTCCGGTTCCTGAAAATACAGGGAGCCCAGCACCACTCCCTTCAGATTCTCAAAATAATGATTCCCCAGAAGATGAAGCTCCAGACTTTTCCGGAGATGCCGGTACTGTGCATACATACTGTCCCGAAGTTCCTGCAAAAACTCCCGGTCATTTTCCAGCTGGTCTGAAAACCGATCCATACAGATCCACAGATTCGTCAACCGCAGAGAAATAGTATAGGGGTGCCACCCGTCTCCGCTTCCCTCCCGGTTCTCCCGGATCCAGTTTCTGCAGTACTCCCGATAACATTCGTAATACCGGACATCCGCATTCTGTCCATAAGCCGCCGCCAGCGGAATCAGGAACTCCAGATAATGCAGATTAAAGTTCCACAGGTGGGATTTCCCAGAGTTTTCCCAATTCTTCCCCCCTGGCGTTCCCACCTCATAAAGCAATCGCACCTGTCCCTCTAAAATCTCCGGTACACAAAACCGCTTCAGGTAATCCGGACAGGCATCCAGTTCCTCCATCCACAGAGGCAGTTCTGCCGTCTCAGGTGCAGCTGCTGCTGTCACTGCCCGTTTCCCCCGCTTCAGCCGGTTTTTCGCCAGATAAAAGATCTGAGACTTTTTCAGATATCGCAATGTCCAGTAATAATTCTCAATCTTTTTCCACATTTTTGATCACCTGATACAGACGCTCTGTCAATACAGAAAAGTCAAAATCCTTCGCGCCTTCTCTTGCATGCTCCGCCATCAAAGCATAGGTTTCCTCCGGCATATCATGGATCTTTAAAATCTCCTCTGCCAGAGCTTTCGGCGTACACTCATCCAGGGAGAGACCGCACTGATACCGGTCCAGAATGCAATATCCCATTTTCACAGTGGAAATGATCGGTTTTCCGCTGGCCATATATTCAAACAGTTTGTTGGAGCTATTTCCCCTCGACCAGTTATACCGGGACTGAGAATAATTCAAAATGTTCACGGAAGACCGACTCAAAATATAAGGAATATATTTTTTCTCCACAAATCCTTTCAGTACCACATTCTGAATTTTCTCTTCCCGGACCCGGTTCTCCATCCGTTCCAGCTCGCTTCCGCCACCGAAGATCAGGAAGCGGATATCCTCCCGTTCTTTCAAAAGCTTTGCCGTATCCAGAAGATTATCCACATTGTTGACCGGACGAATAGTCCCTGTATAGACGACTTTGAAGCTGTCGTCTTCCAGATCCGGATCCATGAGGATATCTTCCCGTATGCTCCGGTCGTAATCTGCCAGCTTCACACCATTGTTTACATAATAACACTTTTTTAAATCAATCATTCCACCGTGTTCCGTGTCCCATCCCATCTCTTTGATATGGTCCACATCTCCCTCTTTCGTAAACACGATGGCATCCGCATGGACATACATCCATTTCTCCCCGGCACTCAGCAATTTCCCGGGCAGGCTGTTCATCTTAACCTTCCCAAAAGAAAAGATGGCCTCCGGCCACAGATCCCGCACCTCCACAATGGCAGGCACATGAAACTTTCTGGCCACCAGGATCCCGGCGATACTGGTCAGCGGATGAGCACTGGAGCCCATGACCACATCTGGCCTTCCATAAGCTTTTGCATATCTCTTTGCAATACACAGAAGTCCCAAAAAGAATGACAGCATATTTTTCACACGGAAAAGTCCATTTCCCTGATATTTACTGGTCCTGACGAAGACAAAGGGAACCCCCTCTTCTTCGGTCCGGATATAAGGCTTCCCATGTGTATCTACCGTATCTCCGGTCTGATGCAGTTCATTGGCCGCAAAGACCGTAGTCTCAATTCCTTTTTCCTTCAGGCACTCCGCAAAACAGTAGTGCCGGAGCATAGGCCCTGTACTTGGAGTTGTTGCATAATGATTAAAGATCCAAAATCTACGCATGATTTTGTCCATCCTCCACACCTTCAGTGCTTTCTTTCATAAACATAATTTTCAATGTCAAAAATATCAGCCGGATATCCATCAGTACCGAATAAGTCTCAATATACATCAAATCCAGTTTCAGCTTGTCCAATGGAGTCGTATTGTATTTTCCATAGATCTGAGCGTACCCGGTCAACCCTGCCTTAACTTTCAGCCGATAGATAAATTCTGGTGTTTCCTGGCAGAATTCCTCTATATACTGCTGCCGCTCCGGCCTTGGACCTACGATGCTCATATCCCCTTTTAAAATGTTAAAAAGCTGAGGCAGCTCATCCAGCCGGGTGGCACGAATAAATTTTCCCACTTTCGTAATACGATTGTCGTGTTTACTGGAAAACTGCGCTCCGTTTTTCTCCGCATCCACAATCATGCTGCGAAATTTATAGATCATAAACTTCCTGCCGTTCGCCGTCACCCGCTCCTGCTTAAAGAGCGCCGGACCATGATCCTCCATCCGGATCGCCAGTGCAGTCAAAAGCATAAACGGAGAAGCCACAATCAGCAAAATCCCTGAGATCACAAGGTCCATCAGTCGCTTCATCAGCCGCTGTTCAAATGACAGACCATAATTTCGAAGCAGCAGAAAAGGCGTGTCAAAAGAATGCAGAGTATCCGCTCCCCGAAGCAGAATATCCGTAATCTCTGGTGCCACATAGATGCGGATGGAACGCTCGTAACAATATTTAATCAGCATATTGCGCTTCTGCTCTTCGATTCCGTAGAGCATCATGGCATCGCACTTCTGCACCTCCTGCTTCAACAGATACAACGGTTCAGAAGCAGATACGCACCTGGTCACTTCATATAGATCTTTTCTGCCTGCAATTTTCTGAAGCAGGTTATCCTTTTGCTCCAAGTCGCAGATCAACAAAAGCCGCCTTGGAGGAAACAGTTTTTTAAAAACCGGTTCTGAGATCTGATTCAAAATTAAAATCATGACCACATCTGCTGCGCTTACAGCAAGTATGGGCCACGCCGTGGGAAACGGGAAGATTCCGACCACCATCAGAATCTGAAAATATATAACCACATTGGCGATCAAGGTCCCCAAAGTCTGAGACAGAATCAGCTGGCCTTTTCGAAAATAGGCGTATTTCATCCCTCCATACAGATAAATAAAAAGAATCAGATACAGCACATAAAAGCCGATCATCATCAGATTTCCTTTGTTTTCAAAAGGGCTTAAGCGCATCTGGTTATAAGTACCCAGCCAGACACAGGAGAAGAACACGGTCTCAATCAAAATCTCAACACCGGCAATCCCAAGACGCAGCAGTCTCTTATACTGATCGAACTTGTCCATGGCAATTATTCCCTCATTCTCTCTAATCTTTCAGTATTCTAACACTTTCTGACTTCTTTTACAAGGATTGACGGCTGTAAATATTGAAAAGACCTCTTGTTCTTCTTTCTATTTTCCCTTATAATACATTGCGAAAGGAGTTCTGCCATGCCTACACCCATATTATCCATTATCACAGTCTGCTTCTGTGCCAGAGAAGAACTCCGGGCTACCCTGGAAAATGTCCTGATGCAGACATGGAAGCATTTTGAATATCTTGTCATTGATGGTGGTTCCGGTGACGGAACCAAAGAACTTCTGGAAACGACTTCTTTACAGTTTGAAAAAGCAGAGATTCCCTTCCGTTTTGTCTCCGAACCCGATCAGGGGATCTATGACGCCATGAACAAGGGAACCCGGATGGCCGGAGGAAACTGGCTGCTTTTTCTGAATGCTGGAGATCTGCTGGCAGATTCTCATGTACTGGAACATATCTTCCGGGAACCGTCCAAAGGACAGATTCTGTACGGCGATACTGTATGTATCTATCAGAATAATCAAAAACTATATCCGGCACTGCCCCTCACCCATCTGCCCTATGAGATGGCTTTTTGTCATCAGTCTGCTTTTATCAGACGTGAACTTTTGCTGGAACACCCCTACGACATAACTTATCGGGTTTGCGCAGACCATCATTTCTTCCTGTCCATGTACCTTCAGAATAAAATATTTGATTACCGGTCTCTTCCTGTATCCATCTATGAAATTTCCGGCTATTCTGACACGAATAAATGGATCTCACATCAGGAGAAACACCGGATGCAGCAAGAACTTGGGATCTTTCGATTTTCTGTCTCCTGGCTTCTGCGGGAAATACGCTTTTATATCAGCCAGGGAGTGAAGACTCTGTTGGGACAGAAATTCATCGACCGTGTACGCAGAAACCGTCTGCAGTCGTGAAACGTGCAGACGGTTTCTTTTAATTTTCATAAATTCATGCGGTCTTTTTATCCTGTGAACAGCCTACAATACTTTGTCGTCTTCTTTCCCCGCACCATCGAACTCCCAGACCGGAATCTGATTCACTTCTCCAGTTGCTCTCACCTGTATCCCTTCATCATAATGTTCCTGAAGCCAGATAAGAACCAGATCGTTATCCTCCGCCACATAATAAGTTTCATCCCTGCCCAATAACGCTCTCATGGGATTCCTAACCCCAAGCTCTTCCATATAGTTCTGGTAATACACCTGTCCATATATCCATTCTCCATAGCATAGATTATGCTCCAGAAATTCCTCCGGCAGGAGCTTTCCCTGGTTCATAAAAGAACGTACAGGATACTGGACAAATTCATTGGTCTGCCACAGGTATAAGGTCTCTTCTTTATAAGTACTTTCCCATGGTGTTTCCTCCACATCTTTTTCCACATGGAACACTGACTGAGGCCTGACAAAATCATAGGTAACCGTATCAATCATCACAATTGCAAACAGCAGCACGAAGAAAATCCGTTTTCCCCACCGGAGCACATGATAATATTCTTTCCACTGTTCCGTCAGGAAGAACAGCATAACAATTCCCATCACTGCATAGATCACAGAATTGATAACTCTGAGCGGAATCCTTCCTATAAACGCAAAATAAAACAAAATGATATAAGCGCCTGCATATGCCAGCAAAAATTCCAGTTTATGATACCATTTGACATCCGACAGAAGAAACCAGATTAGGAAGAACAGCAGGATGCCGCAAAACAGACAGGTCTTAGGCGATTCTGCAATGGTTTTCAGAAGGAAAAGATTGCTTTCTTTCAATCCTGACATGTTAAAAGATCCGGCATAGGTCCTGCCAACATCCTTGATTACAACACCATACTGCGGTACCACATGATCGGTATCTGCAAGCAGGCGCACTTGAAGGCTTTCATAATCATTACGGCTGACCCCGGGCAGTACATGCTTAACCTCCTCATAATCCTTCATGGGAAAATCTACCATATTACTGAAGATCTGATTGTACGCCACTCCATACGCATACTTTTCTGAGAATCGGAAACTCAGGTCTGTAAACAATAACAATACAACACATGCTATGGATATCCCAAAGACTCTTCCGCATTTTCGGATATAATCCATCCCTCTTTTTTCTTTGCGGGCACGCAGATATCCAATCCCCAGCTCTAATACATAAAACGGCAGAAAAAGCGCTGCCGCCTGTTTTCTCCACATGAGTCCGCATGACAGAAAAAGAGCGCCAATCACAAGATCCCCTGCTCTCCCTCCCCTGCGCATAACAAACAGGAGCCGTACCATGGCGACAAAAGAAAAGAATGCCGCCCATATCGTATAATTTTCATAGAAAAGACTTGCATTCACCACGAACAAAAATAAAATCAGATAGCCTGCTGCCTTTTCCCATCTGTTCCGTCCCGACCGGCTGATCTGACTGGCAAGGAGCCAGATTCCCGCCAATATCAATATCCTGCTGAGCAGCGTAAAAGCATCTGCTCCCGGCAGAACTTTCCGAATCATTCCGATCACTTTGCACAGGACCGGATTCAGAAACAGACAGTAATTGTCGGAATCATAGATTCCATTGGTAATCAATGATACATAGTAATTGTCTACATGCGTATATAAAGGCTGGAAAAGGCTCAGAAAACCGCATGCTGCCGTGACAGCCACTGCCGGCCATATATCCTCATGTACTCCGTTCCCCCGTCTCTCTCTGTCTAAATTTCCAAACAGCTTCATCCTTCGTTTTCTCTCTTAAAACACTTTCACAGAACACCAGTATCCCCAGCATGGCCACCAGCTGAGCGCGATAGGTATACCAGAAATGAATCTGAGAATGATTGGACATGACCAGATACCACACATACGGATAAGCAGCCACTATTAAAATCGGCAGGCAGGCACAGATCGTCCTTGTGTCTCTCAGTTTCCTCCAGATCATCAGTATCAGCATTATAATCACAAATACCAGAACCACCTTACTCCAGGTGATGATTCCGTCATCCTGTACATTCATCCAGGCCTTCAGATTCCTCCGTATGGTTCCAATCCGGTCCAAAGGCTCCTCTTCATTCCCCATCATACGATACCGGGCGATTCCAATAGTCCTCCAAAAATACCGGAAACCCAGAATCACCGAAGCCAAAACCCATTTCATAATCCAGGTCAGTCCATAGCCCAGTCCCCATGAGACAGAAGACAGACACATAAACCGGAAATTGTCCAGAAAATCCGCCTGCTGATCTCTCACACGCATCCACAGCAGCAGAATCAGCGGAATCCCGAGTGTGATGATCGGGTATGTCAGGAAATCAAAAAAGTTTTCCACCATTCCTACAGTAAAGAAGAACAAAAACAACCAGGACAATTTCTTCTCATGTTCTCCGGAAAACAGAACGATCAGAGCAACAAACAACACATAGAAAGAAGTCAAGTATTGAA
This sequence comes from uncultured Lachnospiraceae bacterium, assembly GCA_910579225.1. Taxonomy (GTDB): domain Bacteria; phylum Bacillota; class Clostridia; order Lachnospirales; family Lachnospiraceae; genus Hominiventricola. The sequence goes on along the minus strand of CAJTTI010000024.1, from coordinate 39,975 downwards.
AACAGGTTGCAACGACCCCAAGATAACTGCTGGCAATGGTCAGGACATAGAACATCCCATATATCGGCTTTGTCCTTTTCGCAATCAGCCATGCGCTCCAGAAAAACAGCAGATAGAAAACAAGCATTCCAAGATAGCGCAGCTCCTGTACCTGGAAGAACACCGTAAGAGGCCGCAGGATTACCTGATATCCATGCCAGTATCTGGGATAGTGATTGACGCTGACTGAAGACTGCACCAGATTATACTGCGGATCACTTGGGATCAGGCTCTCATACATCAACATATCTGTATGGTTGTCCACAATAGCCGTATGCCGGTAGAACGCATAGGACGGTCGTTCCCCTTCCCCCTCCATAACTTCAAGAGAAGCTTCTACATTCTTCTGAATCCACAAAGTTGGGATACAGTAGACCAGAATCATGGATACAAAAAATACAGTAACCAGGATTGTATATATTTTCACAAACGGTTTTAAAGATCTCAGTCCTCCCATTTCCTGGCGTCCTCTCCTTCTTTATAGTTTTCATCTACAAATATGACAAATTCGTCCGTATCTGCATATTTCCGGTATCCGTAATCCGCCCAATCCCCCACATAAGTACGGCTGATGGAAAAAATCAGAAATGTACATGCCTGCTGCCTTGCCAGAGGACCGACCACATCTATATCGATCTCAGGCTCCTGCACCGCATTGTAAAGCTCTGCCACCGGCCCTTCCGAATCTTCATTGTAACCCATGGCATTTCTCGCATATTCCAACGTAATGGTCGGATCATACAGCCGAAGATAGGGCGTCAGCCGGTTGGATGCCAGCACATGGACCCTGCCCGGAAGCAGATCACAGACAGACACCACATACTGAGGTACTTTATAGACATTTACAGACGCTTCAAACCACTCTGCAGACAGCACCTTCTGTCCTCCCAGTGCAATCACTGCCAACATAACCAGAAATGCCCCATATCTTCGAAGCCCTTCCAGACGCTTCAGTACCAGACAGCCGGCATAGGGAATGGTCACAGCCGGCAGAACCAGCCACAAAACTCTCCAGTATACATTCTCTCCCAGGAGTTTCATAAACACCAATCCGGACAGCGGGCACCAGTACAACCCCAGAATTGCCAGAGGCAACAGACCAAACAGCAATTTCAAAGTTTTATTCTGCTCCGCCTTCAGTATCCATACCATACTGGCCGCCAGGATCGGAAAAATCCACGCTCCTCCAAAAGTTGCCGCAAAATCTGTCCGGGCAATCTCAAAAAATCCATGCATACAAACCTCTTTCCTCCAGTATATGAGTCCTTGTTTCTTCCGTCAAGTCCTGTTCGTCCTTCCGCCATGCTGTTTACCGGCAAATGTCTGAAATTTTTAATGTTTTAAATAAATATAATATATCCCCAGGACAATACATGGAAGACAGGCACCTAACCCGCAGCACAGATACCGGAACTTCCTTTTATAAACTGCTGTCAGAAGTACGGCTACACCCACAAATAACGGAGACAGCATAATCCCCATGGAGGACAACAGACACCCTCCCATGCAGGTGACGCCAAGCAGTATCCAGTCACCAGTCTTTTCCTGTCCTGCAGTCCGTAACACCAGATAAAACAGCATGGGAAACAACACTGCCGCCAGCACGCCTTTTCCCACCCAGGGAGTAATGCTTAAAAAGGTAAGACCAGACGTGTGCGTCCCGCTCATGAACAGATGAAGAAGCACTGCCAGAGCCAGAAACATACCCTGAAGTTCCCGGTCTTCTGCAAAGATCCGGCGACCGATCAGTTCGTAGACCCCATAAGCCATGGGAATCATAATCCACGGCAGAATTGTATGTGCCATGATTGTGGGAATCACACCAGTCAGTCTGGAGAGCCAGGCATAAAAAATTGGCCAGAGAGACAGCACATACCTTTTATCAAAATCAGCAAAAGATCCGGTCTCCGGATAAACCCAGTAAATCTTATCCGAAAACACAGCCTCATTAGCAAGGTTTACATAATAAGTATCATCCCATTCCAGATACATATGATGATGAATAAAATACAGCTGGAAACAGATCAGGCCAAAAGCTGCCAGATGTCCTGGCGTCAGATACCGCCCTGAAGTTTTCAGTACCTCCCGGACATCCTCCAGGAGCTCCTTCCAGCAAAAAACTCCAGCCAGGCAACAGATTCCGATTAAAATATTATATAAAACCGTAAAATCATGAAAGCTTTTCAGATTCAAGGTCATGGGGACCAGAATCAGTTCCATCAATGCCCACCAGAACATAGCCCCTGACACAACAGAAAAGAGAATGCCTTCGTGTTTCAGTCTCAGAACACGGCATAACGCATAACCGGTCAGGCATGTTCCGATCAAAAAAAATCCCGCTGTCAGCAATATTTCCAGCCGCATGGTCAACCCCCGTTATTCTTCTATCATCCAGAGTTTCTGATCTTCCACGTTATACTCATACAGTTCCGCCAGTTTTTCTTCATATGGAATGTAGTCCAGAATCCGTTCCTGTTGAAAGACCGACACATACGGAAAGTTCCATACCTTTACGACGGAAGCATCGTACCAGACACTTTCCTGAATCATGGCATTTAAGTTCTTATATCCCATGAGAAGCGTTAACCCAAAGAAAAACACTGCCGCGTACTTCTGGATCCATTTTCCTCCCTGAAGCAGCGAGATCAGAACCGCTCCCTCCAGCACCTTAAAAATCACACAATACCGGCTGGCATAATAGGAGCTGCTGCCAAGCAGAAGATAAAAACAGGTTCCGCACATATAAGCTTTCAGCAGAAGTTCTGTTTTCCTGTCCACGGCCCCCTTCTCTCTTCGATACCAGCAGTACAAAGCTCCCAGTACCAGAAAGCTCAGGAACCGTTCTCCCAGCGCAAACCAGCTGACAGAACCATCCAGCAGAAACTTCTTTAAATGATAGACTGGAATCAAAGTCACAAAAAACTGTTCCACGGCTCCAATCTGCAGAATCAGCCCGACTGCTGCAGACAGCCCGGTAAGCCCTGCCATTATGCCCGTGGGAAGATAATATGCCGCAGGCAGCACCAGCCAGGCATAACCCACACGGTGAAAAGACGCCGCAAACAATGTGCCGATCACATATCTTACCCACTGCTTTTCCATATAGAAAGGAAGAACAAGGCCCAGGAATACACAGATTGCCAGTCCCTGACGCATCCCGGAGATCATGTACGTAATATACAATACCGGACAGAGAAGGAACAGACCCATGATCCGCCTTCTGACATACATCCGCAAGTACCGGTGAATCAAAAGCATCTCCGCCAGCCCGAGAACCATGGTGAATATCCAGAACGGAGCATGAAACATCTTGAACGCTGCAGAGAGCACCCTCCAGCCAATCTCCGGATAAAAGCCGCAGATATACCCCTGTGACAAATCTATCGCTGCCGGTATGGTCTCATAGATCGCATGATATGTCACATAATCCGTTCCCTGTCCAAAGCGAAGACACAGACACGCCGTCATGGCGCCCCAGGAAATCCAGTATATGTGCTCTTCATATTGGGGTTTCCGCCAGGTCGCAAGCACCCCTGCTGCCAGAAGCAATAATGTCAAAAAATACAGACTCATCCTTTTCCTTCCAATATATCCGCAATCCTTCTGCAGGCAAATCCGTCGCCGTAAGGATTGCTCGCCCTGCTCATTTTCTCATATTCTCCCCTGTCCTCCAGGAGCAGTTTAAAGTTCTTATAGATCACATCTTCATCCGTGCCTACCAGCTTTAAAGTGCCTGCCTCGATTCCTTCCGGACGTTCCGTCGTATCCCGCATAACCAGCACTGGTTTCCCCAGAGACGGAGCTTCCTCCTGAATTCCGCCGCTGTCAGTCAGAATCAGATAGCTTCTGGCCAGGAAATTATGAAAATCCAGCACGTCCAAGGGCTCAATGATTCGAATCCGCTCATCTCCTCCCAGAATTGCATCTGCAGTCTCCCGTACTGCCGGATTCATGTGAATGGGATAGATAGCTTTAATATCCGGATGCTCGTCACATACTCTCCGGATGGCACGGAACATATGTTCCATTGGTCTGCCCAGATTTTCCCGGCGATGGGCTGTGATCAGAATCAGGCGGCTTCCTGCTGCCCAGTCAAGTTCCGGATGCGTATAGTCTTCCCGCACGGTTGTCTTCAATGCATCAATGGCCGTATTTCCAGTCACATAGATGGTCCCTGCCTCTTTGCCTTCCTTTAAAAGGTTCTGCCTGGACAACTCTGTGGGCGCAAAATTGTAAGAAGAGATGATCCCAACTGCCTGCCGGTTAAATTCTTCCGGATAAGGAGAATAAATATTGTATGTGCGAAGCCCCGCCTCCACATGCCCCACCGGAATCTGCAGATAAAAGCATGCCAGTGCCGTCACAAACGTGGTAGAAGTATCTCCATGCACCAGCACCACATCCGGCCGGGCCTCTTCCAGTACTGCTTTGATCCTGTTCAAGATGCTGGTTGTCACGTCAAACAGCGTCTGACGTTCCTTCATGATTGACAGATCATAATCCGGTTCCACGGAAAATGCCTCCAGCACCTGATCCAGCATCTGCCGGTGCTGACCGGTTACACAGACCAGTGTTCGCAGCCCCTTCCTGCCTTTCAACTCATTGACCAGCGGACACATCTTAATGGCCTCCGGCCGCGTGCCAAACACGAGCAATACGTTTTTCATCTCATCGCTCCTCTAATCTCTTTTGAATCTGTTCTGCCAGCCGGTGATTGTTCTCTTCCACCCGAACCCGGCTTATATACCTCTGTACACGATTCTGCCACTGCTCATAACTGTCTGCAATAGCACGGATTGCCTGTTCATAGTCATCGGACGCCTGTCCCACTTTATATTTCTCACAAAATTCCCTGAGGGGAGGATTGGTGGAGGTCACCACCGGTTTTCCTTCGAAGAGAAATTCATAAATCTTGCCGCTGGCACAGTATTTATTATTGAGATCTCTCTGATGATAGGTCACGATTCCCACCTGGCTGTGTTCTATAAAATATTTCAAATGATCCTGATCCATCTTCGGCAGAATCTTAACGTTGGTCAGGCCAAGCGTCCGTATCGTCTCCCGCACAATCAGTTCATCCTCTTCTTCGCTCTCACCGATCAGCAGAAGCTCATAAGCATCCCCCAATCCCTTCATGGCCTCCAGCATCTTCCCGGTCGTGCGGGACATATCACAGCCGGAGGTTGAGACAATCCGGAACCGGTCCTCCATAAAGAAATTCTTGCATGACGCTTCTGTCCGGAGACGTCTCTCTTCCGAAGAATATTCCAGCCGGCGAATGTTCTCATAATTCAGCGGTTCTTTCTTCAGACCGAACATCTTCACCATCAGCCTGGCTCTCCAGGCATTGGCTGCAATGACCACATCCGAATGGCTTGTGAAAATTTTCTCAATCACACAGCCGATTTTTCCCGGGATTCCGGCAGCACTTTTCATATTATACAGCTCTCTGCAATCCTGCACCACATATCTGGCCCTTGTCAGTTTTTTTGCAAGATAGCCGGGGAGAATTCCTTTCCGGTTATCAATGAAGATCAGGTCCTGCCGCCCCACTGCAGACGCCCGGGTACAAACAAACAGTATAAAGTTGCTGTAACCCCGGTCCTGATAGAGAATGTGCGACCGTTCCTGAGGTTTCTCTCCTTCTGACGCCCGGGTAATATAAGTAACTTCTCCCAATTCCTTTGCCGCCTTAATCAGTTCCCGGACTCTTCCGTCATACTTATAGTTATCGTAAGAGATCAGTAATATTTTCATGCATTCGCTCCTGTTTTTTCCCGGATCAAATGGATGATTTTTTCCTGATCTTCCCCGGAAAGGTATGGCGATACCGGAATCGCAAGGGTTCTTCTGCAGATATCCGTTGTCACAGAAAGGCTCTCTCCGTACAGGTGACATCCGGAAAATACTGCCTGCTGGTGCAGTCCCTTTGGATAATAGATCATGGTCGGCACGCCGTTTTCTTTCAGGTATGCACGCACCTGATTCCGTTCCTCTTCATCCCGGAACAGAATATTATAAGACGCCCAGCTTGACGTATACCCTGCCGGAATACGGGGCACCTTTACACAATCCTCCAAACGTTCCGTATATTTGGCTGCCACCCGATTTATGTCTTTTAGTTCATACTCTTTAAATGCCTTCAGCTTCACCAGAAGCACAGCTGCCTGAATTGTATCCAGCCGTGAATTCATGCCGATGCGCACATTGTCATATTTATCGCTGCCTTTCCCGTGTACGCGCATGGAGCGAATCTTGGACGCCCATTCTGTGTTATCCGTGAAGACAGCTCCCCCGTCTCCGTAACAGCCCAGCGGCTTGGCCGGGAAAAAGGAGGTGGTCGCAATGTCCCCAAAACTTCCCGCCGGCTTCCCGTGATACGTACTGCCAAATCCCTGAGCAGAATCTTCCAGTATATAGAGATGATACCGGTCTGCAATCTCCCGAATCCTGTCATAATCCGCCGGGAGACCATACAAATCCACAGCTACAATCGCCCTCGGCATCAGTTTTCCTTCTGCCTGCACTGCCTGAATCACCCGTTCCAGACTCACCGGATCCAGGTTAAATGTATCTTCCAATACATCTGCAAACACCGGGGTTGCCCCTGCAAATGCCACGGATTCGGCGGAAGAGAAAAATGTATGATCCGGCACAAATACCGCATCCCCGGGCCCTACTCCCCAGGCCTTCAGTGCCAGCACAAGTGCATCGGTTCCATTTCCGCAGGAAATACAGTGTTTCACCCCCACATATTCTGCCAGCTTCTGTTCCAGCTCTTCGATCTGGTCTCCTGCAATATAATCCGAAGACACAAGCACCTGCTCAATCGCCGCATCCATCTGCGTCTTCAGAGCTGCATACTGACTTTTCAAATCCCGAAACTGCATCCTATACTTCCTCTCCTTTCATCTGCTCCAGCAGCTTCCAGATTCCTTCTGCTGAATTGAAATTCTCCGGCACAATTTCTTCTGCCGGAACCTCGATTCCAAACTGATCTTCGATCTCCGCAATCAAAGTAATGACATCAAAAGATTCCAGAAGCCCGTCGTCAATCAGTTCCTTCTCAGTCTCAAAATCAATCTCCGGCTTTAAAGATGTTAATATCTCCATTAATTCGTTCATACTTTGTTTCTCCTAATTAAAAGTTCCGCTCCATCCCTCCACAGATCCCGTATGGGAGATGCATGTCCTGACGCTCCGCGTCCTGACATCCATCTGGGCTCTGCTCCGGGATTTCGCTGTTTTATGCTTCGCTCCAGGTATTCAGGTTCCAGGTTTCCAGGTCTTCCCGCAGAAGTCTGAGGCCGTTTTTCTGGTCATACAAGTAAATCTTCGGCATTTTTCTACTAAGGAACAGATAAATTCCTTCCGTCACAGAATATGCGCCGATGTTCTGAAACACCAAGTAGTCCCCTGTTCTCACATCCTTCAAAGGGAATTTCTTCAACAATACATCCGACACGGTGCACAGAGCGCCATAGATGGTCCATAACTCTTCCCCCTCCTGCTCGATGGGATGCTGAGGAAGATAAGTCAGAACCGGAGTCTTCATGGCCATATTCTGACCATAATAATTCACATGATGAATCCCGCCATCCACGATGCATGCATTGACCGCGTCATTTCTCTTCTGGTCCACCACTCTGGTTATATAACAGCCGCAGGAAGCTGTCAGAAAACGTCCCATCTCGAAGATCAACTCATAGGATCGCTCCCGTTCCAGGAGCTTTGCAAAGTCCTCCAGAAGCTTCTGGTCTTCACAGGCATCATCTTTGGTAAAATACGGCACTCCCAGCCCCGGACCGAACTCCAGTTCTCGCGTCATAAACTGTTCTTCCTGCTGCAGCCGATCTATAAAGTCTTCAATATACTCCAGTTCCCTGGCAATCTTCCCGATAACTTTCTTCTGAGTTCCCGTAAAATACTGAAGTCCCATAATCTGTAGTTCCGGACAGGAAGACCGGTTCCGAAGCAATTCTCTAACGTCTTCCTCACTCATACCAAACTGATTCCCGCTGGTCACTCGTAGAAGAATCTCTGCTTTCTTCCCCAATTCTCTGGCACACCGGTGCACCAGCTCAAACTGACTCTTTGACTCTGCCGTATAGTGAACCACTCCCTGTTCCATGGCATACCGAACGTCCCCGTATTCCTTGTAGACCCCGGACAGCACCACCTTCTTCATATTCATCTGGTTCTGTACACAGATATGGAATTCTCCGGGAGAGCAGACCTCATACCGCTCCACATGAGCATCCATAGCCCTGATCAGAAACGGATTAGCCTTTATCGCATAGCACAACTTCGCCGGGCGAATCCGGTCGGACACCCAGGCAATTCTCTCTCTTAAAATGTCCGTGTCAAACACATAGAATGGCGTTCCCAGGGACACGGCAAGTTCCTCAAGCCTTCTCTTTTCCATCTCTCATTCTCCTTATTAGAGTTCCGTTTTAGAGTTCCGCCATCAGAGCCCGGCGGTCAATCTTTCCGTTTTTCGTGATGGGCATACGCTCCACCTTGCGGAATATATTGGGAATCATAAACCGCGGAAGCCGTTCTGTCAACTGTTGGATGATTTCTTTGGCTTCCGGTTCCCCCACATAGAAGCCGATAATCTTCGTATTCGGCTCATCATACACACAGCATACTCTTTCAATACCATTCAGCGCCTGAAATGCCACTTCAATCTCTCCCAGCTCAATCCGGTGTCCCATGTGCTTGATCTGGAAATCCTTTCGGGTGACATAATACAGTTCCCCTTTCTCATCATACCGGCCCAAATCTCCTGTCCGGTACATCAGTTCCGGATAACATCTATTCAGCGGATTCTGAACAAACGCCTGGCTGGTCTTCTCCTCATTCCGATAATACCCAAGTGCCAGAGCCGTTCCGGTGACACAGATTTCTCCCAGCTTTCCAGCCTCTGTCACCAGCTGGTCTTCTTCTCCCAGAAGAAAAACCCTCTCATTGGGGAACGGCTCCCCCACAGGAATCTGTTCTTCTTCTCCAAACTCCCGGTCAATTTTATAATACGTACAATTGCAGGTAATCTCTGTAGGTCCATATAAATTAACATACAGCACGTCCGGCAGATAAGTTCTCCAGTAGTTCAGCTGCTTCACCGGCATCACTTCTCCGCTGAACATAACCCGCCGGATGTTTTTCGGCACCTTATACCGGAATCCTTTCAACATGGAAATTACACAGAGAGCAGATACTGCCCAGGTAAGACTTGTCACTTTCCTGTCGTCCAGGAAGTCCAGAAGTTTTTTGGGCACGCTGAAAAACCGCTTCGGAATCACTTCCAGCGTCGCTCCCACCTTCAGAGCCGGATAAATATCTTTCACAGATACGTCAAAATCGAAAGGCGCCTGTCCTCCGATCACATCATTCCGGTCAAAACCGAAGATTTTCGTAAAATGTTCGGTAAAATCAATGACCGAGCGATGACATACCACCACCCCTTTAGGCGCCCCCGTAGAACCGGAAGTAAAGATTGCATATAAAGGATCCGTATCACAGGCAGCTCTTCTTCTCCCAGCCAGCCCGTCTTCATCAATTTCATGCTTCAGAAGCTCTTCTGCCAGCAGGATCTTTCCTGGAAACTCCAGCTCCTGAAGCTGCTCTTTTATAGACCTGGTGGTTACCATCACCTGAGCTTCCAGCGTCTCCAGAATCGTGCGGATCCGTTCCAGCGGCTGCTCTGGCTCCACTAACGTATAAAAGCAGCCTGCACAGACTGCTCCCATAAATACATGCAGAGTCCCCGCCTCTTTTTCCATCAGAACCGGAACCGGCGCATTCTGAGGAAGCACTGCCAGCAGGGCACTGCCGATTCGTCTGGCATATTCCAGTGCTTGCGCATAGGTATAATGATTCTCCAGATCCTCATACGCTGTCTTCTCCGGACAGGACGCCGCGCTGTTCTCCAGATAATCCAGGATATTCTGTATCATGCATATCTCCTTTACTGCTTTTTCATCTCTATCACCTTACGGGCCGGATTGCCGAACTGCTTCTCTCCCTCCGGTATGTCTCTGATCGCCACTGCCCCGATCCCCAGGTATCCATGGTTGCCCACGGTAACCCGGTTCGTCGTCACGGCCATGGGGGCAACGTACACATGTTCTCCCAGATCACAGTGCCCGGAAATGCTGGACTTTCCGCCCACCGAACTGTTGGCACCGATCACGCAGTTATGCCCCACATCCCCAAGCATCCCTACCACAGAGCTTCTCCCCACAATTGTAGTTCTTGAATCCCCGGCACCGATCACAGCCCCTGCCAGCAGAAGGCAGCCTTCTTCGATGACGGTTCCCGCCAGATGGGGCAGATCCCTGCACACCCCGTCTTCCAGGCGATATACGTCCATATCATCCACACCAATCATGCATTTCTCATGAATCTGTACATGACTGCCAATCCACACATGATCTTTAATCACCGTTCCGGCTCCGATCTGGCAGTCATCCCCAATGACCACATCGCTCCCGATGACACAGAACGGCTCAATACAGACATTCCTGCCAAGCCTTATATCTTTACTGATATAGCTTCCGTCCACCAGTTCCATCTCCGATTTTGGAAGCATCTTTTTATACCGTTCCAGCAGAACCCCGTACATGCTCTTTTGCATGGCCACTTTGATTTGTACACAGGAACTGTCCAGATCAGGCAGTTCCACCTCTTCTTTCGTCACAAAGACTGCCTCTTTCACCTGCCGGTAACTGTCGCTCACTTCCGTTCTCACATAGATGATACTGTTGCTCTCGGGCGCCTCCGGGTCTGAGACACCGTACAGCAGGAACCGGCATTGGGACAATTCCGGTATATCATTTTCCGACAGATCACATGCCTTTACTTCACCGATTTTAAACATCAAATTCTCCTGTCATATCTGTACTCCGGAAATCCGTCAGCGGAAGCTTCACCGGGACGCCTTCTTTCTGGCTCTTGTAGATAGCCAACACCAGTTCCAATGCATTTCTTCCGGCAACTGCATCCACATAGGGTTCTCTGTCCTGCTCAATCGCTTCGATCACATCCGCATACAGGCTGGTATGCCCGTTCCCATAGACATTACTGGTAGCTTCCTGAAGATGCTGATTCTCACTGTCCGAATCCCGGCTGTCAGCAAATTCCCACACGTCAATATTGTTTGTGGACTTTCCACCCAGTTTTACAGTTCCTTTCTCTCCGAACATATACAAAGTTTCTTCCAGATTCTGCGGATAGACATTTGTCGTCCCTTCTATGGTCGCAATGGCTCCATTTTTAAATTTTACAATAGCCATTCCCAGATCTTCCGCCTCCAGATAGTGATGAAACTGTTGCCTGGTCACTCCATAGACTTCTTCAATCTCGTCTCCGAACATCCACCGCAGCAGGTCAATGCCGTGAATGCACTGATTCATCAGCGCCCCTCCGTCCGAAGCCCATTTTCCTCTCCAGTCCGCCTGCTCGTAATACCCTTCATTCCGGTTCCAGCGCACATGAACAGAACCATGGGACAATGTCCCGAATCTTCCTTCCTGAAGCGCCTTTCTGGTCTCCTGCACAGCCAGATTAAAACGGTTCTGGTGACATGCGGACACCTTCACTCCTTTTTCCCTGGCCCGCCGAATAATCTCATCTGCATCCTGAATGCTCATGGCCATAGGCTTTTCAATAATACAGTTCACTCCATGTTTAATACAGAACAGGGCGATTTCTGCGTGAATACCGCTCTCTGTCGCAATGCCCACCAGAGTGGGATGCACTTCTTCAATCATTTTCTTATAATCCGTATACCGGGCAATCGCCGGTTCTTTTTCCAGCCCATGCTTTGTCAAAAGATTTTCCATATGGGCGGAATCCGCATCACAGACAGCTGCAAATTCCAAGTGATTATTCACTACCGCTTTGATGTGGTTCGCCGCAATGCGTCCACATCCAATCAATGCATATCTCATCTCGTTACCTCTTCAAATATATCCATATATTGTTTCGCCAGAAGCGCATAACTGTATCTTTCCCTGATCTCTCTGCGCCCTTTCTCTCCCATCGCTTTTCTCTCTTCATCCATCATCCGATACACTCTCATCAGTGCCTCCGCATATGCTTTGGTATCCCCGGACGGAACTACAATGCCACCGCCAGATCTTCCCACCACATTGACAGAGCTGCAGGCAAATACGGTTGGATTTCCTGAATACAGATAATCATTCAATTTATTCAGGCTCAATCCCAGGTCGTTTAATGCCCGGTCATCCCGAAGAGCTGCAACACATACCTTCGCCTTTGAGAGAGCCACTGCCACCTGGCTTTTACTGATTCTCGGAAAGATACGTACATTCTTCAGATGCTCTTTTCTCACCCGTTCTTCCATCGCTTCCTGCAGGTAGCCGTTCCCAATCAGTGCAAACCGGATATCTTTCTCCCCATACTTCTGCATATATGCAGCTGCATCCAATATATCGAACAAACGTTCCGAATCCACAAAACTACCTGTATAGACTGCACACCAGTGACCAGACAGATACTCCTCAAGCTCTGCCGGAAGCGTCATCTCCTGATCCGCAAGTACCTGATCAATCTCTTTTGTATGATATCCATTGGGAATCCAGTAAATTCGGTCTTTTCTCACATAAGGAAACTGCTCCAGATAACGATACCCAAACTCTACAGTAGAAACAATGGCCGAGGCGCGCCGGTATGCTCTTCGCTCCAACAGAGAGAACATCAGGCACGCCGGATGGTATTTGGATTTTCCGAAAATCTCAATCAGAGACAACGGCCAGAAATCCCGGATCTCACAGATAAACGGTGCCTGACTCTTCTTCGCAATCCGCCATGCACTCTCCCAGGAAAAGGGATGTACAGAAGAACCAATCACCACATCCGGCTTCCCGAACAGCCGATAGAACTGCTTCTCATACTTCCGCACCAGAACGCAGTAGCTCATCATATTCAAAATCCGTCCCACACTGACGCCGCGGTATGCCGGCGCCGTATGAAGATAGACATAAGTGATACCTGGACATACTTTTCTTATTTTTACTTCCTCTTCATACAGATAAGTTCCGCTCCGATGCCCATAAGAAGACAGGAACACAACCACTTCCATACCCAAAGCCGCAAGTTCTCTGGATAATTCAAAATGCCGGTCTCCTTCCAGCCCCGAGTGGTGATTCAAGATCCACAGCTTTTTCACCTGATATGGTCCTCCCCTCTCAGCATCATCAGCTCATGGTATTTCATCATCACAATCCCTTCTTCATACTTTCCAATCTCAGGAACATTCGCCTGCCCCAACAGATTGCAGATCATATACTTCATATGATTAACTCCTGCTTCATAGGCATGGGGATATCCTCCACCAAACCGGGGATTCACCTCAGATATATAATAGGTCCCTTCGCAGTCAAAAAGGTCAATGTCAATCTGTCCCCGAAAACCGCTCTCTCTCACAAAGCGGCCTACCAGGTCGAAAAGCGGCCCATCCTTAAATGAGATGCTTTTATCTGTCTCGCCTGCGCGCATCGCCAGCTTTTTCTTAGCAAATATGGATATCAGCTCCCCGCTGATCATGTCAATATAACAATCTACTCCTATCTCCTGTCCTCTCTGGTATTCCTGAATCAGCATCCCATTTGAACGGCGGAACAGAAATTCAATCGTCTCTTCATCTTCTGCTTTTGATATGGCCATACTGGCACTTCCGCATATGGGTTTCACGAATACCGGATAGGAAATCACTCCATCCCTGACTGCCTGAAAAAATTCCTGTTTCTGAATATAGTTCTTCACACAGGCATACCCATGACGTTCCAGCCACAGATACATCTCCCATTTGTTCAAGCATCGTTCACACAGCTCATAAGAAGAGCCGAACACCAGCACTCCCAGTTCTCTAAAGGCTTCCTCATGCTGGGCCAAAAGTGATAATTCCGGATCAATCAGGGAAAATACTCCCGTAATCTGTTCCTTACGGCATATCTCAAAGATCACATCTATATATCCTTCTGCCGTCATGCGTGGCACAATATAATGTTGATCTGCATCATAAAGAGCTGGCGCGTGAGGACTCATATCGGTTGCCACCACCCGTCCTCGCCCAGCCAGTTCTCTTTTCAAATATCGAATGATTTTATTTCTCGTTCCGCAGCTCAGCACCAGTACATTCATCATAATCCCTCTTCATTAAATAATCAAAGAAAAGCGGTGCCCCGCCCGTATGAATGAACAGAATCTTCTGTCCGATCACCCGATTCTTCTCCAGATAGTCACACATACCGGCAAATGCTTTTCCCGTATAAGTCTCATCCAGAGGAATCCCCTCATGAATCAGCATTCTCCTGATCCATGCATCAATCGCAGGGCTGCCGCTTCCGTATCCATCCTCTGTATAATCATCCACAAACTCTACATATTTGTCTTCATACAGGGTGTCTTTTCCCTGTTCCTTCAGATAGTCCTTTACACTTTGAACTACCACATCTCTTCCATACGGGTTTCTGCGCGCGATGCTGATCCCTGTAATTCTTCGGGCGTGTTCCCCTGACAGAAGCTGTCCACAGATCAGACCTGCCTGGGTCGTCCCGGTTCCGGATGCATGGAAAATCCGGTCAAACTTCCATCCCTTTTCTTCTTCATACCTTCGGATCTCTTCATACACATTCACATATGCCTGCGTCCCCAGATTTCCGTGTCCTCCCCCCATAATAAAATAGGGTGAATACCCGTCTTCCCGCAACTTTTCGAGCGTACAGTCAATGGTGTCTTTCACATGCTCCACCGGAACCGGAAGCACATCTGCTCCGAATAAACCGGTCATATCCCGATTAAACGTCTTTTCACTCTTCTCCTGAGGAGCGATCAGCAAGCACGGAATCCCATTCCTGGCAGCCAGATTGGCGATCACTCTGCAGTGATTGGAACTGCTGCTTCCGTAGGTCACAATATAATCCGCTTTCAGAGCTTCCACATCTTCCCAGAAAAGCTCTGCCTTTCTGGCCTTATTTCCGCCAAAGGAAAAAGGATACAAATCATCCCTTTTTATAAATACATCATTTGGCAGATCCAGATGAGACAGTCGGCAAACCGGCGTCTGCATTCTGTTTTTTTCTGTATTCATCAAAATCCTCCAGCACACCCGGAGCCACAATATCAGAGCCTTTCAGTACTTTTTGCACCGTTTTCCACAATATCCGGCAATCCATCCCAAAGGTAAGGTGTTCCACATATTCCCGGTCATACTGAAACCGTTTCTCCCACACGCAGGCATTCCGCCCATGAACCTGTGCATAACCGGTCAGTCCTGGTCGGACCTGGTGTCTGATCTTTTCCTCTGCTGTATAATAAGGAAGATATTTGATCAGGAGCGGCCTGGGTCCAATCAGACTCATATCCCCTTTCAGGATATTAAAAAGTTCCGGAAGCTCGTCAAGGCTTGTCCGTCTGAGCATCTGTCCGAACACCGTCCTTCTCTGGTCGTCCGGCAAAAGCCTTCCATCTGCATCTCTGGCGTCCGTCATGGTCCTGAACTTATACATCTCAAAGATATTCTCGTAAATCCCGGGACGTTTTTGTCGAAACAGTACCGGGCTACCCAGTTTTATTTTCACAAGTACAAAGAGGAGCAAAATCACCGGACTCAGCAGGAGCAGAGCTGCCCCGGACAATACGATATCCAACACCCGTTTCACGTATCTTGCATAGATACTGCCTCTGCAATCTGTCATCTCTTTGTTCCTCCGGCAGCTGTCTTTCTGCCCTGTTCTTTGCATAACCCCTCACTTCACTGCAGCAGGATTTCCTCCAGGCGATCTGTCAGATATGAAAAATCATATTCCTTTACAGTCTCCCTGGCATTGGCACAATACATCCCGTAACGCTCCGGAGTCATCCTGTAAAAATCAAGTATCGTTTCAGCCATCTCTTCTGCATTCTCTGCACCAATGGTCACTCCACAGCGATTGTCCACAAAAATATCGTTTTTTGTCTGTATATTTGATACCGTCGGATGTCCCGAAGCCATATAATCAAACATCTTGTTCATACTCATACCATATTCCGAGACCCTGTCGCTTGGTCCTGTAAGCAGGTTCAGATTTCCGCGGGCCAGGATACCTGGAATATACTTTTTATTCACTTTCCCTTTGAAGAATACATTGGTGAGTCCGTGCTCTTCCTTATATTTTCTCAATTCTTCTTCCTGATATCCCCCGCCGAACAGGAAAAACCGGATATCCGGATAGGGTTTCAATATTTCTGCCGCATCCAGCAGGTCGTATACGGAATTGGCAATCCCCATAGATCCTGTGTACATGACTTTAAACGTATCTTTCCGGTCCAGATCTTCATCCACATAAATCTCATTCTGTTCCTGCTTTTGATAAAGAGCCAGATCCACTCCGTTATTAATATAATAAATCTTCCTGAGATCCACATCGGATGCCCAGCCCATGTCCCTGATATATTGTTTTCCTCCATACATGGTAAATACCACTGCGTCTGCTTTTTTATAAATCCAATGCTCCAGCTTGTACAAAAGTTTGGTAATTATCTGTTTTTCTTTAATCGCTCCGTATTCCACCAGTGTCAGCGGCCACAGATCTGCAATTTCCACCACACACCTGCAATGGTATTTCTTCGCAAGTAATATTCCGGCCACACACGCCAGCGGATGTACGGAAGTCGCCATAATAACATCCGGAGGGTTAAATTTTCCTGTCTGTGTAAACAATTTGATCGTATAGTCAAAGAAGTTCAAAATCCGGCCAAGACCGTTTCCTTCATAATTCCTTGCTTTCAGAAACACATAACGGATCCCGTCCACCCGTCTTGCCCTCATAGGTCTCTCATCCGTGATCAGATTCTGATCGGACAAATGCACGGAACTTGCTGCAAATATCGTCACCTTATGTCCCTTTTTCTGCAGATGATTAGCAAAATGATACGGCCTGGCCAGGGGATAAAGGCTTGTAGGCACAGCATAATGGTTAAAAAACCAGATATTCATAAGCATTCTCCTTCTTCCGTTACCGGAATGTCCGGTAAATCTCTTCCTGCCTCAAAGTGCACCAGACCTGATACAGAAGCCCACGATGCGCATGTCTCTTCAATAAATTCCGGAAAGGATAGAGAACTATTACCAAAGCCCCCATCCACGGCCGGTATCGAATATGAAGTCTGCAATATGCCTTTCGATATCCAAAATTTTTCAGCAGATAATCCTGATAATTGGTATCATGAATCATCGTGCGCCAGCCGCCCATAATGTATCTGATTCCAGGCCTCATATAGCGTTCCAACCCTGCATAGGCAAGGGCGGCGTTTACCTGAGTGTTCAGATATTCCGGATCCGTCTTGACCACGGAATACTCAATCCAGTCGTCAAACAAATTATAAATACTGTACCCGATCAACGTATCTGTATCCTTCAAAAATGCGCCCAGATATTCGGAATTTCCCATGGTATCCCCGGTCAGCTGCCGGAATTCTTCCGTCAGGGTTTTCCTGTCCTCTCCTTCTTCATAGGAATCATCATAGGATTTCCATGCTTTTATAAGAACATTCGCCATCTGCGCCGCATATTCTGCCGGGATAATCACTTTCACATCCACCCGTTTCAGCCCTCTGGTAATCAGGCTCCGCCGATTCGACTTCAGAGACATCAGGTCAAAAGGAGTGTCTTTAATCAGACACCACCACTGTGTCTCTTCCTGGCAGTCAAAATCTGTAATCCACCTTGCGAACAGCGGATATTTCCCATCCGCCAGTTCTCTCCATTTCCTGCCGTCTTTCATCCAGGAGGTATCCGGAATCACATGCGGGGCTTTCGCCGGAACAAGCGCATGATTATAATATTCCCACTCCTTCTCCATCTGTCCATCCCTTTCAACTGTTTCTGGCACAGATTTTTCCAGCGATCCGCTGTTTCCTGTCATAGGTCTTCTGATCTACCTGCCCGGTCCTCAGCAGATAATCGCCCAAATCTTCCGCCGTTGCCATCCCATCCATGTTGATGCCTTCTCTTTTCAGTACATTTCCCACAGTCCGAAGCAGAATCTGCAGATCTCCCAGAAACGTAATATGTTCTACATACTGCTGATCATAGGAAAGCTTCTGCTCCCAGGAAATGTGATTTCGTCCATTTACCTGCGCAAGCCCCGTAAGCCCCTGCAAAACTCTGTGACGCCGCCGTTGTTCCTTTGTCATAAACACCATATCCCGGACCAGCTGCGGCCTGGGACCAACCAGGCTCATATCGCCTTTCAGAATGTTGAACAGCTCCGGCAATTCGTCCAGACTGCTGTCCCTCAGAAATTTCCCGAATTTTGTCAGACGGACCTCATCCGGCAGAAGATTACCATCTTCGTCTTTTTCCTCTGTCATGGTGCGGAATTTATACATTTTAAAAATTCTTTCATTCCTGCCCGGGCGAAGCTGAGTGAACAACACCGGACTCCCCAGTTTTCTGCGTACCAGCACTGCAATGATAATCATCACCGGACTGAGCACTGCCAGCGCCGCAGCCGACAACAAAACATCCAGCTCCCTCTTAATGCATCTTCCATAGATTCCCTGCTTCATCTATTTCCACAATCCTCTGATGATCTCACAGATCCGAGACTGCTCCTCCTCTGTCATCTTGGTATCGCTGGGAAGACATACTCCCTGACGGAACAGAGCTGCGCTTACATTACCATTATCAATATAATCACAGCCTGCAAACACCGGCTGCAGATGCATAGGCTTCCATACTGGCCGACTGTCAATATCTCCTTTCTCCAGAGCAATCACCACATCCAGAGGCCGAACCGGACCGTCCGGTGCAAGCTGAATCACGCTGAGCCAGCAGTTAGCATGTGTTTCTTCCCGCAAAGGCATAAAGGAAATACCTTCCAAATCCCCCAGATGCTCCTGATAATAAGCAAAAATCTGACGCTTTTTCTCCACTCTCTGCTTCAAAACCTTCAGCTGTCCTCTGCCGATTCCTGCCACAATATTACTCATACGATAATTATAACCAATTTCTTTGTGTTCATAATGACGCGCCGGCTCTCTCGCCTGAGTTGCCCAGAAAAGCACTTTTTTCATCCGCTCTTTTGCCTTCTCCTCCTCCAGGTTACAGACCAGCATCCCGCCCCCGGAAGTGGTAATGATCTTATTTCCATTAAAGGAGAACGCCCCATAGTCTCCGAAAGTCCCCGTATGCTGCCCATGATCATAGGAGCCCAGGCTTTCCGCTGCATCCTCAATCACAGCAACGCCATGCCTCCGGCAAATCTCCATAATCCGCTCCATATTGGCCGGAAGCCCGTACAGATGTACCGGCAGAACCGCCTTTACATTCGGATACTTTTCAAAAGCCCGCTCCAATGCGTCCGGAGACATATTCCAGGTCTCATAATCGCTGTCTATGAACACCGGTATCGCTTTCTCGTAGACAATGGGATTGGCAGTTGCCGAGAATGTCAGATCCTGGCAGAAAACTACGTCTCCCTCCTTCACACCGGCTGCTTTCAAAGCCAGATGAATAGCCGCTGTCCCTGAAGATAACGCCGTTGCTGCCGTTGCTCCCACTGCTGCCGGCAACTCTTTCTCAAATTCATTCACATTCTTTCCAAGGGGAGCAATCCAGTTGGTGTCAAAAGCTTCTTTTATATATTCCTGCTCATACCCTTCCTCGCTCATATGAGGCGAGGACAAATAAATATGTGCCATTATACATACCTCTCTTCCTATCATTCTTCTATATGATATGTGGGAACAATTTCCATCACTTTCTCTTTAATATCCTGACAGTCCTGCCTGGACCATTGGTCCAGTTCTTCCAGCTGATGGCAGAACTGCTCCTCGTCAAATTCTATAGGCTTTCCAATGTGAATCAGTTCATTTTCTGTACTCTGAAGCCCTTCTTCACTCATCAGAAGCTCTTCATACAGTTTTTCTCCCGGACGAAGCCCTGTGAACTGAATGTCAATATCCTCATAGGGTTTATATCCAGACAGTCGAATCAGATTCAACGCCAAATCCAGAATCTTCACCGGTTTTCCCATATCCAATACAAAGATTTCGCCGCCCTTCGCCTGGGCTCCTGCCTGCAGAACCAGCGAAACAGCCTCCGGAATCGTCATAAAGTACCGAATAATATCCGGATGCGTCACCGTTACCGGTCCGCCCTCCTCAATCTGCTTTTTGAACAGAGGAATCACGCTTCCGTTACTCCCAAGTACATTGCCGAACCGAACCGCTACGAAATCAGTCTCCGAACGATGATTCATCATCTGAATCACCATCTCGCAGAGCCGCTTGGAAGCACCCATAATATTAGTGGGATTTACTGCTTTATCCGTGGAGATCAACACAAACCGGGAAGCGTGAAACCGGTCCGCTGCCTGGGCTGTCTTATAAGTCCCAAGTACATTGTTCTTGATCGCTTCATTAGGACTGTCCTCCATCAGCGGCACATGCTTATGGGCTGCCGCATGATAGACAATATCCGGACGATAAGTTTCGAACACATGATTGATCCGGTGCGTATTCCGGACGGAACCAATCAGCACCACCAGATCAAGTCCTGGATAATCCCGCTTCAGCTCCTGCTGAATCTCATACGCGTTGTTTTCATAAATATCAAAAATCACCAGAAGCTTTGGTTCATGCATGGCGATCTGGCGGCACAGCTCACTGCCGATGGAGCCTCCTCCTCCGGTTACCAGAACTGTCTTCCCGGATACATAATCCATGATGCTGTCAATCTGGGTATCCACCGGCTCCCTGCCCAGCAGGTCTTCGATCTCCACATTGCGGAGCTTGGACACGCTAACCTCTCCGTTCACCAGCTGATACAATCCCGGCAGCACTTTCAGTTTGCAGCTTGTCTGACTGCAAATATCCAGAATCTCCTGCACCATCCCATGAGATGCAGAAGGAATCGCAATCATAATCTCGTCAATATCATATTCTTCCGCCAAACGGCAGATATCATGGCGGGTTCCCGCCACAAGCACCCCTCGCAGATATTTCCCTTTTTTCCCCGGATCATCATCCACGATACAGCACACATTCTGTTCCACAAAGCGACTGTTCTGCAGCTCTTTCAAAAGAGTATAGCCTGCCTCTCCGGCCCCCACGATCATCGTATTTTTCTTTCCTGCCTTCAGCATGCTTCCACGCTTTGCCTGAATGTACCCCAAAATCCGGTAAGTAAATCGGAAAACTGAGATCCCCACACACAGAATTGCAAAATACAAAAAAGGGTAACTTCTCGGAAACGGAAGCCCCATCAGCCTCATGCCCACCATCTGAGTCGCTGCAGACAGAAAACAGGCCAGAATAATATTAGCCAGATCCGATGCGCTGGCATATTTCCAGATTCCCCGATACAACCGGCACGCCCAGAAAATACCGATGGAAAGCACCAGATGAACCGGAAGATACCGGAAAATATATTCGATAAACGCAATGGCCTGCTGTTCCCAAGTAAAATTATAACGCAGATAAATTGCAAAGGGTCCTGAAAACATAAGAATGATTGCATCCACCATCATCAGTAAAAGAATCCGACAGACTAATTTTTTATTTTTAAACATCTCACACTCCTGATCTGATTTTCCGCCCCATATTCTGTACTAGTTTATCACCTTTGCCCTTATTTTACAAGCACTACAAAATATTACAGTTTTCATCTGTCAGTTTCCTGCGCCTGTCTTCCAAACATTCTCTGCAATTTCCTGAACGCCCGTACAATTTTCCAGGGCGGATTCAGCCCCCGGTCATACCGGTCGATCTTCCGGTCACGCTTCACTTCCCCTGGGCAGTCCAGCGGGAACTTCATCGGAAACGTCTCCCCCCGGTAATCTCCCCGGGAGCGGGTGTGGGTAGCGTCCTCTCCAAAACCTTCGTTGGTGATCAGATTCACCTTTGGAACTGCACATAATCCGCCGGCTCCCATGCAGGAAATCCACCAGAGATAATCCCACGGGCACTTCCCTCTCCGGAAATAATGGTCAAACTCCTTCCTCACATAGTATCTGGTACGAATCGAATATACGTTCTTTAAAGTGCCATTCTCCTGAATTCTCTTCCATTCCCTGTCATCCTCGCAGTAATGCTCCCAGGCTCTGCGCCAGGTTGCCCACCCCCAGGTGTAGACCCGGGCTGTAAAACAACAGCTTTTCTCTATTGAATACTGCTGCATATGGTTGGACCCGGCAATCATCATCACACGGGAATCCTCTGCATATAATTCCAGCATCTCCTGTGCATAATTGAAAAATTGCGGCGACGGGATGCAGTCGTCCTCCAGGATCACCGCCCGCTCCACCTGGGAAAATACCCAGTTCAGTCCGGAAGGGACCCGGTCATCACAGCCCATATTTTTCTCTGCATAATTTCTCTGCACCTCACAGGGCCACGGAACATTCTTGAACAGGCCGCGGACCTGCTCCACCTTCTCCTTCTCTCCGGGAACTTTTTCTCTTGGGCCATCTGAGATCACGAACAGTCGTTTCGGCTTCAAAAGTTTCAGGCATTCCAGCATCTTCTCCGCCAGTCCGGGCCGGTTGAAAACAATCAGCACCACAGGAACTGAATATTGCTCTTTCATACTGCTTCTCCATTCTGTCCTGTCTGGTCAGACCAGAACCTTTTTCATATAGGCTATACCTTTTTTCCAGGACTCCAGATACAACGTCACAAAAGGCCTGGTATCCTTCCAGATCAACGGCGAGACCAGCGCCACCACGATCTGAGCCCCCAATGTACTGACTGCCGCCCCGAAGATACCCCATGCAGGAATTGTCAGCGCATTAAATATAAGATTAAAGATACCGCCGCAGATCGTATAGTTCTTCGAATATTTGTTTTTATCTTCCGCCACGCTCCATATATTTCTGGCTACACCGATCATGGCAAAAGTCGTGGACCAGATCAGCAGTTTTAATACCGGAACAGCAGACATATATTCCTTTCCATACAAAATCGCAACGGCCAGACCGCCAAAAAGCTGCACAGCCAGCCCCACCAGAAGCCCCAGAATACTGATTGCAAACAGCAGAAGCTGAAGTTTATTGAGGTATTCTTCCTCATTTTGAGTCTTTTTCTCCAGAATCACCACTCTTGAAGAGTTAATAAAAGCCGTCGGAATAAATTCCCACAACATGGCGATGGTCATTGCCGCCGTATAATATCCTACCTCTGTCTCTCCCATCATCTTGCCCAGCATCACCTTGTCCATTTGCGTATACAAAGCCACTGCCAGACCTGCCATCACATAATATTTGCTCCGCCTGAAAATATCCTTTCCATACTGCCAGCAAAATCCCAGCTTAAAGTTCCTGGTCATCAAAAAGATCGTAATCACAATCCCGCCACATACCAGTGCCTGTATGGTTGTAGCAGCTGCAAACCACATGACAGACGCTCCCAGGATCAGAAGGACAATCTTCCAGACCCCCACCACCGTCTGTCCGCATATATTTGCAATCACATAATATTTGGATTTCATTTCTGACAGAAACCACTCGTTCAGAAGCTCATAGGAACGCAGAGCAATGGCAAATGCCTGGATACCGGCCACAAACCACAGCACGCGGTTTCCTGGTTCAATCAGCACTACCAGTATCATCGCACAGATCAGACTGGTAATGGAAGAAGCCGCACGCATGCACAGAGCGGTCCCCATGACCCGGCCCTTCTCCTCCGGATGCTTCATCATCTCATTAATCAGCACATTGTCAATCCCAAGCTGACTGACTGCCGTAAACAAATTGACCAGAGATGCGCCATAACCGATCAGCCCATAATTAGATGGTCCCAGATAACGGGCCGACAGTGCTCCGACCACAAGAGACAAGCCCATAGAATAGATATTCTGAAAAATCAGCCAATTCGTATTTCCGATAAATTGATTGTTCCTTATCTTCTTCAAAAATTCCAGCATCTGCTTCTTCTTTCAATATTTCTTTGCATATTATCCGTCTTTCAGAAATACTTCCAGCTCTTCCGGAGTACCCAGCACATGTACCTTCTGTGCATCCACCAGACTGATCGACACCGGCAGGCCTTTCTCAATCATATAATTATACAGAGGTGCGATATACTTCTCATTCTTCTCCATCCGACTGTCGTCCGCATAATACTCCTCATAAAGCTTTCGATATAATTCTGCAGAAGAAAAATAATAAGCCCCCAGAGTACAGTTATCCGAGATCCGCACCTTTTCCCTCACTTCTGTCACCTGTCCCTGCTCATCAGTTTTGGCAAAACTCCAGTGATCCCCCTCCGCATGGAAGCAGGGAATATGCCCGTCCCCGGAGATGGCCTCGTATCTCATCTCATAGGGCTCCACATAGGTATCAATATTGTATACCATAATCGCATCCTCCGGGTCACAGTAAGGAACTGCCAGCATACAGGTCGTTGCCTGTCCGTCTGTCATCTGATCAATCTCCAGAATCTTCACATCTTCAATCCCATATGCAGCACACCGACTGCGGATAAATGCCGACGCCTGGTCTTCTCTGCGCACCACGAAAATATATCTGGACGTATGCTCCTGATACCCTTTCAAACTATCCATAGACCACTCAAACAGTGTCTTTCCTTTCGCTTCTATCATATACTTGGGAACCTGATACCCGGCTTTTCTGAATCTGGTGCCCAATCCTGCCATAGTGATAATGATTGTCATCCTATGTTCCACCCTTCTGTCTCCTTTCCCAAGTCTCCTTATTTGGAATCATCTTTTGAATGCCTGCAGATCTCATCCAGCTCTTCCACTGACTGATTCAAAAACTCATCCGGACGTATGGTCCGGTCATCCACGTAAAACCCTTTATGTCCTGGCCAGGGCTTTCCATAGACGATCTCATCATAGGGAATATTCCATTTATCCAGCCATTCCAGCAGGATCTTTGCCGTATGTTTATTGATGAGCCCCAGGTTACCTCCATAGGAATTCATATTTCTGGACGTAAAGAGAATGATCTTCGCGCCGTTTTCTTTATAATATCGCATTTTCTGAACCACATTCTCATAAGGTACCAGGTCCTCATATCGTTCCTCTCGTTTCTTAATGGGACAGATGGTCCCGTCAATATCAAATACAAATGAATACTCTTTATACATGTTCTTTCCCTCCGCTCTCTGCTCTGATGTCCATCACCCGATCCAGAAGTTCCACTCCCGTGGCAAGCATCGCATACTGATGCCTGAGGCTCTCCTGATGCAATGGTATCATACTCAGAAACAACAGTGCCTCAATCAATTCGATCTTCCCTTTGTCTGCTCCGATCTCCTCCTCGAATACATTCTGAAAAATCTCATACAGATCAAATCCCCTCTTTCGATCCAGAATCCGGTAATCGACAACAGCCTGTTCCGGAACTGCCTCCAGATCAAACAAATCCTTGATAATAAAATCATACTTCCCATCCACGCTGTGAAACAGCTTAGCCAGTTCATACCTCTGATCACCATAGATATCATATCTGCCGAATTTCCCTCTCGGGTCAATGACTTTAATAAATGAAAAATTGGCATCCACCATAATATTAGCAAAGCAAAGATCCCCATGAATAATATGGAATACTTCCACATCATACAGGCGACAGGGAACCTCCTTCGACAGTCTCCGGCAAATCTCATCCAGAGGCAAATACATCACTCCATTGATTTTCATGGGCATCTGAAAAAAAGCCTGGAATCCGGTATCCTGCCTGAGTGCAGAAAGCCGCTTCTTCGTCTTCTCCAGATAAACTTCCTCCAATGCTTTTGGTATCCCGCTGTCACTCACACTGTAACGCTGAAAATCCCGGTAAATAAAGCGGAGCCGCTCAAAGATTTCTCGCCACTGAGGATAACCCAGATCCCCGTACAGGAACAGCTCATGCACTGTATGGTATGCATAATATTCCATGGATACATAAGGCTCGTGATAGCTGGTGGAATAAGAGAAGATTCTGGGCCTCACATATTCGATATCCGCCGGAAGTTTCAGATACCACAGAATCTCTCCAATCAGCTTGTCTTTATCATCGCTGCATTTGGACAGAATTCCCCTGTTTTTATCAATGGTAATATGATTAAATTCTCTTGCTTTTACTTCCAGCTTCGAATTATAATATTTATCCACATGACCGATGTCAAACCAGTTTTCCGTATAGACCGGAACCATAGGGTGCATCCGACTGTACAGGATAAGCGCCTGATAGAACGAGCTCATCCCCGGATCCCGCTCTTTGAACACTTTCTCAAAACAGGATTTCAGATCTCCTTCATCCGAGAACCGGAACACTCCCACAAACAGATTCTGCCGGGTATTCACCTGGCCCCCGCTTTGCTTATCCCGAATCCCACTAATCTCTCCCTGGTCAGATTCGAAAAACGTCCACAGGTCAGACGGATAATCCAGTGAATAGAAAAACCCATCCTTCACTTCCTCCGGAAACCGATCCTGCACGATTGTATCTGCAAAATTAATGACCAGCGGTGTATGCACATCTTCTAACCCGGCATAAACCGTATCCCCGAGATCCCCCAATGCATCCAGACACTGAAAATACAGCTTCTTATTCTTATAGGAAGAAAGTCGTGCCTGGACCTCCGCCGCCATCTCACAACACAGGATCCGTATGGAATCTGCCTGCTGCTCATACTGCTCCAGCAGATAGTCCAGCACAATCCCCTGGCCCACCGGATAGATAATTGCCGGGAGTTTCCCAAGATTCTGCAGTTCTTCCGGTACAATCTTTGCACTGGGAATCAGTAATTTCATAAGTTCTCCTCTTGTTTTCTCTGAAATACAGCTTCCAGCCGGTCCTGCAGCCCCACCGAAGTATCTGATTGAAATTTCTTGGCATACAGCTCCTGACACTGCAGCAGTTCCTCTTCATCCTCTTCTGAAAGAACTTTTGCTCCTCTGTCCTCAGGAAGCCAGATAATCTTAAAGATATCCTTTTTCGTCTCCACTCGCTCTTTGAATTCCGAGTTCAGGAGAACTGTAGCTACATAAAAATCATCCGGCGCATGCATCAACTGAAAATACCGGTTAAATCTTTTATTCTGATGGTAAAAATCCAGCAAATAACGGGCACCTTTCCCGGACAAGGCCCATTTCGGCGTGATACCGTACAGGCGGTATCTCTGTCCCTGATGCATAACATAGTCTTTCTTTTCTCTGATCCCGCATTTTTTCAGAATATTTTTGGATAACTCAAACAGCTTGTGTAAAACCCTGGAATCTCTGCAGTCATAATAGTACAGATGCTCATACATCTCTCCGGTCACTGTATCTCCATGCACGAATTCCACATCTGCATGTTCCTGGAAAAACTGCTGAATCTCCCTGTTCGATTTTATAGGATAGTCAAGGCCCGTCAAAAGCACCACCCGGTCGTACTCTTTGTATGCAAAAGCCTGTTCCAGCATGGAGAAAGTTGCTTTCAGAATGGAATAACCGCCCCAGACAATCCGGAAACGCTCCCTGGAAAAAGCCGCTCTGCCTTCCCCTTTCACCGCCGCCAGACGCTCTTGAAAAGGCCGAATATCCACACTGGAATTAATATGGATATACACGTCCGAATCCTTCACAAGTCTTTCGGTCAGCCGTTTTAATTGTTCCGGATCCATATAAGCAATCACCAGATACGCTATTTTTTGTATTGCTTTCATCTCTTCTCTATCTCCCGTTTCACTTTTACAGGCTCCTGTGTTCCTGTTATTATAATTCATCTGCCATAAAATTGCAAATTTGCCTTATTTTCGCAGATATTTGTAACAATCATTGACCAGGCAGTACAGGCGAACATTTATCAGGCAGAGCAGTACGCGAAAATGGTTCCATCTGGTCGCTGCTTTTCCCATCAAAAACCGCTTATCCAAAAGCTTCCGATACCGGGACTGATACATCCTAGCATACTGTACCATATTCAAATAACTGTCCAACGCTGCATTTTTCATCCATTTTCTCAACTCTGGTTCCTGCTGTTCTGCCACCTCGCACTGCTCTTGAAGCGTGGCAAACAGATCCCGGATATTTTTTCCTTTGTCCTTCTGTGTGGAGATAGAATTCTCCCGCACCACATAGTGATACAAGCCATCCGGAAGCTCTATGACCTTCTTACAGGCAAGCAACGCCCGGGGGGTGAATTCCACATCCTCATGAAGTCTTCCTTCCCGAAACCGAAGTTCCTGTTCCATAAGGAATGATCTTTTATATGCATACATCCATGCCTCCACGCTGAGTGTCCGGGATTTGTAATGTTCCAGCAGATATTTTTTTCCACTCTCTGTACACCGTTCTTCTGCAACAGGAACTCTTCTTGTAGAAGTCTCCCCATGACTTCCGTGTTCCACCCCATCATAACAGACTGCATCCGCCATCCCATGCCTCTCAAGGGCTTCCCAGATTCGCCTGCACAGTTCCGGAGCTGCATAATCGTCCGAATCCACAAACAGCACATACGCTCCTGACGCCCGCTCTATTCCGTAATTTCTCGCAGAAGACAAGCCTGCGTTTTCCTTGTGAAATACTTTCACCTGTTCATATCGGGCTGCCAGTTGATCTGCCAGCCGGCCGCTCTCATCGGTACTGCCATCGTCGACCAGCAAGATCTCCAGCTCCCCGCCCGCCGGTTCCTGTTCCGTAAGGGAGCATACGCATTTCTCCAGATACGGTTCCACATTGAATACCGGCACAATAATAGAAAAGAACGGTTCTTTCAGCTCAGCAGCTCCCAAACCTTCTGCCTGACTGCTTTTATTCTTCGTTTCCAATTGGCAGCATTGCTCCTTTCACACTCTTTCCAAATCTGCCCCCACAGAGGACTCCTCAGGATCTCCTTCAGGCGGAGATCTCTCGGATGTATCATCCTTTTATGAAGTTTTTCATAAGTCCTGCACAGTTCTGCCGTTAGATACAGCCGGTCCCAATACATTCCATAGTATATTTTCCTGTTTTTCTCATCCCATACATCCATATCTTCAAGAAACCGCTTTAACTCTGTAAATGATTCCTGCTGAATCTCAAACAGATCCGTCCGGTAGGATGTGCTCAGACTTCCGTCCCGGTTTTCCCGGTAATAATATAATGGCGCATGCAGGATACAGAAGTCCTCCGGCGCATGCCGAAAATATTCCAGATTAAAAGGCAGATCCTCTCCCAGACTCTTACCCTCCGGAAAACGGACCTCATATTTCTTTAAAATATCCGTTACATAGAACTTATTAAATGGCGCATTGATATAATCCCTGAAAAACAGTTCCATAAAACTGCCGCGCTTTACAGTCTCTGTATGAACCATCTCTGCCGTTGCATATTCTCTCTTTTGTTCCTCCTGGTCCAGAGTCAGATCACACAAAAGTGTTCCTCCGCTTCTCCTGTGAGCCATGTACAGCTCCACCAGTTGTGGATGGACCCCATCATCCGCATCTACAAAGATCAAATACTTCCCCGAAGCCATCTCTATTCCTGTGTTCCGGGCGGCAGAGACACCACTATTCCCTTTATGGATTACTTTCACCCGGCTGTCCCTCCTGGCATAGTCATCACATATCGCTCCGCTCTGATCTGTAGAACCATCGTCAATCAACAGCAGTTCCAGTTTTTCATAAGTCTGTCCCATCAGAGAATCCAGGCATGGACGCAGATAGGCTTCCACATTGTATATTGGTACAACCACACTCACAAGTACTTCCTGTTCCTCTCTCAAATCCGCCCTTCCTTTCCTATCAGTCCTTTTTAATCACTGCCCGTATCAAACCCACGATCTCCAGCCCCATCTCTTCTCTGCACAAGATCATCAGTCCCCCATAAAGCCCAAATTCCAGACATGCTGCTGTCACAAAAAGCAGAATCCCATTTCCCACCGGATGAAGATACAGCCATGCACCGCACACTACTGTAGAAATCACTGCTGATACACCGATGCGCAGAACCGGTTTTATAAATCGTCTCAGATGAATCGTCATCTTCGTACGGTTGAAAATCAGCAGCGTGATCACACTGGTCAAAGTATTGGCAATCGCCGTCGCCAGTACAATTCCCCGAAGTCCCAGAAACTTTGACAGGGTGATAGAAAGCACAATATTCAGGCTTACCGTTCCAAGCCCCACTTTCATGGGCAGCAATGTGTCATTCAGTGAGTAACAGGCCCTGAACAACAGCGCGTTGATACAGTAGGCCAGAAAACAAAGTCCATAATATCTAAGTCCCTGAGCAGTCATCGCCACAGCCTCCGGAACAAACGCTCCCCTGCCGTATGTAATCTGCACAATCAAACCGGCTGCCGTCATCACAAACAATGAAATAGGAATACAGAAAAACAGGCTGATATGAATTCCTTTTTCCAGCTTGTCCCCACCCTCTCTCATACGCCCTTCTGCGAAGGATTCCGCCAGTTCTGTATAGATAATCGTTGTCATGGGAATACTGATCAGATTGGATGCAAACTGATATAGCACTGAAGCATAGGACACTGCTGTCACTGCTCCCTCTTCCATAGCAGACAGGAGACTTCGGTCAACCAGGTTATTCAGTTCACAAATTGCATTTCCAAAGAAGATTGGGAATGCCTGCCCGCAAAGTCTCAGGATCCGTCGGTCCCGAAGTCCATAAGCAGGCGTCAAATGCCCATACTGCCAGCTTTTCGTCTGAAGAAACAAAAACTGTACCAGATAAGAAACCAGTACTGCCGCTGCCATGGTTTTCAAGCCAAACCTTCTCCCCAGACAGAAGACTGCCGCTGTCAGCACCAGATTATTGATCATAGCTGTAAAGGAAGAATAGCCATATGCCTTTTCTGCATTCAAAAGGCTCTGCAGAAGCTGATTGGACATATAGAAACACATCCCCCATATAAGAATGCGGAAATAGGAGATACTAAGTTCTACCTCATCCCATGTATAGGACGGCAGAATCAGTTTTAGAAGAAATGGCGCTGCCATATACAAAAGCAAAGACAGAAGGAAAGACAGAATAAAAATATCTGTCATGGTACGACTGGTAAATATCCGGGCGTCCCGTTGGTCTTTTTCTTTCATCCCTATATATATAGGAAGAAACGACACTGCCACTGCTTCCGAAATAGGAAGCAGTGCATTCTGCATCAGGCCCTCCGCCACATAGTACGCATCTGTCTGCAGGTTCGCTCCAAAAGCAGACGCAATCACCATGGATTTGATAAAACCCAGCCCCTTGTTCAAAAGCGACAGCAAAAACAGTGTCAGCGCAGAACCAAGAATCATTTTTTTACCGTTTGTAGACATCTTTTAACCTTTCATATGTTCATAAGGTTCAGGCCGCTCTCTCTGCCAGCGGTTAAATACCGGAATTCCCAGCAATGCCGGGAAAAATGTATAGATCATACGGAAATATTCGCTTTCCATCATGCCATAAGCAAAGAATACAAACAAAAGAAGCATATATCTTTCATCCCTTCGCTTCCAGGCATAGCAGATAGCCAAAACAGACAGTCCTATAACAATCAGTCCAAAGACCAGACCACGCAACAAAACGACGCTTGCAAAAAACATATCCAGATATTCGTTGGAATCCAGTATATAAGCACTTCCAAACAATGAAAGCCCATGAACCTGCAGGAAGTCCCAGGTCAGATACATCCTGCTTACAATCGTATCCAGTGCTGCCCATGAGATCTTCGACCACTGTTCATAGAAAAGCACAGAAAAAAGCGGAAGCAGTATAGAAGCTGTCAGCGAAGACGCCGTCAGAATGGTCCATACCCTGCAGTTGGTTTTCATTATCCGTCTCTCCAACATACTTAGAAGTTCCAGTCCAATCATACCAACAATCAGAAACTCTGCTGCTCTGCTGTTAGCAGTCATGTCTAAAAATATAGTGATTCCAGCCAATCCCGCATAATCGTACCACCGGAAGCGTCCGTGCCGAAAATACATCCATTCCATACAGATCAGCATCACGCATCGTCCCATACTGTTTGGATGATTCCAGCCAAAGAACGTTCTTGGTCTGCCTCCGACCATAATCCCCATATGGTTGGGAATCACGCCCGCCATGGGAAGCACCAGGAACAGAACTGCCAGAAAGACCCGAATGTACAGATCCCATCGAAGCAATCGATCCAACTTCACATCTTTCGTATAACAGATACCCGCCGTAATCAGGAGGACTGACCGCTCACAGGAAAACCGGTAACTTAATAACGCAATACCCCCCATACATACAGTGAACAGCCATTCCTTCCAGTTGTTCCCCTGAATGCAGATTCGAAGACCTGCCAGAAGCAGAAAAACCAGATAAGGTCCTGTAAAATACAGCCAACTCGGTTCCGGCATCAGCTCCATGACAGTTCCATAAATCAATGCTCCTTCTACAACAGCAGGAAACAGGAACATTTTCCACCTTTCCAGGAATCTTTTATCCATCCGCATATTGAAGCTCCCTCTCCCTTCTCTTTCTGTAACAGCACATCTCAAGGATTATCCGGTTTCAGCCCGGCAATTCTGTCACATTCGCAACTGATAGATACCAAACCCTGCGACCTTATCTACTTCCGTAAAAGTCACATTCTCATACATGGTTGTCAGATATTCCAGGCCGCGATCAAAGCTACAGATCAGATAAACATTGTCCTGATGGTACAGCGCATCTGGCACATCGGTAATTCCCTGTTGTTCAAGCTTCTGCTTCCAGGCTGGACTGAAACTGATCCAGTCTCCCAGAGAAATATAGTTCATCTCATAAGGCTCTGAAAGCCATGGATATATATTCCAGGAACTCATAGCCATGGAAACCACATCATTAAAGTAAAAATTCTCCGGATGAGCCGCGCAGTATTCCTTCAGCTCTTCCACGCTTTGATTCAGTTTACCCATCTCCCGATTCTCCTGACATATCACCGGGGTGTAGAAAACTGCAGAGACTCCCAGCAATACCAGTACCGCCACTGCACTTGCCTTTTGAAGTTTTGCAGGTATCTCCAGACTGGCAAGACATTCCCTCCACAGCAGAAGCACTGACACCACCAGCATCAGATTCATGCAAATCTGTACCCGGAGCGGTACTCTTCCCCTGTAGATCAGATACATCCAGAGCACAAACTGCGCCCCCAACACGCAGACCGCCCGCAGGGACAACTTCCATTCCTTCTTCCATCCATACAGAAAAATCAGGATCCCGTATCCCACCAGCGCCAGAAGGTGTCCATACCCATAGACACCGCTGATAACATTTTTCACATATGTGCGCATGCTTGCCCAGAGTCTTGCAGCAGGAACTCTGCGCTCCTTCACCATTTCCCGACGCAGATTCAGATAGTCCTCGAAAAACTCCATGTCAATCTGATCATCAGCCGTATAATTATAGTAAAACAGATTTTTGGCCCGTACCTTGGACCGGATCCCAACCTGATTATAAAGTTCCGTGTCGTCTTCGTATCTTGGAAACATATAATCATCATAGTCAAAAATAATCGTGCAGACATCATTGTAGTGATTATATGCCTTCCATCCCTCACTCCTGTACCCCATATACATACCGGACAGGTGAAGAAGCATAGCTCCACCGGCGATCAATGGAACCAGCAGATGATTCCTGTTCCATTCCTTTTTTTCTACCTGCTCCCAAAACCGAAAAAGCCAGAGCACTGCACACGCCGGAAGAACCATGCAATATACAGGGAACCGCGCCTCAGCAGTCAGAAAACACAGAAAAAACAAAACTGTCAGCTCCCATATCCGGAAGTTTTTCGAAGTCAGATACCAGAATAGTACCGTAACCGCCAGCACTGCAGCCGTCGTCGTAAACGTAAGCTGTGCAACCGTCCGGAGCCCCAGAAGTACACAAAGGAGCAACACAAAAGCCCCATTCCAAACCCTTTTCCAGCGATTCTCCTGACCGTCCAGCACCCGATATATCATCAGTCCCATGCAACCGGCCTGAAGAGTCAGAAAGCCGAGGGCATACCAGTCTACTCCAGGTGCCAACCGGTACAATCCAGCCAGTAAACTTGAATACAAGTATCCAATAAAAATCGTATGTGCATCCGGCGTCCCAAGATACTGGCCGGACACCACTTCCATCATCGTACGGTCATCAACGATTCCATAGACAAAGGGCACAAGGTTCCACAAAACTGTCATATAGATCAGCGGACACAAAATCGCCCACATCAGATTTTTCTTCTTTTGTTCCATGAAATTCTCCTTTTTACATTTTCATCCATCTGTGCAGTATTATAATCTATTTTCAACTGCTTGTCATCCTTCGATTTTATTCTGTGCGGAAAATCATGAATCATGCATGGCTTTTGTTTCTGTTTACCAGGTTTTTCTGATAAAACGGGTTGCTTCCGAATATATTTTAGTGTAAACTGAATGAATGAAACTGATAATGTCAGGAAAGGTACAATATGAGTAAGATATCGATAATTGTTCCTGTTTATTACAGCGCAGACACATTGATGCTACTATATCAGGATATGAAAGATAAGATACTGGGACAACTGGGCGATTATGAGCTCGTCTTCGTGGACGACGGCTCCGGTGATAACTCCTGGGATATCATGCAGGAGATCAAAGCGCTGGACG
The DNA here is from genome assembly GCA_910579225.1 of uncultured Lachnospiraceae bacterium. Taxonomy (GTDB): domain Bacteria; phylum Bacillota; class Clostridia; order Lachnospirales; family Lachnospiraceae; genus Hominiventricola. The sequence goes on along the minus strand of CAJTTI010000024.1, from coordinate 5,373 downwards.
ACCATGTAGTTCTGGTCCGCCTGTCCAGGAATTTCGGTGAACATGCAGCACTTTTGGCCGGCCTCTCCTGCTGCAGCGGAGACTGCGCCGTCACCAAACAGGCAGACCTGCAGGAAGATTCGGAACTGATCCTGAGGCTTTATGAAAGCTGGAAACAAGGAAACAAAGTGGTTCTGGCCGTCCGGGAAGAACGGGACGACAACGGACTCTACAAATGGTTTGCTAATTTGTATTATGTCATCGTGCGCAAATTTATCATGCCCACCATGCCCAGGGGTGGGTTTGACTGTTACCTGCTGGACCGCAAAGCCATTGACGTATTGCTGATGCTAGACGAAAAGAATTCTTCTCTGTCTCTTCAGGTACTGTGGATGGGATTTCAGACGGACAAAGTCTATTTTCACAGAAAGGCGCGGGAAGTCGGCCAGTCCCGCTGGACCATGAGCAAGAAGATCAAGCTGATCTTTGATTCCATGATGAGTTTTTCCTACTTTCCCATCCGCTTCATGACCATTCTGGGCGGAATAGTATCTTTGACCGCATTTGTCATGGGCATCTACATTATATCCAGCAAACTGATTGTGGGTGAAGATGTTATCGGCTGGACTTCCCTGATGGCTGTGCTTCTATTTTCCACAGGGCTGATCCTGTTAATGCTGGGCGTATTGGGAGAATATATATGGCGCGCCCTGGACGCTTCCCGCAACCGTCCGCCGTTTCTGATTGACACCATACAGCAATCTGTAGCCGGCAGCCAAAGCTTTCATGAAGAACAGAAATAAGGATAAAAATTGAGATGGAGAACAGAACAATATGAAGATCATGCCAAACCGGATGGACCGGGGATTCTACAAATATCAGCAGGAATTTGAGCAGAAAGCCATTGATGTACTTCGCTCCGGCTGGTATGTTCTTGGAAAAGAAGTGGCAGCATTTGAAAAAGAATTCGCGGCATTTTCAGGAGCAGAAGACTGTGTCGGTCTGGCCAGCGGACTGGACGCTCTTTGGCTTGCATTCCGGGTTCTGGGTATTGGCGCCGGAGACGAAGTCATTGTACAGGGCAATACCTACATCGCAAGCGTCATGGGAATTACCATCAACAACGCCATTCCCATATTCGTGGAACCGGACGAACATTTTGGTATGGATGTCAGCCGAATTGAGGAGAAAATCACCAGTCGAACCAAAGCCATCCTGGCAGTACATCTCTACGGTATGCCCTGTGATATGACCCCCATAGTGGAACTGTGCAGAAAGCATCATCTCTTCCTGGTAGAAGACTGCGCCCAGTCTCACGGTGCCCTGTATCATGGAAAAATGACCGGAACCTTCGGTGATGTGGGTTGTTTTTCCTTTTATCCTTCCAAGAATCTGGGCGCTTTTGGCGACGGAGGCGCTGTCATCGTAAAAGACTCTGCTCTGGCACAGACCTTCCGGATGTACCGGAACTACGGAAGTGAAAAGAGATACTACAACAAAGTCGTAGGCGCCAACTCAAGGCTGGATGAACTACAGGCGGGGCTCCTCCGGATCCGACTTCAGCACATACAGGAAATCACCGAAGAACGCAGGGCCATCGCAACTTATTATTCCGAGAACATTAAAAATCCGCTCCTGAAACTTCCAGAACTGATTGAAGGAACTGACGGTGTATGGCACCAATATGTAGTCCGCTGCGAAGAACGGGATCGGTTGGCAGAGACACTTTCCAACCAAGAGATCGGAACCATTATCCATTACCCGATCCCTCCACACCTGTCAGAAGCCTATCAGTATCTTGGATATCAAAAGGGAGATCTCCCGATCACCGAACACCTGGCGGACACGGTGCTTTCCCTTCCTATATATAATGGAATGACCAGGGAGGAACAGGATACTGTGATTCAGGCAGTGAATGGTTTTACATAAGGTCCTGCAGTTGTAAATGAAACAAGAAAAGAGGAAGTATTACATGTTAAAAGACAGATGTCCCATACTGCAGTTCAGCGATCTGGGCGACGAACGCGGAAAACTGGTAGTCCTTGAAGGAAAACGGAATATCCCCATACCAATTAAACGGGTTTTCTATATCTACGGTTCCGACGATACAGTTGTCCGAGGACAGCATGCAAACCGGGAATCCGAATTTGTCCTGATCAATGTGGCCGGCGAAAGCAAAGTTCGTATTACAGACGGAACCGAAGAATTTATTGTTGAACTGAACAAACCCATGATGGGTGTCTATATCCCCCGGATGATCTGGAAAGATATGTATGATTTTTCCGCCGATTCCGTTCTTCTGGTCCTGGCAAGTACCTATTATGACGCAAAAGAGTATATCCGGGATTTTGAAGAATATCTGAAAGAAATGAACGAGGCTGCCCCGAATGTATGATTCGGAGACAGCCTTCTTTAAAAATGTTCCAGAAAATTTTACCGGTTATTCAAAGTATTCCTTCACAATTTTCCATATTTCATCAGCAATTTGTTCCTGTGATTGATTTCCATCAATGATAACAACCTTTTCCTCCTTCTCCAGCAACCGGAACGCCTTCATATAATTCTCCCTGACTTTCACCAGTCGGGATTTTTTCTCAAACAGCTCCTGATGGAACCGGTTCCGGGCAATTCTTTCCATCGCAACTTCCGGTGTCACATCAATAAATATGTTGACAGTCGGTCTTAAGATTGCGCTGCTCTGTTCATTGGCTTTGATTACCCATTCCATGGACATATCCACACTATGGTAAGCATAAGAGGAAAAATAATACCGGTCTGTTATGACTGCAGTCCCTTCATTGATTCTGTTCAGAATCCCGTCCACTTCATTTAACAAATGGTCCAGCCGGTCTGCAGCGAACAGCCCTGCAATGACCCGGTTATCTGTCTTGATTCTCCCTGTCATGATCTGATGAATCAAGGAACCGATGGGCGAGTCTGTAGGTTCCATCGTAGCGTAACAACAGATTCCTCTTTGCTTCAACCGCTCAGCCAGCATTCTAACCTGCGTACTTTTACCGCTTCCGTCAATACCTTCAAATGCAAAAAAATTTCCTCGTTTTAAATGTTCCCTTTCCTTACATACCTTCTCCATATATTTTAAGTCTCCCTAGTTTTATTGAAATCGTTTTTTGAAGCTGCAGTTTGTTTGCCAAGATCATACCATTGATCCTTTGTCTTCTCTTGCATTATAGCATAATTGCTGATATAATTTCCAGTTGAAACGTAAAACATCTGTTTTATTATCTGCGCCTTTTTATATATTTAACGAAAGTACTTTTGGCGCAGGTGTGGAAAACAATTGTGATCCAGAGGAGTATTATATGAATTCCATTGAATATATAACAGCAAAAATTCTTTGCCAGTTCTCAGAAGAAGAGAAAAAGCATATGAAATGCATCCTAACCGTCACTTTTTTGACAGGCATTCTCTCTTATTTTTTACTGATGGTAGACGGATATGTATGCCCGGACGGGCTGATTGAGGGCCAATATTACTATTTTAGCGAAGACTGGGCCCTGGCCAATGGAAGATGGGCCACCAGATATCTGAATCTGCTGATTGGACATAATGTGGTAATGCCATCCATTGTTGTATTGCTCTATTGCCTGTTCCTTTCCATCTCCACCTTTTTGATTACGAAAATATTTCATATCAACAAGACCATTCATCTTGTTCTGATCTCTGCCTTTATGATTGCCTCTCCGGTCGTAATCGGGCAGTTGACTTATACTTATATGGCACTTTGTTATGTTGTGGCATTTCTCGGCTCAGTTTCCTACTGCTTCCTGGTAAGAAAAAAAGGAAAAATCTGCTGGCTCTCCGGTATACTGCTTCTTGCTATCTCACTGGGACTCTATCAAAGCTATTTGGGTGCTGCAGCACTGTTAATTTTACTGATTACCATCTACGATCTGCTGCAGGGCAAATCCATCAAAGAAGCAGGAATACAACTCTTTCAATACGGAATTACAGGGGCACTTGCATGCGTCCTGGACGTCATTGAATTTAAAGCGGAGATCCGCCTGCGACATACATTTGAATCCGACCGGAGCGCCGCATTTGATGTCAAACTGATTTTTACATCTCTGAAAGAATCCATCCGCAATGCATATGTGCGTTTTTTTGACTATTTTAAGGATCCTATGCTTGACCGGAACCATTTCTACACGGCTCTTGGGATATGCGCATTCCTTCTGTTGTTTTTTCTTCTGATTCGTCTGTGCAGGAAACAGGAATATGCAAAAGCAGGAATCGTCCTTCTCTGCATCATCAGCATCCCTGCTGCTGCCAATGTGATCGGAATTTTCATTCCCTATAATGATATTGTATTTCTTATGCGTTATCATTACGTACTGGTTGTTCCATTCCTTTTCGCCTTATTAGAAATGACCGACTTTAAAAATCTGAGAACCATAACCGAATGGATCCTTTGCTTATGTGTCTTTGCACTGGTATCCAGCTATGTCTTATCTGCCAATGCCACATTTGAATGCTTTAGAATATCTTACCGGATTATTGAAAAACAGACCGACCGGATCATAGATGATATTTACGAACTGCCGGAATATATGCCGAATGAGACAACGATCATCTTTGCCGGCTTTCCCAGTGATTCCACTGCACGAGAAAAAATTGGTATCTATGATTACGCTATTGCCCTTCCATCAAACATCGCCTACTGGGAAGACTGGAACGGAATATTGAGCTGTCGCATCCAGTATTTGCGTAATTATTATGGAATTGAAGCCGGGGATCTGACAAAAGAAGAATATAAAACTGTGATAGACAGTAAAGAATTTGACAATATGCCTTTATGGCCACAAAAAGGGTCTGTAGATATGATTAACGGAGCAGTGGTTGTAAAATTAAGTGAGATGCCCCCACTAAAAGGAGAGGCGCCTTAATTCCCATGTCCGCCTCCAGATGTAGTTTTTCAACTATACGCAACAACTCATCTGGTTTTCATGAGAGAAACCAGACTATATCTGCACGAATTTATGAATCTTCAGTAATTCTATAACTGTATCCATCTCATCTCTTAATGTGTGAATATCCTTCTGGGTATTCCTTTCTGCCAATTTGATATCCAGCTGCAGATCACTCAGCTTTTTAGCTGTGCGATCTTCTTTATATTCAATCACATTCAGATGTTGATTCATAGTATCCTGATTCTTATCTACAGCATCCAGACGTTGATTCATAGTATCCTGATTCTTATCTACAGCATCCAGACGTTGATTCATAGTATCCTGATTCTTATCTACAGCATCCAGACGTTGATTTACTGCATCGAGGCGCTGATCTACCTCACTCAAGTGCTGATCCAGGCCATCCAGACGTTGATCCACCTCTTCCAAGTGCCGATCCAGGCCATCCAGACGTTGATCTACC
>CAJTTI010000023.1 GCA_910579225.1 uncultured Lachnospiraceae bacterium | reverse complement strand
CGCATCTGCAGGCAGCAGCAACCGGTCAAACACTTTCGGACTCTCAAAGCTGTAATGCATCCCCTGTGAAAATCCACAGAATTCTGCCACATCTCTTGCCACAGCCTCTACCCTCAGGTAAAACGGAAGCTTTCCTGTAGTAGCCTCTCCTCTAGGAAGTGTATTGGGGATATTATCATATCCATAGAATCGTGCCACTTCCTCTGCAATATCCGCCGTACGGAGCAGGTCCTGACGGAAGCTTGGAATTATCAGCTCTTTTGCCGCCTCTTCATACTCAATCCCAAGGGATGCAAAATAAGAAAGCATCTCTTCCTGACAGATCCTGGTTCCAAGCAAACGATTGATACGTTCCGGCTCAAAGGATATCCGTACCGGCTCTTTCGCGCCTGCAAAAACATCCACCATGCCGTCCACCACTTCACCGGCTCCCAGCTCCTCGATCAGCTGGCAGGCACGGTTAATGGCTGCTTCTGCATTGTTGGGGTCCAGTCCTTTTTCAAATTTACCGGACGCCTCTGTGCGAAGTCCCACTTTCTTGCTGGACAGGCGGATATTGGTCCCGTCAAAGCACGCTGCCTCGAACAGCATCGTATGCACGTCATCCGTGATCATAGAGTTTTCGCCTCCCATGATTCCCGCCATACCAACTGCTTTCTCTCCGTCACAGATCATCAGAACCGAATCGTCCATCATACGTTCCTGACCATCCAGCGTCACGAACTTCTCACCCTTTTCCGCCCGGCGCACCACAATCCTGCGGTCTGCAATCGTATCCAGATCATAGGCATGCATGGGCTGCCCATACTCTTCCATTACATAATTGGTAATATCCACCACATTATTAATAGGACGAATCCCCACAGAAGCCAGCCGTCTCTGCATCCATTCCGGAGACGGAGCTATCTTAATATTTTTTACCACTCTGGCACAGTATCTCGGACAAAGCTCCATATCTTTTACTTCTACCTGAATATACTGATTCACATCGTCCCCACTGCCTTTAACGCTTACTGCCGGCGGCCTGAACTCTTTGCGGAAAGTTGCAGCCGCTTCTCTGGCCAGTCCCAGGATACTGTAACAATCCACACGATTAGACGTAATCTCAAATTCGAACACCACATCGTGAAGCCCCAATGCTTCAACCGCATCAGCGCCCACTTCTGCATCTTCCGGAAAAATATAGATTCCCAACTCCGGTGCTTCTGGATACATATCCCGGCTGGAACCCAGTTCTTCTATGGAACACATCATGCCGTTGGATTCCACACCGCGAAGTTTTCCTTTTTTAATCCGAATTCCACCAGGAGTCATCTTCCCATCATGTCCGCCAGCTACCCGTCCACCGTCCAGTACAACCGGAACCTTGTCTCCCTCTTTCACATTGGGGGCTCCTGTGACGATCTGAACTGTATCTTTCCCTGTATTGACCTGACAGATGATCAGTTTATCCGCATCCGGATGTCTCTCAATCTTCTCAATCTGTCCGATAACAATATGTTCCAGATCCGCGTCCATCTTTGCAAATCCTTCCACTTTGGAACCGGACAGCGTCATGGCATCTGTAAATTCCTGTTCTGTCACATCCAGATCTGGTACATATGCTTTGATCCATGATAACGATGTATTCATACTCTCTCTACCTCTCTTCTATTCCTTCGGATCTTCACGATCCGCCCTGCTTCTTATTTGTTCCTGCTGCACTTCAAATATCTTTTCTTTTACCGCCGAAAATTGTCAGTTTTTTCACAAAGTTTAAAACTGACGCAGGAACCGGATATCATTTTCATATAAAAGTCTCATGTCATCAATCTCATACTTCAGAAGCGCAATCCTCTCCAGTCCCATGCCGAATGCAAATCCTGTGTATTCCTCCGGATCAATGCCGCACATTTCCAGTACATGCGGATGAACCATACCGCACCCAAGAATCTCGATCCAGCCGGAACCTTTGCAAAAACGACATCCCTTTCCTCCGCATTTGAAACAGGACACATCCACTTCTGCACTAGGTTCTGTGAACGGGAAATGATGGGGCCTGAATTTCGTCTTTGTATCTTCCCCGAACAGTTCTTTCGCAAATTCCTCCAGAGTTCCTTTCAGATCCGCAAAAGTGATATTTTTGTCGATAACCAGACCTTCGACCTGATGGAAAGACGGAGAGTGAGTGGCATCCACTTCATCCGAACGGAACACCCGGCCCGGAGAGATCATACGAATTGGCAGCTTTCCTTTCTCCATGGTACGCGCCTGTACCGGTGAAGTCTGTGTACGCAATACAATTTCTTTGTTAATATAAAAAGTATCCTGCTCATCCTTTGCAGGGTGATTCGCCGGAATATTCAGCTTCTCAAAATTGTACAGGTCATACTCTACTTCGGGACCTTCAATCACTTCATATCCCATACCAATGAAAATACGTTCCACTTCTTCCAGCGCAATGGTATTGGGATGGCGATGCCCCATGCAGTTCTTCTTCGCCGGAAGTGTCACATCAATCACTTCCGTCTTCAGCCGCATCTCCAGAAGCATCTGTTCCATCTGCTTCTTCGCATCCTCCATCACGCGTTCAATCTCTGCTCTTGTATCATTCACCAGCTGCCCAAATGCTGGACGCTCCTCCGGCACCACCTCTTTCATGCTTTTCAGCAGGGCGGTCAGCTCACCCTTCTTGCCAAGTATGGATACACGCACATCATTCAAAGCTTCCGGATTCTTCGAAGCTTTGATCTTTGCAATTGCGTCTTCTCTGATTTTCTGCAATCTTTCCTTCATCTTCTATACTCCTTCCTTAATTACATTGTTGTTCTTAGCTGCCATACATCCTGTACACTGTGCCAACACACTCTCTCCTCTGCACAGATCTGTGCATAAAAAAAGTCCCGTCTCCTGAAAAGGGACGAAACTTATAATCCGCGGTACCACCCTGATTCCTAGCTGAAGCCAGACGCTCATACTGCGTAACGTGCAGGGGACGTCATTCCTTACTGTATATTTCAGGAATGCTGCTCCGGTGGGAAATTCACAACTCTGTCTGAACCTGGACGGGCTTACAGCCGGTGACCCTTCCTCTCTGACGGAAAACAGAATGCTACTGACACCTTCCATGCATTTTCATATCGTATCTCACTATAACATAAAACACAGAAAAGTCAACCCCCTTTTTAGTCCTCCTGAATAAGGTTACCAACGAAGTCCTAACATCCGTTCCTCTCTCCAGTAATTCAGCTCCATACCAATCAGGACGATGTACATGACAAAATAGAGCCAGAACATCAAAAGCACCAGGGTAGTCAGACTGCCATACATATTAAAGGCGTGACTGTATTCAATATAGATGGAAAATCCATAGGAAAACAGGTACCAGCCGGCAGCAGCAAAGAGAGCGCCCGGAAGCTGTTCCACAAAACCAGCCCTTCGGCTGGGCAGAACCATATAAAACAAAGCGAAGAAAAAAGTAAAAAGTCCCAGCATCACCACCATGCGAAAAGACAGAATGATACGGGTAAAAATGGCAAGAAACGGAAAGTAAACGGCAAACAGTTCGTGAATGGAGGTGCCAAATACGACCAACAGTAGTGTTGCAACGATCAGAAAAACAAATAAAAGTGCAAATACGGCTCCCCGCAGGCGCATCTTGAGATAATTCTGCCTTTTTTCCACCCGGCAGATGGCGTTCATCCCTCTGTTCAGCGCCATAAAGCTCTTTCCTGCTGACCAGACAGTCACCAGCGCAGAGATTGATACCGTCGCAACCGTACGGCTGTACATCTCATCAATTATCCCAAGCAGCCAGCTCTGGAATCCCAAAGGGACCACATCCCGGATCAGATCATACAGTTCTGCCTTCCCGATACCGGTGAATTGAATCATGGATAAAAGCAGTATAATTAACGGCAGAAAAGAAAGAATGATAAAATAAGCCGACTGGGCCGCATACGCTCCCACATGGCTTTTCTCCATATCTCTTTTCATCTCTATAATGTTTTCTATCCACTGTGTCATCTTTTCTTTTTGTCGCTCCTCTGTTTTCCATGCATTATACAGTATCTATTCTAACCTTGCAAGGCGAATTTCATGATAAAAATACTGCAGGATTTGATCATAGCCATACCCTCTCTCCGCCAGGATCCGCGCTCCGTTCTGACTCATACCGGCTCCGTGTCCCAGACCGCCTCCATAGATCTGATAACCGGCAAGTTTTCCTTCCTCCTCCACTGCTTCCATCACAAAATAGCCGCTGGGCAGCAGACTACCGCCTTCCCCCATACTTCCGTCATTTTTATGAATCTCCCCGCCGGGAATCCCAAGCATCAAACGGATATTATACTCATATTTTATCTTCAGTACTCCCCCACTGCCAATCAGAAGCAGTTCATGCGCCGCGCCCCCTGTATTCCGGGTTATAATCTTTGCCTCCTGTATGTTCCCGATGCTGTCGGTTTCCTGCCAGATATATCCCTCATCTTCCTGCCGGAGCACTCCGTCTTTGGAATGTTGAGCTCTGACCCCGGCCCAGGTATTTACATTCTGTTCAATCTGTTCCAGAGGCACATAGCAGTTCCACCGGTACCAAGGTTCTGAGATCTCCAGGTCATCTCCATGTTTTTTTCTGATAAATTCCGAGAATTCTTCTTCTCCTGTAAGATCGCTGTCGGATTCAGACGCAGGATCACTCACTCTCCTGCCTTTTATGTACGGAGTTTGATCTCTGTCTCCTTTTTCCCATATATTCTCATCTGTGGTACTCCCGCAGGACGATGAAAAATAATATGCTTTCACCGGACCATCTCCATATAACATGATCTGTCCCTTGGTCGCCTCCACTGCCTGATTCGTAGATTCCTGACTCTCAATGTGATTATACACCTGGTAAGACACGCTGTCGTTTACATGAGCCTCGTATTCCGGATAGGCATATTCCCTCATCTGCCACACGGCATAAGTCCTGGCACAGACCGCCTGCGCCTTCAGAGCTTCTTTCGCGTAAGTCGACGGCATCTCGCTGGGCACTACCCTGCACAGATACTCTTCCAGCGGCACTTCATTGACAATTACCCATCCATCCTCTTCCTCGTAATACACAAGCTCTCCCGGATATTCCCGGTTCAGCTCTTTCTCCTCGTGGAAGATTCCCCCATCCTCCGCCAGAATCAGCACCCGAATCTTCGCATCTGCCTGAGGCATCTCCCATGTTTCTTCCGGTGTCACTGTATATTCCTCATCTTCTTTGGGAATCTCCAGAAGTTCCCCTTCCTGCGGAACTTCTTCCTGTTCTCTTCTGGTTTCCGGTACAATCAGCAGGATCAAAAAACCCAGAAGAACCACCAGAAGCATGGCTTTCTGTTTCAGTCTCCTTTTGTACATTCCATCCCTCCCATAACCAGCAGTTCAGACCTGTCACGGGTACTTTTCCCGCTTTCCCATGATATGAAAAAACGGGTACTGCAAGTTTCTTGCAATACCCGATACTCTCCGTTTCCCAAAGTGCCGTTCCCTGTATTTTGACGCCTAGCCAAAAGCTAGGTGGGTAACCTCAACAAGTCTTCAGCCTTCCACTAGCGTCTCCAAAGACGGAGGCATGACATCCGGCTTGCGATCTTGGAATCCCATGAACGTAAATGTAGGTTCAAAATAACAGGGCTCTCGAACACCTCAGGAAATCTGTAACTCTAGTATAACCTATTTTTTCGAGTTTGACAACCACAGTGCACAAAAACTTGTTCCAATTTTTCAATTTTCTGGAAAATGCGACAAGCGCCCCGCGGGCAAGCTTTTCCATGATTTATTCTATGACCCCGCACTATGGTTTATGATCAAATTTTCCGCTTCCTTGTACTGTACACGACCAAAAGAAAGGGACCGCCTTTCCAGACAGCCCCTTTGTTATCTATTTCACAAACATTATGCCAGCTCTTTTACCAGCTTCTCCAGTGCAGCCAGTGCCTCATCCGGAAGCTTATCATAGCCGCCTTTTGCTGTAGCGAACTTCGCCACTGCATCCACACGGTTCTTCATCGCATTTTTCAGAGCCTCTACATAGTCTGCATCCTGCAGGTTTGGTGTGAAGTCTCCGCTCTTTCCGCTCCAGTCATTGATGATCTCAATATCCTCGAAGGGACCCCACTGCTTGAAGTCTGCCTTGCCTTCCACGATATCCTCAAGAATTCCAAGGGTATCTTCTTTCTGGACCTTCTTGCCCATAAAGTCACCGGTGTTGACGATGTAGCAGTCTACGTTCTTCTCCTCCACCAGCTTCTTAAATTTCTCATAGTCATTGACCAGAGGATAGGTACGGAACGGGTTTGCATAAGGCACAATACGAAGCGCATTCAGATCGGTGCCTGCAGCCACACGCTCTGCGGTGGAAGTCTTGGTTGCCAGCGTCGCACCCATAACAGATGCCAGAGCAGAACCTTTCAGCTTCACTACCGGCGGGATGGTCGGATCTTTCATAATCCAGAAAATAGCATTGACCGGAGAATCGATCTTATCCACACGGTTCGGAGACCACAGTTTGGACTTGATGGCACGGCCGTTGCCGTTACGGATATCTTCCGTTACCAGTTGAATCTTACCGTCCTCATCCATCGTAGCGGAGCAGTTCTGAGCAGTCAGCAGATATTTGTTGTCCGGGCATCCGGTGGGGTAATCTGCGGTCTTGTCAAAATAGGTCGGCTCAATCGCTACGGAAGCACATGTCTCGGTATTGATGATAAATGCATCGTCATGAAGAACGGTGATGCCGTATTTGCCGCCATGCTGTGCATGGGTCAGTGTGGATTTGCCGGATCCGGACAGACCGAATACAGACGCCACATATTTTCTTCCGTCAGAAAGCGCATACTCTTTCTGTCCGCCGTGGCAGCTTGCATAACCGTTCCGGTTTGCCAGCGCCCATGCCATAGTCAGAGTACCTTTCTTGTGCTCACCGAAATACTTCATGCCAAGAATCGCTGCGCAGTTCTGGTTGGTGTCAAAATAACACAGAGTCAGCGGATCGCTCAGGCAGCTGAAGTCCAGATCCGGGCGCTCCACCGGTGTCCACTGGGGATCGGAGAAGATATAGATATCCGGCTCTTTGCCATCGCCGATGGGTTTGGATTTTTTATACATTTTTACATAGTCATCAGACATATACTGGAAGTTGATCATCCAGTTATAGAGAAGATTCTCCTCTCCTTCCGGAATCAGAAGGTGAATCTTTGCCATGAATTCCGGATCCAGACCTGCGTAGCACTCTGCATGGTACATGGTTTTCCAGCGGGTCTCATAGACAGCGTCCATGACGATTTTATCCAGTTTTTCTTCATCAACACCCGGCTCTCCTTTGATCCGGCGTGCCGCTGCATAACGTCCGGTCACTGCGCCGTCGTTGAACAGAAGAACTTTTGCATCTTTTTCCAGGCCGAACTCCTCGCCTCTGTATACGGGCATATCCGTTACGATTGTTCCCGGAGAATTCTTTGCTAACTCATAAGCTTCCTTCAGTGTATTGACTTTTACTACATTGTTTCCGTAGAAAGCCGCTTCAATGATGGAACGGGTCTTAGAGAAACCTGGCTTGCCTTTGCCAATTTCGCTGAGCGGGTAAAACGCTTTTGTTGACATAATCTTGTCCTCCTCATATTATAACCGGGTATATATACCCCATATAGATAACCTAACAGCATCCTGATTCTTTGCCGTCAGTTTCCATTATACCTTTTGTGAAAAAAAAGTCAAGTTAAAAGAATTTTTTCATTGCATTCCTTGTTTGCATCCCATACCAGATCAATGTGATCAGAAATATGCCCATCATCACCCAGAACAGTGTCTGAATTTCCACCACATAAGTGTTCAAAAGTGAAACCAGTCCGTTCAAAATCATTATAATTCCGAGCAGCCACAATTTAGGGGACATATAGTTGGCATATCCCTGCAGATCTTTACAAGAATCCAGATCGGTATCCTTCAGTACAAGAAAAGTACGGATGATTTTCCCCTCCCTCTGCAATACAAAAGCGCTGTACAGGGCATAGATCCCGCATCCCAGTACCAGGATATCCACCATGCTGAAAATACTGTTATCCATTGTGTTCTCCCATGCAAAATCATGCATCTGCCCGGTCAAGACCGGACAGATACGGTTATCAGGTATTCGTCTTCTTACATGCAGCCCAGGAATTCCCGGACTGTCTTCTTCATCTCGCCGGTCTCACAGACTGTCCTGTGGCGAACCGCTGCTGTACGGATTTCTTCAACCGCCTTCGGAACTTCGGTTCCGGATATGGAAGAAAGTTCATCAATTAATTCAAAATCCGTCATGTTCCCATACCGTTTCTGATCAATTGACTCCATGACACTTCTGGTGAATTTATAAGGGCTTGCCGTGGAAGCAATCACCGTCTTTGTCCCATCCTTGGTGTCATCTGTATATTTCCTGAATGCACAGGCAGCAACCGCCGTATGCGTATCCATCACATATCCTGTGTCCTCATATACACGAACAATTGTCTCTGCTCCTTCCTGCTCTGTAGCATAATAACCGCAGAAATCCGCAAGCTTCTCTTTCATCCCGGAAGTAATCTGATATTTTCCTTCAGAAGATAACGCCTCCATCAGTTCCATATCTTTCCGGGCATCAGAATCTGCAATCTGATAGAGCAGGCGCTCCAGATTGCTGGAGATCAGAATATCCATGGACGGAGATGTGGTCAGGATAAACGGACGGTTCCTGTCATATTCCCCGGTACGGAAGAAATCATATAGCACTTTGTTGTCATTGGAAGCACAGATCAGCTTGGCAATCGGCAGCCCCATCTGCTTTGCATAACAGGCAGCCAAAATGTTACCGAAATTCCCGGTAGGTACCACCACGTTGATCTTTTCTCCTTCTGACAGTTCTCCACTCTCCAGAAGTTTCCCATATGCATACACATAATAGACAATCTGCGGAACCAGACGTCCGATATTGATGGAATTGGCGCTGGAGAACTGAAAGCCCGCCTGGTTCAGCTCTTTTTCCAGTTCCCTGTCCCCAAAGATTGCCTTGACTCCGCTCTGGGCATCGTCAAAATTGCCTCTGATCCCAACTACCAGCGTATTCTCTCCCTTCTGGGTCACCATCTGTTTTTCCTGTATGGGACTGACTCCGTCTTTGGGATAAAATACAATTATCTTGGTTCCCGGAACATCTGCAAAGCCGGCAAGGGCCGCTTTCCCGGTATCGCCGGATGTGGCTGTCAGAATCACAATCTCATTTTTGATCTCATTCTTCCGGGCAGCAGTGGTCATCAGATGAGGCAGAATGGAAAGTGCCATATCTTTAAACGCAATGGTCGCCCCATGAAACAGCTCCAGATAATACACACCATTTACCTTAGCCAGCGGCGCAATCGCTTCCGTGTCAAACTTCTCATCATAGGCACTGCTAATACAGTGCTTTAACTCTTCTTCTGTAAAGTCGGTCAAAAAAAGTCTCATCACTTCATACGCAGTCTCCTGATAAGACATCCCAGATAATTTCTCAAAAGGGATCTCCAGTGCAGGAATCCGCTCCGGCACAAACAGCCCTCCGTCACAGGCAAGCCCCTGGAGGATCGCCTGAGACGCCGTCACATCTGACTGACCGCCTCTTGTACTCTTATATAACAGATTCATGGTTACTCATTCCTTTACTTTTGTTTTTTCGGCTCTTGAATCCCGCAATGCTTTTACTTTCCCGCACCGCATACCGTCTCAGCGCACATTGTACCATAACAGAATAAAAAAAGAAAGAGGCTTCCTGCCCCTTTCTCTCTTTACATTGTATAAAAAATATGATTTCCGTGTTCGAGCACCCGATTCAAAGACTGATCAAACCAGCTACTTCTGCTGTTTACTGCCCGAAAATACAAGGCACCGGAGGAAACGTCCTCGCCACTCAGCGCTCTTGCCACAGCTTCTACAGTCTCCTGTGAAACGCTGACCTGATCAATCCTTCCATCTGATATGGGAGAAAACTGTGCATTTCCATTGCTCCTCTGGTAAACTACTTCTGAAATCGTATTGGGGAAGCTCTCGCTTCTCACCCGATTCATGACCACATTGGCCACCAGCATCCTTCCGGTGGAATCTTCTCCTCCAGCTTCCGCTTCCACTATTTTGAGAAGTACTTGGTACTCCTGATCTTCCAGACCAAAACTGTTTCCCGGCACCTGCATTTCTTCAGTTACCGTCTCCTCAACCGGTTCTTCCATAACCTCTGCAGCAGCAATTGTCTCTTCTGCTTCCGGCCCGATCATCGCCTCTTCTGTTGGTATATCTGTTTCGACGTTTTCTTCTCCCGCCAGAACGTCTTCCTGGAAAGCCGTCTCCAGCTCTTCCGTTAGTGCGTCCTCTGCAGCATATACAATCATTGTTCCAAAGCTGCAGGAGTTCAGAGATGTCAGACTTGTCATGAGAACTCCTCCCAAAGCAAGCGCTGCACCCCGACAGCATCTACGCATACATACTCTCCTTTTCTATTCAATTGTCTGGCATACCTGCCAGCATTCGGACAGAACTTTGTACTGCTCCTGTCCGGTTACAAGATGGCATTATAGCCCTGGACAAATCCAAAAGTCAATACAAATATTACGATTTTGTTAACTATTATGAACTGTTTTTTTCATTTTTATGACAAAAAACCAAAAAAAGAACGCTTTTCACAAAAAAATGTGAAAAACGTTCTTATTTTTTGTCATACCTGATGGAACAAAACCGCCTTCCCGGGCATAGCTCTTTCCAGGTCTGCCGCCTGTAAAAACAGAAAATTTCTGTATTACAAAGCTCACACCCTGTCTGCCTGATGCAAAATGTGCGGTTTTACTGAATGATTAATTGCTGTTAACAATGCATCTATAGACGCATGAATAATATCCGGATCAATGGCTGCGCCCCAGTGAATCTTCCCGTCCGGCGTCTGGATTCCCACATAAGCAATTGCACTGGAACTGGAACTTATGGTCAGCGCATGCTCCTGATAAGTCACCAGTTTATAGTCGAAGCCATAGGCTTTTTTCAGCGCATTGCTTACCGCATTCAGACGACCGTTTCCCGTGGCAGTCGTCACCATCTTCTCTCCTTCATAGAATGTGGTAATATCTGTTGTAATACCGTTTACCTGCTTAAAATGTACTTCCAGAATCTGATATGGTGTCTTAATACCAACAAATTTTGCTTCAAATACCTGATAGATCTCTTCAGGCTGCAGTTCTTTGTTCTGCGCATCGGATACGGCTTTTGCTGCATATCCCATAGCTTCCCGCATCTTCGGCGGCATGACAATCCCATAATTTCTCTCCAGAATATAACCAACGCCGCCTTTTCCGGACTGGCTGTTAATTCGGATGACATCTGCATCATAGCTTCTGCTCACATCCTTCGGATCAATCGGAAGATAGGGAACTGTCCAGTGCTCCGGATGTCTCTCGTCAATCCATTTCATACCTTTGGCAATGGCATCCTGATGAGAACCGGAGAATGCCGCGAATACCAGCGCTCCGCTGTACGGGTTCCGCTCATTCACCTTCATTCCTGTATACTGCTCATATCCTTCGCAGATCTCATTCATATTGGTAAAATCCAGTTCCGGATCCACGCCCTGGGCATACATATTCATTGCCACTGTGACAAGGTCCACGTTGCCGGTCCGCTCTCCGTTACCAAACAAGGTTCCTTCCACCCGGTCTGCACCTGCCAGAAGCCCCATCTCCGTATCGGCAACCCCGCATCCGCGGTCATTATGCGGATGAAGGGACACCAACACATTTTCTCTGTATTTTAAGTGTTTGCTGACATATTCGATCTGCTGAGCATATACATGAGGCATGGAGAGCTGCACCGTTACCGGAAGATTGATGATCGCTTTTTTATCTGCTGTGGGCTGCCATACATCCAGAACCGCGTTACATACCTCCAGTGCATATTCCGGTTCTGTCCCGGTAAAGCTCTCTGGACTATACTCAAAACGATAATCTGCCCCTTCTTCCTCCGTCAATTCCTTCAAAAGCTTAGCTCCCTCGACGGCAATCTTCAGAATCTCCTCTTTTGACTTATGAAAAACCTGTTCTCTCTGAGCCAGAGAGGTAGAATTATATACATGGACAATGGCATTTTTCGCGCCTTTCAACGCCTCAAACGTCTTGCGGATAATATGTTCTCTGGCCTGCGTCAGTACCTGAACCGTCACATCATCCGGAATCAGATTCTGCTCAATCAAAGCACGCAGAAACTCATACTCTGTATCAGACGCCGCCGGAAAGCCCACCTCAATCTCCTTAAATCCAATCTTCACAAGAAGCTGGAAAAAGTCCAGCTTCTGCTGCAGCGTCATGGGAACAACCAAAGCCTGATTTCCATCCCGCAAATCCACGCTGCACCATACCGGCGCACGGTCCACATACTCTCGCTGTGCCCACTCCATGCATCTCTCAGGAGGCATAAAATACTGTCTGGTATACTTACTGTAATTCATCATGTCCATTCTCCTTATTAAAGTTCCGCTCAATTCCTGTCGACTTCCACCGGCCGGATTCTTGCTGTTTTTCTGAATTTCGGGAAATAAAAAAGTCTTCCATCCCAGGTTACAACAACCCAGAGACGAAAGACCAACTGTCCTACGCGGTACCACTCTGATTTCGTGAACGAATTCACACACTTTACGGATACGGATGCAAGCTCTTATATCCTTCCCTTTGTAACGGCAGGGTCCCGTCTGTATCTACTCTCTCCCTTATGTTCCACGGAAGATTTTGGACAGCCGCTCCGGGGCGAGTTCCATACATCCTCTCCGCTGCCTCGCACCAGCCGGCAGCTCTCTGCAGTCAAGTCCGCATGTACTATTCCCCATCCACGCATTTACTTATTTCACTGGAATGTATCATAACAAAAACCCCTGTAATTGTCAAGCAGGAGTTTTTGTCTTTTCCTTATATCCGTTCACAAAAAAATCCGGTCAATCCGGTCCAGGATTTCCTGTTCCTTCTTATATAATGTTGTCCTTTCATACCAGCTTCCAACTGCCCTGAAAAGCTTCTGTCTGGCCAGTTCCAGCAGTGTGCACGAAGCATACACGATCACTCCCACTGCTGCTGCATACATCACCGCCCAGTGCGTCCTCGCAACTTTACTGGCACGGAACAGATCCCACACCTGATAACGGATTAAATAATGGTCATGAATCAGATACACTCCAAATGCGGCTCCTGCTATTTTTAGGATCACGTGATCCCAGGGACCCTCTTTCCACGGCATATTTTTTATACAGACAAACAAAGCACAGGTGGACAAAAGCGCCAGAGGCGAATTATAATTTAAAAAATAACCAATATCCTCTCTGTGCAGCCTCACTGAAAGATATACGCTGCCCAAAATTACAAGAGAAGAGAACACATAGACAGCCAGACCATACCAGAAATACATCCGTTCCTGACGGGTATACAGCTTCACATAACCTGCCAGAAGCGACAAAAACAAGAACCAGGACAGTTCCCTTCCCATATAGATCCCATAAGCATCTACACGAAAGATCATATGATTCACGCTGAGGAACAGCGCCAGCATTCCCAGCAGATACCGATACTGCCTCTTTGTCAGCTTCATTGCCAGCATTCCGGCAAAGGGCATCAGCAACGCCAGGCCCATATAGACAGAAGCAAACCAGTAGTTCTGGGAAGAAACCGGAAACACCGCCATCCGAATGTCCAAACCGGAAACACCCGTACAGAGCCCGCAGATCAGGCAAATAACCACCGAATAGAACACTACCTGCCGCCAGAACCGCAGAATCCTCCGCGATTTGAATTCTCTGTCAATGGCAAAGTAACCGGCCAGCATTACAAAGCAGTTCACATGAACCACAGAAAACGACTGAATAAAATAAGACAGAAAATAATTGACAGTCCCATATCCCAGCTTCGCTGTTACTCTTCCGTGAAACAGGCAGTGCCCCACCACAATCATATACATACACAGAATCCGGAGAAGTTCAAAATTCGCCTGTCTTTTTTTCATCACTGCTTCCTCCTGTCTCTTTGTGCTCTGCCATTCTCTTTCATAGTTTCCCTACAGTTCATACAAATGATTCTCTGTAAGGATCTTCTTGCCTTTATCGCCGTCCCTGATTACAATATGAACTTCATACCGGTCATCCAGCGGATAACTGAGCTTCGGAATCATAAATCTCACCTGATCCGTATCTGCAAGTTCCTGATCATAAATCATCGTATACAGTCCGTCCTCATCCTGCTGCTGCCAGGTTCCCTGATACATCCTGCGTTTTCCGCTTTCTACACTCTGCATCCAAAGAAAAACGCTCTTTCCTTCCAGTTCCTCCGGCGTCATATGAACCGTTCCCTCAAAGACATCATATCTTTCATTCTCCGCCGTATAGGTTCTGTCCAGAACCGCCGTAAACTCTTCTGTGTCTTTCAGGCCCGACATTTTATAATTCAATGCAAACAAGTCAAAATTCCCAATCTGATTTACTTTCGAATACGTAATAAAAATGCCGTCATAAGTATCCTGTAAATGCAACATAATATGCTCCATCAAAGAATTGGATATTAATACTGCCCGGTCACTTCGATAGAGCGACGTCAGAAGGCTTCTCGCCCCATACCTCTCCAGGTTGGAGACCACCTGAGGAGACTCCGTCTCCCATCCTCCCAATGTAAAAACATTGACCAGATAGTCTTCCGGAATCTTTTCAAAAATAGAATACCCAAATTCAACCCCATTGTTCGTAAGCGGATCAAATGCAAAGTAAATCTCTTTTTTCTTGCTGATCGTGTCGTACAGGGTCCGATACGCCACACTCGGTTCCGAATCCTGAAGGGGCACCTGGAACACAGGCGCTGCCAGCATCCGGATACAGATCAAAAAGGTCAGCGCTACCCCTGCCAATCCCGCTGCAGGAAATAACTTTTCGTTCAGTTTCTCATCCCACTGCCGCCCGATCTCTTCACCTGCCGCCCACCAGACAAAGATCATAAAACTAATCAGACAGGCAGTCACGACAATGGGCAACACACGGTAGATCTTAATAAAATACAGATAAATCCCAAGCAACGCCCCATAGGGATAGACGACACCAATCCAGTTCTTCTTCCTGATCTCCGACAAAGGCCACATCCAAAGAAGCGTCACCAGTACGCCCATCAGAAACAGTGGCTTTTTGACAAGGATCCACAGATAATCCGCCAGATATTCCCACTGGAACGGATCATCCCGGCGAAATGCGACCACTGCCCGGAACGTATCCGCCGTATATCGATCATAATCCGCAATCAGCCAGTTATGAAAATTGATGCAGTCTGTTCTGGTAAGCCCAAGCGCCTTATACTCCGCCTCATATTCATCCCACTCCGGTACTCCGTAATCTAAAAGCTGCTGTCTTGCTCTGTCATATTCCCGGTAATGCGCTTCTGCACTTCCCGGCCGGTATACCAGTGCATTCTCAAGAAGTATACTTCCGACGATTACAGAAAATACCAGAATACACGGCAGGCAGTCCCAAAGGAAAAGCTGCTTCCATTCTCTGCTTTTCCAGGCGTCCCGCACATGATACAACCACATTCCGAAAGCCATAAGACTTACCATTCCAAAAGCATGAAAACGTATCCAGCATCCAAGAATCAGCAGGATTCCTCCCAGAACCGCACCAGCCACAGCCCGGATGCCTGTCCTTCCTCCCGGAGTTTCTCCAGAACCGGATACTCCCTTTCTGTAATCCGGAAGACTGAACAAAAGCACATACCCCGCTGCTACCGCAACCGCTGCAGTCTTCGTATACTGGAATTCCACATACAGCGGCTGGGTACACGCCATCACCATCATGACTGACAACATCGCCCCGGTCCGCTTCGACCGTCCGATAAAGACCCATCCGACAGACGTCAGCGACAGAAAGATTATCCCATACATTACTATGGTATACCAGTTCACATCCGGCACCAGAGAATAGAACAATTTCAAAATCCATCCAAATCCGCTGTGTATATAGATAAAATATTGTGTATAATCTCCGTATGCTCCGGAGGCAATGGCTGCCAGCGTAAATTCATCATTGGATCCATAAAACGGATGCAAAAAAAGAACTGCATATCCCACCATCAGCATATGAAATATGATAAACAGGCATCGCACCTGACCGACTGAAAATATTTTCTTCCTCACTGTCTGTCCCCTCTGTCTCTGCATATTGAAATATGAACCACAGCGCGGGATCCTCCGCACAGCAACCCGATTTCATAAAAAAGAGGACGCCGCAAGAAGCACCCCGGCGCGCTGATGTCGTTAGCCGCCGAAGGCCGCATTCTGCAGCATCCCCGTCCTGCATTCTGTTTAGTTGTCGAGCAGTTTATCCTCACCATTCCAGCTATACAGCTTCCGGATCTCTTTTCCAACCTTCTCTGACGGATGCTCTGCCGCTAACTTTCTCATGGCTTTAAAATGCGCCTGTCCGCCTGCCGCGGACATATCCAGAAGAAATTCTTTTGCAAAAGAACCATCCTGAATATCCTTCAGGATCTTCTTCATGCTCTTCTTCGTCTCCTCTGTGATCAGCTTTGGCCCTGTGATATAGTCGCCATACTCCGCCGTATTGGAGATGGAATATCTCATGCCCTCAAAACCGGACTGATAAATCAGATCCACGATCAGCTTCATCTCGTGAATACACTCAAAATAAGCATTTCTCGGATCGTAACCTGCCTCTGTCAAAACTTCATAACCTGCCTGCATCAGGGCACACACACCACCGCACAGAACTGCCTGCTCGCCGAACAAATCTGTCTCTGTCTCTGTACGGAACGTGGTCTCCAGAACACCTGCCCTCGCACCGCCAATTGCCAATGCGTACGCCAGTGCCGTCTCCAGTGCCTTTCCTGTGGCATCCTGGTGAACAGCCACCAGACACGGAACACCTTTCCCTGCCTGATACTCGCTTCTTACTGTGTGTCCTGGTCCTTTGGGCGCGATCATCGTCACATCCACATTCTTCGGCGGCACAATCTGGTTAAAATGAATATTAAATCCATGCGCAAACATCAACATATTGCCCTCTTCCAGATTCGGCTCAATATCCTTCTTGTACATGGAAGCCTGCAGCTCATCATTGATCAGAATCATAATGATATCTGCCTTTTTTGTCGCCTCTGCTGCTGTATATACCTCGAATCCCTGCTCCTCTGCACGCTTCCAGGATTTGCTTCCTTCATAAAGTCCGATAATCACATTACAGCCGGACTCCTTTGCATTCAGCGCATGCGCATGTCCCTGACTGCCGTAACCGATCACGGCGATGGTCTTCCCATCCAGCATAGAAAGGTTACAGTCTTCCTGATAATAAATTTTTGCCATTGTCTTTCTCCTCCATTGTTTAAAATGTGTCTGCTTTTATGAAATCGTAGTCCACAAGCCTGCCGTCTCCGTCCGGTATCTTCACATCAAATGTGCCTCTGGACAGACCGGTGATTCCTGTACGGGCCAGTTCCAGGATCTCCACCCCCTGCAGCATGCGCAGAAATGCTTCAATCTTGCTCTGGCTGCCCACCAGCTCGATCACCAGCGACTCTATAGAAACATCTACGATTTTCGCCCTGAAAATATCTGCAATGGATATGATATTCTGACGGTTCTGCTCGTTGCAAAGAACTTTCAGAAGCACCAGCTCTCTGCATACGGAACTGTCCGGATCCAGTCTCTTGATATCCACCACATCCACCAGCTTACAAAGCTGCTTCTCAATCTGCTCCAGAATGATCTCATCCCCTCTGGCCACAATGGTAATCCGCGTAAACTTCGGATCTGCGGTCACGCCTGCAGTAATACTGTCAATATTATAGCCCCGGCGGCTGTAAAGTCCTGCAATACGACTGAGAACTCCTGAAGAATTCTCCACCAGCATCGAAAAAACTACCTTATCCATCTGTTTCCCTGCTTTCTCTCATCACTCTCTTAAAGTGCAGTCTGATATATACCAAAATATTGTAACAATGAACCGCCCCTTTGTCAACAACAGAAAACGTACATTCACTCAAAACCGTCCCCTGCCGGCTTCTATCTGAGACACATACTCGTCCAACCATGAAAAACGTGTGTCAATAAATATCTCAATCTCTTCTGTAGCCGGTACATTTCCGCTGTCCGGCCATCTGACGGTATCTCTTGAAAATGCACCGGAATCTACAAGATACGCCATCAGTTCCCGCGTATAGTCTTTCCAGACTTCTTCCGTCAGAAAACTGCTGCGCCAATTTTTCCATGTATCTTTGATATCATCTGCAAGTTCCATATCGTAAGCACGCATATTCCAGAATACGTCTTCATTCATCCATTTTGTCAGAATATCCGGGTTATAACGAATATTTTTATCGTCCTTATCCTCTCCCTGCTCAAAATCATCGCCCCAGGAGTAGTTCTGGTCCCACGGGATCCGGCGAATGGTATAAGTCCCGTTCTCATATACAATCGTACTGTAAATAATGTTTTTAAACCGGTTGTCCACACCTGCGATCACATTCTGATACAGGCCATACTCAATAAAATTCTGACGATCAATGCAGTTATACAAAAGCTTCAGTTCTTCTTCTGACTCTGTCTCATAACCATTGTTCCAGAGCATGCGGAACGGTTCCCAGATCCCGGGATAAAACGTCTTGTCCGACTGGCGAATGTTGACTCCGGCACAACTGAATGACTGCGTCTGTTCACTCATATCAAACAGGCTGTCATTAGGCCGCTCATCCATCACCACTTTGTAGATCAGGTCCCGGCTCCGGTCCAGTTCCAGAGATTTATAATCAGTAGGTTCCACCAGACCGTAAAGTCCCCGGTATTCTCCGTTCACAATCAGTTCCAGATACTCCATTCTGCAGCCGTCATCCGCCCTGGTTCCTGTTCCTGCCGCAATCTGATTCCACAGGTCAATGGACAGCTTGTCTCGCAGCTTACTCCGGTCCGAATACATTGCTTTCAGCTGCCAGTCGTTGTCCGACCTCATTCCAAGCAGCGACAGATCCCTGCCCGCGCTTCCGTCATCATAAAATAATTCCAGGCGATAGCCGATCTTCTCAAACCGCCTGCTGGCGTTGCCCCGGATATTGTAATACGCACTGCTTTCCTCTACCTGATAATCTTTCCGGAAGCTTTTCACCGGGTCAAATACAGACACTCGGCTTCCAGGTTCTCCCATATCCCCATCAATACTCATCACCGGAAGCCCGGTAAACAACACATTCGTCCACTTATATCCCGTCTCATTATAGATCACACACCGAAAAACATGCCCCTCAGCCACTGCCTGCCTCATATTGCCGAATGCATCGTCCTCTGCCCATGCAACCGAAGCAGGAAGCCCTTCCACTGCTGCCTGGATGCTTCCTTTCCATTGTCCGTCTTCCATATTTTTCGGAATATAATATCTTGCTTCCTTCTCCTCATAAGCGGCGCCCACGCCATTAATCAGAAGTTCCGCCTGAATCCCGTCCTCCAACGGACTCTTACTTTCCAGAAGGAATCGGATCTCCGCGTCCGAAAACATTTCTGATCCCATAATTCTCCTGTTTTTCCAGGATGTCATATACAGGACAAACAGGCAGATAAACAGAAAACTGCCACACAATACCGTTACTTTCTTCATTTTATAAGCTCTTCTTTATATTTCTAATATACTCTGGAGTCGTCCCGCAGCATCCGCCGATCAGAGACGCCCCGCAGTCCCGAAGATGAAGCAAATGCCGGGCAAATTCTTCTGCCCCCATACTGTATACCGCTTCCCCGGTGTCTGTAATCACCGGCATCCCTGCGTTGGGTTTTGCCAGCACGGGTATGGACACCACTCCCCTAAGCTGCCGGATCACTGCTTCCAGCTGATCCGGACCCACCGAACAGTTCACACCTACTGCGTCCACGCCCATGGCTTCCAGAGCAGCTGCCGCGTCCGCCACTGTTCCTCCGAAATACAGATTACCATCTCCCTCGCAACTGAACGAAATCATCAAAGGCAGTTCGCAAACCTCTCTGGCCGCATCGCAGATGACCAGCGCTTCATCCAAGGAAAGCAGCGTCTCCGCTGCCAGAAGGTCCACTCCTGCTTCTGCCAGATACCGAATCTGTTCTTTGTAGATCTCCAAAAGCCCGTCATAGGTAGCAGGACCATAAGGTTCCATGGGCTTGCCTGTTGTAGACAGGTCTCCAGCCACAAAAGCTCTGTTTCCTATATTCTTCAGAGTTTCTGCTGCCAAAGCCCGATTATATTCTTCTGCCTGTTCTGCAAGCCCCATATTTTCAAGCGATAACCGGTTTGCTCCGAATGTGGGGGCATAGATGATCTGCGAGCCTGCATCTGCATATTCCTGCTGCAGCCTGCGAATCGTCTCCGGATGCTCATATACCCACTTCTCTGTACATACTCCCGCGGGCATACCCATGCTGCGCAGACAAGAACCGGTCCCTCCATCCAGAAGCACCGGTCCTTTCTCTGTCAGTGAACGAAATTCTTCTCTCCTCATGGCCATTCTCCAATCACAGTTTTTATCTGTTTGTCAGGATAGTATAACACACCTGTGCCTGAGAAACAATCTTTCAGCAAATACTTTTTCTCCCTGTGATTTTCCTGTTGCCTTTCGCTCTATAACCAGCAGCACACGATCCGGACATGAAAGTTCCCTTCATAAACCCCGGACCGCCATCCTGGTTACGCCCGCCTGCAACCATGCAGTAATTTCTTTCCTGCTTTTAATACAGTCAACACCCCCAGGCATCCTCCTGCTGTCACAAAAGCGTATTCTATAAATCCTGCTCTGTTATCTGCCGCCGCACGATTGAGAAAAGGAACACCCAGTACAATAAAAAAATACCAGAATGCCGGTATCAAATACCGGTGTTTTCCTTTCGGATTCCCATGCATATCCGTGTCTATATCCGGATTATCCTTACCAGATCCCCTTTCCCGGAAACATACTGCAGCATCCGCTGCCTGATACAGAAATAGGAGTGCTGTAAAATACACAGCCACCCCGATCAAAGTGTGCAGCCGTTCCGGCGACAGCCATCCGACGCAGAACCGAACCCTTGCCAGAAACAAAGGCAGCTCCACAGCCAGCACAATCCGTATACCATTTACAAACACAGTATATCCGTATGCCACAAAAAGTCCAAACAGCATCCATGCCCATCTCTTCTTCTGCGTCCCCATCCGATGAACAAACGCAAACAACAGCATCAACATGACTATGATGAAAAACTGAACACCCGAGCATGACGGCGCAATGATAAATCGAACTGTATGATTTATATATCCAATACCCTTTTCATATACAAATGACATCCTGCCGAGGTGCCCTGCCCACCAGGCAACAGGCTGCAGGAGCCATAACAACTCCTCGCTGCCTGCATGACTGTATCTGTATTTCAGCCAAATGGCAAAACACCCTCCCAGAAGATAACATCCCCCGCACTTCTGAAGTCTTATCCACATCTTTTCCTTCTCCGTTTTTTCAGAAAGCATGTCCCTGCTCCAAGCAATGCCATAGCTGCCAGAAGCCCTTCCCCGGGCTCTGCGCCGAACAAATATCCTCCAATAGCATACTCGCTGACCCCTTTTGGAAGAGGTGACGGCTGGTCCACATCCATGCTGCTCCCGTCCGGATTTCGGACTGTATCAAGTACCGCCACAAAGGATGTATAAGGCGTCATCATGCTGTAGTCAAGACCTATGGAAGTAATTTCTTCCTTTGTGTGATCGTCCACTGTGGCATATCCATACGCTGTCAAAGCCTCCACTTTCTTCCGCGCCCACAGATAACGAATTGCTTCGTTTTCTTCTGTTGGAGACGTATCCGATACTTTCAGTTCCTGTACATAGTCTTCGCTTCCGCTCTTACCAGATATGCGGACAGTCCCATCCGGCTCTCCCCTCCATTTTCCAAAGAGAACCACCGGTTTTTCTGCAAACAGTGTAGGAACTGCAGAAGGCTCTGTGTCATATACATCAAAACCGTCAAATGACACCTGAATATCCGTTAGAATCGGTGCCTCAATATAAGTTCGGAAACGCTCTGCAGTCTCTTTTGCTTCTTCTTCCTCTGTCACCACAAATGCTTCGCCCATCCCGACTGCCGCGATTCCTTCCATCAGGGAACGGTTGACCGAACTTCCAATACCAAATGCAAAAAAATCTGCCTCTCCCTGCTGCTCCCGAACCTGTCTAAAAATTGTCTCTTCATCATATATATATCCATCTGTAATGACCACCACATTTCTTGCCATTTCTTCTTTTGCCGGAGTTGCAAGGGCACAGTCAAGCGCCGCCGCAAGTTCCGTACCGCCGCCACCCTCCTGCATATCAATCAGATCCATGGCGCATTTTATATTTTCCTCCGTAGCTGCCAATGACTGAAGAGACATCTCAGAGACAATATCCGAGAAGAGAAACAGATTAAAACAATCTGTACTTCTCAGATTTCCAACCATATTCCGAATCAGTTCTTTCGCTGTATCCAGGGGATACCCTTCCATGGAACCGGATACATCCAGAATAAAAATATATTCTCTCGGCAAAATATCTTTTGGCTCATATCTCTCAGGCGGCTGCATGGTCAGCAGGAAAAAGTTCTCCTCCTCACCTTCATAAAGCATAAGGCCGGACTGGACCTCTTCCCCGGACATCTCATATTCCAGTATAAAATCCCTGTTTCCTACAAAGTCCCCCGAATCTGCCAAAGTAACTTTTGCCTCTGAATTTTTCTTCCATTCCACATTCACTTCATGCGTGTCGCAACGAAGATCTGCAATAGGAACTCCTGTAGATACATTTACAGCGATCTGATATTCACTGTCAGGAGACACTCCCTCTTCCAGATATGGGGTCTCCACCCATTCCCCTTCCTCTGCCTGGCCTTCCTCCAGTACACCTGCATAGCGGGGGCCAACGACCGTCGGAAATACGAAACTGCAGGTCCCCTCTGAAGATTCCACCATTTCCGTATAATGTAGTTCTATACGGATCGTATCTCCCGGCATGACATTCGCCACATCCATGGTAAAGACATTGGAATGCTTTTCTTCCAGCAAAGACGCACTCTTCCCCTCGCTCTTTGCCTCCTCATATTCCTCTTTTGCCTCCTCTTTTTCTTTGATTACGGCAGTGATCCTCTGATCGCCAATCTGCATGGTCATACCATGAACTGCCACCTTCGTGGAGGCAGGAAATACATAACTGGCATTGATAGGACGTTCCCCTTCATTGGCATAGG
This sequence comes from uncultured Lachnospiraceae bacterium, assembly GCA_910579225.1. Taxonomy (GTDB): domain Bacteria; phylum Bacillota; class Clostridia; order Lachnospirales; family Lachnospiraceae; genus Hominiventricola. Next base: position 34,161 of record CAJTTI010000023.1, on the reverse strand, counting down.
TCTGCGTCACATAAGTCTCTGCAATAATTCCATTGATATTGGTTTTTACTTCCGTCCCCTTCAGCGGAAGGCGGTCAATGGACGGATCGCCGTCCTGAATGAAGAAATACGGAGCAGCTGTAAGATTCTTCTCTTCCTCCCCCGTCTCTGCATGTACCGCAAAGCCGTATATCAGAAACATACAGACTGTCCAAAACAAACACCACCATTTTCTAAATTTCATCGCGCACCTCTTCCTTATTCTTCTGATGTGAATCCTGTAATATTTTCTCTTAAGAAACACTGCGTTTACAGTCTCCCTTTCTTGAAAATACTACAGGATCCGAGCATCAGAAGAACATCAGAAAGTCATCAGAAATGCATCATTTTCTTTGGTTAAGTTTCTTTAGTCGAGTTTCTTTACAGTGAGAAGTGCGCTGGTTCCGCCGCCCAGTGTCACACCCACTGCGATCAGTGCAGAAATAGCCATATCAATCACATCTCCTGCCGCCAGTGTGACAATTGTATTGCCGCTGAACAGTGAATTTACGCCTACGGAAAGCAGCCTGGACACCGTTGCACTCGGAATGTTCGTTCCGTTCTGCCGTACAGCCGTGGTCACAGTAGTTCCAAGAGCTGCCGACATGGTGGTCTCATAGTTAATTTCATATACACCCGGCACGGTAATCGTAATGCTGTTCGCCGGCGTATATGTCACGGCGTCAGAGGGCATTGTGGACGGCATCGGAAGCTGGGTAGTGCCTCCAAGGGTCAGGTTCAGCGTCTGAGGCGCCGTATTGTACACTCCTCCATAAGACGCCAGACCGTTCGCCGGACCAGTTGGGCCAGTGGGACCAGTCGGGCCGGTCGCTCCGGTGGGACCAGTCGCCCCGGTTGGGCCGGCTACTCCGGCGGGACCGGTCGCTCCAGTGGGACCAGCTACTCCGGTGGCTCCGGCTGCCCCGGTCGGACCAGTCGCTCCGGCAGGTCCCGCTGCTCCGGTCGGACCAACCGCTCCGGTAGCTCCGGCTGCCCCGGTCGGACCAGTCGCTCCGGCAGGTCCCGCTGCTCCGGTCGGACCAACCGCTCCGGTAGCTCCGGCTGCCCCGGTCGGACCAGGAACACCCTGTAGGCCCTGAGGACCCTGAGGACCCGTGGGGCCTATTTCACCGGTGGCTCCGGCAGGGCCGGTAGGACCAATAACCCCGGCAGGACCCGTTGCCCCGGTTGAGCCGGCAGGGCCAGGAACACCCTGCAGGCCCTGAGGACCCTCCGGGCCGGTGGGGCCAGTTGGACCAGTCGCTCCAGCAGGGCCTGTGACTCCAGCCGCTCCGCTTGGCCCGGTCGCTCCAGTTGGGCCGGCCAGACCCGCCGGACCAGTGGGACCTGCAGGCCCCTGAATTCCCTGTAAGCCCTGCGGACCTTCCGGGCCGGTGGGACCAGCAGGGCCGGCTGCTCCAGCAGGGCCTGTGGCTCCGGTGGGACCCACTGCCCCCGGAAGCCCCTGCGCCCCGGTTGGTCCTGCCGGGCCCGTTGCACCCTGTGGGCCAGTCGCTCCGGTGCCGCCAGTAGGACCAGCGGGACCCTGAGGACCTGCCGGACCCTGAAATCCCTGCGGACCCTGCGGACCCGTGGGACCTGACGGACCCTGAGGGCCTGCTGGTCCTGTCTCACCAACTGCCCCGGCAGGACCAGTATTCCCCGGCTGCCCGCCCGGACCTTGAGGACCCGTAAGACCTGCCGGACCCTGAGGACCTTGAAATCCCTGCGGACCCTGGGGACCCGTAGGACCGACCGGCCCGGTGGGACCCTGAGGACCCTGGGGACCTGACGCCCCGGTTGGTCCTGCAGCCCCGGCAGGTCCTGCCGGACCAGGGACTCCCTGGAGCCCCTGGGGGCCTTCCGGGCCCTGGGGACCTGCAAGTCCGCCGGGCCCCATGGGACCCTGAGGGCCTGTTGGTCCCGGACACCCTCTCATACCCTGCGGACCTGTAGGCCCGGGGCACCCTCTCGGACCCTGGGGGCCCGTAGGTCCGGGACAGCACCTTATATTCGGCTGTCCCTGGCATCCACAGGAATTATTTTCACAATTTCTTCGGAAAAAATCCATAATCGTTTGTCTCCTCATATAATCATTTTCACTACATAGATTATGCAGACTTCTTCCGGACGTTCTTATTACATATTCCGAAAATATTCTTCATTTTTCAGGAATTCTCTCCCATACGGCTTATATTTCCCCGACATTTTATGACATTCATATGCTTTTTCTGCATCCCCCATATGACTGTGGCAGAGACACAGCTGCACATAAGGCACATATCCATAACACTCTTCCTGAACAAAACCTCCATTTTCCTCCTTTTTCCGGGCATGGAGCGCTGCCTCGTACCAGAACACTGCCTGCTCCCACATCTGCCGGTCTGCAAAATGCTTTCCAAGATCACAGCAAAGCTCCCCTCCCGGTGCACGGTACCAAAGTCCTTTGTAAAGAAATTTCAGTGCTTCTTCTTCTCTGCCAAGTCCATAGAGGCTGTAAGCCGCAAACCGGCATGCTTCTGCCTGATTCTCCGGAAATCCATCCTTCCTGTCCAAAAAAAACAGGAAGCATCCCACTGCTTCCTCATACCTTTTGTGATAATACAACTCTCTTGCATAGTAGAAGAGATCTCTTGCTGAAAATTCTTCTCCTTCCTCTCTCATTCGCTGATAAATCCGCAGATTCCGGTCTCCATACTGCTTTTTCTCACTGTGGTGCTCTACCCGGATATCCAGATATTCCACTTTACCTCTCGTCTCAATGGCCTCATGCACTCTGCCTTTCCACTGAAACCCTTTGGCCCTCCTCAGAAGCCGCTCTCTGTAATAGCAGAATGTCTCCTTCCCCTGCTCATCCAGCCCGGCTGCATACTTCATCATCACTACATCTGCGCTGCCGTCCGCCTGCTCTTTCCACCGGAGAAACCGCTCCCGTTCCGCCTTGTTCATCACATCATCTGCATCCAGCCACATGCAATAATCCATCTCTGCATGTGCAAAAGATGCATTTCTTGCGGATGCAAAATCATCATTCCATGGAAAATCATAGATTTTCTTCGTATACTGCCGCCCTATTTCTTTTGTCTGATCCACAGATCCTGTATCTACGATCACAATCTCATCCACCGCTTCTCTTACAGAATCCAGACATCTTGCAAGCACTGCCTCTTCGTCTTTTACGATCATACACAGACTTACTGTAACCATTTTTCCATACCTGTTTTAACTATTTCCCTTTATTTTATGCCTCCTTTCTGTCTTACAGACGTTCCCTTACCAGTTTCTGTATCTTCTCCACCTCTTCCGGTATCCGGATTCTGCGGGGACATTGTTCCATACAGGGCATCCATTCACATTTCCTGCATAATTCTGCACTTTTGTCAATTCCCAGGTCCAGTTTCCGAAGCGCCCAGTATTCTTTTCCAAGGAAATAGTACTGGTACTGCCGGAACAGCGTATGGATCTCTGTCCCATAAGGGCATCTGCACCTCTGACACCGGTCACAGGGAATCGGCTGATAATCCTTTTCCAGCACAGACAGCACCTCTTCAAAAGAAGGCTGTTCCTCCTGCCCAATCCCGACCTCCCGCCCCATGGCCTCATCTACCTGTTCCGACGTCCCGATACCGATCAGCGCACAGGATATCGGATAAGACAGAACTGTTCCAAGCAGCATACGAACCGGAAAAAAACTGGTAAGAATCCCTGCTGCATAAACCTTATTAATCAGAATCCCCTTTTCAGAAAAAAGCGGTTCCGTTCTCATTCGATCCAGCATTCCCCGTTCCAGAAGATTTCCGCTCCCCTGCAGCACATCCACCCGGCAATCCCCCGCTCCCCGGATGAGAGTCTCATAATAGTGCGAAGCAATTCCCAAAAAGCGTATCTTTCCCTCCATTTTCAGTTCTGTAAGCGCGTCCAGCGCCCCGCCTGGACGAAAAACTTCCTCTTCATGTTCTTCCTCCACCTGATGAACGAAATATAAGTCCGCATAAGTTCCCAGATTTTCACAGGATGTACAGACTGCCTGATACATCTCATTGCCGTCGAAAAACCGCGCTTTATCAGAGAGGATCACGTTCTTCCGGCCCACACGGGCGGCAAATTTCCCAAGTTTTAATTCTGCATCTCCATATTCCGGAACAATGGCCGTATCATACAGATTACAACCCCGGCGAAAAGCATGTTCCATAACTTTCAGCGCTTCTTCTTCCTCCAGATTATAATAATCAGGCAGAACAGGAACACTGCCTTTCAAAACAGGAATTGTCCCAAAACCAACTTCTGATACATTCAGACCTGTCCTGCCCAGTTTACGATAATACAACTGTGAGTCCTCCTATTTATAGTTCCGCATCCGACACGCTTAAACCCCTGATAACTGGAAGAATGTCCAACGCACATCCTGCAAACGCACGTTCTTCCACCAGAGTACTTTCCGGAATCCGAATCTCTGAGAGCTGCCGGCAGAAAGCGAATGCTTCCCTCCCGATCTTCTTCAGGGTGGACGGAAGATTCACCCGCCTCAGACTATGGCACCGGTAAAAGGCGCCCGGCGGAATCTCTTCTATCCCTTCCGGAAGCAGGATCTCTTCCAGAGAAGTACAGTGCTCAAAAGCTCTGGCACTGATCCTGTTCAGACTTTCTGACAGTTCTATCCGCCGGAGCTTCCCGCAGCCGGAGAATGCCCGCTCCTCAATCTGTTCCACACCAGTGGCTCCGTAAACCACTTCCAGCCATTTACAGCCCATAAAGGCGCCTTTCCCGATAGATTTTACCGTCTCCGGCAGCATCGCCTCTGTCAGAAGATTTCCGTCCTGAAACGCCCCCTCTTCGATGGCTGTGATTCCTCTGGCCAGCCGAAGCCTGGATATGTTGCCTGTACACTCCAGGAGCACTCCATCTGCATCTGTCTTAAAACAATTCATTCCGTCCAATGCTGCCTGTCTGGCCAAGGCAGGCAGTTCTCTATACCGGTCTTCAATTCCGGCAAATTTCACTACCGTGCCATCCGGCAAAATCATTTCCTCCAGAAAAATACAGTTCCGGAATGCATATTCTTCCACCTGCACCCGGTCAGACAGAAAACAAATCTTCTTTATCTCCATGCCGTTTGCAAATGCCCAGCCGCAGATCAGGCGGATGTCCTCTGGCACCGTCACTTCCCCCCTGCAGCAGGATCCGTCCAGAAGCATATGGTTTACTGTCACCATGGGAGATTCTTTTCTGCGCTGTTCCAGCCATGCAGTACCGTGAAATGCCCTTGCGCCAATGTATTCCACACTTTTTGGAATCTCCACCTCCTGAAGCATGGGATGATCCCGAAATACATCCTCCCGAATCCTTTTGATGCCTTCAGGTATCTTTACTTTTCTTCCCGCACCCCGATAACTGTACAACTCCTCTTCCTGCTCCACCTCAAAGCAGCTGTACGCGCTGTGCAGCAAAAACCGCACTGTCTCCGGAATACCCTCCAAGAGAATATCCCCATACCCGTGAAAGATCCATTCTGTCCCCTGATATGTGACGCTTCGGAGCCTCGTACATCCGGAAAACGCATACTCCGACAAATCGACTCTGCCCTGTTCTCCTGTCAGTATGACCTCTTCCAGATTTCCGCAATCTTCGAACGCATGTTCTCCCAAGCAAACTCCGTCCTGCAGCTCTACCCGCCTCAAACTATCGCACCCGTCAAATGCAAAAGTTCTGATAACGCAGAAACTGCCGGTATCAAGCTTCTTAAGCTTTCTGCATCCGCTGAAGCAATAGGGCTGCACTGCCCTTGCACGCCCACAGATACATTCTGTAAGTTCTGCGCAACCAGCAAAAAGACGCCTTCCCAATATGGATACCCGGGGAAGAATTGCCTGCTCAAGAGCCCTGCATCCTGCAAAAGCAGACGCACCCACCTGAGGCGCCAAAACTTCTGCTTTTTGCAGCGAGATACATCTCTCAAATGCACAGGCGCCGACTTTCTGAAGTCCTTTGGAAAACTCCACTTCTGTTACCCGACTGCATCCAAAGAAAGCACCCTCGCCAATCCACAGAAGGCTCTCAGGCAGCAGAATCCTGGCAATCTGCCTGTTGCCTGCAAATGCATAGGGTGCAATACCAGTCACTCCTTCCGGTAGCTGAACCGTCCCGACGCAGGCAGAACCACAGACCGCCACTGTTCCAATCACGACAGGCATTCCCTCTCCGGTTTTCATAAAAGCCGTATCTTCGAACGCCCGTTCTCCTATTTTATTAATCCGATTTATAATTCCTTTCATCAAAGACAGGCATCCGGCAAACGCTTCCTTCCCAATCTCTTCCGCCCGCTCCAGGCGGATTTTCCGGATCTTCTGACACCGATAAAACGTTCGTTCTCCCACAATTTCCCATGCTGGATGACAGGAGTCGGACAGACGCTCTTCATATCGGTCTTCCATCACGCCTTCCCTGACCATCTCTGCTGCTTCGGACAAGAGCACGCTTTTAAGCTCCCCGCAGCCGGAGAACACCTCTGCTTCCAGTGTTTTTATACCAGAGGGGACAAAAGCCGTCCGAAGCCGCCTGCAGCCCTTAAACGCCGCCGGACCTAACCACCTTAGATGTTCCGGCAGATATACTGCTGTCACATCCTCGTTTCCGTAAAAGGCGCCGCCGGCCAGAATCCGGATCTGATCCGGAAGCCGCACTTCTCCTGCCAGATCCCGTCCATCCCAGAAGATCCCGTCTTCCGGCTCATTCCGTTCTTCCTCCCTCCAGACAGCCAGAAAAGGGGTCTCTTCCCACGCATGTCGTCCGGCAGATTGAAGGGTCGACGGCAGTGATACATGCCGGAGCGCCGTACAACCATAGGCCAGCTTATCCGGGATATGGTGCACCCCTTCCTTCACCACCAGAGATTTGAGCCTGTTGCAGCCACCGAACAGATCGGTCCCATAATTCCTGCCGCTTCCTGATATCCACGCTTTCCGGACGCCGCTTTGTGCAAATGCCAGACTTCCCACATACTCTGTCTCTGGGGGAAGACTCACCTCCTTCAGACTGCCGCATCTGTAAAATGCCATCTGACCAATGGCCGTAAGACCGCTTGGAAACTCAATCTTTCCTATGGCAGCGCACTCATAAAAAGCACTTTCTCCAATCTCCTGCAATCCTTCCGGCAGCTTTACTTCCCGCAGTACCCGGCACCGCCGAAACGTCCGTTCTTTAATCCGTGAAACTGCTGAAGGTATCTGGATACGTATCAGTTTTACACAATTCTCAAATGCCCTGGCACCCATCTGTGAGAGACTTTCCGGAAGAACAATCGTCTGCAGCAGCACGCAGTCCCGGAAGGCTTCTGCTCCGATCCTCCTCACACTCTCCGGCAAAATCACCCGGTCAACGGCTTCATTTCCTGCAAAAGCTTCTTCGGCAATCACCGTAATTCCCTCTGGCACCACCACTCTGGACTCTGAACCCAGATATTTCAGAAGCATGGTCCCGCTGATCCTGAAATTTCCGAGCACCTGCCGGTGAATGGCCGAGACCAAAGAAGGAATTCCTTTCTCTTTTATCATTCCAGGACCTGAAAGTTCATAAACGCTCCCTTCCCAGGTATGAATGTATTTCAGAGATGAGCAGCTTTTAAACGTATCCGAGTGAATCTTCGGATCTTCTCCTCTGAAAATCACACGTTCCAGATTGATACAATTACGGAATGCACGGTTTCCGATCTCTCTCAGAGACCTGGGAAATGTCACGGACAGTATTCCCCGTTTGTCAAAAAAACAACTTTTAGCAAGACTTTCAATCCCTTCCGGAATCTCCACATGCTTCAGATTCGTTAAAAAGCGAACCAAACATCTGCCGTCCAGTTCCATCATCCGCAGAACATCCACAGCAACAGCCCGGACAAGAGAAGGCAATTCCTTCCCTCCTTCCGCCGCTTCTACTGCATTGGCAAACTGACAGACTTTTCCGTCCGGAAAAGTAATTCTCTGGATCTTTCCGCATCCCGTGAACACATCACAGAGATCCTCTTCGCACAGATTTGGAGAGATCTGCAGTTCTTTTAAAAGCACATCATTGACAAAGACCTGCCGCCCCAGTCTCTTCACACCCGGCATTCGCACCTCTGTCAGGCTGTCACAGTAAAGAAACACGCAATCCCCAAGTTCTTCTACCGTTTCAGGCAATACAATCTGTTTTAACGCATGACAGCGATGAAACGCATAATTGCCGAGCCCGCATACTCCTTCCGGAATCCGGACCTCCTCCAGCTTTCTACAGCCCTTGAAAGCACCTGATTCAATTCTGTGAAGACCAGAAGGCAGTACCACTTTCTGCAGAGAAACACAGCCTTTGAACGCATTTTCTCCAATGGTGTGCACACCCTTCGGTACCAGAGCAACCGTTTCTCTTCCTGTATAAGCTTCCAGGATTCCATCCCGGATCTGATATATCCCCATCATCTTTTATATTTCTCCAAAAATCAGTTCTGTCACTTTTTGAAGCTCCTGGAGGCTTCCGCTTTGATATAAGCGCTGCTTGTATCTTTTCGTGCCCCTTCGTTTCTTCATCATATAAGCCGCCAACTTCTTTATATAAATCAGCGTAAATGTCTCATCATAATACCGTCTTGTCAGTTCCATCTGTTCTGTCAGAAGCTGAAATGCCGTCTTTTTGCAGGGAATTCCCGTCAGCTCGCTGAATATAAAAGGATTCTCCAATCCATAACGTGCAATCATCACTCCGTCCGCTCCTGTCCTGGAAACCATTCGCCCGGCATCTTCTGCAGAAAAGATCCCGCCATTGGCAATCACTGGTATGTTCACAGCCGCCTTCGCCTGCTCAATCTCCCTGTAACAGGGTTCCCCATCATACATCATACTTCGACTTCTTCCGTGAATCGTGATCATATCCGCTCCGGACGCCTCACACATCCGGGCAAATTCAGCTGCAAACATCTCGTCTTCCCGGATACCGGTACGGCACTTTATTGTTACCACTTTACCGCTCCTCTTACAACCCCGGATGATCGCAGAAGCCCGCTTCATATCCAGCATCAGCGCGCTTCCCTCACCACTTTTGAACACGTTTGGAACCGGACACCCCATATTAATATCAATAATATCAAAATCGTCCAGAAGTCCGCTCCCTGCCATCTGCTCCATCACCGCCGGATTGCCTCCCAGAAGCTGGACCGCCTTGATCTTCTCATCCTCTGTGGTGAACAGAAGACGCTTTGTGGCACGATCCTGGTACTTCAGTCCGTTGGCGCTGACCATCTCCGTAAAGCAAAGTCCCGCACCCAGTTCATAGGCCAGCATTCGAAAAGGATAGCAAGTGTAGCCCGCCAGCGGAGCCATCAATATGTTGGATGGCAGCAGCAGATTCCCAAGACGAATTTTTACAATCTCCATAGTTTGTCTCTCCTGTCTGATATTTTAGCCTATTTTAAAAAGGTTGACAAGTTATGGAGATTGCATATTCTCATTATTTTATATATAATAAATACAGTCATTGTTTCATTCAGGAGGAAATCATCATGGGAATTATCAAAGCTGCAGCTTCTGCTGTAAAAGGTGCCCTTGCAGACAGCTGGCTGGAAGTCTATGAAGCAGATAAATGCTCAGATCAGGTTATATTCACGAAAGGTGTGCGCACCCGTCAGGGCCACAATAGAAAAGGAAGTGCAGATACCGTATCCAATGGTTCCATCATTCACGTCTGTCCTAATCAGTTCATGATGCTGGTAGACGGAGGAAAAATCGTAGATTACACTGCAGAAGAAGGCTACTATGAAGTGGATAATTCTTCCCTGCCGTCTCTCTTTAACGGACAGTTTCAGGACACACTGGACGAAGTGTTCAACCGGATTCGCTTCGGCGGACAGACCCCTTCCAGGCAAATGGTTTATTTTATCAACCTTCAGGAAATCAAAGGGATCAAATTCGGTACCCGCAATCCGGTCAACTATTTCGACAGCTTTTACAACGCAGAGCTGTTTCTCCGGGCACATGGAACTTATTCCATTAAAATTACCAATCCCCTGAAATTTTACGCAGAAGTTATCCCAAAGAACGAAGACCATGTGACGGTCTCTGACATTAATGAACAATACCTGAATGAATTTCTGGAAGCACTACAGTCTGCACTGAATCAGATGTCGGCAGACGGTCTCCGCATCTCCCATGTCACCTCTAAAAGCCGGGAGCTCGGCCAATATATGGCTCATGTGTTGGACGACGACTGGAACCTGCACCGGGGAATGGAGATCCAATCTGTGGGAATTGCAAGTATTTCTTATGACGGAGAGTCCCAAAAACTGATCCATATGCGCAATCAGGGCGCCATGCTGAGCGACGCTTCCATCCGGGAAGGTTATGTACAGGGCTCTCTTGCCAGAGGTATGGAAGCCGCCGGCTCTAACCGGAACGGCTCTATGACCGGCTTTATGGGAATGGGGATGGGAATGCAGACCGGCGGAAACTTTCTCTCAGCCGCTTCTCAAACCAATGCCATGCAGATGCAGCAGACAAAGCCCACGCCCTCTGAAAGCTGGACCTGTTCCTGCGGTACCGTCAACACGGGAAAATTCTGCTCCGAATGCGGCAGCAGAAAGCTTTCCTCTCAGACCTGGACCTGTTCCTGCGGTACTGTCAACACAGGTAACTTCTGCTCTGAATGCGGCAGCAGAAAGCCTTCCTCTCAGACCTGGACCTGCTCCTGCGGTACCATCAGCACAGGAAAATTCTGTCAGAACTGCGGAAAACAGCGTTCCTGACCGCTTCACCCGGAGACACCTCTATGGCAGATAACGACACAAACTACAATCCCCCGGCACTGGTCCGATGGCTTCCTTACAGCCAGCCGACGCATTGCCGGGGGAATCCCTCCGGATCAATTCCATGGAATCTCCGGATTTTCTATTTTCTTGTCTCGAAGCATCAGATCTGCCATGGCTTCCCTCGCAGGTTTATTTTCAAAAAGCACCTGATTTACTTTTTCCACAATCGGCATATTAACTCCGTATTTCTGGGAAAGAATTCTGGCTGCCTTGGCAGAATACACGCCCTCCACCACCATCTTCACTTCATCCATGGCTTCCTGCATGTTTCTCCCCTGTCCGATCAGGTATCCGGCTTTCCGGTTCCGGCTGTGTACGGAAGCGCAGGTCACAATTAAATCTCCGATACCTGTCAGACCGTTGAACGTCTCAATATGTCCGCCCATGGCCACTCCAAGACGACTCATCTCTGTAATGCCTCTGGTAATCAGCGCTGCCTTTGTATTGTCTCCGCAGCCCAATCCATCTGCCACACCTGCAGCCAGGGCAATGACATTTTTAAAGGCTCCTCCCAACTCAATCCCCAGCATATCCGGACTTGTGTACACCCGGAACACTTCATTCATAAAAATATTCTGAATATACTCTGCAGTTTCTCTGTCTCTCGCACCTGCCACAACGGTAGTGGGAACCCCTTTCCCCACTTCCTCTGCATGACTCGGACCGGAGAGAACCGCTCCGTTGGCTCCCGGAATCTCTTCTTCTATGATATCTGTCAGAATCATCAATGTGCTTTCTTCGATTCCTTTCGCCAGATTCACAATAATTTGTCCCTTCTTCACATACGAAGCCATAAGCCGTGCCGTACCACGGACAGCCGTGGAAGGAACTGCCAGAACCAACAGATCCCGTTCTGTCACCGCCGTTTTCAGTTCTGAAGTAAACAAAGTACGTTCCGAAAGTCTGACTCCCGGAAGCTTGGATTCATTTTCCCGCTTTTCCTGAAGCTTTCTAGCTTCTTCCTCCCTGTGGGACCAGACAATCACATCATGCCCGTTGGTCTCCAGTACTTTCGCAATCGCCATCCCCCAGCTTCCTGCTCCAATCACACTGACTTTTGCCATATTCTGTTCCCCCTATTAAAATTTCGCATCCGGACTCCTGCTGTTTTAAAGTTCCTTTTTTTTCTGAAAAATTTTATTTTCGGTTCCGTGCAGCAGACGTACGATATTGGTTCTGTGCCGATACAATGCCATGCACGCAAGCACTATACCAATGGCATAGAACTCCAGTCTGTGCCCCTGGCTCATGCCATAATACCCGTTCTCTCCCAGCACTGCCAGCACAATCACCAGTTCAATTACCACAAAAATAGAACCCAGCGACACATATCTGGTCACCAGCACCGTAAGCAGGAACGTAGACGCTTCCAGCACTGTCACAATGGGTCCCAGGGTCAGCACAAGCCCTGCCGTACAGGCAATTCCCTTGCCCCCTTTGAATCCCAGCTGCATCGGAAAATTATGTCCAAGGATAGCTCCTCCCGCCGCATACATTCCCAGAAGCGGCAGCCAGTCCGCATCCTGCCGTCCGAACAGGAACCGTACTGCCACAACTGCAAGCACTGTCTTCGCCACATCCCCCAGAAGCACAATCACTCCTGCTTTTTTCCCAAGAACCCGAAGAGCATTGGTGGTCCCGGCATTGCCGCTTCCATGCTCCCGGATGTCGATCCCGTGCATCCTGCCATAGATATAGGCTGTCTGAAAGATTCCGAACAGATAGCCAATCGCAAGGCTGATCAACCGTTCCATACCATCACTGTTCCTTTCTCTCCCGTATGATAAATTTTAAAGATGTTCCTTTGAACCCAAACGTATCCCGAATCTTGTTCTCCAGATATCTGGTATAAGAAAAATGCATCAATTCCTTGTCATTTACAAAAATAACAAAAGTCGGCGGCTTTACAGAAACCTGTGTCACATAATAGATCTTTAGTCGTCTGCCCCGGTCAGAAGGAGGCTGCTGCATAGCCGTCGCTTCCGTGATAATCTCATTGAGTACCCCTGTCTGAATCCGAAGCGTCTGATTCTCAATTACCATATCAATGGTCTCAAAAAGTCTGGGCAGCCGCTGTCCGGTTTCTGCAGATATAAACAAAATCTCTGCATACATCATAAACGACAGCACTTCCCGGACCCGACGGGTAAACTCATAGATCGTCTTGTCATTTTTTTCAATGGCATCCCACTTGTTCACCGCAATGATTACACCTTTGCCGCGCTCATGTGCAATTCCGGCAATCTTCGCATCCTGTTCTGTCACGCCTTCACAGGCATCAATCACCACAACTACCACATCTGCCCGTTCCACAGCAGTTACTGTACGAATGATACTGTAACGTTCCAGCTCTTCTTTGATCTTATTCTTCCGGCGAAGTCCGGCTGTGTCAATAAATACATATTCCTTTCCATTAAAACGAATATCCGTATCAATGGCGTCCCTGGTAGTACCGGCAATGTCCGATACAATTACCCGGTTCTGTCCGGTCAGTTTATTTATGATGGAGGATTTTCCCACATTGGGTTTACCTACAATGGCAATCTTCGGTCTGTCATCCTCCCCTTCGCCCTCTCCGTGCTCCGGAAAGTGGCTGACCACCGCATCCAGCATATCCCCGATGCCAAGGCGGGAGGCCGCCGATACAGGAACCGGATCTCCGATACCCAGATTGTAAAACTCATATACATCCGCCATGAATTTTTGAAAGCTGTCCACTTTGTTCACAACCAGAATCACCGGCTTATGCGAACGACGAAGCATGTCCGCAACCTTCGAATCTGCATCCTGAAGTCCCTGACGTACATCCACCAGAAATACAATCACATCCGCCGTATCAATGGCAATCTGTGCCTGTTCCCGCATCTGAGACAGGATAATATCGCTGCTGTCGGGTTCAATACCGCCAGTGTCGATCATGGTAAAATGATGATTCAGCCATGTAACGTCCGCATAAATTCGGTCTCTGGTCACCCCTGGCGTATCCTTTACAATGGAAATATTCTCCCCTGCCAGCGCATTGAACAGGGTGGATTTTCCCACATTGGGGCGGCCCACAATGGCTACAATCGGTTTACTCATATCTAACCTCTTTCTATTCTATCGCTTTGTTTACAAGATCATTTCCGCTTGATTCTACTATGGATACTTTGATTTGTAAAGCATTTTCCACTTCTTTTACCGTCACATCATCCAGAAAAACCGGTTCGCCGCTCCTGAGCATATTTTCAGTAAGGAGCAGCTGATCCCCAAGAGCTTTTCCTCTAAGCTGACAAATCAGGTCCCCTCCTGTAATCAGGCCTGCCACTGTAATCCGTTCTCCAAAGAAATCATTCCGGACCGGCAGAACTTTTATATTTACGCCCGGATATTTTTGCCGAATCTGATCTGCATGGCGCCGGAGATACGGAGCCGCCAGCATCCCTGTGGCAATTGTCTTCTCCCGGCGCCTGTCATCTCCCGGATGTACTGCTAACGCTTCAGCCACTTCTTCTTCCAGAAGCCGTACCATACCAACTCCATTTTCCAGCTGCAGATAGCCATCATACGTATCTTCCCCAGGCACAGGCTCCCCCGCCAAAATATACCACTCGTCTCCTGCATGAACAAAATGCGTGCCGTATTCTTCATAAAGCTTTTGCTGCCATCTGCGGATGCAAGCCAGAACCTGGCATGCATCTTCCCTCGTAAATGGTTCCAGCGGATACAGCCCATCCCGGTAACGGGTCAGCCCCACCGGAACTACCGACAGACTCTGAAGCTGAGGCAGGTACCCACTCAATTCCCGAATAGAACGTTCCAGCTCTTCTTTGTCATTGACGCCCTTGCACAGAACAATCTGGCCGTTCATAAGGATTCCTGCATCCTTCAGCCGCTTCGTTTTCTCAAGAATATCTCCGGCAAAACGGTTATTCAACATCTTACAGCGAAGCTCCGGATTCGTCGCCTGAAAGGAAATGTTGATGGGAGACAGTTTGTAGTAAATTATCCGGTCCAGGTCTTTTTCACTCATATTGGTTAGCGTCAGATAATTCCCCTGCAGAAAAGACAGCCTGGAATCATCATCTTTAAAGTACAGTGTATCCCGCATCCCTTTCGGAAGCTGGTCGATAAAGCAAAAGATACATTTATTCCGACAAGACCGGTAATCATCCATCAGGCCATTCGCAAATTCCAGCCCCAGATCTTCTTCGTATTCTTTCTCAATCTCCAGTTCCCATTCTTCTCCATCCGACTTTCGGACCAGAACCAGAACTTCTTCTTCATTCATCAGATAACGATAATCAAATACATCCTCCGGCGCCTGCCCGTTGACGGATAAAAGGACGTCTCCCGGCTCAATCCCCATCTCCTGTGCAATGCTTCCATGAACCACTGCACTGATCACATGCTCCATATCTGTTCACCCTCATTCTGCTTTTCTGTTCCTACTATACTAAATATTGCCGGAAAATGCAACGCTTCGCTTTTATCTGCCCAAATGCGTCGGAAGAATTCCTCCACAATTTCTGTCTTACGGGTTGACTCACCGTACAGAAAAATGATATAAATAGATTAACAACTGTACACAAAAGACAGGAGGGTTCTATGTCTGAAATTTTTTCCTATGAAAATGTCCTTCCCCTTGCACCACTGAAGATTGCAGCTCTGGAGGGATGCCTGGAACTGGCCCGGGGGGTGGACCGCTACCTGGTCAATTTTCGCGAATCAAGCAACCAGGAGCTTCAGGGCACGCCAAACTTCCATGGATATCATGAAGATTCTTACATCATCCGCAGCTCCTGCCCCCGTTTCGGCACTGGAGAAGCCAAAGGGATTCTCTATGATTCTGTCCGCGGAGCCGATCTCTTTATCATGGCAGATGTACTCAATCACAGCCTGTCCTATACCGTCTGCGGACATAAGAACTATATGTCCCCGGATGACCACTACCAGGATCTGAAGCGGGTCATCTCTGCAACCAACGGCAAAGCACACCGGATCAATGTGATCATGCCCTTTCTCTATGAGAGCCGTCAGCATAAAAGAAGTCAAAGAGAATCTCTGGACTGTGCTTTTGCGCTGCAGGAGCTGGTGGATATGGGAGTAACAAATATCATCACCTTCGATGCCCATGACCCAAGAGTCTGTAACGCAGTTCCGCTCTATGGTTTCGATAGTTTCAATCCACCTTATCAATTTATCAAAGGCCTTCTGAAAGCAGAACCGGATCTCAAGATAGACAAAGAGCATCTGATGGTGATCAGTCCGGATGAAGGCGCCATGGAGCGGGCTGTTTATTTTGCAGGCGTTCTGGGTGTTGACATGGGTATGTTCTATAAACGCCGGGATTATTCCACAATCGTAGGCGGTAAAAATCCCATTGTGGCCCACGAATTTCTTGGAGACGATCTGGCTGGCAAAGATGTGATCGTCATTGATGATATGATCTCTTCAGGGGAAAGTATGTTGGACGTGGCCAGACAGATCAAAGACCGGGGCGCCAGACGAGTGTTTGTCTGTGCTACGTTTGGACTCTTTACAGACGGACTTGATAAATTTGACGAATACTATGAGCGGGGGTATATCAGCCATGTCGTTACCACGAACCTGAATTACCGGTCGCCAGAACTTCTGGCAAAACCTTATTATGTAGAAGCGAATATGACAAAATTCCTGGCTGCAATTATTGACTGCATCAATCATGACGTATCTACAGAACATGTAAATGATCCCACAGAAAGAATCCACAGTCTGCTGGAACGAATTGAACAAGCTTATTAAATATATGAAGCCATAAGTCGGCAGGCCAAGAGGCCGGAATATAAAAGCCGCCCGTTCTTATCCGGATCAGCATTCCTCCTTCGCATATGGATGGATTGCCGGTCCTACAAGACGGGCGGAACAATTTCAAGAATTCATAACGCTTTCAACTTGATTCTACCGTTCTCAAACAGTTTTCCCTTTTAGTATCACTTTTACAGTGCTTAGATCATCCTCTCTCAGTAGCACCATATTGGCAATTTTCCCAGGTGTAATACTGCCATATTGATCATAGACACCTACAGATCTGGCAGAATTGACAGCGGCACACTTCACGGCGCTTTCCAGCGGAATCTCCATCTTCTGCACGGCAGTGCGCAGGCAATCCATCAGATTCGTGGCAGAACCCGCCAAGGTCCCGTCTTCCAGAGTTGCATGATTGCCTTTCTTGATCACCTTCTGACCACCCAGGGCGTACTCTCCGTCCGGCATACCGGTAGCCTCCATAGAATCACTGATCAGAATAATCCGGTCGTCGCCGAACATTTTAAATGTCTGGCGAACCGTCACCGGATGAATATGGATCCCGTCACAGATCAGCTCCACTTCCACCTGTTCATTATCCGCAGCCGCACCTACAACGCCTGGAGAACGATGAGACAGACCTGCCATGGCATTATAAAGATGAGTCACATGATGAACTCCTTCCCGAAATGCCTCCGCTGCAGTCTCGTAATCTGCCGTAGTATGTGCAACCGACAACACCACTTCATCCTTCAGCTCCTGAATACATTCTGCTGCCCCCGGTTCCTCCGGAGCAATCGCCAGAAGCTTTACCAGACCGCCGGAAGCGGTATTCAGCTCCCGGAACATCTCCGAATCCGGCCGATGAACATACTCTCCGTTCTGGGCACCCTTACGCGCCAGAGCAATAAAAGGTCCTTCCATGTTGATACCGCAGAGAACAGCTCCTTTTTCATTCGGATAGGACGCTGCTTCTTCACAGATCTTTTTCAGAGTATCCTTTCCAAGAGTCATCGTGGCAGGAACTATTGTCGTTATCCCCTGAGACGCCTCATATACTGCCATAGCTTCTATAGACTCCTGACTTCCGTCGCAGAAGTCCCGGCCCACGCATCCATGAAAATGAATGTCTGTAAGACCCGGTATCAGGTAACATCCTGCTCCATCAATTACTTCCTCATCCGTACTCTGCTCTGCGATCCTTTCTCCGTCCGTATACACTTCTTTCTGTTCAAAGACTCCATCTTTTGTATATACCTTCGCATTGATGATCTTCATGGTTTCTACCGCCTTAATTTATTCGGGGAGTGTGCATTTGGATAATGCCGCTTCATCAGCAACCACTACTACATTGGGATGCATCTGCAGTATGGAGCCCGGCACTTTCGGAGTCACAGGACCAAAGAATGCGTTCTTCACCGCCTCTGCCTTATCTGCTCCGCTGACTACCACCAGAATCTTCTTCGCCATCATGATAGTCTGAATTCCCATACTGTAAGCCTGCTTCGGAACATCATCTGCAGACGCGAAGAAACGCTTGTTTGCCTCAATGGTACTGGGCTGCAGATCCACGCAATGCGTCCCTTTCTCAAAAAACTCTCCTGGCTCATTGAAACCAATATGCCCGTTGTGTCCCAGTCCCAGAAGCTGCAGATCTACACCGCCCGTAGCACAGATCACTTCTTCATATCTTGCACATTCTTTCTCCGGATCATCGTTCATGCCATCTGGAAGGAATGTTCTCTCCGGATTGATATTCACATAGTCAAACAGATGATTGTGCATAAAATAATAGTAGCTCTGATCATTTTCCCTGGGCAGCCCGCGGTACTCGTCCAAATTTACCGTCGTCACATCGCCAAAATCCAGATCGCCTTTGCGATACCATTCCACCAGCTTCTCATAGGTCCCCACCGGAGAAGACCCGGTCGCCAGACCTAGCACACAATCCGGCTTCATGATCACCTGTGCAGAGATGATGTTGGCCGCCTTACGGCTCATATCCTCATAATCTTTTGCCTTGATAATTTTCATTTGCTTCACCCTCCTGATTGATATAATGGTACAAACTTCTGTTTTTATTCTAACAGAAGCTGTTCTGTCTGTATAGTCACTATTTTATCCGGACTATGGAAAATATTCATTCTGTTCTGTTATCTATAATCCCCAGGTTCTCAATTCGCCCACCAGATTACAATAGAATTCTGCCATATCCGATACCTGATCTGCCTGCTGGCTTTGCTTCTTTGTCAAACGTCGGCGCCGGCGGTCCACTTCATCGCAGTGAGAGATTCCCTGACTGCCACATCCGGTATAAATTCCCCGGAACTCACCCCATGCAGCGGC
This sequence comes from uncultured Lachnospiraceae bacterium, assembly GCA_910579225.1. Taxonomy (GTDB): domain Bacteria; phylum Bacillota; class Clostridia; order Lachnospirales; family Lachnospiraceae; genus Hominiventricola. Next base: position 15,209 of record CAJTTI010000023.1, on the reverse strand, counting down.
TTTGGGAGTCACCAGCCCATCATTTGCCCCCTCGATCAAACGCACGATCAGACAGGGGAACCACATCCAAAGATCGCTCCACAGATGTTTCATCACAAACGCATAGCTTTGATAACGGACTCCTTCCACATCCGGAGTTTCTCCATTAAATCCTGCCATCCATTCTGTCGTGAGGCTGTGAAACACCTCATACGAATCCGGATTCCGATCCCCCATTAACCGATACCAGAAGTCACAGAACAATGAAACAATTTTCACCAAAATAACGGGAAATCGAAGCAGCTGATCCACAGTATGGCTTCCGTGGTGAGGAGTGGCAATCGTTGTAAGAGACGCCACATGGAGTCCTTTATCCAAATGAGAGATCATCCATCTGCTGTCCAGGCCTCCTTTGGAATGTGCAATGATATTTACTTTCTCTGCTCCTGTCTCCTTTAAAATCTCCTGAAGGCGATGATACAGAAAACGGCCATTGCTTTCTATAGAGGCATGACTGTCCTGATTACCATAAAAGACTCTGGCTCCGTTCCTCTCAAGTCTCTTCGGAATCCTTCCCCAGTAATTCAACAAACGGTGATCGTGAAATCCCATCCCATGAACAAGAAGAATGGGATATTTTGTATCGCACATCCTGCTCATCTTTTCTGCTCCTCCGGGATCAGCTCCAGAAACGCTCCCAGATTCCCTCTCTGTCCATGGCTGGCCCGATGAGAGAACATTTGTTCTTCATTGCAGCAGGTACAGATATCCGTCATGGCAAGATTTTTCCGTTTCACCCCTGCCTCCAGAAGTACAATCTCATTGGCACGCCAAAGATTCAGCTGATATCTGCCGTTGGGCTTCCGGTACAGCAGCTGATCATCTGCATATGCCCGAAACTCTTTCTTGAACACAAGTGCCACATCTTCACTGACTTCATAACAATCCTGACAGATGGAAGGCCCGACAGCTGCTTTCAGATGCGACGGTTCTGTGCCAAAAGCTTCTTTCATCCGCTCTATGGTCACTGCTCCCATCCGGTTCACCGTTCCTTTCCAGCCTGAATGAGACAGCCCGACAGCCCGACGTACCGGATCCACGAAAAACAGCGGAACACAGTCCGCATAAAACGTTGCCAGCACAAGCCCCGGGACGTTGGTAATCAAACCATCCACATCTGTATAGTTCAGAGGCTTTGTATATCCCCTGCCCCGGTCTTCCTCTGTTACCAGTCGAATATTCGTCGTATGTGTCTGCTGAGACAAAACCAAAGATTCCGGTGCGAAACCAATGGCCTGCCCGATTCGGCGGAAATTCTCTCTGACATTTTCCGGATCGTCTCCTCTTGTAAAACTCAGATTCAACTCTGACAGATGTTCTTTGCTTACTCCTCCCATACGGGTAGAAAAACCATGGCGCACCAGCTTTGTGTCCTCCAGATTCCGGAACACAAAATATGGTACGCCATTTTCTTCTTTTAAATACATGTCTTTATTTTCTGTTTTCTTTTTCCACATATCCACGGCTCCTGTCAAATCACAGCATTTCAAATGCATTTTTAATCAATTCCACATCATCGCCCAGAATACAGACCACATCAAAGCGGCACGGACGGGTCTGCGGAATCTGATGCTTATAACAGTAATATACCGCAGTTTGGACGATTTTCTTCTGCTTGTATGGATGAACCGCTTCTGCCGGATGTCCGGCATGACCGTCTCTTCGGTATTTTACTTCAATAAATACCAGATATCCGTTCTCTTCTGCAACCAGGTCAATCTCGCCCTGTCGGCAGTAAAAGTTCCGCTCCAGTATCTGGTATCCCCTGCTCTCCAGCCACCTGGCAGCCTGCTCCTCGTACTCTGTCCCGGTCTTTCTCTTATTCATGGGCAACACCGTCTGAAGTTTCGCAAACATGTGTTCTCTCTAAATAATTCCGAATAAAAGTTTTTCTGTGAATCTCACAAGGACCATATTCCCTGAGAGCTGCCATATGGGCAGCAGACCCGTATCCTTTGTTGGATGCAAAACCATATCCCGGATATTTCTCGTCCAGGGCAGCCATCATACGGTCTCTGGTCACTTTTGCAATCACGCTGGCGGCCGCTATGGAGACACTTTTCGCATCTCCTTTTATAATCGGCACCTGTTTGACGGTCACTCCTGGTATGGTCACAGCATCATTCAGAAGGATTCCAGGCGTCACTCCAAGCTGGTCAACCGCCTGACGCATGGCCTCATAAGTTGCCTGAAGAATATTGATCTCATCAATCCTGGTATGACTGACCGTGCCGACTCCCACTGCAACTGCTTTCTCCATAATCTCATCATAGAGCAGCTCCCGTCGTCTCTTTGTCAGTTTTTTGGAATCGTTCAGATAAAGGATCTGACAATCTGCCGGTAATACCACTGCACCAGCCACCACCGGTCCCGCCAGAGGACCTCTGCCGGCTTCATCAATCCCGCAGATCCATCCCCATTTATCGTATTCTCTCTCGTATCTCTTCATCCCCTCAAGCCGAACCAATTCTGCCTGAAGTTTCTCCTGCTGCCGCAGAAGACGTTCTTCCTTTTTTGTCATTACTGATGTTTTAATACTCCTATCTCATCCAACGGCCAGATACGCAGCCACGCCCTGCCAATAATCTCGTCCCTGTGAATTAGACTTACGTTCGGATCCCGGCTGTCAGTACTGTCATTCCGGTTATCTCCCAGAACAAAATACTCATCTTCCCCCAATGTAATCGGCTCTGCCGCCAGGCCTGCACTCTTCATTACTTCTCTGCCATAAGACTCATACAAAATCTCTCCGTCTATGTAGATCTCTCCATCCCGTATCTGAATCGTCTCTCCAGGCAGACCAATGATTCTTTTGATATAGTAGACATTTTCCTCATAGCGGAAGGGAAAAACAATGATATCAAACCTTTTTGGCTCCGAAAAACGGTATGTGATTTTGTCTACAATCAGGTTATCCCCATGACTAAGCATATTCTCCATAGAACTCCCACTCACGTAGGTCCTCTGCCCCACAAACGTAATGATAAGAAATGTGATTCCTACGACAATCGCCACATATACAAGGAATCCCACGATTTCTCTTAAGATACCTGGCTTCTTTTCCTCATATTCTTCCACATAACCGTACTTTTCCATTCTTGCTACCTCTCATTATTTATGCTCTTATCATATTCCCCTTCCGGCGGAAATTCAAGTGTAATTTTTCCGAGTCTTCCGCTTCGGAAATCATCCAGCAGAAATACAGCCGACCGGTCCATATCCGGTTCCCCACCTCTGGTCAGGCAGGATCTGGCCTGTGCAACCTTCAGAAGTATCTCATGGCAGGCTATCTCTTCCGGAAATACCGTCTTATAGCGTTCATCCAAAGAGGAAGGATAATACGTCTGCAGAAAACTGCCCAGCCTTCCGGCCAATTCCTGCAGATTCAGGATCTCATCATTGACAGAGCCCAGCATGGCCAGACGGATTCCCACTTCCTGGTCATCAAATCTGGGCCAGAGAATCCCGGGGGTATCTAGAAGCTCCACCTGCTTATTCAGACGGATCCACTGAGCACCCTTTGTTACTCCAGGCTTATTTCCTGTCTTCGTACATGCTTTCCCGGCAAAACTATTGATAAATGTGGATTTCCCCACATTGGGAATCCCCGCTACCATAGCGCGTACCGGACGGTTCAGAATCCCCCTCTTGCGGTCCCTCTCTATCTTTTCCTTACATGCCTCTCTGATCACATTCTGGATACTCTTCATCCCTGCTTTGCTTCTGGAATCCAGCTTCACCACAAAACATCCTTTTCCCCGGAACCAGTCTGCCCAGACGTCATTCCAGTGATCGCTGGCCAGATCTGCTTTATTCAAAAGAATCAGTCTCGCCTTTCCTTTTCCCAGTTCATCAATATCTGGATTCCGGCTGGACAAAGGCGCCCGCGCATCTAAAAGTTCAATGATCAGGTCGACTAGCTTTATATTTTCCTGCATCATCCGTCTGGCTTTGGTCATATGCCCCGGATACCATTGTATATTCATATCTTACTCCTGTTGATCAGTCTGCCTATGGAATCAGTCCAAAATTATCCCACGGATAGCGGACAAACCATGCCATCCCGTAGATATCACGTCTTTTGACATTCCCGATATCTGCATTGCGGCTGTCCTCACTGGCATTCCGGTTATCCCCCAATACAAAATACTCGTCTTTCCCAAGTGTGATCTGTTCCTGCGCCACTCCGGCATATTCCATCTGTTCGCTGCCTGTGCCAGTCTCAAAGATTTCCCCGTTTATATAGATGAAACCTTCTATGATCTCCACCGTATCACCAGGCACGCCAATCACTCTTCTCATATAATAATGTGCGTTTGCATTTCCGTTTGGTTTGAACACTACCACATCTCCCGGCTTCGGTGATGCCAGCGAATAGATAAACCGATTCACCAGCACCTGCGCCCCGCTACTCACCGTAGGTTCCATAGCCTGTCCCACACAGGTGAGACTTGTCATAAAATAATATACCAGCACGCACCCGATGGCAAATGCCAGCACACATTCTCCAATCCAGAGAAATGCATTCCGAACCGCCGAAGTGTGTATCACTTTCTTTCTTCTGTTAAAATTAAGACCTTTTCTTCGTCCCATGCCCTGTTCCTTCTTGACTGCACGCCTTCCTGATTGAAAAAAGGGACATCATACTCTCGTACATGTCCCTCCTGATCACTCATGACAGATGAAAGTCCGCAAACTGCACTTTCTGTCTTTATTTCACCAGCTCTTTTACCTTTGCCGCTTTTCCTACACGGTCTCTCAGGTAATTCAGCTTTGCACGTCTGACTTTACCGCGACGGACCACTTCAATCTTCTCCACATTAGGAGAATGCAGCGGCCAGGTCTTCTCCACGCCGATACCGTTGGAGTTCTTTCTTACAGTAAAAGTCTCACGGCTGCTTCCGCCCTGTCTCTTAAGGACCGTCCCTTCAAATACCTGAATTCTCTCCCGAGCGCCCTCTTTGATCTTCGCATGGACTCTCACGGTATCACCCACATGAAAGACCGGCACTTCTGCTTTTAACTGAGCTGCCTCAATATTCCTGATAATCTCGTTCACTCTAGTTCCTCCTTCATCAAATGGATGTTCTTAATACGTCTGGCGTAACAGAGGACCATCTCTTTTCTCACAACGCATATTATTTTATCATAATTCCTCAATCTTTGCAAGGAATTTTTTATCCTCTTTCGTAAGACTGGCTGTGCGAAGCAAATCCGGGCGCCGTTCTCTGGTCCGAAGCAGTGATTGCTCTCTTCTCCACTTTTCCACATTGGCGTGATGTCCGGACAAAAGAACCGACGGAACCTTCTTTCCTCTCCATTCCTCCGGCCGGCTGTATTGGGGATATTCCAGCAGATTGTCGTGAAAGGAATCAAACTGTGCAGATTCCTCATTATGAAGCACTCCTTCCAGCAGCCTGGAAACCGCATCCATAATTACCAGCGCCGGAAGTTCTCCTCCGGTCAGCACATAATCCCCAATGGACACTTCGTCTGTCACGATCTCTTCCAGCACACGCTCGTCGATCCCTTCATAGTGTCCGCACAAAAAGATCAGTTCTTCTTCCTTAGCAAATTCCTCCGCCATTTTCTGATCAAAGACCCTTCCTTGAGGACTCATATAGAGAACCCTTGGTTTCCCCGAGAGCCTGGATGCCACTGACTCATACGCCAGGCAGACTGGTTCTGCCTGCATGACCATACCGGCTCCGCCCCCATAAGGATAATCATCTACCCGATTATGCCTGTTCACTGAGAAATCCCGGATATTGACAGCTTCAAGGGACAGAAGCCCTTTTTCCGCCGCCCTTCCGGTAATGCTTGTCTGAAATCCGCCCCGAATCATATCCGGAAACAGTGTCAATACATGAAAATTCATCAATCCAAAAGTCCTTCCAATACATGTACCTGCATCCGCTTTCCTTCCACATCCACATGAAGGATACAGTCTTTAATTGCAGGAAGCAGAATTTCCTTTTTTTCCGGCGTCTCTACCACATACACATCATTTGCCCCGGTCTTAAGTACATCCGTCAGCGTACCCAGCCGTTCTCCCTCGTCAGTCACCACATCCATGTCAATCAAATCGACGATAAAATTTTCATTCTCCTCCAGGGGAACTGCATCTTCTCTGGACACCAACAGATCCATTCCTTTATACTGCTCAACCTCATTGATATTGTCATATCCTTTAAATTTCAGAATTACCTGATTTTTAAAAAACTTCACTCCGGCAATCTCAAGCTCTTTATGCTCCTTTCCGGTGTCCAGGAGCACTTTTTGAAGCTCGCAGAACCGCTGAGGATCATCCGTTGTAGGATATACCTTCACTTCCCCTCTTACCCCGTGAGTGGTTGAGATCACGCCCACCCTCAAAAACTCTTCCATAATAACCGCCTTTTCAAATCCTGTCTGAACAAAACTGCATGTCATCTGATTCTTTGCTGAAATCAATACACAAATACGGCGGCACTCCGGACTGCCTCCTGGATCCATACAAATCTCTTCCCTGTATAAGATCACACAGACAACCGAACGCCGCCGCTTTCACATCCTACTGCACAATTTCCACCACTACTTTTTTGTCATCCTTCGACGCCGCCGCTTTCACAAGCGAGCGAATGGCTTTTGCAATACGGCCCTGCTTGCCGATCACTTTCCCCATGTCTGTTGGTGACACACGAAGCTCCACAATCGTAGCGTTGTCCTTTTCCGTCTCGGTGACAACCACTTCGTTCGGATGATCCACCAGTGCTTTTGCCAGCACCTCCACTAATTCTTTCATCATTCCACCTCCAAGGGGCTTATCAGCACGGATTTATTTGCTGATTCCTGCAAGCTTAAACAGCTTACCGACTACTTCTGTCGGCTGTGCGCCATTAGCAAGCCATTTCTTTGCTGCTTCCTCATTAATATTGAATGTGCTCGGATCCGTATTGGGATCATAGGTTCCAATCTCCTCGATGAATCTTCCGTCGCGCGGGGATCTGGAATCAGCCACAATCACTCTATAAAAAGGAGCTTTTTTCTGACCCATTCTTCTTAATCTGATTTTTACTGCCATTGTTCTTTACCTCCATCATAGTTCCGCTCCAGCCTCTTCCATATACAGGACAGGCTTTTGCTGTGATATATTTGTAAACGGAATGCTAAAACGGCAGTTTGCCGAACATTCCTTTTTTACCAAATCTTCCTTTGCCGCCCATCAGTCCGGGCATCTGTTTCATCATCTTCCTGGACTGCTCAAACTGTTTTACCAGGCGGTTCACCTCACTGATATCCACGCCGGCGCCTCTGGCAATCCTGCGTTTTCTGGAAGGATTCAGAAGATCCGGATTCTGGCGTTCCTTTACGGTCATGGAGAGGATGATCGCCTCGATTCTGGCCATCTTTTTCTCATCCACCGCATCTTCAATCTGCTTCATCTGGCTTCCACCCATTCCAGGCATCATACCAAGAAGCGCGCCGATCCCGCCCATCTTCTTCATCTGGTTCATACTCTCCAGATAATCCTCGAAGTCGAACTGATTCTTCTTCATCTTCTGGACCATCTGTTTGGACTTTTCCTCGTCTAAAGACTCCTGTGCTTTCTCAATCATCGTCAGCACATCGCCCATCCCAAGGATTCTGGAAGCCATTCGGTCCGGATGGAACTGTTCCAGATCGGAAAGCTTTTCTCCCATACCCACATACAGGATCGGCTTACCGGTCACAGCCCGGACAGAAAGAGCCGCGCCGCCTCTGGTATCTCCATCCAGCTTTGTCAGAATCACACCATCAATCCCAACCTTCTCTGTAAAAGAAGAAGCCACATTGACTGCATCCTGGCCGGTCATGGAATCCACCACAAGAATACTCTGAGCCACATCCACATGCTCCCGAATCTCAATCAGCTCATTCATCATATCTTCGTCAATATGCAGCCTGCCTGCCGTATCCAGAATCACAACGCTCATACCATGTGATTTCGCATATTCCACAGCTGCCCTGGCGATATTTACCGGCTTGTGCTGGTCTCCCATGGTAAAGACCTCTACGCCCTGTTTTTCACCATTGACCTGAAGCTGTTTGATTGCCGCAGGACGGTAAACATCACAGGCTGCGAGCAGGACTTTACGTCCTTTGATCTTATACTTTCCTGCCAGCTTCGCCGCCGTCGTCGTCTTACCGGCGCCCTGAAGCCCCACCATCATGATCACCGTGATCTCATTAGAAGGAAGAAGCTTGATCTCTGTGGTCTCGCTGCCCATGAGACTGATCATCTCTTCATTTACAATCTTGATCACCGTCTGTCCCGGCGTCAGGCTTTCCAGCACATCCGTGCCCACCGCCCTGGCCTCCACAGACTTGATAAACTGCTTGACTACCTTGAAGCTTACGTCCGCCTCCAGGAGCGCCAGCTTAACTTCCTTCAAAGCAGTCTTTACATCTGCTTCGGTCAGTCTGCCTTTACTCCTCAGGTTCTTGAACACATTCTGTAATTTCTCTGATAAACTGTCAAATGCCATCTATAGCTCCTCCAGAATGGTAGTGGAGATCTCCTCGATCTCTTTCATGGCAGGACTCCCTGCCTGCTGCCCCGCTATCTTCCTGATCTCTCCCACCTGCCTGCGCAGGCTTACGAACTTCTCCACCAGATGCAGCTTTTCCTCATACCCCGCCAGCAGACGATTGCACCGCTTGATCATATCATGCACGCCCTGCCGGCTGATACCCAGATTCTCCGCCACTTCGCTGAAGGAACAGTCGTTCAAGACTACGTCTTCATAGACTCTTTTCTGATGTCCGGTCAGCAACTCTCCATAAAAATCATATAAAAGGGCCTGCCTAAGAATCTCTTCCATTTTGATCACCTTGGATATCTTACATGATAAAAGATATTGTGTCAAGTGTTTTTTCTTGACAAAGCAAAGATTGTGTGCCGGAAGCAAATGTGCTCTGTGATTTTGATATGCAATTCAAACGAGGCTGCCGCTCGGCAGCTTATTCAGCCGCTTTCGCAACAGCCCCATGAAATCACACTTTATGCTACGCCACAGCCGAGAATGAACGCCCCTGTGCCTGTTCCGGCTCTGTACGGACCTCCTGTTCCGGCCTGGACGCTGTAGTCGTCCGAGTCGTTCCACCGGAAATATAGACCTTCCCGCATTCCGGACAGATATCCGTATGAAGCGTTACACTCTGACTGACCACCCGTCGGTTCTCCCGTTCTGCTTTTGCCCGTTCCCTCGTCACATGCTCCTGCTCATGGCCCCGTACCGCCGCACCTGCCGCTTCCGGAGCGACTCTGGTCGGCGTCTGAAAAGAAACTCCCATATCATCGGAACCATCCTGATATCTTCTCTGCTCACAAGTCTGGCATTCCTCACCTTCTGCAGTCTCGGAGACTTTCCTGACTCCCTGCAGCGCCTCCGCCTGTTCCGGAGTATCCAAAGAGCCAGGTTCCATATACTGAATGCGCATCCGCACCGCATACTCTGCCGGATCAACTCCTTTTCGAATAAAGAGATCCGGAACTGTATTCTCTTGCTCCCGGCCAACGGTATGGACCGGAGGAACCGGATTCACCCTGCTATCCGCACTTTTTGCGGACCAGAAACTCATATGGGAACTATCCGCCGACTGTACAACTGCTCCTGATTCTCTTCCTGCCCGGGCCTGTTTTACAGGCTCCGAAGCAGTTCCGTTTGTAAAACTGTACCGGTACATCACAAAATAAGAACCTGTTCCGGAAATACTGCCCACCATAACATTCACCTCATCTTACTTCCACAGGGCAAACAGACCTACACACAGTTCCATCTGGACCCTTAATCAAGATTGAAATTCTCTTTCAACCAGTGAAAACTGGAATTTACTATAATTATATTCTACCCAAACAGGCAAAAAATTACAAGCGGATTTTCTCAGATTCTGCCTGTTCTCCGGTCCAAAATAGCCATTTTCTATTCTATAAATCAAAAAAGGTTCCCGAATCTTTCGGAAGCCTTTTTTCAGATATCTCATCGAAAGCACGAGACGGGATTCGAACCCGCGACCCTCGCCTTGGCAAGGCGATACTCCACCACTGAGCCACTCGTGCAGATCGTTCATCTTGTTACTGATGTATCAACGACAATATTTATAATACACGAAGACATTTCTGTTGTCAACTGTTTTTTTATTTTTCTCCCATAAATTTTCAGGTCATATTTTTCCGGTTCCGCCCATGACTAAAAGGCTGCCTGCATAAAGATAATTCTGTATAGCTTTATCCATAATACTGTCCAGTTTCTGATAATCCACATCAAACCAGTGTTCTTCCGCTGCAATCAGCATATGGGACAATGCGATCCCTGCGTTGAACATATTTTTGTTCAGCTGCCTCTGATACCCCACCATTCCAGGCCTTCTGACAAAGAGATGAATCCGGTTCTCAGTGACCACAAATCTCCAGGGCTGCTGGTTCAGGGCCGAAGGTGCAAGGCGGGCCGGTTCTAAAAGCCCTCGGTGCACCCTGCCAAGGGGCACATTGGCTTTTACCAGCTTCTTCAGCTCTGCACGTTTGAACTCAGAACGTCTGCGCTCCAGAGGTTCAGCCGGGTAACCAAAGGCCAGTATCATCATCAGCTCCATTCCCTCTTCTTCCTCGCTCTGCTTCAGTCTGGCACCTCCCTGATAGCAGCTTCCGATTCCAGCAGTATGAAGATACAATACCAGCTGCTGCATCAGACATCCTGCATTCAAATAGCAGTCTTCACAAATTTCTGAATACAGCACTGCATAGTAAGGAGCTTTTACCTGAAATAAACCTTTTACATTGTGATCAGAAGCCCGGTAAATCTTCCATTTCACACGAATATCCGGACGAACCCCTACTGCATCCTTTCCAAATTCCCGAATCCGGACGAAGATTCGCTCTTCTACTTCATCTTCCCTGTATTTCCGTACCGACTTTCTTCTGAAAATTGCCTCATATTTCGTCATTGCCTGCCAGTCTCTCCATTTCCTCCAGATATTCCGTAAATACATGCAGCGCGTCTTCCACTGGTTTCTTCTGTTCCATATCCACACCCGCCATTCGAAGCAGTTCCAGAGGATAATGAGAACTCCCTCCTTTTAGAAAGCTCTTATACTCCTCTACCGCCGGCTCCCCTTCTTCCAGAATTTTCTTCGATAATGCAATTGCCGCTGAGAATCCTGTCGCATACTGGTATACATAGAATGGTGTATAAAAATGTGGAATTCTGGCCCACTCCAGCGCAATCTCCCGGTCAACACAAATATTTTCTCCAAAATATTCCCGGTTCAAACCATAATAAATCTCACAAAGCCGGTCTGCCGTTAAAGTCTCTCCCTGCTCCTGCAACCCGTGAGTAATTTTCTCAAATTCCGCAAACATAGTCTGGCGGAACAATGTGGTCCGGAACTGCTCCAGAAAGTAATTGACAAGATAAGCCCTCTGTTTTGGTTCTTCGGTCGTACGAATCAGGTGATGAATCAGAAGCGCTTCATTGCAGGTTGAAGCCACCTCCGCCACAAAAATCTTATATCCCGCATAAATATAAGGCTGATTCGCATCCGAGTACCAGGAATGCAGCGCATGGCCCATCTCATGTGCCAGTGTAAACACATTATTCAGGTTCTCCTGATAATTCAGAAGTACATAAGGATGGGTTCCGTAAGCACCCCAGGAATAAGCTCCGCTCCTCTTACCCTGATTTTCATATATATCAATCCAGCGGGAGGAAAATCCTTCTTTCAGAAGCCTTCCATATTCCTCTCCCAGAGGTTTCAGGCCTTCCAACACCATCTGCTTCGCCTCATCAAAAGGAATCTTCCTGCCTGCATCCGCTACCATGGGCACATATAAATCATACATATGAAGCTCTTCCACGCCCAGAAGCCGCCTGCGAAGTTCCACATACCGATGCAACCCGGGCAGCGCTTCATGCACTGCATCAATCAGATTGTCATAAACCGCTACTGGAATATGGCTCCTGTCCAGCGCCGCTTCCAAATCAGACTTGTATCTGCGTACTTTTCCATAAAATACTTCCTGTTTCACATTTGCCCGATAGGCGGCTGCCAACGTATTGCGGTATTTCTCATATTCTCCGTAAAGCGCCTGAAACGCTTCTTTTCTGACACCCCGGTCCCGACTCTGCAGAAGTGTCAGGAATCTCCCATGCGTCACCTCCACCGGCCTGCCATCTTCTCCTGTGATCTCAGGAAAACGTATATCCGCATTATTGAACATGGTGAAAATATCTTTCGGCCCTTCCGCCAGTTCCCCCACTGCAGCAAGCAGAGCTTCTCTTTCTTTATCAAGGACATGTTCTTTCTGTCTAATCATATTTTCAAAATACTGATGATATACCAGAAGTTCATCACTTTCTCCGAGAAATTTCTCCACGGTTCCTTCCGGAAGCGACAGAATCTCCGGCTCTATATAGGCCTCTGCCTCTGAAAGCTTCACAAGAAGTCCCTGGGCCCGGTTCGCCAGATTCTGAAAAGTCCCATTGTCTGTATTTTCATGAAGTCTCTGATTCGCATATACATAGACTTTCTCAGCCAGCATATTCAGCTCGTCGCTTTTCTTCTGCATGCCCAGAAGTACCTCGGTGCCTTCTCCCAGGCGTCCTTCAAAGCGTCTCAGTTCTGGTATCTCCCGCTCAAGACGCCGGTAATCCTCTTCCCATTCTTCCACACTGTTGTACAGGTCTTCCACAGCCCAAGTATCTTCTTTCTTTACGTCTTCTCTCGTCCGAAGTTTTGTCTCTGCCATCTTTGTCTCCCTCTCTGTCAATGATCTTCCGGGATAGGCCATCCATCTGTTCCCTCATGACCATTCCCTACACTGTTGTTTCGCATAATAAACACAGCACACGCCCCATAAAAATCACATACATCCACCAGAAAACCATAGTAAACAGCATATTTATTTGCTTCCGACTACAGAATCATGTGGCACATCTTTCTGTTTTCTGTTATACTGCTCCTAAAATACAACCTCCTGCGCACAACTCGCGCAGGTCTCTCTACAAGGAGGAAATCTGTATGTCATTTGTAAAACAGTCCAACGCCAACTCTGCTGCAACAATTCTCAGCAAGCTTTCCAAACGCGGCATAGAAGGCTATTTCTTTGAAACCTGCGAAGAAGCAGTCAAAAAAGCCCTGTCGCTGATGCCGGAAGGTTCTTCTGTCTCCTGGGGCGGTTCCATGAGCATCAGTGAATGCGGACTCATGGACGCTGTCAAAGCACACAACTACAAGCTAATCGACCGGGCCACCGCCGTTACTCCCGAAGAAAAGAGAACTATATTCGCCCAGACAGTGATGGCTGATTATTACCTGATGAGCACCAATGCCGTCACCATGGACGGAGAACTGGTCAACATCGACGGTTTCGGCAACCGTGTGGCCTGTTTGTGCTCCGGTCCGGAACACGTTCTGGTCATTGCCGGAATGAACAAAGTCGTCCTGAATGTTCAGGCTGGTCTGGACCGAATTCGCACGAAGGCGGCTCCCCCCAACACCACACGTCTGAAGAAAGATACTCCCTGCGCCAGGACCGGCGTCTGTGGCAACTGTTTCTCTCCAGACTGCATCTGCAGCCAGATCGTTGTCACCAGAAGAAGCGGCATCCCCGGACGCATCAAACTGCTTCTGGTGAATGAAAGTCTGGGCTTCTAAACCCTGTTCTTCCTCTTTTCCGTTATTCATTGCGGATCGCTGCCAGCGGGCTTAATTTCATAGCCCGCAGCGCCGGGAAGAACCCTGCTGCCATACCCACCAGTACAGCAAATACCAGAGATACCAGAATCAGCCAAAGCGGTATAAAAGAAAGCTGTTCGTAATAGCCGGAAGACGCTTTGCTGACAACGGAATTGATAACCACAGATATAATTTCACTTAAGATCAGGCCCACAAGCCCACCAAAAAAACCAATAAATCCGGCTTCCATCAAAAACATGGAGCGGATGTTGCGCAAATCACATCCCAGCACTTTGATGATACCGATCTCTCTTGTACGTTCATAAATGGACATCATCATGGTATTAGCGATGCCGATGGCCGCCACAAACAGAGACACCGCTCCGATACCGCCAAGTACCATCTGAATCATCCCCATCTGACTCTGGGTCTGTTCCATCCACTCTGCATTGCTGTTGGCGTTAAAACCCATATCCTGAATTGCCTGCTGAACTTCCTGAACATATTCCATACTGTCCACACGTACATAAACTTCTTCATAGTACAGATCTTTATATGGTTTCCCGCTCTTGGTAGTGGGCTGACCAGGAATAACTTTATTTTTAAACACCTTTTTCAGCTGCGCCTTCAGCGCGTCAATATCAGCAAACACTGTATTGCAGTTTTCCTTATAAGTCTCCAGATCACCTGCCATCAGTCCACATGTGGGAATGATATATTTCTTCGGCGGAGTAATCGTCTGTCCATTCCCGTCTGTGCCGCCTGCCTGATAATAAGCATCTGTATCAAAGATCAGAAAGAGCGGATCGTTCATCAGATCCACGTCTGGCACTTCCATCGTTTCCCAATAATATTCATTGGTCCGGGCATTATAAAAATTGGTAATCACCTGATTGCCGTAGAAAAGCTGAAGGCCGCCATCTGCAGGCGGCAGTTCCCCTTCTGCCACATCAATATCCATCTTCTGCAATGCCTCTTGATTCAACCCCTGAATCTGGAACCACCCCTCATAAACTCCCTGTTTTGCAATTACACTCACATTCAGAATCGGAGATGCCACCTCCACATGAGGAAGCTGGGCGATATCCGCCACCACTGTATCGTCAATCCGTTTGGGCTCTTCGTCACTGCTGGAATCACTGTTATACCAGCTGTAATTATTCACGTTGATCGTAGTCAGTCCGCCATATTCTTCAATCTGAGCCAGAGAACTCTTCCGAAGCCCCAGGCCCAGGGAAACCATGACGACGATGGAAGCGGTTCCAATGATCACCCCCAAAACTGTCAAGACAGTCCTGAGCTTCCTGCGCAACAGATTTGTCGCACTCATTCTGAGCAAATCAAAATATCTCATTGGCGGCTCCTTTATTTCAGTTCTGTGTCATCATCATCCAGATCCAGAATATCATCCTCCAGGCTCATCTGTTCCTTTTTCTTCTTTCTCTTCATATACAGAACGATTCCGACAATCCCAA
>CAJTTI010000022.1 GCA_910579225.1 uncultured Lachnospiraceae bacterium | reverse complement strand
CTGTATCCAGATCGTTCAGCATATCCATATATTCCAGCATATTTCCCATATCCTTCTTCGCCTGTTTCTTTTCCTCATCGGAAAGCATCAGCTTTGCAAGGATCCCTACGTATTCGATTGTTTCATCCGAAATCACAACTGCCATATTGCTTCTCCTTTCTGTTCCGGTTCCACATTTCTTTTCTCCTGCGCCTTTCGTCTTCAGGGTTCCAGTCGCGACAGATCCCGCGGATAGAGCGTCGTCTCACGCACATTGTCTTCCCCGACCAGTTTCATGGTCAGACGTTCCAGGCCGATTCCCAGACCACCGTGAGGCGGCATCCCATACCGGAACGTATCCAGGTATTGCTCCAGACCTTCCTCCGTCATTCCTCTTGCCTTCAACTTCTCAAGCAGTACCCGGCGGTCATGGATCCTCTGCCCGCCTGTGGTAATCTCAAGGCCATGATACAGAAGATCAAAACTCAGAGTATAGCGGGAATCTTCCGGATCATCCATGGCGTAAAATGGTCTTTTCTTTGAAGGATAATGGGTTACAAATACAAAATCCGCATCATACTCTTCTTTAAAATACTGGCCGATCAAGACTTCCTCTTCCGGCTCCAGGTCAAATGGATTGCGGATTTTCCGGCTGTATTTCTCCGACACCAGCTCCTTGGCCCGGTCAAATCTCACAGTGGGAATCCGTCTCACATCCGGAAGCATAATATTCAGAATATGGAGTTCCACTGCATATTCCCTGATCAGCAGTTCCATCGTATACTGCAAAAATCCGGTCTCCATGGCCATAATGTCTTCGAAACCATCAATATACCCCATCTCCAGATCCAGGGAAGTATATTCATTCAGGTGCCGTTTTGTATTATGCTTCTCTGCCCGGAATACCGGCGCCGTCTCAAAAACCCGGTCAAACACGCCTACCATCATCTGCTTATAGAGCTGTGGAGACTGCTGTAGCACCGCCGGACGGTGGAAATAATCCAGTCGAAACAGGTTCGAGCCTCCTTCCGCGCTCTTCGCACCGATCTTCGGCGTATGAATCTCCGTGAACCCCTGGGAATACAGGAAATCCCGGAATCCTCTCACAATCCCTTCCTGCAGTTTAAATTTGGCCCGTTCGCGAATGTTACGCAGAGAAATCGAACGCATGTTCATTTTCGCTTCCAGGGACGTCTGAAGTTTCCACTTTGCAACCGGCAGCGGCAGCGGCGCCTCCGGAAGTGACAGAATCCTCACTGCTTTCAGCCGGAGCTCGATACCTCCCGGCGCCCGCTCTTCTGCTTCCAGAATCCCTTCTGCTTCCACAGCCGCTGCTTCCTTCAGGAGCTTCAAGTCAAACGCTGCAGTTCCTTCTTCATAGACGCACTGCAGGAGCCCCTCTCTCTTTCGAAGCACCACGAAAGCCACATCCCCCATATGGCGAATGGTATGAACTGCTCCATTCACTTTCACCTGCCGGCCCACGAAAGACCCAGCAGTCAGATCTGCAAGTTCCAATACATCTGTTTTCTTCACTCCGGTTAAAAAATCCATCTCTTTTCCTCCTTGTCTTCTTCCGTGGACGACGTCAGAGCGGGGAACAGGCGTCTCTGTTTTCTTCCCTGCATATAAAAATCCCGTCCCGGAATCTTCATTCAATTCCGGGACGGGATCTCCATTCGGTTCCCGCGGTACCACCCGCATTGAGCGCCTTTTCCCCCAGGGGCACGGCTCTCCTCTCTTTTCTGCATATAACGTATGCCAGACGGACTGCCCTACTCTTCCTTCAGACAGCCAGCTCCCAGGTGTTCCCTGATCTGCTCTTCCGGTTGGCGCTCTCAGTCGGTGACGCCAGATTCCTGTCGGCCTCTGCAGATCAGAGTCCTGTTCTCTGCCTTTTACTTATTGACCATTATCCTATCATACCCTTTCTGGAAATGCAACTTTAGAAATTATGTTTCTTCTGTATCCGGACAGAAAATTTTTCAGCTCTCTAACGCTCCTCGTATATTGCAAATGCCAGATCCACATCCGGAATCTCTTTTGGTGCATAAAGTGCCCCTTCCGGATACATGTCCCACGCCCCAGTCTGATAATACAGAAAATCCGTCTTAATGGCGCAGTCCGGATTCTTCAGTGTTACCCGGAGTTGATACGTCTGTTCTCTGTCCGGCAGTACTTTCTCAAATGCCACGGTATATGCCTCCATACAGGGCGCCGCCGAACCAATGATCTCGCCTTCTGCTTCCACCGAACCGTCCTCCTGCAGAATCTGCAGCATATACACGGAATCATTGGCCGGACCGTCCCAGTTCGCCACCCACAGATCCGCATGATCAAAAGGCTTTCCCGTTCGAAACGTCTGAGTAAATGCTTCCTGCAAAAGCAGGCTCTCACTGGTCTCCTGATCCTGCAGCACTGCATATTCCCGAACCGGCATACCGCTTCTGTGCACAATCCACGTCACCCCTGCCGCCATCAGAAGGATTCCTCCTCCTGCTACCCAGGGCAGCAAACGGACAGGACGCATATTCTCTCTCCGCTGCTCCAGCCACTCTGACAGCCATACCATCCCGTCCACTGCCCAAAGCAGGAACATCAGCATAAATGGAATGCTGTATGCACGGTCTACTTCCCAGATCAGGTAAAACAAATATGCTCCGGCAATGTGAAAGGCAAAAATATCCAGAAAATCTGTGCGCTTCCTGATCATACGCAAGAGAAAGGAAAAAAACAAAAACCCCGTCAACATCCCATGATAACTCTGCACATATACCGACAGGTAATCACTTTTTCCCCCATTGATATACTTTTGTACCCATGAAGTTCGTATCATGGACCGAAACAATGAGTAATAATCATCTGATCCATCCGAAAATGCCACCCGCAGCTTATTACGAAACAACGTGAACAGGCCGCCCGGACCCATCCGGCAGACTCTCTCTTTTAAAAGCGCAAGATCTGCCTCTGTCCGTTCTTTCCTTGTATCAAAAGAGCCCGTATAGGCGTCATCCGCGCTGTTATACTGGCCTTCTCCCTGAGCGCTCATCATAACCCAGTGAACCGGCGGATATCCGGTCTCTGACGGATTAAATCCTGCGTATTGTTTCTCTGCCTGTCCGTAGGCCAGAAGCATCAGACCCGCGCCCAGAAAGACTGCCAGAACACTAAACGCTTCCTTTGAAACTTTCATATTCTTTAGTCGGAGCACTGCCCAGATCAAAACAGCAGCCGCAGTGATAATCACCGTGGCACGGATCTTGTAACCGGCGGCCAGAAGCATCCCCATACACAGATACTGCATATATTTTTTCCACAGAATCTTCTGTTCCCGCGCCAGATCAAACAGCGTAATTGCCCCCATGGAAAATGCCAGAGATATGGTGGATGTATAGTACATCTGCCCCAGCAGGTACCAGAGTGGATTTACGAGCAGAAGCAAAAGCAGGAAGATTCCGTGCTTTCTTGAACGATATTTGCAGACCAGTCGAAACGTACAGAAAAGGCCCAGGTTCATGAACAACAGGTTGATCACCTTCATAAATTCCATCCAGTACGCTTTTGGAATCCCCAGAAACGACGCCGCCTTTAACCACCCATACGTGAACAGGCAAATAGGAACATTATTGGGATATTTCATAAAATAATGCCCAAAATGCGTATCTGCAATCGTCCCCCGCTCCAGAAGCGCCACAGCTGTATCAAAGACTTTCAGATGGTCATGCCGGAAAGACGTCCGTACTGTCAATATCATCAGCAGCTGAAACACCACCAGAATACCGAACAGCACTGGCACTGTTTTCTTCTGGTGCCGTTCCAAATACTCTGATACTTTTCCAAAGATCCCGGCCAAAAACAAGCACAGTAGAAAAGCAGCGGTCAGCAAAAATACCGTCACCCGCTTTCCATGCAGGACCCCCTGCAGTGCCTCTGCATACTCCAGCACATCCAATGCTCCGTAAAAGATATAAGCACTCACAGGAAGTAATACTGCAAATAATATAACATATACTGTCTTTTTGCACCCATTCCAGATCTTCATTCCTGTCATTCCAGTCCTTCGGGCAGACAAATCTCCCCATCAAATACTGTGGTCGCAGCCCCGGTCATATAGACACAGCCGTCCATCTCTTTCCACTCAATCTCCAGGTCCCCTCCCAGCAGTTCCACCGTCACCTGTCTTTTACAAAATCCATTCAGTACGGCAGCCACTGCTGACGCACAGGCGCCTGTGCCGCAAGCAAAAGTCTCTCCTGATCCCCGCTCCCATACGCGCATTTCCATCCGGTCCGGGCCGAGTATCCGGACAAACTCCGTGTTTGTCCTCTTCGGAAACCGCGGATGACATTCAAAAGATGGTCCCACTGCTTCCAGTCCAAACTCTCTTACGGGCGTGTCAATAAAGATCACCGCATGAGGATTTCCCATGGACACACAGGTCATTTTCCACTCTCTGTCGCACACCTTGACAGGTTCCATCACTACAGGTTCCCTGTCAGCCTCCACTGGAATCTGCTCCGGCACCAGAATCGGTTCTCCCATATTGACCCGTACCCTGGATACTTTGCCACTTTCAATCTGCAGTTTCAGTTCTTTGATTCCAGCCAATGTCTCAACTTTGATCTCATTCTTCTCCGTCAGTCCATAGTCATAGACATACTTTCCCACACAGCGGATCCCGTTTCCGCACATCTCTCCTCTGGAACCGTCTGCGTTATACATATCCATCCGAAAATCGGCTTTCTCAGACTTTCTGATCAAAATGAGTCCGTCAGAACCAATCCCAAAATGACGGTCACTGACAAACCTGGCAATCCCCGCCGGAGCCGTCAGATCATCCTTTGTACAGTCCACATATACATAATCGTTGCCAATGCCGTGCATCTTCGTAAACTTCATAAAATATTCTCCTTATCTTTCTGCACCCATTGTACCAGAAATCTCCCTGCCGTACAAGCCGCATCCTGATGCAGCACGTCCCTTCTACAACTTCGTCATGGCAAGCACCATCTGTGCCGTCTCAATGAGAGACGTTCCACTGTCCATACTGCATTTTTGCAGATAACGATGCGCTTCTTTCTCTGTCATATGATTTCGTTCCATCAGAACCGCTTTTGCTTTCTCCAGAATCTGCTTTTCTTCCTCGGTCCTCTTCTTCGGTTGTGACCGAAGTTTTTTCTTCCTGCGCATCTGATTCATGCACATCATTTCCAGAGTGCTCATCAGATCCTGTACCTGCAGAGGCATCGCCACGCATATGACATTCGGATGAACACATTCTGCACACACCCGGGAAGAGGCCAGAAGCAGCATATCAAAACCAGTCGGAAGAGACTCTATAAGTTCCGTATAGTACATATCCGGATATTTGTACCCGCTGACAATGACCCCGTTGTTCATCAGATCTATATTATTCAGAACCTGAGAGCCAAGCGTGCACACCGCCGCCACATCATATCCATGTCTGACCAGAAGGTTCCGGATACTTTTCCCATCTTCCGCTTTTGGAAATACCACCAGTATACTGGTCACATTTTACACCCTCCTTTCCGCACTCTGCCAAAAGGAGATCAGATTCTGACCAGGTAGTTCTTCAGCTCCCACTCAGAAATCTGCGCATTGTAGTTCTCCCACTCCTGCCTCTTTGCTTCCGCAAATTTTCGGCAGACTTCGCCCCCCAGAACCTGCTGCATCAGCGGATCCTTCTCAAATTCATCCACCGCTTCTTTCAGATTTCTCGGAAGGCTCTCCACTCCAAGTTCTTTCAGTTCTTCGGCCGACAGCTGGTTCATATTCATATCCATGCTTTCAGGCGGTTCGATCCGGTTCTTTATACCGTCCATACCGGCTGCCAGGCATACTGCCAGAGCCAGATACGGATTGCAGGACGGATCCGGAGAACGCAGTTCAATCCGGGTATCCTCTCCTCTGGTAGCCGGTATCCTCACCAATGGTGTCCGGTTCCTGACAGACCAGACAATATAGGCTGGTGCTTCATATCCCGGAACCAGACGCTTGTACGAGTTCACGATAGGATTCAGGATCAGCGTCATGGCTCTCATATGCCTGAGAATCCCTCCAAGAAAATAATATGCCTCCCGGCTCAGGCCTCTTAGGTCTTGAACATCCTGGAAAATATTCAAACCGTCTTTTGAGAGCGACATATTGATGTGCATGCCGGAACCGTCCACTCCGCTTCTGGGCTTTGGCATAAATGTGGCATGAAGCCCATGTCTCTTGGCAATTGTCTTCACTGCCTGTTTAAAAGTCATAATATGGTCTGCCGCTGCCAAAGCTTCGTCATACCGGAAATCAATCTCATGCTGAGCCGGAGAATTCTCGTGATGGGACCTCTCCACCTGAAACCCCATCTCTTCCAGAGTCATCACCATATCCCGGCGTGCATTTTCCCCAAAATCAAGCGGTCCCATGTCAAAATATCCTGCCTGTTCATGTGTAATATTCGTAGGCATCCCATTGTCATCCAGATGATACAGAAAGAATTCACACTCAGGTCCCACATGGAAGGTATAGCCTTCCCCTGCTGCCTCAGACACTACCTTTTTCAGAATGTATCTGGGATCCCCCTCGTAGAAAGTGCCGTCCGGGCGGTATACATCACAGATCAGCCTTGCCACCTTCCCGTGCTGAGGTCTCCAGGGAAACATGGAGAACGTCCCATAATCCGGATACAGGTACAGGTCACTCTCATCCACCCCCACAAATCCGTCGATAGAGGAGCCGTCAAAAAGCACCTTTTTGTCCAGTGCATTTTTCAGATGTCCCGAAGTAATGGCCAGGTTCTTCATATTTCCGAACAAATCCGTAAACTGCAGACGAACAAACTCCACATCCTCTTCTTCCACTAGTTCCAATATGTCTTTCTTTGTATATCTGTTCATCATCTTTCACTCCTTTTTCCAGTATCCTGCTTTCGCGGACACCAATCCTGCATCCTGCAGACAGATATGAAAAAAAGGCGTGCTCCACTGCCGGAAACGCCTTTGTTTCTTTCTCAAATATAACATTTGAAATTCTCTTTGTCAAGAATGACACTTCTGCATAGTCTATAAAAGAAAGGAGTTGAACTTATGAACAGTTGTATCTGGATCTTCCTACTCTTATTCTGCTGCAACGGCAATACTGGCTGTGGCAGCCGCAAATGTGTCTGCAGCCACAACAATAACTGCAGATGCAGCAGTAACTGCGGGTGCGATACCAGCTGCGGATGCGGCAATCCCTGCACCAATGACAACTGCGGATGTGACTGCGGAATGGATCAAAACGATGGATGCGGATGTGGATGTGGAAACGAACAGCCTTCCCGCCCCATGCCACCTCCACCTCCAAGACCGCCCAGACCGCCTTATGAAGACTGCGGATGTAACTAAATCCGCATTGTCTGCACGGCAACCGGTGCCGAATATCTGCATCGTGCCGAATGCGGAATAAACGGATAGAATTCTGTCCGGTTCAAGTCAAAATATGCGCCGAAAGGGGCTGCCGCTTTGCAGCACCCCTTTCCGTATGTCAGACGTTTCACATATTCCCTTCCCCCGCAGTCAGTCCCCCTCAAATATAATATAGCATGCGCACCTGCCCTGTTCTTCCGGCTCATGAACTGTGTGAGTCACTCGTTACTAAAAAGAACAACAGAAGCGGCGCTCCAAGCATCACCGGATATCCATAGCGCAGCAGGGCGGCAGGCCCAAGAAAACTGGTTCCAATATAAGTCCAGAATGGCAGTATCCACAAAAACCTCTCATATTTCCTGTCATACAACAGATACAGGCTCACATACACCAACAGCCAAAAATAGAATCCCATAGACCAGAGTTCTCTCACCACCGGCACATTCCGGAATACCGCTTCCGTCCCCACAGCATGATAATACCGGAAAAATGCCGGCACCACTGGCGTCATCATTACATGCGGATAATTCGGATTCTCCTTTTCAATATCAAAACAGACAAATTCCAGATATTCCTCCCCGGTACCAGGATACCAGAATGCTGCTGTGGTATTGAGAAATGCATCCACATAGATTTTCTTATTTCTCCATCCAATTACAAACCAGGTCTTTAAAAACTCTCCTTTATTTGCCTCAAACGCATCTGTAAGAAAATAATTTTTGACAGGGTCCGAAAGCGAAGGCGTATACTGTGCCAGAGTTTCCTCTGTCATCACCGGGCGAATCACATCCATCTCCTCCGGACGAATATCCCCTCCTGCCACATATGTGCGTCCAAGAGTCTGCATCACAACACTATATGCCTCTCTGGCATCCCCCGGTTCTGCATGAATCATCTTCAGAAATGGCCAGTTATAGAACAGATAGCTCATAAGCAGCACGGCAAATAAAAGCAGAAGACCTTTTCTGCATCTTTTCAAAGCAAACAGGAAAAACGGCGCGCACAGCAGAAGCGTATGAAAGCCGTTATTCCGAAATAAAAACAGCAGAAGAAAGCAAACCGCACCGCTGCATACCTGAAGCCGACTGGAAAAATACTCTCCAGGATTCCTGCACATCTTAAAAATCTGTATCACACACAGCACAAAGACGCCGGAAAACAATGTATCCTTGGTTGTGTAGACAGCCATCATCCCATGAAACGGGAAGAGGCAGAGGTAGATTATAGTCCCCGCCTGCAGCCACAGCGGCGCCTTTTCTTTCTTCAAAAACGCACAGAGCCACGCAAAGATCCCGGACAAAGCAAGCATCTGAAGCACCGTATAAACTGCCGCCGCCGTATGATCACCCATACCGAGAGCTCTTGCGGCAGAAAAGATGCCGCACAGTATCCCTGTGTGAAGCAACGGATGATGGGCAGTAAGCCACCCTGAAAAAGTCCATCCCACCTGATTCGGCGCATCTGCTGCGAAGATACCCGGATAACCTCCCAGAAAAGCCGGAAGAAAACTGACAAAGAAAAAAAGCCACATGGCAGGAACATAGTATTTCCAACCTGTAAACCTCTCCCAGCCTCTGGATAGCCTGTATATTGTCGGTTCTTTGGTCCCCCTGCCGGTAAGCCAGTCCGTAAGAAGCAGCAATGCCAGAACTGCCGGAACACTGACCGGAAGCAGAATCAGAATACGGTGAAATACTGTTCGGTGCCATGGATTTTCCGATACTGCCCATATGCTTCCGTAATGCTTTAACATATATCCGCAACGATCAAAGGCGGCAAAAAGTATGCCGCCTGTCCATGCAAAAATCCATATACGAAAATTTCTGATTTGCCGAAGTCTATCCTTCATCCTTCTCAAGCTCCTTATAATGCATGTCCACCTCCATCAGCCTCATCTCAAACTCCTGTCGGTTCCGCTGGGCTCCTGCCGCCAGGATCAACCCTGCAAACACAGACTGAATCGCCGCCATCAGTCCAAAACCGCAGACAATCAGCGTCGGAAATTTCAGCACCAACCCTGTGGCAAAATATTCCAGCAGTACAGGAATGAAGAAGCCTGTACTGACTACCGTAAGTGCAAAAGCCACCATTCCGAAAAAATTCATGGGTTTATAATTTCGGTACAGCTTGGCAATGCTCATCAATACTTTCGCCCCGTCCGAATACGTATTAAGCTTTGATTCGCTGCCTTCCGGCCGATCCCGGTACTCAATGACCACATTATCCACCTGCATATTTTTGTCCGCCGCGTGAATCGTCATCTCTGTCTCGATCTCAAATCCTTTGGACAACACCGGAAATGTCTTGACAAACTGATAACTGAATGCTCGGTAGCCCGTCATAATATCCTTAATCTCTGTATGAAACAGCCGGTTGATCGTCTCCCGGACCAGTGAATTGCCAAAATTATGAAACGGACGTTTATTTTCCATAAAATAGGTGGACGACAGCCGATCACCGACCACCATATCCGCCTGATGCGTCAGCACCTTATCCACCATCTCTCTGGCAAATTCCGCCGGATACGTATCATCCCCGTCCGTCACCACATATACTTTCGCATCAATCTCCCGGAACATCCGGCGGATCACATTCCCTTTTCCCTGCTGGTACTCATGGCGCACAACGGCTCCTGCTCTCTCCGCCAGTTCCACTGTCCGGTCAGAAGAATTATTATCATATACATAAATAACAGCCTCCGGAAGTATTTGCTTAAAATCCCGTACTACCTTTTCTACTGTTTTTTCCTCATTATAACATGGAATTAAAACTGCAATTTGATCCAATCTCTTCTCCCCGACTTTCTGTCCCGTTTTGCGATATCATACTGTATATTTTCCACATGGCTGCGATCTGCGATACATTTCATTTTGCTCCATGCGGCATTATGTCTCTTGGCATTATACCATAGATCAACCTGTTTTTCAATGTCCGCACATCTTCTCTCCTGCAGACAGGCTCCATAAAGTCAAAGAAAATTCGCGAACACAGACGCTCCGATCACCGTCAACAGCCCTGCCACTGCAATAGAGAGACTGCTCATAGCTCCTTCGATCTCACCCATTTCCATGGCTTTTACGGTTCCGATTGCATGGCTTGCAGAACCAACCGCAATTCCTTTGGCAATCGGTTCCTGAATGCGGAACAGCTTCAGCACTGCCTCCGCGATGATATTTCCCAGCACACCGGTGATGATAATCACAGCCACTGTGATCGTCACCATTCCCCCAAGTTCTTCAGAGATCCCCATACCAATGGCTGTGGTGATGGACTTGGGAAGCAGTGTCACATACTGCTCATGGTTAAAATGAAAGACTGCCGCACATGCCAGAACGCTCAGGAGGCTTGTGAGTACTCCAGCCAGAAGCCCGCCGAAGATCGCACCTGCATATTGCTTCAACAGCCCGATCTTCTCATACAGCGGAACCGCCAGACAGATAGTGGCAGGCGTCAACAGATAACTCAAATATCTGGCTCCTTCATGATAGACCTCATAATCCAGGTCCAGAGCCGTCAGAATTCCCATCACAGCCAGCACAGACAGCAAAAGAGGATTCAAAACCGCCAGTTTCCATCTCTTCTTCAGCCATACGCCGGCCTCATAAAGTGCAATACTTAAGAACGCTCCAAAAAACACAGAATCATACAACAGTTCTTTCATCAATCTCTCCTCCTCTGCCGGCGGACCAGATACTGTGTCACTACTCCGCTCACTCCCATGACCAGTACAGTGGACACGACGACTACCACCGCAACCTGCCAGAAGATCCCCTGAAGTTCTCCCCAGGATTCCAGAAGCCCTACAGCCGCCGGAATAAACATAAGCGGCATAATCTCAATCAGAAACATGGATATCTCCTTCACTGCATCCAGGTGCAAAACCCCTGTCAGAAGCGCCCCCAGGAGCAGAAGAAGTCCGTAGATTGATGCCGGTACAGGCAGCGGAATCAAAAATTTCAAAATCTCACCTGCAAACGCAAACAAAAGAATCCACAAAAACTGCCGAATATATTTCATATTTCATCTCCATTTATCAATTATCAAAAGATACAGACCGTCTGTCATCCTGTCTTGTGCAGTTGTATTATAACCAATTTTCCCCTGCATGTAAACGCCAAAACCAGTTTTACATTCTTCTGCAAATCTGCGAATGTTCTTCTGTTATTTTTCATACTATAAAAGGAAGAAATGATTTTCGGGGTTCATATGAACGGACAACACTTTCGAAATCTGGGTACCATAGGATTGTGCCTGCTGCTCGCCGTAGCCGGAATCGGAGCTTTTCAGAAAAAAAGCACCCCCGCTTCTGCTGGAATTCAGAGCAGAAAACTTCCCATTTATTGTGTACAAACTGATACGCCCAAAGTCGCCATCAGCTTCGATGCGGCTTGGGGAAATGAAGATACTACTGAACTTTTGTCCATTCTGAACGAATACCAGGTCAAAACCACTTTCTTTATGACAGGTGGTTGGGTGGAATCTTATCCAGATGATGTAAAAGCCATCGCGGAAGCAGGACACGACCTTGGAAATCACAGTGAAAATCACAAGCAGATGTCGCAGATCAGCCCATCTGAATGCAAAGAAGAGATTCAAAAAGTTCACGACAGAGTAAAAGAACTGACTGGCAGAGATATGACCCTGTTTCGTCCTCCATATGGAGATTATAACGACACCTTGATTGATGCTGCCAATGAACTCGGATACCATGTGATCCAATGGGATGTGGACAGTCTGGACTGGAAAGACTACGGCACTGACTCCATCGTATCCAAGGTTCTCAATCACGAACATCTGGGCAACGGTTCCATTATTCTGATGCATAATGGCGCCAAATACACCAAAGACGCCTTGCCCCGAGTCATCGCGGGACTACAGGAAAAAGGGTATGAAATCGTCCCCGTCTCCAGCCTGATCTACACCGAAAACTATGAGATGGACCACGAAGGAAGACAATTTGTAAACGACAATTAATATTTTGTCCCGCACCCATTCCCGTGTACCATATACAGGCGGCTCAGATCAGCCCCATTCGCTCAAGTTCCCGGAGCACTCCATCGTCCTCCACCGGCTCACAGATCCGGTCCGCAACCGCTTTCAGCTTCTCGTCTCCATTTCCCATGACGACACCGCATGCCGCCTGTTCGATCATCTGATAGTCATTCATACTGTCACCAAAGGCAATCGTATCCTGAATCCTCACTTTCAGGTATTCGGCTGTCCTTTGAATGGCAGTTCCTTTATTTGCTGTTCTGGAGATCAGTTCCCCATTGAAAAAGCTCTCTGTTCTGGGCGGAAAAAATGCAACGTGAAAATCTTTCTTAAAAATATGGTACAGCCGCTCTGCATCCTGTCGGCTCCAGAGCATAAACGAAATCTTTGGAATCGGCGCCTGGACAGGATTCCAATCTCTTATATCTCCGGTATTCCCCCAGCGGCCGAAAAAATTCTTCCAGCGAATAATCTCCGGATTATCTCCCGGAACAGGCTCGCTCTCCGAAAGGATCCTGGCCCCTCTTTCTGACACATAAATTTTCTCAAATCCTTCCAGAATATAGATGGTTTCCATCTGTTCCAATACTGCAAGGGTACGCTTCAAAAGTTCTTCTTTCAGTGCTTCCCTGAAAATATTCTGCCCTCTAATCCAGATATCACTCCCTGCATTGGCAATCACACCATCCAGTTCCACATCTTCAAGTTCCTCCGGCAACATATGACAGCTCCTGCCTGTACAGATAAAAACCTGATGTCCCCTGGTTCTTGCCTTCTGCAGTCCTTCTTTTACCGTCTGATGAATCCCCGAGTCCGGTCCCAATATAGTGCCATCAATATCCAGAAATATCAGTTTTTTGTCCATCCTTTTGTTCACTCCTGTTACTGTTCAGCTTTACTTTTTTTCAACGGAAACCGGTAATACAGTGCAAAAAACACTTTTGTCACCACATAACACGGCAGATACCATCCGTGCCTCATCATAAAGATATATAATTTCACCGACAACCCAATTCGGTTCATCGTATGATTCTGAAGCGCCTCCTGCACCGAATCATCCCTACACATTCGTGCCACACGCCTGATTACCCGGGCCAGGGAATCCGTGTGATTCCTCCATATCTCATTCTTAACTGCCATAACAGCAAGACTCAGAAAATCATTACGGATCTGGGGGCGGAAATCATAGACCCCTTTCCGGTCCGCAATCGCTTCCATGCGCTCTTTTAACAATTTGATTTTTTCAAGATACAACGGATCATATCCCCCGGTCATGGAAGATATATTATACCAGTAATGATATGGATAATAGTCTGGAACTGTACAGATCCGATCTGCGTCCAGCACCGCCGCAAATACCATCTGGAGATCTTCTCCCACCGTCACCCGGTCGTCCCACAGTGCGAGATTTTCCTCTACCAGGCGTTTCCGGAACAGTTTCGTCACCCGGGAAGGCTGAATCATCCGGCCGATAAAGCTTCCATCATTTAGCAGCACAGGAAAAAGAGCTTCCAGTTCCTGCCTGTTATAGACTGTCATATCCATCCGGTTGGTTTCTCTGCGCGGAGGATACCCCGGAGCTTCATAATCAAAAACCAGTCCCGCCATGGCAATCTCTGCCTCCTGCTGCACAAGCGCCTGCCAGAGCCGCTCATACATATCAGGCTCAATCCAGTCGTCGCTGTCTACAAAGCCTATCAGATCTGCCGAAGCATGCCGTACGCCCTCTTTCCATGCCGAGGTCAGACCTCCGTTCGCCTTATGAACTGCTTTAATATTCAGATATTTCTGCGCGTAGTCATCACAGATAGCCGGGCAGTCATCCGGAGAGCCGTCGTCCACCAGAATAATCTCCAGATTTTCATAAGTCTGCGCAAGGATACTGTCCACACAGCGTCCCAGTACCTTTTCCACCCCATAGACAGGCACGATCACACTGATTTTCTCTCTCATACCGTTCCTTGTAATCCTTTCAAAAGTCTTGCATACAGTGCCGGACTGACAGCGAACAGTCCATAGCCCACGCGGGTCCGAAGCGGAAGCGCTCTGATCCATTTCCGTCCCTGCAGGCGGTACGCTTTCAGCTGTCCCCTTAGTTCTCTCTGAAGCGATTCTCTTTCCTCCACTTCTGCTGTACACCGGAAATAAAATGTAATGCAGGCATCACACAGTTTCCTGTATGCTTCCGGCAGCAGCTTTTCATATCCGTGTTCTGTAAAAAATATAATCCGCTCTTCATGAGCAGTCAGCCACTGGAGACGCTTTCTGGAAAAGACAGCTGTGATACTGCTTTCGTTGTCCGTATAGTATCCATAAAGTGAACGTCTGGTATACACCAGTTTCTTTGCTTCATGAAACAACCGGTATGTGGTCGCCTCGTCTTCATGAATCCTACCCACAGGATAACGAATTCTGTCAAACAACTCTCTCCGGTACAGCTTGTTCCACGCCACCACAAAGAAGGTCGCCTCATCTTCCGGTCCATAGAACCGGTTGAGCAGACATTCTCCTCTGTAGATCTGATAATCCCTGTTCGCCTCATCTTGCAAAGGCTCCCCATGCACATAGGAAAAACGACACTGACTGACAGCACATCCGGTCTCCTTGAGCAGATCATACAAAACCCGGATAAAATTCTCTGATACATAATCGTCAGAATCTACAAATGCCAGATACTCTCCCTTTGCCACCTCGATCCCCGCATTTCTGGCTCCGGACAGTCCGGCATTTTCCTGATGAATCACCCGGACCCGACTGTCCTTTTGGGCGTACATATCACAGATCGCAGGACATCTGTCGGGCGATCCGTCATCTACAAGAATAATCTCCAGATTTACATAGGTCTGTGCAAGCAGGCTCGCCACACATCTGTCCAGATAAGCTTCCACCTGATAGACAGGCACAATGATACTGATTAGAGGTTCCATATCAAAACCTTACCCTTTCTCCTGACCCTGTGTACAACTGCCACAAGTGCAAAGCGAAGAATGCACAGCATGTATACAGTCCCAGACATCCGATGCCTCAGGAAAAACCAGAGAATCTTATAATCCGGATAGGCATACACTGCTTCCTTTCCCCGCTCACGCACCCAGGCGTCCTCCGCATAAGACCTGATAACATGAATCTTCTCTTTCCATGCAAGACTCCTGTCTGCCGGAAGCTTCTCACATTCATCCATCACTTCATTCATATATCTGGTAAAGATTCTTCGGTGTCCCATCTGCCTTTTCTGCAAGTCTTCTGACTGATATAATCTGTCATAAAACTGCTCCGTTTTTTCACAGATCTGTCTGGCAAGCTCCAGCCGGTCCACGCGCTTTCTGGAGGACAGTGTTGTCTTTCCATCTTCCTGAATATAATAGCAAAGCGGTTCTGCCAGCACTGCGATCTTACTGCACCTGGACAGATAATCCAGATTAAAGAGCAGATCTTCTCCAAGACTCAGAGATGTATCAAACCTGCCAGTCAGGGATTTTTTATATAATTTATTCCAGGGCATATTCAGAAAACTCTGTTCATACAGCAAAAGAAAATCCTCCGCGCCCTCTTCCAGAACAAATATTCTTGTATTTCCGGGGATTTTCCGGATGTCAGCACCGTCATACAGATGATGAAAACCGCAAAGAACCATGTCGGCGTCCGAAGTTTTTAAAGATCTGCTCATCTGCTCCAGATAATTCTCTGTCACATAGTCATCACTGTCCGTAAACAGCAGATATTCTCCGTTCGCTGCATCCATCCCAGCATTTCTTGCCGCTGACACACCGGCATTCACCTGGTGGATCACCCGGACCCTTGTATCCTGCTCTGCATACAGGTCGCACAGAACCGCACTTCCGTCCGAAGAACCGTCATCTACCAGTATCAGTTCCAGATCTTTTTCCGTCTGTGAAAGCCAGGATTCCACACACCGCCCCAGGCATGTCTTTGCCTCATACACAGGTATCACCACACTGTACATGGATCTGTTCCTTTCATCATGTTATTCTGCCTCTTTCAACCAATTCCGGTTCCTACACCATCGTCACCTGCCGGATCACATACACAAGTGTAAGCAGCTGTCCTGAAGCGGCGGCAGCAGCAATCCCCCGGTCGATCTGACAGTTCAGACGGATCCCCTGATTCCTGCATGCAGTCAGCAAGATCAGGAGAAACGGAAGGAAATACCTTCCCTGAATCCCTTCTATAGACACATGTCCCATGGGCGTCCACTGAAGCAGCATCCCCATCAGAATTAGGCCGGTACTACATGCGCACAGGAACAACATCCAGAACCGCTGAAAGCGTCCAATCCGCACATGCTCTCCCGGATGATCACACATAGAAAGGAACAGCAAAAACCAGAACAGAAACACCACGATCATGGACGTCTCAATTTCCACCCAGCCAAGTTTGTATCCTACCAGCGACTCCAGGTAAAACCCACCCTTATCCAGAACCGTATTCACAATCATGTAGATCAGTTCCAGCGGATCCTTCAGAAAATATCCCAATGTATAGCCGGACAGATACTCTGTTCCCTGACCTGTGCTCACCACACTGCTTACTTCTGTAGTATTGACAATTCCCGTCACCATCTGTACAGATTTCATAGAAAATGCGAGAACCGGAATCCCAAGAAGTGCCCCAGTCCCCAGGTATCTCAGCTTCCTGCTTTCATACCGGACCGCTGGAAAGAGTATTGGCAAGAAGCACAGAGGCAGATAGCTGCCGCTCTTACAGTACACCAGAAACCATGCCGCAAGCTCCAGAAGCACCATCTGTTGTCCGGTAATCTTTTCCTCTGCGAAGATGACCTGCAGACACAGACAGCAGTAAAAGAACAGGATTCCATGCACCATGGCATCATGAGAGAAAGAAGTACACTGCTGTATATTGATTGGTAGAAGCGCCATTACAAACAACGTCATCTTTCCAAAAGGAAGCCGTTTCATACCTGCTCTTGCAAAGAGAGCAAATACACAGAGATTCAGATATCGTGCAAGCAGCAGCATCGGCACGGTGCCAAAACCAAGAAGTCTGGCCAGGCTCATGCCGAATACCGCAGGTGCATACAGCAGAAAACTTCCTTCAATATTGCTGTTCACTTCTGCATCTATCATTGTATCGTCCTGAATCCCCGAGAACATCCCATAGTAAATATTCCGGTAATTGCCAAAGGACGGAGAAGACGTAAATACTGTCTCCACATCCTCCGCACGCATCAGGCACCTGGTATCCCCGGTCAGATCATACCCAAGCAGTTCATTGCTATAACGATAGGCCATATCCAGATGCTTCGCCTCATCCGGCGTCATCTGCGGTGTCAACATCACATTATAGATCAGGCCACAGAACAAAAGCGTTACCAGAAGCACATTCTCCAGATGCGCCCGCTTCACAAAGTTCAGATACCAGAACAAGCAGATAAAAGCCTCCACTGCCAAAAACATATAGAAGAAGAACCGTTTTAGAAAAATATTAAAATACAGATATGCATTGACGCAGATTCCATCTGCACTCGTCATAATCTGGAGCCCGCTGTCCCACAATTCCGGCGAAAACATAAGTTCTATCTGATATTCATGATCCACGACCCCTGACTGAGAATCCTTAAATAAAAGTCCCACATACTCCCCTGAGATAAACTCTGATGCCGATACATCCGTCTCACACATCAACTGTCCAAGTGTCAGATCTGTCACCGACGCATGCATGGTTCCCTCCGTCAGAGTGACTCCTTCTTCCACAGAGAAGCGCACGCCCAGCCCGGTCAGCCTGTCCTCTTTGGGATACACATTCTGAACCACATAAGCGTGTGCCTCCCCAACCCGCAGAAATTCCCCGTCTGCCGGAAGTACCACTGATTTCTCTGTCGTATTCTGAGCAATCCGGATCTGTGTGTCATACAAATAGAAAAATACCAGCGCTGTCCCCAGAATCACTCCCAAAAGCGCTGTCATTTCCCGTGCCGCAGGCATCGCCAGCCAGGAATCCCTGTTTCTTCCTGTTTTCCTGTCTCCTTTCACCAGTCCGCCTGCACTATAGACTCCCACCCCAAAAAGTATCAGAAGCAATCCCAGAAACAACGGTTTCTGATACTGTCGGACCCAGATACCATAAACCAGATTATAAACCAGATTTTTGGACAACGGCTCCTGATCCATGAACGTACTTCCGGCCGTGGAAGCCACTTCATTCAACCAGGCGGACGGGCCTTTTGACTCTGCATCGCTGTATATTCTTACTGTGATCTCATCCGGCAGTTTCTCCTGGTCCTCAAATGGTAACGGTACAAACAGAAACTGATTATCCGACAACTCCTTCAGGTCGTACTCCGCCTGATCAATCAGCCTTTCTCCATCCAGCGCTTCTATCCAAAGCTTCTCTTCTTCATAAGGATGCCCGTTGGATGTAAAAAAGAAACCGATCTGCTCCACCATATCCACAGAAAGTTCCAGATGAAATTCAAGAATTCTTCCTTCTGTCAGCTCCTCTGTCCTGGACTTCAAATTTGCCTGATTAGCGCCTTCAAGCCCCTGAGAACGATACTGCTTTACCGGCAGCACCATACCAAGGGTCATTGCAAAAATACAGACCAGAATCCAGATCAGCAGGTATTTGTTCTTTTTCTCCATTCTTTTTATCAACATACAGTTCTCCGGCATAATTAAATTTCCTGTTACACAGGGCTGCCGCAGGACAGGATTCTGATGCGGCGCATCCAAATCCCCTTCCTGCAGCAGCCCCACTTGCAATAAGATAAACTATTGTCCCTCAGCTCCCCGCACAAGCGTCACGGCAATTTCCAATCCCTCTGGTGCTCTCAAAGCTTCCGGAACAGATACTGTCACCGGCACCATATAGCTGCCTGGTCTTCTGCATTCTGACAAATCTGCACTGACTGTTATGCCCTCTATGGTCAATCCAGACAGATCCGACTCCAATCCACTGACTATCACTTCCAGCGGTCCTGTCTCTGACAGATCCAGCTCCAGACCTTCTGGCATGTTCAGATACTGAACCTGTTCACCCGAAAATACATAAGTCTGAGTTACATGCTGGGTGATCTCCATAATTACCACAATCTCCCGTTCATCCTCATCCGGTATCACAATCCCTTCATCCAGATACTGGCTGATATCCACCGCACGTTCCACTCTTCCAGTCTCTCCATTCGGATTCAACGCTTCCGGAGGAATATTCAGATTATAGATATTGCGGATCTGGGCATTCGTTCCTGCAATTGTCACTGTCTCCGGGGTATAGGAGATGGCACTCAGGCCATAGCCTTCCGGAGCCGCCTGGCTGATATCAAAGCTGATCCCCACCTCTTTTTTGTTCAGCGTCGTTATGGTTACATTAAAATCGGTGTCCTTTCCATAATACTCCAGGGAACTTCCTTTGATCTCAGCTCCGTCGCCGTCTAAGAGTCTCAGCTTGCCAGAACGCACCACAGTTCCTGTGATACCCGCAATGGAAACTTCCACTTCCACCCGTTTGATCCGCTCCACAACCGATACAGGACCCGTAACCTCAACCAGAGTCTGTTCCGGAATCGCAGAACCGGCTACCAGACCCTTTTCCGGTTCTCCCTGTGTCCGCACAGCAACCTTGAACTGCTCAGTTACAGATTCTTCTATACTGACCAGGACATTCTCTCTGTTTTGCTCCACCCGTTCGATAGTAGCATCGCCTATATATTTCACTTCGATCTTCACCATGCTTCCGTACTGAAGATCTTTCTGTATATCCGCAGTCACCACAAAATCCGAAGCCTTCAGATTATTCAGCACACTGCGTCTGGCATAGACCGTCAGGTCCACCACATTTGTCCCTTCTTCAATTCGGCACATCTGCCCCTGAGACGTGATGGCTTCCATATTCACCATATCTACTTTGATATTCCGAAGAGGCCTGCTGCCCACTGCATCATCAATATTTACCACGATCAGCCACAGCACCACCGCTGCAATTACAGAAAGGATCTTCAGAAGAAAATTGTTAAACAGTCTTGTTCTCATTCCTGCTCCGTCCTTTCCATAATTTAATTTTTCTATTGTCCTCCGGTTTTGACTGCACCATCTGAAGCTGTTCTTTCAACTGCTCCTGATTCAAATTTCTCATAAGCCGGCCATTCTTCGCCACTGACACGGAACCGGTCTCCTCCGACACAACAATTGTCAGAGAATCACTGACCTCGCTGATTCCGACTGCCGCCCGATGTCTTGTGCCCAGAGCCTTGCTCAGATTCATATTATCGGACAGAGGCAGATAACAGGTAGCAGAACGGAGCCGATTACCTGACAGTATCACTGCCCCGTCATGGAGTGGTGTGTTTTTCTCAAATACATTCAGTATCAATTGGCTGGATACCACAGAGTCTATCGAAATCCCGGTCCGCTCATATTCCCGCAGACTGACTCCCTGCTCAATTACAATCAAAGCCCCGGTCCTTGCCTTCCCCATTTCAAAACACGCTTTCACTAATTCCAGAATCGTCCGTTCGGTAATTCCTTCCTCTTCTTTCCGGGAACTGTCAAAGGGCACAATAGAAGTCAGGATATTTTTCTCTCCAAGCTGTTCCAGCGCTCTCCTGAGCTCCGGCTGAAACACGATAATCACAGCCGTGATTCCAAGGCTGAAAAAATTCTCGGCAATCCACAGGATTGTATTCATATGAAAGAATGCAGCAACTGCAAGAAGAGCCAACACAACTGCGAAACCTTTCAACAGATTCCACGCCCGTGTGGATTTTACCCAGTTCATGATCTGATAGATAATAAATGCCAGAATAATGATCTCCGCCACATCAGTTTTCGTGATATTCAAAGCATCCAGTGAAATATACTGATTTAGCTGTTCAAGACTCATTTCCCACACCCTCTCCTAGTATGATTCGCCTTTATTAACGTCTTTTTCTGGTAGTCCTTTTTCTGGAATTGATCTTCTTTACTTTCTTGTCCGCTATGGCAATGGACATCTTTGGCACCGCTTTTACATAATAATAATATTCATCGTCCTCAAACTGCGTATATTCCGTTCGCGTATAATCCACACTCAACACAAAAAACTCCACAATCAGTGCGATCAAAAGCCCGACCAGAGTCCCAAGAACCACAAAACCGATGGACACGCTGGCCTTCATCACCAGCCCTCCTATCAGGAACAAAACCACATTAATCACCGCACCTGCACATATCGCCACATACCAGGAATAGTCCAGACTCATCCTGCGGATCACATATACAATCATCAGAGTAACTGCAAATACCAGAATGGTCAAAAGCATATTTTTATTATTCAATACATTTTCCACCAGATACATCAGTTTCACAGACATCTTTTCCGCTTCTGAACTGGACAACATTTTCTCATTATTCTTCAGATAATACATCAGATAATAACAGACTGTCCCGCATGCCAGAGGCACGGCGCATATCGGTCCCCCCACCAGCCCAAGGACCAGGGGCATCACATGAGGAATCTGGAGGAAGAATGCCACCGGTGTCAGCACCAGTACATAGCCATGCTCTGGCGCAACCCGAAAGTACACAGCATATACAATGAACAGAATCCCCGCTGCCACGGCAAACGTCTCCAGAGACAGCGCGTACGCATGTGCACAGATCAGAATGCCTCCAAAAACCGCAATCAAATTCCCCGGCAGGAAGGAACATAGCAACGCCAGAAGAAGAGAAACTGCAGGGCTTGCCACCCTCTCCATAAACCCGATCTGACCATTGATCGCCAAAAACACACTGAATGCCAGCAGGAATTTCATGAAGGGGAGCAGATAAATATCATATTTGGAATAAAATATCTTTAAATATTGTTTTATCTCAAGTAAGCCTGTCATGATTCTCTTCCTCCATCATGTCGCCGGACGCCACATGCTTTTTTTCCTGCGCATAAATATTCGATATTTTCTGAAGAGTATGCAGGTAGACACCTACACTTTTCTTCGCTTTATAATAACGATACGTATAGACAGCATACAAAATACAGATATAAACTGCCGTTATAAAAACATACAGAGAGATGACAGTCATCCCCAAATGCTTCAAATCCATCTTATGAAGGTTCTCCAGCAGGTATTCCATATTGCATGCCCCCCACAGAACTGCACAGAACACAAAACTGATCGTCAGGAAAAACCAGCCGCACAAAAGCTGCAGGCTGATATAATCATGCCGGAAATATCTGGAAATCTTCAATTGTTCTTTTCCCGTCTTCTCTTCATATAGAGAGGCCCGGGTCATTAAGATCACTTTTTCTTCATTTAACATCTATGCAGTCTCCATCTCATACAAACCATAGTATAACACAAATACCCGGAAATTCAACCAGAAAGCTGTCAGTTAAGAAAATCAGTTGCCTCTGCCTACACAAATACATACAAAAAATACGTTTTTTGCACCGCATTCTTTCAGCACTTTTGCCGCTGCGTCAATGGTGCTTCCGGTTGTGTAGATGTCATCCACCAATATGAGATTTTGGTAGGGAACCCTCCCTTTCCGAACGGAAAAGGCATCTTTCAGATTCGTCAGCCGTTCCTGATCACTTAAATCCTTCTGTACATGCGTCTTCTTTATTCGCATCAAAAGCCCTGCATCCACAGGGATCCCGCATCTTCCGGACAGTTCCTCTGCCAGAAGCTCTGCCTGATTAAATCCTCTTTTTCTTTTCCTCGAAGGATGAATGGGAATCGGAATCAGAGCTTCTCCCTGCCATCCGCGCATATCCTTTGCACATCGTCTGAGAATCTCCTCTGCATAAAAAGCAGCATACTCTCTTCTTCCGTTGTATTTATAACCGGCAATTGATTCTCTCATCACCTGGTCATAGACAAAAGGCGCCCTTCCCCGTTCGAACCAGTGCCTTTTTCTACTGCAATCTCTGCAAAACTCCTGTTCCTCCATATCCAGCGGTTTTCCGCATTTAAGGCAGAAAGGAGTTCTTATGTACGGGA
Source organism: uncultured Lachnospiraceae bacterium (assembly GCA_910579225.1). Lineage (GTDB taxonomy): Bacteria > Bacillota > Clostridia > Lachnospirales > Lachnospiraceae > Hominiventricola. The sequence goes on along the minus strand of CAJTTI010000022.1, from coordinate 37,126 downwards.
GCCTGGTTCTGCAGATACCGCAAATCTGCTCTCCTCTGTCTTCCACTGTGTCCTGGCATACTGGACATCTGCGCGGAAAGAAAAGCCCTGTCACATCCGGTCTCCATTCAGAGATTTTCGTTTTCATATGTCTCCACCTCCAGAATCCGTTCCAGAAGTCCGCTGTAACGGGTCTGTTCACTGACATTTTCAATCATCATCTCAAATGTGCGGTCACTGCCCACTAAAGTCACACAGGAACGGGCTCTGGTTACCGCCGTGTACAGAAGATTGCGGTTCATCAGCATCCTTGGACCGGTCAGCAGTGGGATCACCACTGCAGGATATTCACTCCCCTGAGATTTATGAATCGTGACCGCATAAGCCAGCTCCAGTTCCTCCAATTGGGAAAAACTATAAGTCACTGTACGGTATTCATCAAAGAGCACTTCCATAGTCTCTCCCACAGTGTCAATCCGTGTAATAACCCCTGTATCTCCATTAAAGATTCCGCTCCCTTTATCAACTGCCATGCCATACCGGTTCTTCGCCTCCCACTCAATCTGGTAATTGTTCTTAATCTGCATTACCTTATCGCCCTCACGGAACAGGCCTCTGGAAGTCTCTCTCTCTTCCTTATCCCGGGCAGAAGGGTTCAGATACTGCTGCAGCACTTCATTCAGTCGCTCCACTCCAAGAGCGCCTTTGCGCATGGGTGTCAGCACCTGAATATCAAATGGTTTTGCATGTACATAGCGGGGAAGCTTGTCCTGAACCAGTGCCAGAACCACCCGGAGAATCAGATTGGGATCCTGCCTCTTCAAAAAGAAAAAATCCCTGCTCTTGTTGTCAAGCGTTACCGGTTCTCCCCGGTTGATCTTATGCGCATTTACAATAATGTCGCTCTGACTTGCCTGACGGAAGATTTTTTCCAGCATCACTACATGATAGGAACCAGATGATATTATGTCTTTCAGGACGCAGCCCGGACCCACGCTGGGAAGCTGATTGATATCTCCCACAAGAATCAGACGCGTTCCCACGCTGACCGCACGAAGCAGCGCATGCATCAGATAGGTGTCCACCATGGACATCTCATCAATTATAATCACATCTGCTTCCAGCGGATTCTCCTCATTCCGCTCAAAAGACGCCTGTTCCCGATCTTCTGCCGGTCCTCCTGACAATTCCAGAAGCCGGTGAATCGTCAGCGCTTCATATCCCGTGGCCTCCGTCATTCTCTTCGCCGCACGACCTGTGGGCGCTGCCAGAAGAATCTCCATATCCTCTGTCTCAAAATACCGGATGATCGCATTGATCGTTGTCGTCTTACCAGTCCCGGGACCGCCGGTGATAATCAAAAGACCGTTTTTCACAGCTTCGATCACTGCACGACGCTGCATCTGATCCAGTTTTGTGTCCAGCTGCTTCTCCGTATTCTGAAGCTTCCTGAGAATCAGCGACTCCTCCATCCCGCACTCCAGATTCAGATCGTGCAGCATCTTCGCCATATTCAGTTCCATATAATAATTCCGGCTATAGAACACCATGGTCTTTCCGGCGCTCTCTTTTATTACCAGCTTCCGGTCCATACACAAATTCATCATCTGAACTTCAATGCCCGACTCTGCCACCCCCAGAAGCTCGGACGCACGTCCAATCAGTTGTTCTCTCGGCAGGCAGGTATGTCCTTCTGCAGACGCCAGCTGCAGAACATATAAGAGGCCGCTTCGAATTCGGTAATCAGAATCCGTATGGATGCCGATCTTCTCTGCAATCTCATCTGCCGTCTTAAATCCGACCCCGGCAATATCATCCGCCAGCCGATAAGGATTCTCCTGCATAATCTGGTAGGTCCGCTGCCCGTACTGCTGATAGATTTTCACTGCCAGCGACATAGAAATGCCATACTGTGTCAGAAACATCATGGCCTGCCGCAGCTCCCGCTTCTCCTCCATCTGCTCTGCAATTTCCCTAGCTTTGCGCTCGCTGATCCCTTTAATCTCAGCCAACCGCTCCGGCTCCTCTTCTATAATCCGGAACGTGTCTCCTTTAAATCTTCTGACAATCCTTGCCGCCAGCGCTGCGCCGATTCCTTTGACCACACCACTCCCCAGATAGCGTTCCATGGCAGTCTCATCTTCCGGTGCCAGGATCTCAGACTGCTCTGCCTGAAGCTGTTCCCCATACAAAGGATGTTCTTTCAGGAAGCCGCTCACCTTGATGAACTCTCCCTCAGCCAGAACCGGAAATATTCCCACACAGGTTATTTCCTCTTCCTCCGAGATCAGCTGAAAAACTGAATACCCATTGTCATGATTCCGGAATACAATGTGCTCCACATATCCCTTCCGTATCTCCATCGGCTTCTCCCTGTTTCTACAATAGATGACATATGTCTGCATATTTCATGAGATTAAAAAAGCTGCCGCAAAAAACGCAGCAGCCTGTCCCCCGTCAAATGAGCATGTGCACTATTTCCTGCTCTCCGCATCATAGTAATTGCCGGACAGGGCTTCCACATACTTCCCGGTACCGATCGCCACACATTTCATAGGATCCTCTGCCGTCATTGTGTTGATCCCTGTCTTAGACTCCAGAAGCTCTTCCAGACCACGAAGCAACGCTCCCCCTCCAGTCAGCACAATTCCCCTGTCTGCAATATCAGCCGTCAACTCCGGAGGCGTACGCTCCAGCACGCTGTGTACTGCTTCCACAATCTGTGCCGTAGATTCTCTGAGTGCTTCTTCTGTCTCCTCCGAAGTCACTGTCACGGTCTTTGGAAGACCGGTAACCAGATTACGTCCCCTCACATCAATGCTGTCCACTTCTGCCCTCGGGAAACAGCTTCCTACTTTTATCTTGATATCTTCTGCGGTCCTTTCTCCAATCAGAAGATTATGTTTCTTACGCATATAACGAACAATTGCCTCATCAAAATCATCCCCTGCAATCTTCACAGAAGTGCTGACAACTGTACCGTTCAAAGAGATGACTGCAATATCTGTAGTCCCTCCCCCAATATCCACGATCATATTGCCGCAGGGCCTAGAGATGTCAATCCCCGCTCCGATTGCTGCCGCTATAGGTTCTTCAATAATATATACCTCTCTTGCCCCTGCCTGATATGTGGCATCTTCCACGGCTTTCTTCTCTACCTCTGTAACACCGCTCGGCACGCAGACCGCAATCTTCGGCTTGCGAAATGTCTTCTTGCCAATTGCCTTCCGTATAAAGAAATGCAACATCTTCTCTGTAACCGTATAGTCTGAGATTACTCCCTGCCTCAGCGGGCGAACCGCCACAATATTGCCCGGCGTACGTCCAAGCATCAGACGCGCCTCCTCGCCAATTGCCTTGATCTTGCTTGTATCTCTGTCAAAAGCCACCACAGACGGCTCCTTCAACACTACCCCTTTACCTTTAATATATACAAGAATGCTGGCTGTACCCAAGTCAATCCCAACATCAATTCCCGCCATAATATGTTCTCCTTTCGTTCCTTCTGTCTATTTAAAACTATGCACATCGTTTCATTCTCAAATGGTATGTGGAACTTGCATTTTCCGTCGTTAACATGTGGAAAGTATTGACATACTTATCATCGCACTGACTCCAGAAAATGCTCTGCATTTTCCGTCGTTAACATGTGGAAAGTATTGACATACTTTCCACATGTTACATTATACCCAATAATCTGGAAAAAGAAAAGACTTTATTTAACTTAATTCTGCAATTCTGGACACTCCCACATAGATTTCCGATATCTTATACCATGTCTGGTAGTTCACAACCCCAGTCACGGGAAGGCCGAAAATTGCCTGAAATTTCTCTACAGCCGCTTTTGTTGCAGGACCGTAGATGCCATCTGCTGCTATCCTGGGAAGAGCCGGATAAGCACCTGCGATTACATTCAACTGCTCCTGCATCTGCTGTACTTTCGCGCCCCTGGCCCCTTCTGCCAGCTCATACCCCGGCCAGGAAGACGGAACTCCTGATATTTCCACTGCCGTATTGATATAAATACTGTCGCCATAGTAATATCGAAGAATCTCTATGGCAGAGTACCCCTGTTCTCCAAGGCTTTGAGCTCCCCACTGGCTCATCCAGTTGGGGCAGGTGACTCTTCTCCCGTCACAGTACTGAGTCAGGATCGGCTGTTTCACATTCGGCCTGGACAGGTAATTTCCATACATTTCATCTACCACATCTGAAATACTCTGGAAGATGTTTCTGCCATAGATCCATTTCTGGTCGAAAGCAGTGGAAGTGGTAATCGTAAAATCAAATCCTTTGTTTCTATACCATTCCGTATACACACGATTTAATACGAAAGACATAATTGCCAGTACATTGGCCCGGATCGCTGCATCCGTCCAGGTGGCATAGATCTCACTGGAGGCCACATTTTTAATATAATCTTTGAAGCGGACCCAATAGTTCTGTGCGCTGGTATCCGTGGGAACACCGTCATGCACGATCACGTATTCCGGGATCACCACCCGGCTTAAGACAATCTCTCCGGTCTCTGTGGTCGGTTTGATCTCTTCTTCCGCAATTTTCGGCGGAAACGTGCCAAACAATGTATGGGGACCTATGACAATCCGTTCAAATTCCTCATCTCTACTGGCTTCCGGCATGCGGATTTCCTGGATTGCAAGAACATCCGGAAGGATCTCCGTACCTGCCACTTCCACATCTTCATAGCCGTCCGCACTGGCACGAATGGTATACTCTGCATAAGGCTGTTCCTCTGAATACTGTGTACTGTAGATTTCCGCAGGAGCGGGCAGGGGAATGAGCTCTGTCATTCCGGATTCATCCGTTGTATATTGTCTGATCTCACTGTCCGGATCTCCCTCATATGAAATCTCAATCCTGGCGCCGGCCACCGGCCTCATGGTCCGTCTTTCAACCAGACGCACCTGAAGCCGTCCCTCTTCCGACGGAAGACGTGGAGTATTTTCAAATTCATTTTCTGGCATAAAAAGACCTCATTTCGATTATTATTTCTATAATATATGAATAAGGTCTTCATTCATTCATTTATTTTGCCCGGTTTGTCCCCCGCTTATACAAGATTTTCCAGACAGTCCAGCCACAGAGCAGCGCTGGCATCGCTGGGCATGCGGAGATCTCCTCTCGGAGATACTGCCACAGACCCTACCTTTGGTCCGTCTGGCAGACAGGAACGTTTAAACTGCTGTGAGAAAAATCTTCGATAGAAAGTTTTCAGCCACTTTAGAATCACTGCATCCTCGTATTCTCCGGCAAATGCCTTTTGTGCCAGATAATAGATCTTATCCGGCGCAAATCCGAATCGAAGCATATAATACAGATAAAAATCATGAAGTTCGTAAGGTCCCACCAGATCTTCGGTCTTCTGGGCAATCACCCCGTCTTTGGGCGGAAGAAGCTCCGGACTCACCGGCGTGTCCAGAATATCATACAGCACTGCAGACAGCTTCCCGTCTCCGCAGATATCTGCATAATACCGGACCAGATGCCGTACCAGCGTCTTCGGAACGGAGGCGTTCACCCCGTACATGGACATATGATCCCCATTATAGGTAGCCCAGCCCAGCGCCAGCTCCGACATATCGCCGGTTCCCACCACCATGCCGCCGGTCTGATTCGCAATATCCATCAATACCTGGGTGCGCTCCCGTGCCTGGGAATTCTCATAGGTCACATCATGCACTTCCATATCATGTCCAATGTCCTGGAAATGAGCAGTCACTGATTTCTTAATATCGACCTCCTGAAGACTGGCTCCGAGCCTCCTGGTCAGTTCGCAGGCATTCTGATAAGTCCGGTCCGTTGTTCCAAAGCAGGGCATGGTCACTGCACAAATACAGCTTCTGGAAAGTCCCAGCAAATCTGCAGCTTTTGACACCACCAGAAGTGCCAGCGTTGAGTCCAGACCCCCGGAGATTCCGATCACAACACTCCGGCAGTTTGTATGTTCCATCCGTTTTTTAAGCCCCATGGCCTGAATAGAGAAAATCTCCTCACAGCGCCTTTCCCGCTCCTCTTTCTGTCCCGGGACAAATGGCGCCTTTTCAATCTTCCGTTCCAGCGAAGTTTCCTGAAGTTTCATCGCATAGGGAATCACCGCATAATCCGGTGCTTCAGCCGATACTTCGAAGGTTGAGATACGTCTGCGCTCTCCAGTCAGCCGCTCTACGTCCAGGTCCCCGTAGATGGTCTCATTCTGAAATCTCCTGGATTCACTCAAAAGCGTCCCATTCTCGCAAATCAAATGATGTCCGCCAAATACCAGATCCGTGGAGGATTCGCCCTCCCCTGCGCTTGCATAGATATAGCCGCATACCAGTCTCCCGGACTGAACACGCAGCAAATCTCTTCTGTAGGACTCCTTGCCTGTGATTTCGTCACTGGCTGACAGATTTACAATCACAGTTGCTCCATTCTGTGCGTGGCGAACACTGGGCGGCTCCAGAGACCATACATCTTCGCAGATCTCAGCCGCCACCATGAGCCCCGGCATATGTCTGCATGCAAAAAGCAAATTGGTACCAAAAGGAATCTTACATCCCTGCCAGTCAATAAATGTATACTCTTCCGGCGCTTTTGTAAAATGTCTCGCCTCATAAAATTCGCTGTAATTGGGGATACTGGTCTTCGGAATCAGTCCCAGAAGCCTTCCGTCGGAAAAAGCCGCCGCCGTATTATAAAGCTTGCCCCGGACTTCAAACGGGAGACCCACAAAAAACAAGCCGTCCATACCCTCGCTGGCCTCCACAATCTCTGTAAGCGCCAGGTTGGCCTTCCTCAGTAAAAGTTCCTGCAAAAACAGCTCTCCACAAGTATAACCAGTAATACACAGCTCCGGAAAGACCAGGAGCCTGGCTCCTTTTTCCCAGGCTTCCTTCATCAGTCGGATAATCTCCTTTGCATTGTATCCGGTATCTGCTACTTTGATCTTCGGCGCCAGTGCCGCCGTCTTTACAAATCCATAACTCATCCCTGTTTGCTCCTTTTGATAATTCTCTTTAAATCCTCTGTTGTAAACTCATATACCGTATTACAAAAATGGCATTTTACCTCTATGGGTTTTCCCTCCTGCACCATCTCATTCAAATCTTTTCTCCCAAGACTGACAATTGCTTTCTCCACCCGCTCCTTGCTGCAGTTACAAGAGAACACTGCCTCTGTTCGTTCCAGAAATTCCACTCCGAAGTCCCCAAGCAGTTCCTTCAGAAGCTGTTCCGGCGTATATCCTCTGTCCAGGCAGTCCGTCACGGATTCCATGGCTGCCAGCTTCTGTTCCAATCCTGCAATCACCTCTTCCGATGCAAAAGGCATCAGCTGAATGATAAATCCTCCCGCCTGCTTCACAGTATTATTCCGCTCCATCAGGACTCCCAGTCCCACGGACGAAGGAATCTGCTCAGAACTGGCAAAATAATACGTCAGATCATCACCAATCTCTCCGGTCTTTAATTCTGTCTGTCCCACATAAGGTTCTTTCATCCCCAGATCCTTGATTACGCTAAGTACTCCCAGATCCAGTGCACCACCTACGTTCAGTTTTCCTTTTTCATTGGGAGGCAGCATAACATTCGGCACGTCGGCAAATCCTTTGACATTTCCTCCGGAATCTGCAGTCACCGTCAATCCTTTTACCGGGCCGCTGCATTTGATCTGAAGCGTCAGCAGATCTTTGTCCCCTTTCATCATAACACCCATCATAGCTCCCGCAGTCAGAAGCCGTCCAAGCGCCGCTGTCACCACCGGGCTGGTATTGTGTTTTACCCGGGCCGTCTCCACGATTTCTCTGGAAGTGATGGCAAATGCGCGAATCTGCCCTTTTGCAGCAGTAGCTCTTACAATATAGTCTCCCATTTTCAGTCTCCTTTATCCTTGTTATGAGAATCCAGTATCCCTTTTTATCTTTTTGGAAACTCCCGCCTGCAGATCACGCAAAACCGTTCAGAATCCTCCCTGGCAGGATCCCCTGTATACGCATTGCAGATCTCAAGAAGCTGCAACCCTGATTGTTCCACCAGTTTCTGCACCATATGAAGCGGATAGGCTCTCTGATAATGGCTCTCCTCATATTTTCTATAATACCCCGATTCTTCCCGTATGAAAAGTGTCAGATTGTATTCGTTGATCTTCTCTTCCTCATCATAATTGTTTTCCCAGATAAAACTTCCTTCTTCTCTGTTTTCCGCAATCGTCTGTTCTCCCAGAAGCTCCCGGTATTTATACTCCGTGTTCAGGTCAAATATGAAAAGTCCTCCATAATCCAGATAATTGCGCGCCGCCAGCGTCAACACATGCAGAAACTCTTCTTCCTCCAGAATATAATTCATGGCGTCACACACACTGACAATCGCCCGGACAGTCCCGTACAGTTCAAACTCCCGCATATCCTGACGCAGATAGAGGATCTCACGGCCGGACCGCTCTTTCCTCTCCATAGCCACCCCCAGCATCTCTTCCGACTGATCAATGCCGATCATATCATATCCCGCCTCCGACAGAAGTTCTGTCATCACCCCTGTTCCGCACCCCAGATCCAGAACCAGTCCGTCTCTGATACCAGAATCCGACAGAATCTGCACCAATCGTCGGCTCCATTCGACATAAGGTACATCTTCCATAAACAGATCATACACTTTTGCAAAGCCTGTATAAGCTTCCATCCCATACCCTCCGTTGTTATGTAACAAAGCGGAGGTTCTGTGGAAACCTCCGCTCATCTATCCTGTCATTTTGCTGTCCTGTATTATTCCTGCCGGCTATTGCTGCTCAGGTACTTTTCAATATTTTCAATTGCATCTGCCTCATCATTGCCTTCCGCAGATACCACCACGGACTCTCCGGCAGACAATCCAAGCGTCATCATTCCCATAATGCTCTTTGCATTGACCTTTTTGTCCCCGATCTCCACATATATCCTGCTGTCGTACTGACTTGCCACTTGAACTAATAGTGCTGTAGGTCTGGCTTCCAGTCCATCAGCAATCTGAATGGTGATTGGTTTTTTAATCATGTTACTCCTCCTCGCCCTTACGCAATTGTTCTGCAATAAGACTCAGCTTACGCAGACGATGATTCACACCGGATTTCCCGACACGCGGAGACAGCAGATCGCCCAGTTCCTTCAAACTGGCATCCGGATGCTTAAGTCTCAGTCTGGCTGTCTCCTCCAGACCTTCAGTAAGTTCGCACAGGCCCATGCGGCTTTCGATATACCGGATGTCTTCCACCTGGCGAACTGCTGCCGAAACTGTCTTGTTCAGATTTGCAGTCTCACAGTTCACCTTCCGGTTCACAGAATTCCGCACCTCTTTCACAATCCGTACATTCTCCAGCTGCATCAGCGACAGATACGCCCCCATAAGTCCCAGCAATTCCACAATCTGTGATCCTTCCTTTACATAGACCACATTATATTTTTTCCGCAACACAATTCTGGCGTCAATCTCATATTGCAGAAGAAGTTCCTGGAGCTGTATGGCTTTTTTCTCCGATGAACTGACAATCTCAAAATGATAAGATTTCTCCGGAGCACTGACTGAACCTGCAGCAAGAAATGCTCCCCGTATAAAAGCACGCCTGCAACAGTTCTGTTTTAATAGCCGGTTATGTACCAACGACATACATTCCTGAATGTTCCCATCATTATCCAGCAGGCACGTTTCCTTCAGAAGCCTCCGGGCTTCCTGATCTTTTCTGACCACCACGGAATAGAAACGCATCTCACGGCTTTTTCGGACAGCTACTTCCGCTTTAATATTAAATGCTTTTCTCAATAATGTAAAGTATTTTCTTGCAACTGGAAGATTTTCCGTCTGAATTTTTACACAATAACGGTCATTTTCGGTAATGATTATCTTTCCGCATAGGCTTAAAATAGCAGCAGTTTCTGCCAGGCGACAATGACGGCCTGAGGAAACAGGGCTGGAAAGTTCTTCTTTGATCTCTCCGGAAAACGACATCGGATCAGGACCTCCTCTTTCATGAATATGGCGCCGTCTATTTTCCGCGGGCGGCGTCCTTGCCAATATCCCGGTGGTCAAGCCTGACCCCATAATCGTTTTGATTCAGCAGGCGTTCGTATAATCTGTTGGCCAGGGTAACAGAACGATGTTTGCCCCCTGTGCATCCAATGGCAATGACCAACTGATTCTTGCCTTCCAGAACATAATTAGGAACCAGAAACCGGACCATATCATCCAGCTTGTCCAGGAAAACATGTGCCATGTCAAAACCCATGACAAAATTCTGAATCTCCGAATCATTGCCAGTGAGCTTTCTGAGCTCCTCATAATAATACGGATTTGGAAGAAATCTCACGTCAAACACCAGATCAGCATCGCTGGGAATCCCATACTTAAAGCCAAAAGAAAGCACCGTAATCATCAAATTTTTGAATTCCCGGTTCTGAACGAAGATCTTGTCCAGTTCCTGCTTCAGCTCCCGCACCAGAAGCTGACTCGTATCAATAATATAGTCTGCATGCTTTTTCAGGAACGCCAGGCGGTCCCGCTCCAGAACGATCCCCTGTTCAATCCTCCCGGACTCTGCCAGAGGGTGCATTCTTCTGGTCTCTTTATAACGCTTCACCAGAATGTCGTTTCCCGCATCCAGGAAAAGAATCTCATATGGGATCCCCTGCACCACCATATGCTCCAGGATCTGCTCCATCTGCCCCAGCGCCTTTCCGCTCCGGATATCCAGTCCAATGGCCACTTTCGTGATCTCACTGTTGCCGGAGGCCGTCAGTTCTGCAAACTTGTCCACAAAAAGTACGGGCAGATTATCCACGCAGAAATATCCCGCATCCTCCAGAATCTTAAGCGCTGTTGCTTTTCCGGCTCCGGACATACCGGTTACGATCACCAGTCTCATATCTTATGTTCCTCCCGGTCATTTCTCTCTTTGCATTCTTTTCCTCAGACACTTCCCTGCCGGGACAGTATCATAATCTTCACTTCTGCCATCCAAGGAATCTAACCTCCGTCTGTAACAGAACTCCAGAATGTTCGTATACCCTTTTCCTGACTTCTTCTATCACTTCGCCAATCTCTGATGCTGTGGCATTTCCGCGGTTGATCACAAATCCGCAGTGCTTTTCCGACACCTGCGCATCCCCGATCCGGAAGCCCCTCATCCCCGCATCCTGTATCAGCTTTCCGGCAAAATATCCCTCCGGCCGCTTAAATGTACTTCCTGCGCTTGCATATTCCAGCGGCTGCTTTTTCACTCTCTGTTCTCTCAGCTCATCCATTCTGGCCCTAATCTCCTCCGTCTTTCCCGGATGCAGTTTCAGTTCCACTTCCAGCACAATGCTGCATTCACCAGTAATCCGGCTCTGACGATAGCCAAAACCCATTTCTTCATTCGTATATTCCCGGACCCGTCCATCCGAAGCGAGCACCTTCACACTGCTCACCACATCTTTCATCTCGCCGCCGTAGGCACCCGCATTCATCACCATCGCTCCACCAACAGTACCTGGAATTCCTGATGCAAACTCCAGCCCTGCAAGCCCCTCCCTGCAGGCCACATTGGCTGCACGCGAAAGCAACACTCCCGCCTCAAGAATCATAAAATTCCCCTGAATCCAGATCTGCGACATATTTTTGAACAGGTGGATAATCACTCCATCGTAGCCCTCGTCGCTCACCAGGAGATTGCTGCCGTTTCCTACAATGGTATAAGGTAGCTCCGCCTCACAGCAGGCCTTTATGACCTTTACCAGCTCATTGGCATCTTTTGGCTCCACCAGATACCGGGCCGGACCTCCCACGCGAAACGTCGTATGATCCTTCATTGGTTCATCCGCCCATACATGTTCTGTTCCCACAAGTTTCTGCAAATTTTCCAACATTCTGCTTCTCACCATTGCCTTGCATTCTATATGATTTCTTATGATACAACAGTTTTTTCTTTTTGCAAATACTTTTTCACATAACAGCCCGTATAGGAGTCTGGAATCTCTGCAATCTCTTCTGGTGTTCCTTTGGCCACTACTGTGCCGCCTCCGTCACCGCCTTCCGGCCCCATATCAATGATATAATCTGCTGTCTTGATCACATCCAAATTGTGTTCGATTACAATCACCGTATTGCCTCCGGAAGCCAGCCTCTGAAGAATCTCTGTCAGCTTATGGACATCGGCAAAATGCAGTCCGGTGGTAGGTTCATCCAGAATATAGACAGTTTTCCCGGTACTTCTGCGGCTCAGTTCTGTCGCCAGCTTAATCCTCTGAGCTTCTCCGCCGGACAAAGTCGTGGACGGCTGTCCCAGTTTAATATAGGACAGGCCCACATCATAGAGCGTCTCGATCTTCCTGCGGATAAAGGGTACATGCTCAAAGAAGGACAGCGCTTCTTCCACCGTCATCTCCAGCACGTCATAGATATTCTTGCCTTTATATTTTACTTCAAGAGTTTCCCGATTATACCTCTTTCCCTGACAAACTTCACAGGGAACATAGACATCCGGGAGAAAATGCATCTCGATCTTCAGGATTCCGTCACCGGAACAGGCTTCACAACGTCCACCCTTCACATTGAAACTGAACCGGCCTTTTTTATAGCCTTTGGCCTTTGCATCAGAAGTAGATGCAAACAGATCCCGTATCATGTCAAAGACACCGGTATACGTAGCCGGATTGGATCGGGGCGTACGTCCGATGGGCGACTGGTCGATACAGATCACTTTGTCAAGCTGCTCCATCCCCTCGATTGAGCGGTGTTTCCCCGGTATGGTCCGGGCACGATTCAGTTTCTTTGCCAGACTCTTATAGAGAATCTCGTTGACCAGCGAACTTTTCCCGGAACCAGACACGCCTGTTACGCAGGTCAATACTCCCAGAGGGAAGGAGACGTCAATGTTCCTCAGGTTGTTTTCTTTTGCTCCTTTAACAGTCATAAACCCGGTGGGTGTTCTCCTTGTCTCTGGCACCGGTATCCGGATTCTGCCGCTTAAATATGCACCGGTAACAGAAGCAGGATTCGCCATCAGCTCCTGAGCGGTACCTGTGGCCACCACTTCTCCGCCGTGCTCTCCCGCACCCGGACCGATATCCACCACATAATCTGCCGCTAACATAGTATCTTCGTCATGCTCCACCACAATCACTGTGTTGCCCAGGTCGCGCAGGTGGCACAGCGTATTCAGAAGCTTGTCATTGTCTCTCTGATGCAGACCGATACTGGGCTCATCCAGAATATATGCCACACCTACCAGACCAGAACCGATCTGTGTCGCCAGACGGATCCTCTGAGCCTCTCCGCCGGAAAGGGTACCGGTGGCCCTGGTCAGCGAGAGATAATCAAGGCCTACATCCATCAGAAACCGGATCCGCGCCCGGATCTCACGCAGAATCTGGTCTCCAATCAAAAGCTGCTGGGGATTCAGTTTCATCTTTTCCAGAAACTTCTGCAAATCTCTGACAGACTGATTGGTTACTTCATAGATATTCTTATCGCAGACGGTCACTGCCAGGGAGCCGGGCTTTAAGCGCTGACCCTTACAGGTACGGCAGGGCGTGATCCGCATAAAGCTTTCATACTCCTGCTTCATGGTGTCGGAACCGGTCTCCCGGTAACGCCGCTCACAGTTCCTGACCAATCCCTCAAAGGCCACCGCATAGACCCCTTCTCCTCGCTGTCCCTTATAATGTACCTGGATTTCTCTGCCCCCGGTCCCATGAAGCAGCACGTCCTGAATCTTTTCCGGCAGATTCTCGTAAGGCGTATTCATATCGAAGGAATACTCCTGAGAAAGCGCATGTAAGATCCCATAGGTAAAACTGGACGGATCCGTACAGGACTGCCACCCCATCACCTGAATCGCTCCCTCAGACAGGCTTAAGGACTTGTCCGGAATCATCAGCTCTTCATCAAATTCCATCTTATAGCCAAGTCCGAAACAGTCCGGGCACGCACCGAACGGATTATTAAAAGAAAAACTCCTGGGTTCCACTTCTTCCATGCTGATCCCACAGTCCGGACAGGCATAACTGGAACTGAATGTCAGAAGCCCCCCGTCAATAATCTCCACCACCAGAAGCCCTTCCGACAGCCCCAGGACTGTCTCAATGGAATCTGTCAGGCGCTTCTCGATACCAGGTTTCACAACCAGACGATCCACTATGATTTCAATCAAATGTTTGATATTCTTCTCCAGCTTGATTTCCTCAGACAGGTCATAGATATTTCCATCAATTTTTACACGCACAAAACCGCTTCTTCTGGCCTTTTCCAGAAGCTTTGTATGTTCTCCTTTACGTCCTTTGACCACCGGCGCGAGAAGCTGGATCTTCGTCTTCTCCGGCAAAGCCATGATCTGATCCACCATCTGATCCACGGTCTGTTTCTTAATCTCCCTGCCGCATTTGGGACAGTGCGGAATCCCGATCCTGGCATAGAGCAGACGGAAATAATCATAGATCTCCGTCACTGTCCCTACCGTAGAACGCGGGTTGCGATTTGTAGACTTCTGATCAATGGATATGGCCGGAGAGAGTCCCTCTATGCTCTCTACCTCCGGCTTTTCCATCTGTCCCAGGAACTGCCTCGCATAGGAGGACAGAGATTCCATATAGCGCCGCTGTCCTTCCGCATAAATTGTGTCAAAGGCCAGGGAAGACTTCCCGGAACCGCTTAGCCCTGTCATCACTACCAGCTCATTCCTTGGAATCTCCAGGTCAATGTTCTTCAGATTATGTTCATTGGCGCCGCGGATCCTGATATATTTTCTTCTCTCTTCGGTCATCTATTCCTCACTCCTGTCGTTGATTCTTGTCCGTCTATTCGGTCATATTATAGCACATCTCAGGAAAAATACGCAAGGAAAAGGTGAACATTCGTTCTTTCTTTGAACTGTCTGGTTCTGTTCACACCTGTGCCGTCCAAACGCCCGATACGGACCGATGTGCGAAAATAGCACTGTAAATTTTACGGATATCTGTCGTATGATTGACATTTCTCTTTTATATTTGCTAAAATACCTCTGAGTTAAAAATCATGATTGATTGACAAAAAGAGAGGAGCAGTCCCAATGCCTGTATTAAATGAGAATTACCTTCATCTGAAAGAAAGCTATCTGTTTTCCGAGATTGCCCACCGGACGGCTGCTTATGCGGAAAAACACCCGGAAAAGGGAGCCCATATCATCCGTCTTGGCATCGGAGATGTAACAAAGCCCCTTGGCAGAACCGTATTGAAAGCGCTTCATGAAGGTGTGGACGCCATGGCATCTTCAGAGACCTTCAAAGGCTATGGACCGGAGCAGGGCTATGAAGCCACCAGAAACGCAATTGCAGCTTATTATAAGAAAAACGGTATAGATGTAGACCCCGGTGATATTTTCGTTTCCGACGGTGCCAAGAGTGATACAGGCAACATTACGGACCTGTTTGGACCCGGTAACGTGATCCTGATTCCGGACCCGGTCTATCCCGTCTATGTGGATACCAATCTTATGTGCGGCCGCGAAGTGACCTATATTGACGGAAATGCAGAAAATGATTTCCTTCCCATGCCGGATCCAAAGCAGCATGCGGACATCATCTATCTTTGTTCGCCCAATAATCCAACCGGCGCCTGCTATAACAAAGAGCAGCTGAAAATATGGGTGGATTATGCCCTGGCAAATGACGCCGTGATCCTGTTTGACTCTGCTTATGAAGCATTTATCACAGACCCGGAGCTGCCCCGAAGTATCTTTGCCATTGAAGGAGCAAAGAAATGCGCCATTGAATTCTGCTCTCTGTCCAAAACTGCAGGGTTCACAGGTACACGCTGCGGCTACACTGTAGTCCCAAAGGAACTGACTTTCATAACCTCCGCCGGAGCTGAACTGTCCCTGAACGCCATGTGGAACCGCCGCCAGTGCACCAAGTTCAACGGCACCTCCTACATTGTGCAAAAAGGCGCAGAAGTAGTATTTTCGGAAGAAGGAATTCAGGAATGCCAGGAAAATATCCAGTATTATAAGAACAATGCGAAGGTAATCGCAGATACCCTGCGCAGACTGGATATCCGTTTCTTCGGTGGTATCAATTCTCCTTATATCTGGTTCGAATGTCCGAACGGCATGGATTCCTGGAGTTGTTTTGACTATCTGCTGGAACAGATCCAGGTAGTTGGTACCCCGGGCGCCGGATTTGGCGAGAACGGTAAAAACTACTTTCGGCTGACTGCTTTCGGAACTTACGAAAAAACAGCAGAGGCTATGAAACGGTTTGAAAGATTGTTTGGATAAAAATTCTGCCGCCATGCACCATCAGGCTGCTGTGATTGACCGGCAGACTGATAAGATTGATCATCAGTCCGCTGCCATCGGGCAGCTGGAAAAACTGCAGGCTCTTGTCGGCCAGCCAGACCGTAAAATATAATCTATATATACCATCCAAAAAGCTTCCCTTTCGCTGTCTCGCAAAAGGGAAGCTTTTTTATAGAATGGTTATGCCTCTCCTGATTCATCTTTCCTTCGGTTTTTCATCCACAGCACAAGTAGAAACACAAGAGCCGCAGCTGCAACGCCTCCAATTGCAACGGAACGAAGCATGTTGCCGCCAACGTTTCCCGCCGGCTCTTCTTCCCCTCCTGCAAGAGGAATCTCTTCGTCATCCAGTTCCATCAGTTCCTGCGGTTCTTCATTCTGTACGGCGGCTTCGTCCGGAACTGCCTCCACACCGGCGTCCGTCGTTATCCCGCTTGCCGCCGCATCCTCTGCCGCGCCGCCTGCAGTTCCGGGTACCATGTCTCCGGCTGCCCCTGTACCGGGCACAACCGTCTGCGTTTCGCCTGCCGCTGTGCTTCCCGTTCCCGCACCTGTCTCATCTCCGGCGCTGCCTCCGCCGCCTGCCGCCGTGCGGGAATACACAAACGTGAAGATATTTTCCGCCGCGTTTTTCACAAGCGTTTTGGTCAGATTGTATGCCTGCGGCTGATAACCTTCAATATACCGATAACCTGCCACCGGACGGTCTCCCACATTGCCGGAATACGTCCGGCTGGGCGCCAGCGTATTTCCTGCAGAATCCTGATACAGGACCGTATACGTCGTCATATCTCCGCGAATCCCGTATGCTACTACATAATCCAGATCTTTTGTCACCTGAAAAGAGGTAATGTCCACCCGCGCTTCTGCATTATCATGTCCGCTTTGGCGGAGGCCCTTTACATAATACCTGCCGTCCTGAAGCAGATCTACGGCTCCGGCAGCAGCCGCGTCATAACTGATCCGCATATTTGCAGGGATACCGCTGACAGTCACAGAACTGCCGTCTGCAGCACGCACAACATCACAATCCGGCGCATATCCGTCTAATGTCAGAAAATCTTTAAACTGACTTTGGGAAAAAGTTCCGTTATTCCCCGCATAAAAAGTAACCGTGTACGTATATGGCTTCTGGTCCGCAGCCATGCTGTACATCGTCCCCATATGGAAAACTATACAAAGAATCAATACTCCTGTCATCGCTTTCTGAAATTTACGCATGCCTGCGTCCTCCTTTATCCCTCTTAAAGCAGATGATCGCCCAGATCATCAACACCAGACCGGATACCAGCGCCGCCATGGACCACAGCAGAAAATCATCTGCATCTCCGGTCTGCACGCCTCCCAGGGAGAAGACCGCCGACACAGGAGAGGCCGGCCCTATACCTGAACCTCCTTTTGCATTTCCTCTGGAACCGCCTCCTCCGGACACCGTATCAACTGCAAAAGCCATCTGCAGATTAGCCAGCGTATTCTGATAGGCATTTCCTATGGTCTCCGGATCAAGGACAATCGTCAAGTCAATGTGTCCGATGCCTTTGGCGCCCAGACGGCCCAGATAAAAATACTCGCCCATTGCCGACGTAGCCTCCCGAAGTCCGTCCTGGCTGCCTTCTCCTCCCACATTCTGGTTGCTGTAGAGCACTTTCACCTCTCCTGCAGCGTCATTCGTATAAATTAATTCGTAAGTATAAGCTCCTCCATTGGCCTGACGGCTGCTGTCCTCCAGGCTCTTTACCACCTGATTGGTCATATACCAGTCAGTGTTCTGCTCTCTCAGATTCTCCAGTTTCAATTGAATTGTCACACTGTCTCCCGGCTGAAGGTTTCCGATCTCCTGCCGGACGGCGCTGTCCTGAAATGTACTTTTCATCCCGCTGTCCGTAAACTGCACCGTCCCGCCGTCCACCGGCTCTGCCGCGCAGACAGTAAGTACACTGCCTACGTATAGAAACGCTGCCAGAATCAGACAGCTGCTCTTTCTTTTCCTCATATACAGCCTCCTCGTATTAACGCTCTGCTTGATTTTAGTCCCGCATCCTCCTGAACAGAGGATGCGAATGAAAGTTTCTGGGGTTGTTGCTCACTCCACCGTTCTTTTCAGGGCAGAAGATAAAATCTGCAGGAGAACGGCCGCTCCAATCATACATCCTGCCAGAATCTTTCCCCGAGAACTTACCAGAATCTCCGCTAATCTTCCCATGCCGGGGATGGCTCTCACCACTGTTCCGAGATAGTTGTCATAGGGGACCGGATTCATGTCCTCGGTCTGATTCGCATCTCCTTTTGTAATAAATTCCCCCATAACCACCCGGTTCTCCACAACCCGGTGAGTGATAATAGAAGCCGAATCTCTTGCTCCGTAAAAAGCAATAATCTCTCCCTCTGTCACTTCTTCCGGCACAGATTCCCCAATATATACCAGGCTGCCGGTAGGAAGCGCAGGTTCCATGCTCCCGCTGATCACAGAATACACATGATATCCAAACAGCCGCGGAAGCGTCAGCGGAAGACAAAGCACCACCAGCGCCGTCAGAAGAAACGTTCCTGCCATACCCAGAATAGCTGCAGACAGAGAACGGCCGCTTCCGGTTCCCTTATGTCCCTGTTTTCTGTCTTTTCTCACCAATTCGTCTTCCTTACTGTTACAGGCTGAGTGTTCCGTCTTCTGCAATATTCACATCCACTCCCCATGCACTTCGGATAGCATTTTCTGCATCATGGGTCTGCACCACATTCACTTCCGCATCCAGATCCAGACTGTATGCACCATACAGAAAAGAAGTCTTATAAGTTCCCTGCTCTCCTGCAGTCTCTACCGCCTCATAAACGGCCGAATCCAGCCAGAACCGGCTGCAGAAAGGTTCTGATACCTGCCCCGGCGCCAACGGCTTCTGATAATAGAGCACCAGACGCTCCTGATACTGATCTTCCGACGCAGAAGCACTCTCGTCCAGAATCCACCCATTGTCTGTACCAAGCCCCAGACGAATCAGTTCCGGAGAAAGCGTGGTAATCTTCCGCCCTCCCTGTTTCCAGCTTCTGTACAGAATCACCCGCACATAAGTATCGATAGCTCCGGTATTCTGCACCGCCAGCGTCTCTTCATAATGTTCGCCCGGAATCAGTCTGGTCTGATTCTCTCCGTCGCCGAACCAGTCCGCAAGAAGCGTGTTTTCTCCTTCCACACTTCTTCCGTTTTCCAGAAGAGCCACATCGATATTGGAAACATTCACTTGCATTTCATAATACATTCTCTGTCTCCGTCCGGGACGGACTTTTCCAGGACAGACTCAGATCTGGCATGCCCTCCTCATTGTAAAACACCAGTGCATGTTCTTCCACCACGATGACTTTGATGTCCTCTGTCTCCTCATCTCCCGGCCTTTCGATCCGTATCTTTAACGGATCTTCTGTTATTCCCTTTGGTGCTACTGGAACTTTGTAGTAGTAATATCCGTCCTCTCCGTTCATCCAGCCGTCCCCGTCTGAAGTATACTCCAGGGCCCGGTCCCCCTGCGCAAATGCCCTCACACGGACAAAACAGGCATAATCCCCTGTATTTTTCACGGTTACGGTTTTCGTCCAGTTACTGACCTTCTCCTCTATTTCCGTGTCTGTAAATCCCATACTCACCGGCGCGTTTCCGGAAGCTGATACATAATCTGTAAAATATGCCAGTGCCTTTCCTGACGCCGCACTGCAGGTTAAAATCAGAGCCGCAGCCGCCAGACATAAGGTTTTCTTATTCCGCACTCTTCTCATAGATCATTCCCCCTCTGCTCCTGCGGCCGACGAATCTTTCTTTTGTTTCCAATCCCAGGTGCCTCCGCTCCGGCTTCTCTCCGCAGGCAATGTCTCTGAGCCGCCGCTTTGCACTGTTTCGGCCCCTTTCGGCTCCTGATAGATAAAATGATTTTCCACGCTGGTTCCGCCTTTTAGGCTCTCCCCGTCATAACGATTGGCAAAGGACGCCGCAGTCTCGATATCTGCAGGTATAGACTCAATGCTCCATTCCGCCGGCCCGTCAGCCACATAGCTGGCTCCGGTATAGACCTCCGTCACAGTTACCTTGCTCCCTGCAGGAATCCGGTCTGCAATCACCATAGAAGATTTCTCTCCCTGTCCGTCGAACTGAAGCGATACTATATCATTGTATGCCACCGTACCATCCGGTCTCTTTGCTGTGACCTGATAAACAAAAGTCGCCCCGCCCAGAGTCTGGTTGAATGATCTTAACTGCTTTTTTATTACCAGTTTCCCGTAGCGCTGTTCCCAGGCTGCCTTCAGTCCCACCTCCGGATGATAGTCCCACTCTTCTGACCCGGTCTTATAATATTGATTATCCGGCAATGCGATCAGATAACTTTGAAAATAATATTTATACTCGGCAGATTCCGCCGGCTCTGCAGCCGCAAAATACAGTCCTGACGAAAGCCCGTCATCCTGATCTATCCTACCGATTCCATTCTCATCTGTCTGCACCTGAAGGTCTGTCTGCGGAAATACCTCGTTCTCCAGATCCACGCCTGCAAGCGTCTCAGCATACCCTGCCATGGTCTCCCAGTCAGCCTGAGTCGTATGCATGCTTACCTTATCCAGCTCACTTTGCAGAATCTCTGCTTTCTCTTCGTCTTCAGTCCGATATGCCTCGGTCACCTCATATCTGCCCCCTGCGGTCACATCTGCCACTTTATAAAGATTCACAGATACGGTCACACCAGAACCGTCTCTCAGGTCCGAGAATTCTGTATCGCCGGCTTCTCCCTTTACCGCAACCAGATTCTCCAGATGAAATTCAATAGAACAGTCTGCTGACAGATCAATCACATCTGCTCCATACGCCACCTTCGGCAGTGCCGCCAGCATAAGAAACATCAGAGATACTGCCAGCGCGCCTCCTCTTCTTATCCTCTTCGTCATTCCATGTCCTCCTATGATAGTTCCGCATCCACCATTCATTCCGCCCCTGGATCTGGAAGAATGTTCTGCCGCTTCCGCGTCTGAACATCCTTCCGGGGCTCCGTTCAGGCGGATGCTGACAAACGTTTTTATAGTTCCGCATCTACCATTCACTCGGATGCTGATGAAAGTTTTTATAGTTTCACATCTTGCTGCTTTGCGTTTTTCCGCGGGCGAAGCAGGAATCTCAGGAGCAAAATTACCAGCAAGGTTACGGACAGTCCCAGAATCAGATACAGCATATAATAATTCTGCACTGCACGCAGCATCGTTTCCACCGGCGTACTCTCCGCTTCTTCTTCCCCTTCGTAGGGTACTCTTTCACCCCGGACCAGCAGCCTGTGGCTGTTCACACCGTAAGGAGTGCAGGTAAAAAGTGTCACATAATCCCTGCCCTCCTCAATCTGAAGCGCTTCCTGAAGCGTCTCCATATCATCTTTGTCTACCATAGGCAAAACCTGATCTACCTCATAGGCAAAGGTTTCATCCAGTATATGAATATAAAAACGGTCTCCCCTCACAAGCTGGTCTACATCTGTGAAAAGTCTGGCACTTGGAAGTCCTCTGTGGGCTGCCAACACACTGTGGGTGCTCTCCCCGCCCATGGGAAGCTTGGTTCCGTTCAGATGTCCGACTCCGGTCTGAAGCACCTCTTCCCTGGTTCCATGGTAGACGGCAAGTTTGATATTGATCTTCGGGATAGAGAGATACCCCATCACTCCGTCCCCTGCCACATTCAATACTTTCCAGTATTCTGTATCCGCCAGATCCGCATCCTCTTCCCCAAAAGCATCGCCATACAGATCATTTTCGCTGAAACTGTTATTAAACCCGGCTGCCGCTTCCCATTCTCTTGTGTAATCTTCTGGCTCCAGTTCCTGCACGACGCTCTCATAACCGGAGATCAGCCTGCTCTGCCGGTACGTATTCCACTGATTGGAAACCGTCGGATATGCCAGGATACCGAAGCCTGTGAGGAACAGAACGGCGAAGAAAAGATTCATCCATATTCTTCTCATGACCGCTCCTTCACGTTATCCTGTATTCTTTCATTTCCTGTAGACGCTCCCGTCTGTGTCTTCAGCCTGCGGTCATGAAGATAGAAAAGCGCAATGAAGACGCCCGTTACTGCCAGACCTACCAGCACCCACAGAAGATAACTGGTATGCAGGCTGGGACCCGCGAAGGCGGAAGCTGCCACTGCTTCGTCTTTCACCTCTTCATAGGGAATTCGATGTCCTCTGACCAAAAGCCTGTGACTGTTCACACCATAAGGGGTACAAGTTAAAAGCGTCACCAGATCTTCTCCATCTTCCGCCACCAGTTGACTGGTATCGCTGGGATCTACGACGGAAATCTGATCCACCTGATAACAAAGAGTATCATCCAATATATGTAATAGGAAAGGATCGCCTTCCTCCAGCCGGTCAAGATCTGTGAAAAGCGCTGCGCTCGGCAGTCCTCTGTGCGCGGAGATCACCGCGTGCGTCCCTTCACCGCCTACGGGAAGAGAACTTCCCTCCAGATGGCCGGCAGCGATCTGGAGGACGGATTCGTCTGTAGTGTGATAGATAGGAATCTTAATATCAATCTTCGGAATCTGCACATAACCCATCATACCGTCCCCTGTCAGATTCAGACAGGAAAGGTATTCCTCGTCGGCCTCTTTGTCGATCTGCGCGGCGGCAAAGGAATCCGGCAGAATATAGGGAAGCAATGCGTCGTTATATGTCTGCGCCTGCGTCCACTCTTCATTGTAATTAATCGCTCCGGCTGCTTCCTGCTCGGCAACCGAGGAGTCATAAGAAGAGATCAGGCGGTTCTGACGGTAAGTGTTCCACTCGTTGGATACAAAAGGATACAGCAACAGGGACAGACCGGTGAGAAACAGAAGCGGGAATATAATATATGTCATTTTTTTCTTCATCTGGGCTCTCCTTGTGGTTGTAATAATTGTTGCGGAAGTCGCCTGGGGAGTCCCTTATCAGGGCCTGCAGGGCTGCCCCTGTCTGCGCGGCTGATTTCCGGCATAAATATACATTATGCTTATCTTCTTCCCGAGTCCGGCCGGACAGGCCGCGGCTCGGGCGAAGCATTTATTTGTTGTTTTCTTATGTACAGTTCGTACAGTCTGCTGCATCATGGATATCAGATATTATATCCACTTCCGACATACCATGTGCGGTTGTACCATTGATTATTTTGCAGTTCTTCTGCGAGTTGCAAAGTACAGGCCTGCTGCGATGATCATGATTGCGCATCCGCCGATCGTGAAGATCGTGGTACCGATACCGCCGGTGGACGGAAGGGATGCAAGTGTGGTATTGGTAAAGCCGTACGGATTACTCACACCGTCCAGTGTTGTGGTGGAAGTCGTTGTGTTTACAGTCAAATTATTATCAAAGCTAGGTGTTACGTTCTCTGAATATTTATATTTTGTCGAATAAACCTTACCATCTTTTCCTGTTATCTTAACTGTGTAATCTGTAGGCGCGCCATCGGTGCCATAGTTTGCATCAATCTCCACCTTGATTGGGGTCGCGTCAACGGTATATCCAACAGGAGCCTTTGTCTCAATCAGGAAATAAGTCTTATCACTGTCAAGACCGTTGACCTGTAGACGGCCCTCAGCATCTGTCGTGAAAACTTTATGCGGTTTGGGTTCTGTAGTTGAAGTCTCATCCAGAATGTAAACTTTATCCTGGCCGTTCACGTCCATGTAATAAAGTTCAAATTCTGCACCCTGTAGTCCTTTTGTGATTGTGGTAACACCTTCCTCTACCTTCACATTGCCATCTTCGTCAATTTTAATAAATTCATTTGTTTTATTTGTCGTCTCTCCGTTCATGCCCGTACCGATACCAAAGGTATAATGCTTTGTCTCGGATGTCTTCTTCTGCACCGTATCATTCGTAGAATACTGAAGCGTTGCAGTATTGTTCGACTTGTCAACGGTTACCTCGGCAGCTGCAGTCACTTTTGCATAATACGTAATTTCCAGCTTCTGATTCTTATTATCTTTAATCAGATCGAAATTCGTCTTACCCTCAGCTTTCACATTGGAGAAATCAATTACAAAACTTGTATTACCGTTGCTGATTGCAGCTGTAACAACACCTTTTACTGCATCAGAAGCTTCTGCACTATTAACCTTCACTCCGACAGGATGCTCGTCATCAACGACCAGCTCCAGTCCTGCCAGGTTATCGCTTATAATATAGGTGATATCCTGGTCTAACTTTGTCGCCGTATAATCCGGAATATCGGTCTCGATTTTGAAAGGAATAACGTCGCCGTACTGAACGCCCTGGCTGTTTTCGCCGGCTGTTTTCGTAATGTTCGGCGCTGATTTTTTTACATAAACGACGCCCGTCGTATTCCATTCATCACTATCAAAATCCAGTGTTCCATATACCAGGTTGCCGTCCGTATCCACACGCACGCTGATAATTGCCGGGTTGTAGATGTACTGCTGAGAACCGGTCACCTGTACAAGCCATGTTCCTGCAGTCAATTTATCGCCGGTATAAATGTAGTCGCTCCCATCCAGTGTAAACGGAACAGGAGTTCCAAGTTCTGATGTCCGTCCTGCCAGCGCCTGTACTTCTGCTGCAGTGACTGCAGTTGCATCACTGATACTTCCGGAAATTGCAGGTACATATTTACCGCTTTCATCATACTTGACGATCTGATATGCATTCACTGCTATCGTTGTTCCCGTCTCGCTTTCTACCCCTTTTACCGTAGCGGTCGTCAAAGATGTGTCAGTAGCTGCGAATACTGTCGCATTCATCCCCAGTACCATTGCCAGCGTCAACAGTACTGCAAAAATTTTTTTGATCTTTTTCATACTTTTTCCTTTCTTTTGGGCTGTGCCCATGATTTTGCTTTCCTCCGGGTTACTATGTGCATACTGCACGTTTTAGCGGTATAGTCGCTGAAAAATCATGATTGTTTTGAACCTTCAGCACCTCCCCGCTTGATTTTTTATATGAGACCTAGGCGTTTCCTCCTTGAAGGGCGGGACGTCCGCGGTCAAATACCGTTGATAACTGATACGAATTCTCTGAAGACGGACAGGTCAGCGTCTTCCCTGTCTGCGCCTGCCCGCGTACAGGTACATGCCGTATGCGGCCAACATCAGGGAGATTCCAGGGAAACGGTACGAATCGGTTCCCGTTCCTCCGGTGCTGGGAAGAGCGTAGAGCATATCGTTCTTCACCGTGATCATTACGGTCGGAAGTTCATTGCCAGACAGCTCGATCGTCTGCGGATCATTTCCGTCTGCTGTCACCGTCAGGCTCCGCTTCACAGCCGCATCCGGACCTTCGCCTTCCGCAGTGATCTGTTCCGCGATTACAATCTTCACCGGCTCGGTCGGAAGCTGATAACCTGCGGGAGCCATGGTCTCTTCCAGGTAATAGGTTCCCGGAATCAGACTGGGAATCGAGAGGAATCCTCCGTCCGCCGTCGTATGTCCGGCAAGCGCCACTTCGGTCTTGCCGGCCTCAGCCCAGTCTTTTGTCTCCTCGCCTTTATTTACCATCCACAGCCGGAACTCTGCTCCGTCGAGAGCTGCGCCGGAATTGCTGGTCTTCGCAATCTTCAGATTCAGTTTGCCCGGCGTGCACTCGTTCTTAAAGGTGAATGCCAGGCCCGTATCCATCGTCAGACTTCCGGTAAGAGCGGTCTCGACGGATGTGGTCTGAGCAGTCTCCCTCATTTTCTTCGCAGGCGCTGTGGAGATCACTCCGGAGCCTGCAAGCCGGAAGCCGGAGGGAAGATCCATCTCCTCCACCCGATAGCTGCCCGGATTCAGACTTTCAAAATATGCGGTCTCATTGGCATACAGCTGGAAGACGCCGTTCTCCGTATAGCCGGGACGGGTTTTGTTTCCTGCCACCGCGGTATAGGAAATCCTGCCGACTGCGGGCGTATTGTCGTCCGCCGCAGACAGCCGGAAGGTAAACGGCTGACCTGCCGCAGGGGATTCCGCTTCTGTATTCTCCAGCAGTTTGGTCACGGACAGGGTACCGGCGGACACTGTCTTGGGCTGATTGGTAAAGGTATGCCCCTTCACCAGCCCTGCCTCGATGGTCCCGGAGTAGCCGTCCGGCCCCGGAGAGGTCAGCTCATATCCATCCACTCCCTGCTCGCTGACGTTATAGGACAGCCCGTCAGACAAATTTACAAACACCGCCGCCTGCCCGGCCTGCAAGGTGAAACGCCCCAGGCCGTCGGTCCTCCGCAGATATTCCGACTCACCCGCTTTTACCTCTTCTTTCCGTAGAAACACGCCGGGTGCGTCGGAGATATCATAGAGATAATATTCCGCACCCGCGATCCCGGTCAGCGTCCCGTCTTCCGCCTCGGACAGCACGAATGTAAAATCCTGCTCCAGCTCCGTATCCAGGCTTTCCATCTGCTTCTTCACCATCAGGGAAGCGCGGGTGTTCAGAAACGTCTGGTTCCCGGAACTGCCGGCTGTTCCTCTTCTGACTGCCGTCCCCGCCGCCAGCGACCAGCCGGACTCTTCATCTGCAAGCTCCGTCACCTTATACTCACTCTCTGCCGGTAACTCCGGAACGACGATCCACTGTCCGCCTTTCAGAGTAAAGCTGCCGTCCGTCATCTGATCCACCAGCCTGCCTTCCGCCGGTTCACCGCCTCCGTAGATCCGGTAAGACCCCGTGTACGGAGCCGTTGGGGGGATATTCAGCTGGAACCGGAACACTCCATTCTCTTCTTCCGGAACCGGAAGATCCTCCGGAAGATAAATCTCCTTTTCAATCTTCAGATTCGCCTTGGAGCCTTCCTCCGGATTATCCGCATACCGGTTCACGAATTCCACGCTGGCGCCGGACGAAGTCATATCGTCCGACACATACCCGGACGACGGACTTGCGCATTCGAACTTGCTGTCCTGCGGCAGCTCCTCACGCACCAGATACGATGTACCGGTTCCCAGATATTCGAAGACCGCCCGCTGGCCTGCCTGCAGTTCGATCGTTCCGCCGGTTACCGTCCGGGTCACCGGCTCGGCGTCCTCGGAAGCATAGAACTTATACTCCCGCCCGTCCGCCGGTTGGCCGCCAATCTGCACGGTAAACGTAAACACCTCATCCTGCTCCGCCTCCGGCACATCGCCCGCGAAGGATTTGCGGATCGTCAGATCCGTGGACCGCTTTACTTCGTTCTCGAAGACAATCCTCGGAACCGAACTCTCCGACGCCCGCACTGGCATCAGACATCCCGCCAAACAACAGATGACAGTCAGGAAGGACAATATTCGGTTTCGGTATTTCTTATATTTCATATCTTATTGCCGTCATCCTCCCCCGGGGGAGGAGGATGACGTTCCTCCTTTCTTTCATCTGTTACGGCTGGGCGGCGAGTTCCGGGGGAAGTTCGCCTGCGTCTAGGATTACTACTTGTGCCGATGAATCTGTCACTCCAAAGAGCTCTTTTACCTTAGATGCTTCTACACCTGCATAAGAATTCTCTGCGTTTATATAAATCTTTTGCAAAGCACTGCAATCGTGAAGATAGTTCATAGGAAGCATCTCCATCTCAATCCTCTCCGGAAAAACGATCCATTTCAAAGATGTATCTCCATCAAATGCCTTCTCTTTCATCTCTAGCGGACCAGCTCCTTCTTTATCTTCCATCATGACTCCTGTCAGCTGATTACACTGTGTAAATGCGAATCTTCCAATGGAACTTACTCTTGATGGAATTGTCAGGTTGCTAATACCTGTCATTGCAAATGCTTCTTCTCCTATCTGCAACGGCTGTTCTCCATCCTGGAAATCCAGATCAGACAATTCCGTACATCTTGAAAATGCATAATTACCAATCTCCATAACACGAGAACCAATAACCGCTTTGTTTACTTCGGAATACGAAAATGCATTCTGGCCTATGGAATCCACATTCACTGCAACCTCGTTCAAAACAGAACAGTTCTCAAAAGCATAGCTTTCCACTCCTCCGTTTCCATCAAGTGTTACTGTTCTTAAAGCAGGGCAGCCCTGGAATGCATAATCAGATATTGATATGCTTTGTGCCGTAAGCGTCAGTTCTGATAAACTCGGATGACAATAAAATTGCCAACCCCTTATACTGATTTCCGGCGCCTTTACACTCAACCGTGACAGTTTCTTACAGTCAGCCAGATGGTTCACATCCACTTGCTGTGATCCTGTTCCTGTCGTCTCCAATGTAAACTCTTCTAGGCTGCTGCAGCCATAAAATGGAGCTTCCATATTTACTTGAGGCGCTTTAATCGTTACCTTCTTCAAATTTGAACAGTTATTAAACGCTCCGGCCTTTATATCAATCGAATTGTTGGCATCTATGACAAGTTCTGTTAATCCGCTTTCTATAAATGCAGCTTGTAAAATTTCTGATACTGTTGCCGGTATTTGAATCGTTTTCAAACTTCCGCAATATGCAAATGCGTTATTCTCTATTCTCTTCAGGCCAGATGGCAGCGTTACCCCGACTAAATACTGACAGCTGTCGAAAGTTCCCATATCGATAGTCTGGATTCCATTCGGAACCGTAACACGTTCCAAACCGCTTTCCTGGAATGCGAACCTGTCAATCTTCGTCACTGTCTCAGGTATCTCAATCGTCCTCAGATTTATGCAATTTGCAAACGCAGATGCTCCGATTGTCTTCAGACCAGACGGCAGTTCCACGCTTTCGAGATTATAGCAGGTATTAAAAACAGATTCTGAAATATCCCTGATACTCTGCGGAATCACTACCTTTGTCAAACCGCTGCACGAAAATGCGCTGCTTCCGATTTTCCGCACACTTGAAGGAATCTCCACACTTTTGAGGTTTTCACAACTGTCAAATGCACATGCCTCTATTCTTGTTACTGTATCCGGAATTATTACTTCAGTCACATCAGAATTTCCTGCAAATGCAGACACTCCAATCCCTGTCACCTTACATTTCTGCCGTCCATTCCGCAGAATATAGGCCGGAATATTTACTTTGCCGCTGCTTAATGACACCCGCTCACCGGTTTCTGCATCTATCACGCCGTTTCGCACTTCATCTGCCGTAATCGTTATCTCTCCTTCTGAAGGCATATGATAGATCAGCATCTGATTTGCACCCAGTTTCGTCAGCACATTTCCGTCTTCGCCTGTCATCTCCTTCAGATCGTAGGTATCCTTTCCGGCCTCACTGACAGTCCAGAAGGTATCGTAAGGCAAATTCAGTCTTGCATACTGCCCTGCGCTGAGAACAATCGCGCCGTCGTCTTCCGTCACACCCTCTCCCAGTGGCTCTCCGCTTTCACTGTCATAAAGCGTATAGGCGATTCCGGACCTTGGCTCCTGATATTGAATCTCTCCGTTCTCATCCAGCGGAAAGCCGGAGGTTGACAATACCTGCTGCAGGATCATCCGGAACGTCTCCTTCGTCCTGATCTCCATCTTTTTTTCCACTTCTACCGGAAGCATCTGATTCGAGTTCACGAAAATGCCATATGTAGACGGTTCCATGTCCATACTGTAATTGCTATCAGGAACAGATGTCTCATACCAACCCTGTTCATATTTATGATATCCGGACAGGGTACCCCAGACTTTATCCGACTTTTCCGGCACTTCCACGATCCGGTAATCTCCCTGTTCCATTCCCTGATACAGATTCAGATACACCTCTTCCATAAAGCATACCCAGGGATAATAGTTCCCTTTTGAAAGATAAATCAGTCCGTCTTCCCCTGTCTTCAAAATCCTGTCGCAGGAAATATCAGAGACTGACGAGTTCCACATTCCGCAGCCATCCAGCGTAATGTACTCCACGTCTTTTGCCGGGGTCCACTTTGTTCCGTCGTATTGTTCCACACGGTACACCAGCTGCGCACCTTCCGGTATCTCACTGGAATCAGGAGTCATCTGTTTTCCGATCGCGCTCTGAACCATATGCCCCCGGACTTCATTCCGGATCACCGCCATAGGATCCGTACCAACCGTTCCTGCAGCCGGCTGGTTGTCTTCCGGATAAATCTGACGGACTGTCACCACGGTCCCGCGGAACATAAATATCTGATCTGTATACTGTTCCTTCAGACTGTATTGTGTATCCGGATCCAGATTCGGAAGGATAAGCGTCGATTGATACGGCAGACGGTAACCATCATAACTTTCCCGATGTCCGTCGTCAAACATTCGCTCTGTCCCCGCAGGAGCTTTGATATTATCTGCCCCTCCTAAAATCGTCGAAACTATCCCATCTTTTTTGATATCCAGTGTGACCGGTGTATCCCGGATATAAACCTCTCCTTTTGGCATAACCGCTTCTCTAAACAAAGACGCCAGATCTTCATCCGTCATTGTATCATTAAAAAACATAACCGCATCATTCATCGTATCTTCATGGATGATGTATTCCTTCTTAAGATATAATGCGCCCGGAGACCCGTTCACAAAACCGATCCTGCTGTCTTCAGACAGCTTTCCGCTCTGTGCACCCTGAGGATTCTCTGGTGTGATTTCCGGATAGATCTGGGGATACTCACCATTCTGTGTCTCCACAACCTCATAGCGGTCTCCTTCCTTGCCTGCCTCCATAAATACAGCCGTCTGCCCATTCTTCAGTTCAAACTGTCCCTGGTCATGCGTATCCAGAAAAACCTCCGACTCCGTCTCTCCGCTCTCCAGCAGCATATAACGGTGTTCGCCTGTTTCCGGTACCCCGGATCCGTCTTTATACATTTTCAAGGTCATCGTAAACGCAGGTCTCTTATCTATCTGAGTGTATATTGTATTAATCCAATCACCGTTTTCGTCAAATACATCCTCGACTTTCTCTTCAAACTCGTTTACAGCCCCTGTGACAGTCTTGGTAACTGCAAGAGAACGCAGCAAATAATCGTTGACAATCCTTTCAGTTCTGCTGCCGCCGTATATCGGCATTGCCACTTCTATGGTGTCATTGACCGGCTGATAGAGTTCTCCGCTCTCTGTCTCTTTCACCACATACGTCACTCCGGCTTCCAGACCGCTGATCCGCATTTTTGTCAGGCCGTCCGGGCAGTTGAACGTGAAGCTTCCTCTCTTCGTTTCTGTAGTATCAATCAAAACCTCCCGGATCGCTCCGCCTGTATAGTTTCCATTTTCGTCCGGAATCACACAGGTCAGTCTTGCCGCCTCTTCAGCAGACAGCAGCACCTGCTTTCCGCCCTCCAGTTTTTTGATCTGAAAGGTAAAAAAATCATTTGCATAGCGGTCTGCAATGCCCGTATTCGGCCGGTTTGTGATCTCCTTCGTCAGATATAGGTCCTTCCAGCGATAATAGTTCGTGATCTCGGCACTGACGCCTTTCAATGGAACCTTGCCTTCCCAGGTATTCTCTTCACAGCTCCATCTGTCTGACGCCTCTCCTGTCAATTCCTCTCTTACCCGATAGACTGCCTCGCTGTTATCCAGAACGATTGCAATTATCTCGTTTTCCCGAAGACTGACTTTTCCGTCTGTGATTATTCCGCCTTTTTTACCATCTACTTCAATGATATTGGGAATACCGCCGTCCGTGCGCACCTGATCTACATAATAATAGTTCAAGCCGTTAATAAGTTCATAACCGTCAGTCCCGGTAAAGAAATCTGCAATCCGCTTCAGAAGCCCACCGCTCTTCTTCTCCACTGTAAATAAGAAGCTGTCCACTGCCCGGTCTGTATCTTCCCGAATACTGTCCGGAACCCCTGCAACTGTCTTCTTCACATACAGCACCCTGCGGAACTCATTGCTTATGGTTCTGACGACAGTCTTCGGCGTGGGATTGCCTTCTCCGTCCGTTCCCGCCGGCCAAACCACAGGCTCCTTTTCCGTAGAATTCCAGAACACATTGGGTGTCTCTGTCACGGTCATCCCCTCCGCGTCAATCACGTTGGAGAACACCACCCTCTCATCCGCTTTCAGGGAAAAGTACCCGGTAGAGCTCGTTGTGTAAACGCGGTCGGTCTGTTCCTTCCAGCCGCCGCCTGATTTTGCGTACAAGCGGTACTGCTTCGTGCCGTAGGTTTTGCCCTCCGCGTCCTTGATCTGGAAATCAAAGGATGTATTCCGGGAATCCTCAGGCACGTCGGACAGGTTCGCGACCTCTTTGATTACCTCCAGGACCTCTCTTCCCTCCGTCAGACTGACTTTGACAGCACCGCCGCGGCGCACGCCGTTTCGCTGCTCCACATCCTCACCGTTCGCATTCTGACTCACGCCGGTGGAATCATACAGAGGGCTGTTGTAGCTGTATTTCGCCACCGCATCTGCCGGCATCTCCGCCGGAGCTGTCATCCGGATCCGGAAACCCACCGACTGACCGGCCGGAAGCTCGAACGCGCTGCCGTCTTTCTTCGTACACAGATCCACCGCGATGGATTTGATATCCGCCAGGCTGCCGCCGGCTTTTGTCAGATCGGCCTCCGTATCTTCTGTATATTCCTTCCATACGCTGGAATCCCATACCGGAACTCCCGCAGCAAATTCCGCCGGCGCCGCTTCCCGGTCCGTGCTGTAATAAATCTTATAATCAATTCCCCATGTATCCAGTCCTTTGGTGTTGACAGAGGCAAAGGTTCCCTGCCAGGTCTTCGCATCGAAGGTTTCCGCCGACCCGACGGTGCCTTTCTCATCCTGGTAGGTTTCCGCGTCATAAACGGCGTTTTCCAGATGATCATACAGGATGATGTTCTTCAGTCTGCCTTCTTCACTCTTAACCGTAATGTCGTATTCATAGGCCTCGCCCACAGCCGCCGCAGTACTGTCTCTGTAGCCGTCCAGATCGTCTGCAACGGCGCGCACGCCCTTCTTGATTCCGGAGATGCTGATAACCGCCAGATCGTCGTCCAGCAGGTTGTGCGCATACAGGACATGACGCCTGTCATTGTCATCCGGATTGCCGTTAATGTCCCTGCCTGCAAGATCTTGATAGTACTTTCGGTCCGCAGCCGTCATAGCAGCCGGCAGCTCTCCTTCCTTCGCCACATAATCTTCCGTGCCCAGCAGTTCCTCTTTCCCGGGTTCCGCGTTCTCCGGCATAAACGCGCAGATATTGGCGTTGCCGGGGCTGTTCTCGTCGTCGTCAAAGAGTCCCTGATCTTTCGTATCATAGTAAGCGGTAAACTTCAGTCCCCAGCCTGACAGCCATCTTCCGTCTGTATACAGCGAGGGATCTCCGTCGGGATAACGGATATGGAAGCGGACCATGGTCCGTCCGGTACCCTCGTAATTCGTATCCACATCCTCCGGGCCTACCGTCACCTGCACCTGGCTTTTATCCCAGCTTCCTGACTTCGTCTGATAATCGTTGTTATACAGGCTGACAATCCTTCCGGCCTCTACCCCGGCGGTCGGGTAAAACTGCATGCCGTAGGGAAGCAGGTCGTAAAATACGACCTCGTTCCTGCCGGGAGACGGGACATCCGCATCTCTCCTGATATAATTCAGCTCCTCTTCTCTGGAGATCTGATACCCTTCATAAGCCGTCAGAATATATTCCACCAGCACGCGGCTGTTGTCCGCGTCATTCTTCCTGGAAGAAGTCTTGAATGCTCTGGCCTCCTGTCCAAGCTTTGTAATCTGCTTGAACGCATGATCGCGGTAGGGCAGAATCTTCCCATACACAGTGCCGAGGTACAAATTCTCCACTGCGGATTTGAATGACGCATCGCTGTATTTTCCATTCGTCCCATTCGTCTCGCTGAGCACACTCCAGCTTCCGTTCTGGTAATTTCTTCCGATCACGCCCGAGAGATGCTCCAGCTCCACCGTCTCCGGTTTCCCCATCTGTGCCGCCTGAGCCGACGCAAGCGCCTGCAGCTTCGCAGAATCTTTCTTCGCGCACACGGTTCCTTCGATCTCGCAAGTCGTGCTGTACTCTGCGGTCTCGTGCCGCACCATCACGCGCCAGGGCATCGCCCCGTCCGCACGGCGAAGTTCCTCCGTTCCCCAGGCCTGTTCCATCACGCCGCTTTCGTTCCAGTCGATGGTAAGAGAAGGCCGGGAAGGCCACTGAGTTTCCCCTTCATACATCAAATAGACATATACTTTGGGATCAATATCCGCTCCCTTATAAGCAACTGCCGGATCCGCCTCCGGTTTCGTTGTACGGTCTTCCCATACGTCATATCCTACATCCGTCTGCCGGACCGTAAGACTGGAGTAGTAGTAATCACTGCCGTCCAACAGCTGCTGATTCTTCTCGTTATTCCCTCCCACGTACAGAAAATCATCTACTGTAGTAAGCTCGTATTTCGTTCCCGGACGATATTCTCCCAGGCTGACGCTTCCGTCCGCCGTCTCTCCTGTATCATGGGTCAGGTGATAGCCGCGGAACACGCCTTTCGTATAACAAGGAAGATTTCCGTAGTCCAGACCGTTTTTCGCCGCATAGGAATAGGCATTCAGCCAGCCGGTGTATTTCTTCCGGTATTTTGTACCATCTTTATAATCCGGCTCGTTTCTCCCGTTTTTATTTAAGATCGAGAGCAGTTCTCCCTCATAGTTCCAGTCATAATCTACATAATCCCACTGGCTGCTGCCCTCACGCTGCCACTCTGCGCCGGTATCCTTTCCATCACAGGGAATGATCTCCGCCGTAAGCGTATTCTCCAGGACTGTGGCTTCGCTGGTCTCTGTCGCTTCCTGAATCCCCTCTTTCGGATATGCAGTCACCACATAGAAGCGAACGCCCCAGAAGGTCTTCTCATTTCTTCCGACTGCATAATCTCCTGTACCCACATATCCTGCACCGTCGGCCGGCCAGCTCTCTGTCTCCTCCGGCTCCGTGTCAGACTGCCATTCCAAAGCAGGAGTCTCCAAACGGCCGACGGCCGTGTCAAAGCCCTGGACGGCACTCAGGTTATTCCGGAAACCGACGACTGCGCCGGTTCTGTATCTCCCTTCTTCCGTTTCCGCCTCCTCATCCAGTGTAATAAAAGGCTTATCTGTCAGTTTCAGCGTCCAGGGCTGCGTAGCGGTTCCTTTCGCCTCTACTTCCCATACCACATATTTGTATTCTTCAAAATGATCGTCAAAATATTTCGGGAGTTCCCCGTCAATGTATTCCTTTACCTGGTCCCGCGTATACAGACCCGGCGTACAGCTTCTACCGAACTCCGCATATTGAGTCTTCTTCAGAGACGTAATCGTGGCTGTGGAGTTCACATTGCCGGTCAGCGGAGCCAGCCCCAGTTCCTGTTTCTCTTCGCCTATGTAAAATTCCGGCTGCAGACTCCATGAAGTCTCATCCACCGTTTTCATGATCTCGATGTTCTTATAAAGCACCTGCCATGCGATATTGATACCGCTGTCAATCTTCGCATAGTTGAAGAAGACCAGATCGCCGTTGGTATCTATATAGTAATTGAAAGGAGAACTTCCTTCTTTTGATTCGTCTTCATTTTCCACTCTTGGAATCGGAATGTCGTACGGCATAACCGCATCGCCGGTCGGCGTTCCGTCTTCCGCCCGGTAGCAGAAAAGCATTGCCGGTATCCGGATCCTAACCGTCTTTTCTTCAAAGTCCGTATTTGAATGAAATTTCATCTGGTACTTCAGACTGAAATCTTCGGTCTTTTCCACCTGATAAAGATCCGATTGATTGACATAATATGCCGAGAAATCATAGGCAGAACTTTTGTAGCTGCGCGCCATCCGTCTCGGTTGGACAGAAGTATTCTCGGCGTCCCACCATACAGAGATCCCGGCTTCCTCATCGCCAAGTTCTTCCAGTTCTTCCGGACTTAAAGCTGTCTGGTATTCCGCCTTCGGTTCCTCTTTCTCCTCTTCCGGAAGCTGTTCTGCAACTTCGTCTTCCGCCGGAGCCGTAACTGCGGCACTGTCTTCCCCAGGAGTTGTTTCGCTTCCCTGATTATCCGCCGGAACCGTCTCGGTTTCCCCTGCCTTTGGCGGTTCTTCAGAGCCTTCGTCTCCGGAGACATCCGTTTCACTGCCTTCCGCCGAGCCTGTGTTCTCTGTCGTTCCTATGTCGCTTTCGCTGCCCTCTGTCGGTTCCGTGCCGCTTCCCTCTTCCGGTTCTGTGCTGCTTTCACTTCCCTCGGACGATTCCGTACCGCTTCCGTTGCTCTCTGTCAATTCTATACTGCTTCCGCTGCTATCGGACGTGCCGCTTTCACTTCCTCCTGCATCTGTACCGTCACCTGACGGAACAGGCGCTCCGTC
The DNA here is from genome assembly GCA_910579225.1 of uncultured Lachnospiraceae bacterium. Classification (GTDB taxonomy): domain Bacteria; phylum Bacillota; class Clostridia; order Lachnospirales; family Lachnospiraceae; genus Hominiventricola. Next base: position 704 of record CAJTTI010000022.1, on the reverse strand, counting down.
CTGATCCGGGCTGCCTTCCGATACCTCGTTCTCTGTGCTTGCCGCATCTTCGCCTGCTGCCGTACGGCTTTCTGCTCCTGCCCCATCGTCAGACAGAGTACTTTCTGTACCGGTAGAATTCGCCTCTGTTCCTTCATTTCCGGCTGCAACTGATACATTGGAAAGCGACAGAGTCAATATCAAAAGTGCCGCCAGCATTTTCTTCAAGATTCTCCTGTCTTTCATGAACGTCTCCTCCTGTCCCAAATTCTTCCTTCTGTCCCACACAGCGCACACCTTTTGCCGTATGGGTGTATATTGCAATCTTTGTCATTCCATCGAATATTTTCACTCACTGATTACGCGCCCCCTCTTCTCCTGTATTCCAGCCCGATCTACTTGCGTCTATCTCCATGGTACTGTCAATCAGCTTCAGAAGCTCCAGAGCGCTGCGGAAAGATATTGTCTGATTTTTCTCTGCCCAAGTCACCTGTCCCTGCCATGTGGCATTTTGGCTGTCATAGATCTTGATCACGAATGTGCCCGTACATTTTACCTGGTGATTGCCTGCCACTGCTTCTGCCTCCTTCTTGGAGCTGATCCCTCATACTTTTCGTTCTGTCATTTATTTTACAGAATGGGACATTACAGGAAGCATTACAGAAAGAGGAATATATTTTCATTTTGTAAGGAAAAATCTGAAAATAGATGAAAAAGAACGCAGA
>CAJTTI010000021.1 GCA_910579225.1 uncultured Lachnospiraceae bacterium | reverse complement strand
CCGTGATTTGACAAGTTGGTCTAATTTCCCCAAACACAAATTCGCTATCGAAACAGCCTCTGTTAGATTATCTAAAATAGATGAAATCTTTTTTTGAGCCGATAAAGGCAACTCAGGTATAGGAAATTCCATCAAGGTTTCTAATTTCAAATTGTCCCGTACACTGCCCGAGGCTAACTCCTTAATATAATGGAGACTCATATCGCTTTTCAAATAATAATACAGAAATTGGGCATCCAATTCCTCAGATATTGAGAATACATTATATAGTGGACTTACAATAACACGTTCTTCTTCTCGCTGCCAGTCAATAGAACCAACATTAATCCTTGATGGATTGTACGCAAAGCATCCTTTCGGCACGATTTTATATGTGGTTTTGTCTTTGCTGGCGACTTCCTTACTGAAATAATCACGGCAAAACCCTTCACTGTTTGTAACGCTGTAAACGGGAATGTCCTCGTTATTTTTATTTTTTACAGAATATGGAGTTATATAATTGCCCAAAGGGACTTTACTCTTTATCATGCAGCTTTACCTCCAATTCCGAAAGCACATCGCCCAAAGCCTCATATAAGCTGTTCAGCTCGGCAAGGATATCTGAGGAAGGCGGGTATTCCTGTGCCACATACTCGATTTTCTTGTATTTGTTGATAGACAGGTCATAATTGTTTTCCCGGATTTCGTCTACAGGAACCATGAAGCTCTGTTCCGTGCGTTCCCGTCCCATTTCTGCGTCAAGGTGGTGGAACCGTTCCACGATATCGTCAATGTCGCCGCAATTCCCCAGATCGTCGCGCTTATCATCCAGGCTGAACCCATCGGACTTCATGTCATAGAACCATACGTTATCCGTTCCGCCGGAGCCGGTCTTTGTGAAGATGAGTACGGCGGTAGAAACCCCGGCATAAGGCTTGAATACGCCGGAGGGCATGGATACGACTGCCTGGAGCATGTTGTTGTCGATGATCTCCTTGCGGATGGACTGGTGCGCCTTAGATGACCCGAAAAGCACGCCATCCGGCACGATGCAGGCGCACCGGCCACCGGCATCCAGCATACGCAGGAACAGGGCCAGGAACAGGAGCTCCGTTTTGGTGGTCTTGACAACATTCGTCAGGCTCGGGGCGACGGCATCGCTGTCAAGGGAGCCTTTGAATGGGGGATTGGCAAGCACCAGGGAATACTTGTCCTCATCTGTATTGCTTTTTGACAGTGAGTCATTGAAACGGATATCCGCGTTATCCATCCCATGGAGGATGGTGTTCATGGCCGTGATACGGAGCATGGTCTGGTCAGTATCATAGCCGGTGAACATTTTGTTCTGGTAATGCTCCAATGCCTTTTTATCCAGGCGGAGGGTGCGCTCATTTTCCTCCCGGACATACTGCCCGGAAACAACTAGGAAGCCTCCCGTGCCGCAGGCCGGGTCTGCGATGGTGTCTGTGATTTTGGGCTGCATCATCCTGACCATCATTTTGATAATGTGGCGCGGGGTTCTGAACTGGCCGATGCGGCCAGCGGTCTGCAGTTTGGAAATCATATATTCATACAAGTCGCCTTTTAAGTCTCTGTTCTCTAAGGGCAGGTCTGAGATAGCTGTTACTACTTTCTCTGTAATTAAAGCATTCGGCAGGGCGAAAGAAGCATCTTTCATGTAGCGGGCATAGGAACTTTTTTTCCCGGTTTTCAATTTCTTAATGAATGGAAATACTTTTGTCCCCAAAATGGTATAAATTTCTTCTGCTTTGAGGTTCTGGAATCGACTCCACCTGAGGCTCTGGCCGTTTTCGTCCTGCGGAAAAATTCGTTCGCTTTCAATGCCGAGCAGGCTATCCTTCTTTTCATTCGCCAGTTCTACATCATCAAGGGATTTGATGAAAAACAAATATGTAAGCTGTTCGATTACTACCAAGGGGTTAGCAATTCCATAGGAATACATATCGTCCCATATTTTGTCGATTTGGTTCTTTAACTCTCCCGTAATCATCGCCTTCTTTCCTCCAAACATCCATAATTTTTCTGGTGAAATATCGTTATTCAGATTTCACATTCTTCAAAATAATACCCCTGCCGGATACGGAATACAGTATTCCCGCAATGTTCGCAGTAGGCAGCATCGGCGGGCTGTGTATTTCCGCAGGGTTCGTCAGTGCGCAGTAGCCCTTTTTTTAGTGCGGTTCCACAATGGGAACAGTAATTTGCATCCGTGCCATAGGAGCCGCCGCAGTAAGGGCAGCTTCCGGCAACCCTTAGAAAGGGGGCTTTCGGCTTTGCAAATTTCTTCTTTGGCGGGTTGATCTTTGCGAACTTCGCCAGCTCAATGTCCTCTCTGTAGCAGCATGCCGTTATCTCCTTTAAATAGTCCCCAAACTGGTGCAATGTAAATGTCACGTTTGCCGGGGTGAACTGATAGTCCTCCGTGGCTTTTTTATATCTTACGAGCGCGGCTTCGTCTGAAATCCCGCATATAAAAGTGATGTCCCTTTCATCGTAGATATCCAGGCACCGCATCAACCATTTTGATGCGAGGACTTCCCCGGCAAACATATCTGCCTCAAATTCCATCTGCGCGTATAATTCCGGGGAAAGGGCTTCCTTTTTTATCTCTGTCAGGTGGTTGTCCGCCAGATGGCCTAAATAGATATGGCCGATCTCATGGAGCTTTGTCCAAAGGACGCGTCCCGGCGGGATGTTGTCTGCGGCATTGATGATGATATCATAGATGCCTTTCTTGACATCATACATGGACAGGCCATCCTGGCTTCTCATTACATGGTCTAAAACATACTGCTCTGGTTTCCCAATCTCATATGCAAGCTGCGGCACATATTTTAAACGCCAGTTCGGGTTCTGGTCAATGATGTCTTCGGGATTGATTGGGAGCCAGTGTATCCCGTAGTCATAGATGAAGCTGTGCGCCTTGTAGAACACCTTCAAGGCGCTTTCTGAACTATCCCTCAAAGGCATCGGGGTACAACGACTCCATTACTTTTCTCAGCTTATCCAGATCCTCGTCGCTTAGGGTGGCTCCGGCCCTAAAGATGGCTTTCAGGTCTGGGTTCTCGATAAAGTCCGCCAGCTGCTTATCGTCATGGGCGACGCGGAATGCTTCCTGTGTCTGCGCCAGCGCCTTTTCATCGAGGGAAAGGCCGTTGTCGGCCGTCCGTGCAACGGCGCGGAGTTCTTCCTCGCTGGCAGTGACGCCGTCTACGGCAAGCTTCGTGAGGGCGGCCTCAAGCTGCTCCTTCTTCTGGATATTGAGCATGGTTTCAAGCGGAGTCTGTAAAACGACCGCTATTTTTGCGAGCATTTCGACCTGCGGCTCCCTTGCGCCGGACTCGATATAGTCAAGGTATGATTTGGAGATGCCGGCCTGGGTGCTCAATGTTTTTACGGAAATCTTTTTTTCACGCCTTATGTTTTTTATATATTTTCCCAGTTTTTGCCCCATTGTTAGCCTCCTTACGTTTAATGAGTGGGCAAATGATTGACAATGCCCACAAATAGTGGTAATATAATAGCCGCAAGGTCAATGAGTGGAAAGCGGCTCGTACCTGATTTATGAGGTGCGGGTTTTTGTTTAACCTCATAGTACCACTAATAGTTGGCATTGTCAACAAAAGAGCCACAAATTTTATTGTAGAAGGAGGGAATCTATGGTAGAGGTCAGGGATGGAAAACAGCGCCTTGCCTGCAAATACGATGCAGAGACAGGGCTTATAGAGGCGCTTTATAAGGGGTATAAGGCCAGCACCCGTCTGGCGGTGGGAGAATCGTTTAGAGTTGAACGTGATACTACGGTGACAGTTGTCACACGGGATACGGTTACTACTTTTCTGATTGAGCAGAACAGGGTGACCAGTTAATTATATATATAAAACAAAAATCCGCAGAGCTGCATGACGGCCAGGATGAGTTCCCATTTTAGGGAGCCATTCTGGTCTTTTTTTGTCCCTTTTTGGATGCGGCGGCTTCTGCGGAAATCAAAAATCCAAAGGAGCAACGCTATGAAAATAAGAATTTATCATGAACGTAAGGATGAGGCTGTTGTGCTTGAAGTGCCGGATGAGGAATGTGAGATCATGGTTGAAAATGATTACAGGCAGCGCCTTGGCGCGGCGGAGGACAAGGCTTCCGTGCAGAGGCGGACGGCGCAGGAAATCATGGATGAGGATTTCAATAAGCCTACCTTTAACAAGAACCAGGCGGAGACGCGCCGCCATGTGCTTTTGTCTGCTCTTGACCCGGAAGAACGCTATTTTGCGGATGGGATGGATGTCCTTTCAGAAATTATCCGGGAAGAACGCTACGAGGAGCTTCGCAGGGCGGTGGAAAAGTTGGAACCTCAGCAGAGGGAGCTTATCCGCCGTATCTTTTGGGAGGATGAGAGGCAGGTGGATATTGCCCGTGAGCAGAATGTTTCAAAGCCTGCGCTGGTGGGGCGCATGAAACGTATCTATGCCGCTTTGAAAAAAATTTTATAAAAGGCCATTAACTTTCCGTTTCCCCGTGAGGTATAGGTGAAAGGCAGCAAACGATACAGCCTTTCAGAAAGGATGATGTGCTATGGGGCATACATTGAAGATCCATGTTGCAAAGGGGCATAGGAACGGCGGCGTTGTCACATGCCGCCAGGTAACCGTGCGGGAGCGTCTGGTTCGCTTCCTTCTCGGTACGCCCATGAAGCTTACGGTGATTGTGCCGGGAGATTCCGTTGAGGAGGTGGCGATTAAGGAGGTGGACGGAAGTTATGCAGAGCCTGTCTGATGGACTGGAGATGCCCATTCATGCTGTACCATACCGGCATCAGAGGGAAGCGTTCGAGTTTGTTATGGAATTGTTCGGGTTGCTTCCTTCAAAAAGGAGAAGCTCCGGGGCGGCATTATTGATGGAAATGGGAACCGGCAAGACCCTTACCACGATAGGGATTACCGGGGCATTATCCAACGCCGGGCATATCCGGCGGGTGCTGGTGGTGGCTCCGTTATCCATCCTTGGGGTATGGGAGGAGGAGTTCCAGAAATTTGCGGATTTCCCCTACTGCCTCGTGGTGCTTTCGGGGAACGGCAGCAGGAAGCGGGATACCCTGCGGCATATGGCCGGGGCTTCCCTGCAGGTGGCGGTGGTGAATTACGAGAGCGCGTGGCGGATGGAGAAAGACCTGGGGGCATGGCGGCCAGACCTGATCGTCGCGGACGAGGGGCATAAGATCAAGACCCATAATATTTCCGCCAGCAGGGCGATGCACCGGCTGGGGGCGAAGGCCGGATACCGGCTTTTGCTTACGGGGACGGTGATCACGAACAAGGCGGTGGACGTATTCAGCCAGTACAAGTTCGTGAACCCGGCCATTTTCGGGCAGAGCTTCTATGCGTTCCGGGGGCGGTACTTCGACATGGTGGGGTATGGGAACCATACGCCGCTACTGAAAAAGTCCATGGAGGCGGAGCTGATGGAGCGGATGCACAGCATCGCGTTCCGGGCGACCAAGGCGGAATGCCTCGACCTGCCGGAGATGACGGATATCCTGCGGCAGGTGGAATTGGAACCTGCAGCCCTGCAGATTTATCGGGGGCTGGTGAAGGAAAGCTATGCGGAATTGTCCGGCGGCGAGGTGACGGCAACGAACATCCTTACGAGGCTCTTGCGGCTGTCCCAGCTTACAGGCGGGTTCATCGGAAATGATGAGACATCTGCCGTGGAGCAGGTGAGCTGTGCGAAGCTGTCGGCTTTGGAGGATATCCTGGACGGCATCATGGCGGAGGGGAAGAAGCTGGTCATCATTGCCCGGTTCGTCCCGGAGATCAAAGCCAGATGAAAAGATTATTGCTATGTTGCAAAAATACTGGGATTTACGGCTTAGTGAGGCCAAAGAATTTTTACGGAGAGCGATGTATATTGAAGAAGATTAAATGTTTACGTTAAGAAATCAAAGGTAAATTTTATATAGATTGTTATGTGGCATCGGTTAGAAATTATCGGTGCTTTCTTTATGCCTGCGGCTCGGATTCGTCCGGGCTTTTTAGCACAAAAAGATCTGATCCGGCAGTTTCTGAAAGACATGCGGGAATCTAGAGACATGCTAAAGTATGAAGACTATCGCCATCGTCCTACGCTTCCGAATTCATCACTCAGGCACTGGAGCGGGACTTAGACATAGTGGTGATGAAAGAAAACTATGTGGATTACCTGGCAAACACTCCCCTCATAAAAGCAGATCAGTGAGCATGGTCTGTTCACGGATGCAGGAAAGCTGGTGTTTTACATGGTGTTCCTGATGGGCATGAGGATCGGGGAAGTGGGGGTGGCCTGATGTGGAAGAACATAGACTTTAATGAAAGATATTTTCACGTTAACTGATTCCTATTCTGTCAGTATGAATATGAAAAAAGATGCTGCGCTTCCCGGCTTCCAAGCCCCATAATTCCTATAGGAAGATTCCATTTTTCGGGGAGGCGGAAGAAATGCTACCGCAGTAGAGAACAAAGACCGACAGCCTGAAAAAATTGGGGAACCGTTTTGCGGATCTAGTATTTGTCACCACTATGGAAAGTTCGGTGCATCGCTATCATGAAGAAAAGGAGATCAATGAGCAGGAGGCATTTGAATCTGTGTAGGAACAAAGGGGCCCCATTATTTTGAGGACATGTATCCAAATGCGATCTGGCATACTTTTTGCAGCTGCTGTTTTGGAGCAGGGATGCAGCCCAAAGTGGTCCAGAGCATTATGGGGGCACCAGCATTACAGCACAATCATTGATATCTATACCCATGTATCGGAGAGCAAATATCAGGAAGAAGTTGGGGAGAATAATGGAACCGGAAGAAATGGGGAATGAAGAGACCACGAAGGATCTGAATTTGTGGAATGCGAGAAGCGGATCATAGTGTCGAGTTCGGAGATTACCAAAGATGAGACAATTTTCTTTGTATTACAGTGCCATCTGGAAATTATGAAAAATCAGCAGGAGAGCCCATCAAGGTTCACCTGCTGATTTTTTTACGTTGCAGGGCGTTTGGATATCCAGGCCGTCCAAAAAGTCTGCCCCCCCAATCACACATGGCATTTAATACGGGGATGATGCTCCGCCCGAATGTGGTCAGCGAGTACAGGGTCCTGGGCGGCTTATTCGGGATGACTTCCCGGTGCAGCATTCCGCATGTTTCCAGATCGCGCAGCTGCTGTGACAGCATCTTGGGCGTCGCTTTGGGGATCATGCGCTGCAGCTCCATGTAGTGGAGTGGTTTTTCTATCAGACACCAGAGGATAAGCGGCTTGTATTTCCCGCCGATTAAAAAGAGAGTGGCTTCAACTGGGCAGTCGAACTGGTCTTTTGAATATTCCATTATATGCCTCCAACATTTTATAACTATCCTTTTGGGAAGTATTTACCCCAAAAGTGCATGCTTGCGAAATTGTTGTATCCTGTTAAAATGAGGACAACGGTTGATCAACAGGTTCAGTATATAACAGAAAGAGAGGATTTGCTACTATGAATTTTATCGAAATTGCCAGGAAGCGTTATTCTGTCCGAAGCTATAAGGACAAGAAAGTGGAGGAAGAAAAATTACAGAAGATTCTGGAGGCTGCCCATGTAGCTCCCACGGCGGCTAACCTGCAGCCTGTCCGTCTGATTGTTGTTCAGAGCAGCGAGGGCCTTGCGAAGATTAGGAAGGGTGCGAACCTTTACGGCGCGCCGCTGGCGATCATCGTGTGTGCGGACCATGGAAAGGCGTGGGAGCGTCCGTTTGATAAAAAGCAGACTGCCGATATAGACGCTTCCATACTGACGGACCATATGATGTTGCAGGCAACAGAGTCAGGACTTGGCTCCGTATGGATATGCTATTTCAAACCGGATGTGATCAGCAGGGAGCTTGGACTACCGGATCATCTAGAACTGGTCAATATCCTTGCAGTCGGGTATCCGAATGAGGAAGCGGCAGCCCCGGAGCGCCATTCGCAGACGAGAATTCCGTTGGAAAAGCTGGTTTCCTATGAAACAGTTTCGTTTAAATTTTAACGATTCATTACACAAACACAAAAGATATACAAAAGCGGACTGCCGCTATGGCTTCAATCCATATGCGGTGGCCGCTGTTTTTGCAGATGGGACGAATATCAAAAATTACTTGAAACCTGGAGAGGTATATTTTACGAGATTGTTTCTGCTCTTAAAAAGTAAGGGCTAAAACCGGTGTCAATTCGTACCTGCTGAAAAGCAGGAGCAGGAATAATTCCATAAGCCGGACACAGATGACAGAAATTTATATAACACAAAAATAAATATGAGGCTATGGGATAAAAAGTATGGTGATCAAAGAGCACAATTCTGGTTTTTTGGAAAGTGAAGATATTTTACAAGACACAGGGAAAGAGAAGCGGTAAAATAGCTTTTGACAAGGGGGATCCATATGAAGAAAGAAACCAGGGCAGTGGTATATGATGATGAATTAAGAATTGAGGCATATGGTTTTGAGGGGATTGTGCGGCCATTTCCAAATCATTTTCATGAACATTATGTCATTGGATTTGTGGAGGCCGGGGAACGGGTGCTTTCCTGCAGGAACAGGACATATACCATAGAGAACGGAAGCATCATACTTTTGAATCCGGGAGACAACCATGCCTGTGTGCAGACGGATGAAAGGACATTTGATTATTGTGGATTTAACATTTCGAACGAGATCATGCTTGATCTGGCAGGGGAAATCACAGGGAAGCGGGAGCTGCCGGGATTTTCAAAAAATGTTGTCCGGGATGAGGAAGCAGCCTGTCATCTGCGCTCGTTGCATGAGATGATGATGAAAGGGACAGGTGGTGTTAGTATATAAATGTGGACAGAAAAAGTTGAGCAACCTATACTATCAAATGAAAGAGCAAAGGAGATGTTCAACATGTCGAAAAATCAAAAATCTTACACTCCGGAATTTAAACAGCAGATCGTAGATCTGTACAATGCCGGAAAAACTTCGTATTCACAACTGGAACGTGAATATGGCGTAAACCGGAGTACGATTAGCGGCTGGGTAAAGCAGCTTTCCCCTATCAAGGTATCAGAGGAGGAAACGGTCACCCTCAAGGAGTATAAGGCTCTCCAGAAAGAAATCCAGCGCCTTAAGATCGAGAATGAAATATTAAAAAAAGCGACCGCCATATTCGCAAAAGAACAATAGCCGAGATTGTTGCATTTATCCAGAATAACTTAACCAACTACTCTGTATCCCAGCTTTGCAGTGCCTTGAAATTCCCAAGGAGTACCTATTACAAGGCTCTGGTTTGTGTACCTTCAAATAAGCGGATGGAGTATGAGGAATTCGGCAGGAAAGTGAAACAAGCCTTTGAGGATTCCAAACGCAGATATGGGGCTGTCAAACTATGCCGTGTACTCAATAGCGCCGGGACACCCTGCAGCATCAAGCGGGTCCAGAGGCATATGGCAGATCAGGGACTGCGCTCTGTGGTAGTAAAGAATACAGTTACCATACCAATCACGGAAGTATCCCAGAGGATAAAGTGAATATCCTGAAACGTGATTTTGGAACAGAAACCATCAACCAAAAATGGTGCACAGATATTACTTACATCCATGTACAGAAAGAAGGATGGACTTATCTGGCGTCTGTCATGGATTTGTGCAGCCGTAAAATCATCGGCTATGCCTATGGGACATCTATGACAGCGGAACCAGCAGTGAAAGCGGTAGAGAATGCCTGCCTGAACGTCAGGGATACAAAAGGAATCATCTTGCATAGTGACCTTGGAAGCCAGTATACGAGCCAGGCGTTTGAAGATTGCCTGGGCAGGAAAGAAATCCTACATTCCTTTAGCGGTAAGGGAAATCCATACGATAATGCGTGCATGGAATCCTTCCATTCTGTACTGAAAAAGGAAGAAATATATCTTCATACTTATCAGGATTCAAAGGAAGCCCGCAAAGCAATTTTTGAATACATAGAGGGCTGGTATAATCGAAAAAGAATACACAGTGCGATTGGTTACATAACACCACAGCAGAAGGAGGATGAGGAACTTAAAAAAACTGCATAATCTTTCGACTTTTTTTGTCCAAAGTATTGACATAGATCCACAAGAGCAGGGCAAGCAGAAAAGCCAGCCATGACAGAATACAACCCCCTTTGGCATAGACAGCTAATAGGGACAGAAAAACCGCCGCTATGGTGTTACCCATAATCGGCGGTGTACATATTAAAAATCAAGATGCATAGAAACAATTTCTTCTATTCTTTTACTTAAGGTTGCTTTAATGGTATCGTATTTTTCAAGTCTTTGATATATCTTTTTTTGCATTATCACATCATATTCCCCATTAACATCAACAGGAATATTTATAGATATTTTTTTGATTTTTTCTTTACTCGCTGTTTTACTCCATTCAAAAGCATCAGATGACAATATTATTTGTTGTAGTGTGTATCGAATATAATGCAAGTCAATTTTTCCATTATATTCATCTTTTAATATCATAGGTCTATGATGGTCATTAGTCGTAAACTTATGATTATGAAAAAATACATAACCAACAGAGCCTTCTCTGTTCCATGCAAGACAATTTTGAAAATATCTTACACCTGGCAAATTATCAGCTATCATGCCAACAGGGGTTTCTGTTTGTCGACCACCATACACAGGAATATTTCCTGTATTGCTTCGTATAAACTTTTCTGTTAACCCTTTAATTTCAGGGAAGTTAAATAGCTTGTTCAGCGGTAAAGAGATATAGTTAATATTTTCTATGGACTCGGTTTTTGAATTAATAAATTTATTGATTTCTGAATCAATTGTTTCTAATTCTTTTATAAATTCATCTTCTGAAACTTTATTTATGGGTTTCAATAAGCCTATTTCTATTTTTTCTTCGTCGCTCAAATTCTTATCAATTAGCCATGTGGAAAAATTAGAAAAATCAGACCAACTATATATTTTGGTTCTTGGAGAATTAAATTCTATGATGCCATTTTTAAAAAGCAAATAGTTATTAACACATTCGTTCAAATCATTTCTGATGGCTTCTCCATTTATATCATTAGTAAATCGTTTGCTGTCACGGGTTTCTCCAATTTCTCCTACTATGTAAGTGAATACATCTGAACTCTGTAAAATATGTGATGGTTTTTTATTAAAAGCAATAATATATGTTTTTTTTGAAGTTGCATAAAAAGTATTTTTGGGTAAAGAAATTACAGCGTTTATTTGGCACTCTTTTTTCAAATATGTAATGATAGACTTTTGAGTCAATAGTCCATCGGGAACAACAACAATAGCTTCTCCATTTTCGTTTAAATTTTTTATAATCCATTCTAAAGCCAATGTTTCTACACCCCGACCTTTCAGAGAATAGTACTGTTTTTTCTCCTTCGTCATAAGTTGCGAGGCAGATTTTTTAATGTTAGCGGAACTATTGGTAACATAAGGTGGATTAGTCAAAATCAAATCGTATTTCTCTTCATCAATCTTTCCAAAAGTTCCTAAGTTTGACTTGATAAGATGAAAAACACTGTTAAAAGCATTGTTTGAAAAAGAATGCAAATGCTCCTTTGTGTGATATTTTGCCAATAAATCCGAAAAATAAATGAGCATATTTGCTTTTGCTAATATAATTGTACGTTCATCATCTTTTTCATCAGTGCCCTTATCATAGCCAATAATTGTAATTTTAGGATTGATAATTCCATTATTCGGCTCAAATTCTCTAAAAATATTTTCATTCATTACAATCGTTTCAAGTATAAATCCGCCAACCCCACAAAATGGGTCGCATATTCTGGCTCCGTTTTTCAATAAATTTGCTGATGACATCTTAACCATAGCTTGAACAACATTACGAGGTGTAAAATATTGCCCAAGATTTTTGACGCCTGCACTTTGCCGCAAAAATGTTTCGTATAATCTTGTTTTAAATTCTTTTGTTACATATTTAAAAGAACCGTGAATTTCATCATATTTTTGAAAACACTCCAAAACATCAGCAAATAAAGAAGCTTGACTTAAATTAGGTTCGCCCTTTTCATTGACAAAAATTGTACCATTAAAAATAGTTGTACCATCAGCACCTTTAGGAAACATATCATTTTTAATAGTCCGTCTGCAATCTGTCGCATAATGTGTCAATGCGGCATCTGCTCCTGACCGTTCTTTACGTTCATATACGCTATTAAAATTGTTGTAGTATTCAAGGACACCAATATCACTTAAAAATTTAAAAACAAATATCTCAACAACATTATATAAGCATTTTTCAGGCTCTTTACCTGTATTGATCCAAATTTTCTGCCAGACCTCTTTAGCTAACGGTGTTGGGTCTAATATTTCTGGTTCAACAATATTATTTTCGTTTTCAGTTAAAGAATATTCTGCTTGGTCAATTAAATTTTCTAAGTCTATCTTTTCTTCAACCGTAATCTTTCCGCTGATAATTCTTTCAGCATCAAAAATAAACGGAATATTCTTTCCATTTCTTTTTATTTCTTCACCATTCAGAGCATTTATCCAAAAAGTTTTTGTACCATCCGTAACAATCAGTAGTTTGCATAAGAATTTTGCAACCTCTAATTCTTGCTTAATGGCTTTAGCTATCTTAGAATTTGTTGATAGTTCGTTGGATGTTTTATATTCAATTACAGCCTTAACAACCCCTCCTGATAATGTAATAAGCCCATCAGGTTTTTTGTCAGAAAGTTTTTTTAACTGCTTATTTATAATTTTTGCTTTTTTAAGTTGATTTAAAGTTGTACTTCCTAAGCGATAATATGAATATCTTCCAATCCAAAAAGGAGTTGTTTGTAATAACTCTTCACTCATTTTTTCCAACCTCCTTGGTAAAGTTTCGATTTTTCTTCAGATAAAAATCCACATCACTTTTTTGAATTCTCCAAGAGTTCCCTACCTTAGATGCCAACAAATCTCCTTTAGCAATTAATCGTCTCACAGTCTTATCACAAACTTGAAGATATTGTGCTGTCTGAGCTACAGTTAAAACATCACTAACAATCATAAGCGTATTCCTCCTCTGTATATAAAATATTATAATATAGTATAATTGGAAATTCAAGGACTTTTAAGGATTTTATAACCCTATAATAGACATATGGAAAGGCAACAAAGATTTCTCTCTGTTGCCTTTAATATGTATAAATCATTCAATAATTTTACTGTTTTATAATTTCTCCGTATAATTTGAATTTACCTACAATTCAATCATTCTGGCTGATTACAAAATCTTTTAGTTTTAACTTTCTTATAGAAGGTTACCCATTGTGGAACCTTTAGGAAGTGACTATGCTGAAACAAGATTATTATATCGAGTTTGTGAAACTGGGTTAACCGAAAAGGAACTTCCGATTCTCCCGAATGGTATTGATCAGATGACGATTCCGTGGATACTCCAAAAAAGTGATGAAGGTATTGCAGGAGTTGATGAGAATAGCGGTCTGCAATGACAGCAAGAAAGATAAAGGCAGAATGCCCCAAAGATACATATTGTGCCGGTGACTGCCTGTATGACAATGGGCTGGACAGGTATAAGGTGAAGGTTCGTCGTCTCCTTTGATAGGATAATCTGGGAAGGACACAAAAATGTGTGTTATGCAGCAGGGCAGACATACAGTATGATATTATAGATACTACAGCGTTGTAATGGAGAGAGGATTATATAAGATATCGTTTTGCCGATATAAAAAATAGAATTTTAGACCAGAAAATAGATGAAAAAGCCTGGACACTGATAAACGAGGCAGTGGTTGATGTGCGTATGATGCCCCTAAGGGAAACAGATGCCGGGCCGGAAATGCCGCAGTGAGGTAAAAATGATAAGAAATAAATTAAGAGAAAAAATAGGTGAGCAACAGAGCGTATATGAAGCGCTGAAATCAGGGGATGACAGCCAGGTCTGCTATCAGGAATTTCAAAAAGGAGAATGGGGCACGGATGATATTAATTATACGAACCGCCTGCGCCTGGCCTGTTACCTTTTGTATTATGGGATTGACGATGAGCGCGCGGTGGCAGATCTGTTCGAGGAAGAGCTGAAAGACAGGGAAAACAATTCCTTCCAGGGGATCGGGAGCACACTGTGCATTCTGACCTGGCTGTTAAGGAAATATAACGCGGCACATAAGTATGACCACCTGCTAGAACGGGCAAAAAATGCGAATTTTGACTGTGCTTGTGGTTATGATGCGGAAGACGCGGTGGAGGAAGATTTTTGGAAAAATGATCTTCTGGACTGTATTGATCTGTGCCAGGAGCTGGATTATAAAGACGTGATGGGACTTTTGGTGGATACATGGAAGAAAGAGATAGGGGATTCGTCGGGATGGAATCTTTCCAACCGCAGTATTTTGATCGGATTCCATACATTTCTTGGCAGGGAAATGGAAAATGAGAAACCAGGAGTAGGGGTGGCTGCCAGACAATGTCCAAAACTTCAGTCGTTGTCTGGAAATTAGCGTCAACTCCTGTATTGACGAGGCCGGGGGCACATGGTATTATGACACATGTGTTGCTGCGTTTGTGGCGAAATGCTTGTGATTACATGAGAATAAAACGGAGCTGTATCCAATATTCTGAAACAGAGCTTTCTATATAATATAGAAGCTCCTCTTCATGTCAGGAGTGGTGGCTGCAGTGACGGTGACCGGAAAACGGTCTATATGGAGGAAGGGTGTATGGATTATTCAATGGAGTGTCTGGAACAGGCCGGCAGTGATACATCAGTTGATAGAAGTTTTGAGCAGCAAAATGATATGCGGAGCGTTCAGAATCTGGAGGTTATTATTAATGAGGGGCTTCGCGTTGCCCTGATGGAAGAGACACCGGACCAGTCGCTGCAAGTATTACTTGAGCACCTGGGAAAAGCGCTGAAAGGGGGACGAACCTATATCTTTGAGCAGAATGAGTTCGGGGGAGATGACAACACCTATGAGTGGGTGGCTGAGGGGGTTGAGTCGGAAAAGGAGAATCTTCAGAATGTTCCCTCAGAAGTGTGTGCCAGCTGGTATCGTAATTTCAGCATTGGCAGGCATATCGTCATTGAGGATCTGGAGAAGATTAGGGAGACGGATCCGCTTCAGTATGAGAACTTGAAGCGGCAGAGCATTTACTCTCTTGTGGTAGTGCCCCTGTATGATGGCAAGAAGGTTATCGGCTTTTATGGTGTGGACAATCCGCCTGTGAAGTCGCTTGAGTATGCATCCAATATGCTCCAGACCGCAGCATACTTTATCGTTTCTTCTCTGAAACGGCGGAACCTGGTCCGCGAGCTTCAAAAGAGGAGCTACAATGTGCTTCACGCCCTTAGCGTGGACTACTTAGGCATCTATCAGGTAAATTTTGATACAGGTGAATGTGAGGTATACAGAGACAGTGAGCGAGTAGGGCTGAACTGGGCGGCCTATTTTAAGGACGGTTATCAGACGGCTATGGAAAGGTACATTTCCAGATATGTGGTCCCGCGGGACCAGGAGCGGCTCCGTGCTGTGACGAAAAAAGATTATGTGCTTGCCCAGCTTAAGACAAAGAAAAAATTTTATGTCCGGTATCAGGTGAAAGACAGTCCCTTCGGACTGAAATATCTGGAAATTCATTTTTCTGCCACGGAGAAGACAGAGGAGGAACACTGTGCAATTTTTGCTCAACGGGATGTCAATGCTGTGGTGGAGCAGGAAGAGAAATACAAGCTGGAGGCAAGACGGAGCCTGGAGGACATTCTGGAGGGAGCCAGAACCGGTATCTGGACGATTGAGCTGGAGGAAGGTTGTCCGCCAAGGATGTATGCAGACCGGACCATGCGGATCCTTCTGGGGGTGCCGGATGGGATCGGACCGGAGGAATGTTACCGGCACTGGTTTGAGAACATTGAGCCAGATTATGTGGAGATGGTACAGGAGGCAGTAGGGGAGATATTGAAAAGTGGGTGTTGTGAGGTAACTTATCCCTGGAATCATCCGGAACTTGGGAAAATCTATGTCCGTTGCGGCGGGGTACCGGACAGAACGTTCAAAAAGCCGGGCGCCTGCCTGAACGGATATCATCAGGACATCACAGACACGATGGTGACAAGAAAAAAACAGGAACAGGCCATCATGGAACTGCTGGAGAAGGTGAGACAGGCAAACGCAGTAAAGAGCGAATTCCTTTCCCATATGTCTCACGATCTGCGTACACCCATTAACGGGATTCTTGGGATGCTGGCTATCATGGAGAAAAGCCAGGAGGATCCCGGAAGGCAGCGGGAGTGCCGGAGGAAAATCCGTGTATCGACGGAGCATCTGTTGTCTCTGGTAAATGATGTTCTTCAGGTCAGCAAGCTGGAAAGCGGAAGACTGACGGCGGTGATGGAGCCTTTTGACCTCCGGGATGTACTGGAAAACTGTATTGCGATCCTGTCCACCCAGGCGGAGGAGAAAGGGATTCAACTTGTATTGAAAGAGATGGATGTGCAACATAACAGACTGATCGGAAGTCCCATGGATCTGAAGCAGATCCTGATGAATATTATTGATAATGCTCTCAAATATAACCGGCCCCATGGCTCTGTCTTTATTCAGGTAAAAGAAACTTCCTGTCAGGGCCAGAGAGCCGACTACCAGTTTGTGATTGAAGATACCGGAATCGGCATTGGAGAGGATTTTAAAGAGCATATTTTTGAACTGTTTACTCAGGAACACCAGGACGCAAGGACGCACTATAACGGTGTCGGACTTGGGATGTCCACTGCGAAAAAGCTGGTGGATCAGATGAAGGGGACCATTGAAGTAGACAGCCGGATTGGAAAGGGAAGTGTGTTCCAGATTACTTTGCCTCTGCAGATTGATAAAGTGCAGAGTGCGCAGCCACTAGAAGAGGAAAATATACAGAATCATATTGCCGGGATGAAGGTTCTTCTGGTGGAGGACAATGAGATTAATTGCGAAATTATGGAGTTTATGCTGAAGGAGGCAGGTGCCAGAGTCATGACTGCAAACAACGGAAAGGTTGCCGTAGAGGTGTTCACGGCGTCCGGGCAGGGAACATTTGACTGTGTGCTCATGGATCTGATGATGCCCGTTATGAGCGGATATGAGGCGGCCCGCGTGATTCGCGGCCTGGACCGACCGGATGCAAAAACTGTGCCCATTATAGCGCTGTCGGCAAACGCATTTGAAGAGGATGTTGCAATGGCAAAAGCTGCCGGGATGAATGAACATCTGGCAAAGCCGGTAAATACCCGAAAAATGTTCCAGACTATGAGTCGGCTAAGTCGCCGATAGGAGCAGTCATGAGAATGGAGATGAAGAAGATATGAAAAGCATAATTTTGCCGCGGTCTTTAAAAATCAGCATAGCGGTGATTATTTGTTTGAACATTTTCATTTTTTCGTTTTTGGGAGTGTCTGTAAACAGAATGGGTGAAGACACAATTGAGAATATAGGCACCACGTACATGTCCAGAATGAATGAACAGGTATCTTTACATTTTGAGACAATTATTGCTCTGCGCCTGACTATGGTGGAATCTATAGCGCACATTGCAGCAGGTGAAAAAGATTCTGGTTACGGCACAAAAGAAGAAATAGAATACGGTGCAAGGGCAAGGAATTTTTTATGTGCTGCCTTGTATTCGTCGGATGGAAAAATGGAAATGATTTATGGCGATATGGTGGAGCCGAATACCCCGCAGCCCTTTCTGGACAGTTTGAGAAACGGGAAACGTAAAGTATCATCCGCTGTTGACAGCGGAGGAAATGATGTGATTTTGTTTGGTGTTCCCTGTGAATATCCTATGGCTGACGGAAATACCAGCCTTGCTCTTGTAGTAGGACTTTCTTCCAGATATATGGGGGAGGTTCTTTTCCTGGATACTGTCAATCCTCTGCTCTATTCTTTTGTTATACGCAAAGATGGCAGTTATGTGATTCGGGATCAGGGCGGTATAAATGAAAATTATTTTGACCGGCTTTATCGTATTTTTGAAGGCCAAAATGAGGAAGCGGATTTCTATATTGGGCAGATGACAGCTGCGATGAATGCAAATAAAGACTATTCTGTTATTCTGAAAAGCAGCGAATCCCGCCGTCATCTCTATTGTACCAGTCTCCCTGACTGTGAATGGTATCTGGTGACAGTTCTTCCTTTTGATGAGCTGGACCATGAAATCTCAGGGATGAGCAGACATTGGCTTACCCTTGTTTATACAGCTTCTTTTGCAGTCATTGCCATGCTTTTGTACCTGTTTTTTCAGCATTTAAAGGTATTCCGCAACCAGGTGTCTGAATTGAAACACATGAATATAGAGATGGATGCAGCGCGTGAAGCAGCTGAAAAAGCACAGAGAGAAGCAGAGTATGCCAATGCGGCAAAGCAGGAATTTCTGTCCAGCATGAGCCATGATATACGAACGCCTATGAATGCGATCATCGGTATGACGTCTATCGCCATGGCCAATACACACAATCAGGAACAGGTTGAGGAATATCTGCGTAAAATCGCGTTATCCAGTAAACATTTGCTGGGACTGATCAATGACGTGCTGGATATGTCTAAGATTGAGAGCGGTAAGATGACACTGAATGTTGTGCCGACATCCCTAAGGGAGATCATGGACAGCATTATAAATATTGTGCAGTCACAGGTGAGGACCAAAAATCAGCAGTTCGACGCAGTTGTCTATGAGGTCCTTGCAGAAGATGTGTGCTGTGATAGTGTGCGGCTGAACCAGGTATTGATCAATCTGCTGGGAAATGCTGTCAAATTTACGCCGGAGAACGGTACTGTTCAGCTTTCTTTGTATCAGGAAGCAATACCGGAAGAGCCTTCCAGTGTCCGTACACATTTTATGGTAAAGGATACGGGAATCGGAATGTCGGAGGAATACCAGAAGAAAATCTTTGATTCCTTCAGCAGAGAGGATAATGCCCGTGTGCAGAAAACGGAGGGTTCAGGCCTTGGAATGGCAATTACAAAATATATTGTGGATGCTATGGGCGGTACCATATCTGTTAAAAGCGAGCAGGGCAAGGGCAGTGAGTTCCATGTTGTTCTGGATTTGAAGAAGGCCGAAGAACAGAAGATAGATACCCTTTTTCCTGACTGGAATATGCTGATTGTCGATGGCGATGAGCGATCCTGCATCCATGTGGTTCGTTCCCTGGCATCAATTGGTATCCATTCGGAAGGGTGCCTGAGTGTGGAATGCGCAATGGAAATGATTGCAAAACGCCGACAAAAGAATGAAGATTATGAGATAATTCTGTTGGGGCGGAATTTACCAGGCATGAACGGGATTGAAGCGGCGCGGGAGATCTGCCTGAATTACGGGGAAGACCACCCAACTTTGCTGTTGTCCGCCTTTGACTGGAGCGAGATAGAAAAAGAAGCCAGAGAAGCAGGGGTTTCCAGATTTATCTCAGGTCCTCTGTTCCGGTCTGTTTTGTTTGATACCCTGAAAGCTTTGACGAACACTTCCGGTGAAGAAGCCAAAAAGACAAAGGAGGAGATTGATCAGGAGCTCAGAGGAAAGAATATATTATTGGCGGAGGATAATGAACTTAACTGGGAAGTTGCAAAGGAGCTCCTTGCTTCTCTTGAATTGGAGTTGGATTGGGCCGAAAACGGGCAGGTCTGCGTTACAAAATTCGAGGAATCTCCAGTTGGATTTTATGATGCAATCATTATGGATGTGCGGATGCCTGTGATGGATGGCTATGAGGCAACCAGAGTGATTCGGAGACTGCAACGTGAAGATGCGGATATTCCTGTTATTGCCATGACTGCCGATGCATTTTCGGAAGATATTCAAAAGTGCCTGGAGTGCGGTATGAACGATCACCTGGCAAAACCGATTGATATTGAAGTTATCGCCTGCAAATTAAAAAAATATCTGAAATAAGGATTGACTTACTGAACAATTCCTTTCATTGAGTGAATCAGAAAAGCCCTTGTATGGTAACAGCTTTACCAGACAGGGGCTTTGTGATTTTGAATCGTTAATAAGAATTCTCCGTAATATTTTCTTTCAGTATTCGGAGAAAATCCCGGGTACTGACTGCCTGCAACAGCAGGTTTTCCAGTACAGGATTATTCGTGGTAATGACAAGTGTATCATATAAGGTACGGATATCTTTTCGCCGGTCGTCCGCCAGGGCGAGCATGAGGATGATCTGGGCCTGATCTTTTTCAGACCACCGGATTGGCTTTTCCAGGATTCCAATGGCAATCCGGCTTTTGTAAGAACAGATGGTCAGAGGATGAGGGAGTGCGATCACACCATCCATGGCTGTGGATATTTTGGATTCCCTCTGTAGTACACTTTGCTCAAAAGTATCTATGATGCAGTCTTCTTCTTTAAGGAGTGTACATAAAATATGAATAATATCTTCTCTGTTTTTCACAGTTGTACGAATAAACAGTGAGGGAGAGAACAGATCCATGATTGTATCAATGGGATGCCGATGTTCCTTTATGACTGTTTTTGTGATGTTCTCAATATCATTTTTGCTAAGGGGTATCTCTACCACTATGACTGGTATCTTCCCAAACTGTTTGATGGGGGTTGTGGATATAATCAGATCTGTATGCTGACAGTTAATATCATTTAGTTCGTGGGAGGGATACCGTCCGATAATTTCCAGGGTGCCTTTGAATAAAGTGGAAAGTTTGGCCGCCAGAAAACTACCTTCCGCATAGCTGTTTCCATAGACAATGATCGCTTTCTTTCCGGAAACATAATGGGTGTCAAAATATCGTTCTATGGCTGCGCCCACATGCAGTGTAATGTAACCGATATCATCTTCGCACAAGTCAAAAGGTTCTGTTTCAAAGGCTTGGTATACGGAAGTCGTTGTAATCTCATGAGCAAGAATGTAGGTGGTTTTTATGGTTTCCAGTAACGGGTTCTTTTTATCCTGCTGATAATATTTGGCGTTTAAAATGGACTGCAGATGCTGACTCAGGTCTTTCTGAATGATGGTATCGTTTCTGATATCTATGTGATAAGATTCATAAATGTAGTTCAGAATTTTTTGTACTAATTTTCGCGTATATATGCTGTAATCTTTCTGCCCGTCCCATTCAATGGTGTTGGATATATAATAGGAATAGATATAATTTCTCTCTGCAATTCCCAGTTCCACGCGGAAACTTTCTTCAATTTGTGAAATCAGCGGGTGCAGTAAATCCTTCAGCTGTTGGTTTTGTGGAAGGGGATAGGTATCCAGTGGTTTCTTTGCCTGCACTCTGGAGATGGAAAGTACGATCTGCAGAATCAAGTTTTTTAAATTATAGTCCGTAAAGTGCAGGCCATATGTTCGGTTGAATTCGATGACAATATCTTTTACAGTTTCCAGATTGATATGTTTTAACAGTTCTTTCTGATCATTGGAAAACTGCAGGGCATATTGCTGGGAATTTGATGCAATTAAGTCCATGATGCATTTCCGTTTGTTCAGTTCATCGCCCATGATCAGATAACCAAGATTGGCTTTGTTCTGCAGGGTCAGATTGTGACTGGCAAGAATATCCCGAATGGATTTCAGGTAATTAATAATGGTATTGATACTGACATATACTTCTTCGGCAAGATCATCCTGAGACAGATAATTATCGGCGTAGAGCAGTTTAATAATCAGATGATGGATTCGGTGATCTGTAGAGTCCAGATATTTTTCTCTTTTTTTCAGCAACTCTTCTAAAACGGGTATAGAAGAAACATCCGATGTATGGAGATAATACCCCTCTTTTCGCTTTAACAAAATCTGTACATGATAATCCATCAAAGTTTTGTTGATTTCACGAATATCGCTTCTCAATGTGCGTTCGGATACCTGGAATTGTTTTGCCAGTTTGGAAGGGGCGATATAGCCTTTGTGTATCAGGAAATGTTCTAATATGTCGTTTAATCTGGAACTTTGAAACATGGTTGTTCGAACTCCCTTTCATGTTGGTGCAGATTGCATTGCTGCGTGTATGGATGATTCTTTCATATATTATACTGAATGAAAGATTACCACTGCAATATAAGAGTCTGCCAGTTTGAAATGGAAAAATGCACAAAAAACAGTAGTGTTTTTTTTGCCAGTTTATACGGAATTTCCTTATCTTTAAAACTGTTTCCGGAAAAATTATAATAATGTGCAGAAAGTAACACAGAAACAAAGCACAACGTAGTCAAAATGGATAAAGATGAAAGGAGGAAGATACGTTGGGAAAGATGAAAGTAGGAGTAATCGGGGTAGGACAGATGGGTACCTATCATGCACAGATTTATACAAAGCTGCCGCAGGTGGAGGTGACCGCTCTGTGCGAATACAATGACGCCCGCCGTGAGGAATTGAAGAGCGAATTTCCGGGAGTCGTCCTTTATAAGGATTACAAGCAGATGCTGGAGGAAGCCGATGTGGAGGCGGTCAGCATTGTACTTCCAGATAACATGCACCGGGAAGCAGTGGAGATTGCGGTAAAACAGAAAAAACATATTCTGCTGGAAAAACCTCTGGCAAAAGAGCTGGAAGACGGGAAAGCACTGTATGAAATTACCAAAGATTATGATAAAGTATTTACAACTGGTTTTCTTCTCCGGTTCGATCCCCGCTTTGCTATGATCAAGGAACGTTTGGACCAGGGGGAACTTGGGGATATCATTCATTGTTATGTAAGAAGAAATAGCCCGATCATTGGGCCGAGACGTTACATCGGTGCATCGGACTTAAGCATGCATGTGATGATTCATGACATCGACTATATCAACTGGTGGATGGACTGCCAGCCGGTAAAGGTGTTCGCAAGGAACAGAAGCGTCCTGTTAAAGGAAAATGGAATGAACGATGTGATTTATGCCATCGTGACCTACGAAAACGGCGCCATTGCGTGCCTGGAGGCCTGCTGGACCTTACCGGAAAATTCGCCGACGATCATCGACGACAAGGTGGAGCTGGTGGGTACCAAAGGCGTCGCCTATGTGGATTCCTGTGACCACGGCGTAAAATTTGTAACCTCAACCGGAATTCAGTATCCGGATACCAGACACTGGTACTATGTAAACGGTCAGGTGTGCGGCGATCTGGCAGAAGAAGTCATGGCCTTTGTGAACAATGTGGCTTCCAATACCAAATCCGTCATTACACCAAAGCAGTCTTATGATGCCCTTCGGGTGGTGGATGCCATTGAGCGTTCCATCAAAGAAGGGAAAGAAGTGGAACTGTAAGAACAGAGAAAATAGAGGGGGATAAAAAGATGTCAGAACAAATTTCATGGCGTGTGAAAGCGCAGCGCTTCGGCGGAAAATTAAGTGCGATGGTCGTTCCGAACCTGGGGGCATTTATGGGATGGGGAATCCTGACTGCTCTTGGTATCTGGCTTGGCAATGATATGCTCAAAGGCTTTATTGTACCAATCCTGAACTACCTGCTTCCGGTACTGATCGGAGTGGCAGCGGGCAGGATGGTCTATGGGGAGAAAGGGGCTGTCATCGGCGCCTTTACAACCATGGGTGTTATAATTGGGAGTGACACAACGATGCTCCTGGGGGCCATGATCATCGCGCCTTTTGCAGCATGGGTGCTGAAAAAAGTAGATGCTTTTGTGGAGCCACATACGCCTGTCGGCTTTGAACTGCTGATTGGGAATCTTACGACGGCGGTTACGGGTGCAGTTATAGCAGTGATTGGATGTGTCCTGCTGGCTCCGGCGATTACGTCTCTGTCCAATGTCTTTGCAGGCGGGGTTGCGGTGCTGGAGAATCATAACCTGCTGCCGCTGACAGCCATCTTTATCGAGCCGGCGAAAGTGATCTTTTTGAATAACGCCATCGGGCAGGGTATTCTTACGCCTCTTGGGACGACGCAGCTGGCTGAGCTTGGAAAATCAGTTCTGTTCCTTCTGGAGTCCAATCCGGGTCCCGGTTTTGGAGTGCTGCTGGCTTATGCGGTCTTCGGAAGGGGGAAGGCAAAAGCAAATGCATACGGCGCCACGGTCATTCATCTGATCGGCGGAATCCATGAGATTTATTTTCCGTTTATTCTGATGAACCCGGCCCTTGTAATTGCAACCATAGCAGGAGGAATCACAGGCACATTTCTGTTTTCCTTATTTAAAGTCGGTCTTGTGGGCGTCAGCTCCCCGGGCAGTGTCATTACGATTATGATGATGGCAGCAGTGGGGGATCAGCTGAAGATTCTGATCGCGATTCTGGCATCGGCGGCGGTCTCCTTTGCTGTTGCGTCTGTGATTGTGAAAAGTACGAAATCAGACGGAGAAGAAGATCAGAGACTGGAAGATTCTGTCAAACAGATGGAAGCTTTGAAAGGGAAGAAATCTCGTATCTCTTCTGTATTCAGCGATCAGGAGAAGGCAGTGGATTATGGAAAGATCCAGAAAATCCTGTATGTCTGTGATGCAGGTCTTGGTTCCAGCGCCATGGGTGCATCTGTCATTGCCAGAAAGCTGAAAAAGGCAGGAATTACTGATATACCAGTGGAACATGCACCTGTGGTGGAACTGCCAAAGGAAACAGATGTGATTGTGACTCATGTTTCGCTCAGTGAGCGGGTTCAGGAAAAGCAGCCGGATGTAATGCTTGTTACGATTCAGGATTATCTGAATGCGCCGGAGTATGATGAACTGGTAGAACAGATTAAAAAGGCAAGAGGATGAAATGTTAAAAGCAATTGTCATGGATTTTGACGGCGTGATCATAGACACGGAGTCTGAATGGTATTATATATACAGGGATTGGTTAAAAGAGGACTATGATTATGACCTGAAGATCAAAGATTATCTGGTCTGCGTGGGAGCCAACAATAAAAAGCTGTTTGCATTTCTGAAAGAGGATCTTGGAGAACATGTGGACGGAGAAGGGATTGAGCCATTGCTTACGAAGGAGTATATCAAAAGAACGGCGTCCCTTCCCCCCATGAGGGGGGTGATTCGACTGATCCGGGAAGCAAAAGAAAAGGGTTTGAAGCTGGCAGTTGCAACTTCTGCCACAATCAAAAAACCGCGCTTTCATCTGGAACGGCTGGGCGTACTGGATGCCTTTGATGTGTTTTCCACGGCGGACCTGTGTAAAAATGTAAAACCGGCCCCGGACCTGTTCCTGAAAGCGGCGGAGCTTCTGGAGTGCACGCCTCAGGAATGCCTGGCTGTGGAGGACTCCGGAAACGGACTGCTGTCAGCCAAAAGAGCTCATATGCCCTGCCTGATCGTCCCGAACCCCATTACAAAATATGATCAGTTTCAGGGATATTATCAGATGGCGGATTCTTTAGAAGAGGTGGAGCTGGATGACGTGATTCTGGACTTTGAGACAAGGCGATGGAAGGACTGAAGCAGAACTTGAATAAAATCGGAACTTATATGTAGGAGGATGAAAGATGCTGGAAATGGTAACAGAAGCGGATATTGAACTTGGAGTGCAGGCATCAGACTGGGAGGATGCCATACGCAAATCGGCGAGGCGTCTGCTGGAAACAGAGAAAATAGAGGAGCGGTATATTACTGCCATGATTGACGCGGTGCATCGTGTGGGGCCGTACATTGTGTTGGGAAACCATGTTGCCCTGGCCCATGCAAGACCGGAATGCGGTGTGAAGGAAATGTCCATCTGCTTTACCGTCTTAAATCCTCCGGTTCCCTTTGGAAGCGATAAATTCGATCCGGTGACGCTGGTCATCACACTGGCGGCAGTTGACAGTAACAGTCATTTGGAGCTGATGAGTGAACTTGCCGGTATCCTGATGGCGGAGGAAAATGTAGAAAAGCTTGTGGCAAGCAGGACACCTGCTGAATTTCTGCAGCAACTTCGGCTTATGAAAGAAGATGAGTAAGAGATGATTGGCGTACTGGATATTGGAGGAACATCCATTAAATATGGTGTACTGGCATCATCAGATTCATCCTGTCAGTTTCTGTTTCACGGAGAGAAGGACAGTGATGCAAAGGTCATACAGGGGCCAGGGATTGTAAAAAAAGCGGCAGACATCATCAGAGAGCTGATGCAGAGATATGCAATACAGGGAATTGCCGTATCGACAGCCGGTATGGTGGATGCCGGAACCGGAACCGTGCTGTATGCAAATGAAAATATCCCGCAGTATACGGGGACAAGATTAAAAGAAATCATGGTAAGAGAATTTGGTCTGCCCTGTTGGGTGGAAAATGACGTGAATGCTGCAGCTCTTGGGGAATATTACTATGGTTCCGGAAGAGGATGCAGCAGCATGCTGATGTTGACAGTGGGTACCGGAATCGGCGGAGCTGTGGTGCTGCAGGGCGATATATACCGCGGGTACAGCAACAGTGCAGGAGAGGTCGGGTATATGTGGCTGGACGGACAACACTTTCAGGATATGGCCAGCACTACTGCACTGGTTCGCAGAACAGAAGAAAGACTGAATGAGACCGGTTTGAACGGAAGGATTATTTTTGAACGGGCACAGCAGGGAGATATTCGATATCAGGAAGAGATTGCCGTTCTCTCTGATTACCTTGCAAAAGGCATCAGCAGCTGTGTATGTCTGCTGAATCCGCAACTGGTGGTTCTTGGGGGCGGGATTATGGTTCAGAGGAAATATCTGGAACCGCTTATCAAAGACCGTATGAGGAAATACATGAATCCGGAGATGTTTCGTCATACAGAGTTGGCCTTTGCCAGGCTTGGGAACAAAGCAGGAATGGCCGGTGCATATGCCTGTTATCAGAAAAAGGAGGGGTATTTATGAACAAAACGGTTCAGAATCTGATCGGAAAGATGATTGTAAGCTGTCAGGCATACGAGGATACGCCCTTATATGGACCAGATTATATGAAAGCTATGGCTGAAAGTGTTCTGCTCGGAGGAGCGGAAGGGATTCGGGCCTGCTGGCCTCAGGATATCCGGGCCATTCGCTCCATATGCCAGAAACCGATTATTGGTATTTATAAAGAATACAAACAGGGAGATCCTCTGGATCAGGTATTTATCACCTCGACGTTTGAACAGGCAAAGGCAGTGATTGAAGCAGGGGCGGATATTCTTGGCATGGACTGCACCATACGCAAAAGCAGAGGGCTATCGGAACTTCTGGAGCTTCTGGAGAAGATAAAAGAGGCTTATCCACATGTTCCGATCATGGCAGATCTGGCTACCACGGAAGAGGGAATCAGGTTGGCAGAGAGCGGACTGGTGGACATTATCTCCACTACATTAAATGGATATACCGGAGAAAGTCTGGCAGATAAAGGGGAGGAGCCAAACTGCAGGATGGTAAGGGAGCTGAAACAGCATATTTCGCTTCCAGTCAATGCGGAAGGGCGGATTTGGACCCTTCAGGATCTGCAGGCCGTATTGGAGGCAGGGGCGGATATGGTTACGATTGGGACTGCCATCACAAGGCCGCATCTGATCACCGAACGTTTTTTAAAGGCCTACAGGCAGGCAGCCGTTTAAGCTCATCAAACGAGTGTTTTATATTTGAACTGCAGATTGCAGTCCGGGGGTGAACAATCATCGGGGCCGTGGCCTGCTGCGGAGGAATGTCAGCACTTGATAAGAATGAAAAGATAGGATAAAATGGAGTCTGTAATGAGCACAGACTCTGTTTTTATATAAAAAGTGCAGAAAATAATAAAGAAAAGGGGATACGCTTTATTTATGAAGAAAAAATTGCTGACATGGTTTCTGATTGCACAATCTGTGATGCAGCTTACCGGATGTGGTATTGCAGGGCAGTTTGGAGGGACGCGGGCCCAGGACGACTATTATGAGTATGTGAACGAAGAACTTCTGGAGAGTATTGAACTGCAGGCGACGGATGCACACTGGGACTGGTTTGGAGAACTGGAGGTAATAGCAGATCAGGAAATGGATGAGATCATAAGGAACCTCCTGGAGGATGGCGCGAGCTATGAAAAAGGCAGCAGCGAACAGAAGATTAAGGATTTGTATGAATGTGTATCCAATATACAGAACAGGGAGCAGACCGGCCTTGGCCCTCTAAAGCCCCACATGGAAAGTATCCGGAATGCGCAGAATATAGAGGAATATGTGGATGCTCTGGCGAGACTGAGCGGAGAATTCGGTTTCAGCAGCATAGTGGGTGGTTATAGCATCATGCAGGATAAAATGAATTCTGGCCGATATGCAGTCTATATGTTGTATGCAGATACTTTGATTGGAAAAGAGTATATGGAAAGAGAAGACACTCAGGCCTATACTGCTATGTACTTTGATTATGTAAAAGCCATGCTTGAGGAATTTGGGATGACGGAAGAGGAGGCGGAGCACTCTGCGGATTCCATAGAAGTGCTTCTGCGTGATATCTGCACTTCCACACTGAATACCGAACAGATGTATGACCCGTCGCTCACCTACAATGCATATACGATGGAAGAGCTGCAGCAATTGTATACCAATATAAATGTGGACCAGATGCTGAAAACTCTCCGGATTGACGGACAGGACCAGTATATTGTGATGGATGTGGGACAGGCGGAGAAGATCAATTCCCTTCTGGTGGAGGAGAATCTAGATGCGCTGAAAGATTATTCTACTTTTGTTATGCTGAATGATACGGCGAAATACGGCAGCAAAGCGTTTTTTGAGCTTTATGAGAGTATGGAACATGCGTTGTATGGTATCACAGAAGGCTGGGGTGATGAGCAGAACTGGATGCGTCTGACACAGGAACTTCTTCCATGGGATTTTGGCACGATGTATGTGGAAGAGCATTTTTCTGAAGAAGATAAAGAAGATGTGGAAAGGATCATTGCCCGGATACTGGAAGAGTACAAGACAATCATCCGTAAGCAGGACTGGATGAGCGAGGAGACCAGAGAGAAAGCGATTTGCAAACTGGAGACTATGAAGGTGAAGATTGGGTACCCGGATCAGTGGCCAGAGGAAAAAGATATGATGCAGGTGACGCCTGTGTCTGAAGGAGGAAGCCTGATGTCCAACCTGCTGACAAGCATGAAGGTGTCTGTGGAATACAGCCTGCAGCAGCTTGGGGGCGAGGTGGACAAAACTGAGTGGGATATCATGCCGCAGATCGTCAACGCTTACTATACCCCGTCCAATAATGAGATTGTTTTTCCGGCGGCAATTCTGCAGGCGCCTTTTTACGATCATGAAAACAGCGAAGGTGCCAATCTGGGAGGTATCGGTTATGTGATTGCCCACGAAGTAAGCCATGCTTTTGATTCCAACGGGGCTCTATATGATGAGTATGGGAACTACAATGTGTGGTGGACGGACGAAGAGATGGAAACATATCAAAAGCTTTCCCGGTCCATTGTAGATTATTATAACAATTATGAGATAATGGGCGTCAGAGTAAATGGTGAGCTGACGCTTGGAGAAAATATTGCAGATTTGGGTGCACTGGCCTGTATTGTCTCGGTTATAGGAGAAGATGAGGAAGGGTTGAAGGATGCATTCAGCCAGATGGCTTATAACTGGGCGTGTGAAGATACGGCGGAATATATGCTGTATCTGCTTCGTACAGACACCCATTCTCCGAATAAGATCCGGGTGAATGCCGTGTTAAGTTCCTGTGATGAGTTTTATGACGTTTACGGAGTGAAAGAGACAGACGGCATGTATGTGGCACCTGAAAACCGTGTAGGAATCTGGAGATAATAAGCAGGTGAATGGAATCAAGAAAAATAGATGCAGAAAAGCTTCTGAAGGAGTTCCCTTTGGGAGCTTTTTTGTATAAAAAACGGGCAGGAGTGCAATGTTTTCCATGTGATTGTGAAAGGATTTGTAGTTGAAGGTGGTAGCAGAATAAATTTGCGCAATGATACAATACTAGTATCGTGGGGAAAGGAAGTGTGCAAATGCAGCAGGTATACATGAATGCAAGGTGCAGAGAAATACTGCGGATGCTTCTGGATAGCGACACCTATCTGTCCCAGCAGCAAATTGCAGATGCACTGCAGGTTACGAAACGCAGTATCTACTATGATCTCTGCAGAATTAACGAGTGGCTGGATTTTCACCATATTCCGGAACTGGAGATGGTCCGGGGAAAAGGAATTTTGATCAATGGAGAAATCCGTCGGCAGATCGAAGAATGTGCAGATGAGATTCAGGGGGAAGAAAGTTATATCCTGTCTCCTATGGAACGTGTGCATATGATTATCTGCGCGGTGATCTATTCCAGAGAACCGGTCTACATTGAGCAGCTTCAGGATTATTGTGCAGTAAGCCGTAATACGGTCTTCAATGATTTAAGAGTAGTAGTAAATCAGCTTCAGGATTATGACTTGAAGCTGGAATATGAGTCCAGAAAAGGATATCGGGTAGTAGGAGATCCAATTAAAATTCGTGCAGTATTTCTGATGAATTTTCAGGAAATACCTACTATATTTTCTGGCAGAGGGCTTAGATTCGTAGATCGGGAGAAAGTGGAGCATTATACAAGAATTCTTCAGGAGATGGAGGAGGAACTGAATACCCGGTATGTGGACGGGATTCTGGAGTCTCTTGCCATACTGATTCCTGTTATGGAGAGGGAAAGAAGTAATGTCTATTTTCCCAATCTGAAAAAAGCAGAACTGGAAAAGACAAAAGAGTTTGTACTGATTCGGAAGTATTTTCCGAATCTGGAGGAGAAAGAACAGATTTATCTCTGCCTGCACCTTCTGGGAGCCAGAGTGGCGGTTGCTTCCAATGATATTTTTGAATACAATTCTAACCAGACTGTGTATGAGATGACCAAGGCATTGATTGCAGAGTTTGAAAAGACAGCATGTGTAGTTTTTGAGGATAAGGAAGAACTGGGACGGGCATTGTTCATCCATATCACATCTTCTCTCTACCGGTATCAATACGGAATACAGATTATCAACTCCATGAGCGAGGATATTATCCGGGAGTATCCGGATCTGTTCGAAATTACCAAGATTGTCAGCCGGTATATTGAACAGCAGATCGGTCTGCCCATACGGGATGCAGAGATTGCTTATCTTGCTCTGCATTTTGGAGCACATTTGTCTATTGCACCTTCAGAAAGTGCGGCGCCGAGGATCTTGATCGTCTGTGCCAATGGGATATCTACGGGCAATATGCTGAAGAGAGAGATTCAGAAGCTTCTGCCCGGTGTCCGGATTGTGGGTACCGTATCGGCAGACCGGGTGTCCAACGCTCAGAATATTTGTGATCTGATTGTATCTACGGTAAAGCTGAAAAGCGTCATACCGGTTATCCAGGTTCACCCGATCCTGACTGCTGCAGACCGGGAAGCGGTACTGAAACGTGTGAAAGACCGCCCTTCCATGATGGATGTTGATCGCATATTTGATATTGTAAAACCTTATCTTGAAGAAAAAGATTACAAAGAGGTACGAAGAGAGCTGGAGGATTATTATACGGAAAACAACCGGAAAAATATGGAAGAACTGCACAAGAACTATTCAAAAGGGCTATTGGATGTTCTTCCTGAGGACCATATCGGAATCCATGAAGGCGGAACAGATTGTCGATGGACTCAGGCGCTGTATGAGTCCGGAGAATGCTTGGTGGAAAAAGGTATCATCGAAAGACGTTATGTGGACAGTATTATTTCCTCCATTCGTTACTACGGACCTTATATGTTTATCTCTTCAGGAGTGATTCTTGCGCACGCAAAGCCGGAAGAAGGAGTACGGCAGCTGGGACTGTCTCTGCACCTGTATCAGGAACCGGTACAGTTTTCAGATTTTTACAGGGCAAATGTGATTCTGATGCTGGCGGCAGTGGATCAGGAAAGTCATCTGAAGATCCTGAAGGATATTCTGAATGTCTTTACAATTGAAGCAAGAGTAGACGATCTGATTAGAAAAAAAGAACCAGAATGCGTGCTTCAGTATATTCGAAGCGTACTAGAAGCCGAAAAATAAAGTAGAAAAATGATAACATATTTCACAACAGAAATGAAAAAAATAAATGGGGATACAACATATTTCACAAATAAGTAACAATAGTTGGACTTCTACAGGAAAAAGCAGAGTGATACAATTTTAGCAGATCAAAGGCAAAGGAGGGTTGACAGATGATCTCGGAGATGCTTAAAAGGGAAAATGTAAAGATTCTTGATCGGGTAGATGACTGGAAGCAGGCAATTCATGTGAGCTTGGAGCCTCTTGTCCGCGGCGGTTATGTGGAGTCCAGATATGCGGATGAGATCATTCGCAGTACAGAAGAGATGGGTCCATACTATGTACTGACAGAAGATATCGCACTGATTCATGGAAGACCAGAACAGGGCGTTATTAAAAAGCAGCTTGCAGTTACAGTGGTACGGGAGCCGATCCAGTTTTCGGAAGACTGTTTTCCGGTGAGATTGCTGATCGCGCTTGCTGCTACAGATGCCAATTCGCATCTGGACGTGATGCAGGTGCTGGCCTCCATATTTCTCGATGAGTCTAAGATCAGGGAACTTGTGGAAGCTGAATCAACAGAAGAAATTTATAATTTTCTGTTGACACAGGAAGAAGAAAGGAGGACAAAAGTATGCTGAATATTTTGACCGTATGCGGCGCAGGACTTGGAAGCAGTTTTGCATGCCAGATGAGCGTGGAAGCCGTATTGAAAGAATTGGGTGTGGAAGCAAAGCTGGATCACACGGATATCTCAAGCGTATCGGGACAGAAAGCAGATATCATTCTTTCCGGTAAGAATTTCGAGAAGCAGTTTGAAAGGATTACCTACAACTGCCCGGCGATTTTCCTGAACCGTCTGGTAGACAAGAATGAGATCCGGGAAAAACTGACACCAGTATTAAAAGAACTGGGTGTACTTTAAAACCTGGAAAGAACACTGAGAAAAAGAGGGGGAAATATCTATGGTAGTATTGAATTTTATCATCAATAACATTCTTACACAGGCTGCAGTCGTCATCGGTCTGATTGCGTGTCTTGGTCTGGCTCTGCAGAAGAAATCTGTAGGAACCGTTGTATCCGGAACATTAAAGACTATGCTGGGATTTCTTGTGCTGTCAGCCGGCTCATCCGTTATTCAGTCGTCTCTGACTTTCTTTGGAGCTGCATTTAATGCGGCGTTCCATATGAAGGAAGGAGCAGTGGTAGCTTCGATTGAGGCAATTAATGGTCAGGCTATGAGCGACCTGGGACTTGGCGGAGAGATTGCAATTACACTGGCAGGTATCTTTGTTGTCAATGTAATCTTGGCGCGTATTACGAAATTCAAGTATATCTTCCTGACTGGTCAGGCACTGCTCTGGGAAGCTACACTTTGTGTAGTATTTGCATACTTCCTGGGACTCAGTGGACTGCCGTTGATTCTGATCGGCAGCTTGGTAGGCGGCGTTTTTGCAACTTTGATGCCGGCGCTTGCCCAGCCGATCATGCGTCAGATTACAGGGTCGGATGATATCGCACTTGGACATCTGTGTACAGTTGGTTATATTGTCTCTGCAATGGTGGCAAAAGTAACCGGTGATAAGAGTAAATCCGCAGAGGATATTCAGCTTCCGAAGAGTCTGGAGTTTCTGCAGGATACCTATCTGTCCGTTATGACGGTTATGATTCCGTTCTATCTGATTACGGCAGCTTTCGCGGGAGCAGAGGCATGTGCGCCGTTCTGCGGAAATACAAACCATATTGTTTATGCGTTCCTTCAGGCACTGCAGTTTGTAACTGGTCTGTATGTATTGATGGCTGGTGTTCGTATGCTGCTGGCAGAGATCGTTCCGGCATTCCAGGGAATCTCTATGAAACTGGTTCCCGATTCCAAGCCGGCACTGGACTGCCCTGTATTGTTCCCATATGCACCGAATTCCGTGATTTTGGGATTTGTGTTCACAACCATCGGTTCTCTGATTGGTATGCTGATCTCTCCCATCTTCGGCGCATTTGTAATTCCAGGAGTTATGAGTAATTTCTTTGCAGGAGGTACAGCCGGTATCTTCGCAAACCAGATGGGCGGACGCCGCGGAGTCGTGATCGGCTGTATCGTACATGGTATCTTTATCATGATCCTGCCGGCAATGCTTTCTCCGATGCTTGCGCAGATTGGTTTTGTAAATGTTACCTGTACAGACGTGGATACCATTATCACAGGATTCTTCTTCATGCTGATTAAATCCGTGGTTGGTTTCTTCTGATAATTGCCTGAGCCGGAGAGAATGGAGGAAGTGCAATGTTCTTTTTTGGAAAGAAAAAAACAGAGTCAGAACAGAAGAAGACAGAGTCAGCGCCAAAGCCTGACAGAGAAGAACTTCTGAAGAAAGCGTCTGAGCTGATCCAGAAACTGGAAGGAGTACAGGATAAAAAAGAGAAGACAGCGCTTCTCAATGAAATCGGTTCCTGCTTCTTCCAGGCGGAGGAGCAGGATCAGGCAATCCATTATTATGAGATGAGCCTGGAGGAAGACCGCCAGCTGGGTAAAGCTTATACCGACCTTCTGAAACTGTACAATCAGAAGCGTCAGGCAGCAGCAGAGGCGAAAGATGATGCAAAGCTGACAGAATACATGGACAAAGTTCAGAATCTGATGCAGATGTCCAAAGACGTGATCCGCGGAAAAATATAAGTAAGGAGATAAGGGGAACATGTATAAAAATTTGATCGAATTGTTTAAAGAGAATGAAGGAAAGGGAGCAGTAGGCGCATTCAACGTGCACTGTCTTGAGATGGTGCCGGCGATGGTTCATGCGGCAGAAGAACTGAATGTACCGGTAATTCTTCAGACTTCTCTTGGAACCGCAGAATATATTGGATTCGAGACATTGATTGCAGCAGTGAAAGCTCTGGCGGAGAAATCCACCATCAGTGTTGCGCTCCATATGGACCACTGTAAGAGCATAGAAGCTCTGAAGAAAGCCATTGACTGTGGTTATTCTTCGGTCATGTATGATGGATCTTCTCTTCCTATTGAAGAGAATATTAAGAATACCAAAGAAGTTGTAGCCTATGCCCATGAGAGAGGGGTATCCGTGGAAGGTGAAGTCGGTTCTATCGGCGGAGCAGAGGAAGGCGTTGTAGTTGCGAAAGATGCAGCAATGTATACAAAGCCGGAGGATGCGCTCTATTTCGCGACGGAGACTGGTGTGGATGCTTTGGCCGTGTCCATTGGTACAACTCATGGACAGTACAAATCCAAAGCAAAAATTAACTATGAATTGCTGGTAGAGCTGAAAGCAAAGCTCGGGGATACAGGCCTTGTGCTTCACGGAGGTACTGGAGTATCAGACGAAGATATGAAACGCTGCGTTCGTGAGGGCATGAAGAAGATCAACGTAGGAACAGAACTTAATAAATCTTATATAGAGGTAGTGAGCCGGACATTTACGGCAGAAGGAGTGACACCGCTTACTTCTCTGCGCACCCTGCTGGGACCTGCAAATGACCGGATCAAAGAGATCGTGAAAGAAAAGGCTTCTCTGTTCAAACTGTAAGCAACAAAGAGCAGAGGAAGTATGGGATATGGGATATTCGGGGCAGTCCGGATGTCCCATATTCTGTATAGGCAAGATAAGGAGAAATGGGGAAATGAAAAAGACGCTTATATTGCTGGCAGGATATCCTGCCACAGGGAAATCTTTTCTCTGCAATAAAATATGCAACAAATATCCGGAGTTTCGTATCCTGTCTCAGGACGAATTAAAAGAAGCTTTGTGGGATGAGCATGGATTTGATAACATGGAAGAAAAGACGGCTCTGGAAATGAAAAGCTGGGAATGTTATTATGAACAGATGGATCGGCAGATGAAAGCGGGAGAACAGATTATCTCGGATTATCCCTTCAGTGACAAGCAGAAAGACAGAATCAGAACCATAGCAGAAGCAAATCGTTATCAGGTTGTCACATTCCGGCTTACTGGTGATATTGATGTGTTGTATGAACGGTCCAGAAGCCGGGATGTGGATTCCAGCCGTCATCTGGGACATTTGGTAAGTCGATATCACAAAGGCGACCAGATGAATGACAGAGGGAATGCGGACTGTCTGGTTACTTATGAAATTTTTAAGGAAAGATGCCTTACCAGAGGGTATGACCGATTTGAACTGGGACATCTGGTGGAGATAGATGTAACCGACTATACGAAGATTGATTATCCGGGGATTCTGGATCAGCTGCATGGGTTGCTGGAAGGAGAGAGGTAAAAGATGAGTATTTTTTGTGTGGGACAGTCGGCCTATGATATCACAATTCCATTGGAGGAGCCATTGGTGGAAAACAGGAAATACCGTATTACCCGGCGTCACGAGTGCGGAGGCGGTCCGGCATTCAATGCGGCGTGCCTGTGCGCCATGTGGGGAGGCTTTGTACATCTGATTTCGAGGATCGGAGAGGATCCTTACGGGGAAGCCCTGAAGGAGATTCTTCGCTCTGTAAATGTGAGAATGGACTACTTGATTCCGGATCGGGAGATGGAGACACCATATAGCATGATTATTGCGGGAAAGGAGAGCGGCAGCAGAACGCTTTTTAATTTTCCTGGCTGCAGGGGAGAGGTAGAATATCCGGTTCCTGCAGAATGTCCAAAGGTAATTCTGACGGACGGACATGAGGACAAAATCAGTCTGGAGCTTATGCGCGCTTTCCCCGATGCCGTATCTGTGATCGATGCAGGTACATTCAGGGACAGTACTTATGCGGTGGCGAGAGAAGTGGATTATCTTGTGTGCTCAGAGGATTTTGCCAGACAGTATACCGGAAGGCAGATTGATCTGTCTGACTGGAGCGCATGTGGGGAAATCTTCCGGAAGGTGGAGATGATCAATCAAAAACACACAGTGATCACTCTGGGCGCCCGGGGGCTTTTGTATCGGGAGGCAGAAGGAACATTGTGTCATCTTCCGGCATATCAGGTTCAGGCAGTGGATTCCACCGGAGCGGGAGATATTTTTCATGGTGCATTTGCCTACGGCCTGTACCAGGGATATTCTCTGCGGGAAAATCTGAAACAGTGTTCGGCGGCGTCTGCACTTTCTGTACAGAAGCTGGGAAGTCAGACCTCCATTCCTTCCAGGGAAGAGACTGAAGCTTTTGTTAAATCTTCCTGACAGAATAGAGAGTAAAATTATAAATTGCAGTTTATAAAAAGAAAGAGGAATCAGGGAAGCGCTTCTTGCACATAATAAAGTGACTGGATGAATGTGAAGGAGGCGCTCCATGGATGTATTAGAGCTGAGAGATGGATTTTACTGGACAGGAATTATGGATACAGAACTGAGAGTATTTGATATTATCATGTACACAGAGTTCGGGACTACTTATAATTCTTATGTAATGAGGGCGGGGGATCAGATCGTCCTGTTTGAGACAGTAAAGGCAAAATTTTTTGAAAAATATCTGGAGAAATTAAAAGAAGTAATTGATGTGACGAACATTGATTATCTGGTGGTAAGCCATACGGAGCCGGACCATGCAGGCAGCGTGGAACGGCTTCTTGATTACAGCCCTCAGATGAAGATTCTGGCAACATCTTGCGCACTGGGGTTTTTGCGGGAGATCATGAACAGGGACTTTACGGGGCTTTCCGTAAAAGATGATCAGAAAATGGTCCTTGGAAACCGGACGCTTCATTTTCTTATCGTTCCAAATCTGCACTGGCCGGATACCATGTATACCTTTATAGAAGAGGAACAGATTCTGGTCACCTGTGATTCTTTCGGAGCCCACTATTGTCTGCCGGAAGTGGTGTCAGATGCCATCTGCCGGGAAGAGGAGTATCAGAAAGCACTTCGTTATTATTATGATAATATTATCGGACCCTTTAAGCCGTATATGTTGCAGGCGCTGAAGCGGGTGGAAGATATGGATATTACCATGATCTGCACCGGGCATGGTCCGGTCCTCACAGGCAGTTGGATCCAAAAGGTGATGGAACAGTATTGGCAGTGGTCTGACTCTGCACCATCTGGTACAGGCAAGAAAGTAGTGATTCCTTATGTGAGCGCCTATGGCTATACCAAGATACTGGCAGAGAAGATTGCTGCGGGCATCCAGGACAGCGGGGATGTGGAAGTCCGGTTGTACGATATGGTGGAATCTGATGCATCTGAAGTCCTGGAAGAGCTGTTGAATGCGGACGGTTTGCTGCTGGGGACTCCCACGATTCTGGGAGAAGCACTGAAACCTATATGGGAGCTGACTTTGTCCATGTTTCCGGTTACTCATGGAGGAAAATATGCGGGAGCATTTGGAAGCTATGGGTGGAGCGGAGAAGGGGTTTTGCATCTGACCGAGCGGTTAAAGCAGCTGAATATGAAGACGGCTGACGGTTTTCGGATACGTTTTAAACCGAATGATGCGGAACTTGTGAGCGCCTATGAATATGGCTATCAGTTCGGGTGTATGGTCCAGGAAAAAGAGGCGATATGTCCGAAGCAGGACGGAAGAAGAAAGCTTGTGAAATGTCTGGTCTGCGGCGAAATCTTTGATGCTTCCCTGGAAATCTGTCCGGTTTGTGGGGTTGGAAAGGAGCATTTTGTGCCTGTCAATGCTGAAGAGACAGGCTACAGAAGAGACACCGACGACCGGTATGTAATTCTCGGCAACGGGGCCGCGGGATATTATACAGCGCAGGAGATCCGGAAAAGAGACCGGACCGGGGTCATTGTAATGATTTCGGATGAACCGTATTTGTCCTACAACCGTCCCATGCTGACCAAATCAATTGTGGCAGGGCTTACGGCAGATCAGATTGCGATTACAGGACCTGCCTGGTACAAAGAAAAACAGGTTCAGCTGATGTTGGGAACCAAGGCAGTCCGTATTGTCCCGGCCGTTAAAGAAGTAGAACTGTCCGACGGAAAGAAAATTAGCTATGACAAACTGATCTATGCCCTGGGCAGCGAGTGCTTTGTGCCTCCGATTCCCGGAAGTGGTCTTCCGGAGGTGGCTGTGATCCGGCGTCTGGACGATGTGGAACGGCTGGAGGTTTTGATGAAAACTTCCGTGCATGCAGTTGTCATTGGAGGCGGTGTACTTGGCCTTGAGGCGGCCTGGGAATTGAAGAAAGCAGGACTTTCTGTTGTTGTGCTGGAGGTGGCTCCGGTTCTGATGGGACGGCAGCTCGACGCAGTTGCCGGCGAATGGCTGAAGCAGGCGGCCAAAAAGAATGGAATAGTGATCAGGACCGGGGTCCGGATCGCTTCCATAGACGGAAGCGAGGAAGTGACGGGAGTGACTCTGGAAGACGGAGAGCAGTTTCCGGCAGATCTGATTGTCATATCTGCCGGGGTCCGGGCAAATATCCGTCTGGCACAGGAGACCGGACTGGAGACCGGCAAAGGTGTGACAGTAAATGAACGGATGGAAACAAATCTTCAGGATATCTATGCCTGCGGCGACTGTGCGGAGTACCAGGGGATCAGCTATGGGGTCTGGCAGCAGGCAGTCGAACAGGGTAAGACAGCCGGCGCCAATGCGGCGGGAGATACCGTAAAATACACTCTTTCAGAACCTGCACTGACGTTTCATGGAATGGGGACAGCGCTCTTTGCAGCAGGAGACAATGGAAAAAATCCGAATCTTCTGTATAAAACCATGGAACTGCAGGACATGGGAAAAGGCCAGTATCGGAAATATTATTTCTTGAATGATCGCCTGTGCGGAACGATTCTGCTGGGAGATCTGACCGGTATGGCAGAGGTTACGGCGCTTCTTGCAAAGCATGCGTCTTATGAAGAAGTGACGGAAAAGAAGAGAAAATCATAAGTTGATTCAGGGGAACCGGCCGGGGCTGCAGGTTCCCCTTTTGATGACAAAAAAGTAAAATAAAAACAACAGAATAGAAATAAAATGTCACATTTATTTAATATATATGATGCTATTTGGATGCAAGGGATTTTTATAATAAAAATACAGTGAGATACAAAATGAAGAAGGTATATGATACATGGTTTTCAGCAGTTTTACATTTCTTTTCTATTTTCTGCCTGCGTTTCTGCTGGTCTATTTTCTGGCACCTGCATCCTGGAAAAATGCAGTGATCTTTTGCGCCAGTCTGATTTTCTACTATTACGGAGTCAGAGAGCATCCCTTCTATGTTTTGCTGATGATTTTGTCCATACTGGTGAATTACATAGCGGCGCGGAGCATGTCCCGATGCAGAAAGAAGAGAGGGAGAACCCTGTGGCTGCTGACGGGGATGTCCTGGAATCTGGGATGTCTGTTTGTATTCAAATATCTGGATTTTATAAGCAGGAATCTAAATCTGCTTCTGGAAAAGGCAGGGACGCAGACACGCCTTCCCTACGCAGAACTGGTGCTTCCAATCGGTATCAGTTTTTATACATTTCAGATCAGTTCTTATCTGATTGATGTATATCGGAAAAAAATAAAAGCAGAGCCGTCTTTGCTGACATTGGGAACGTATCTCTGCATGTTTCCTCAGTTGATTGCCGGTCCCATTGTAACTTATAGCCGGGTACAGGAACAGATGCGGCGAAGGACTCATTCTTTTCAAAATCTGGAAGCGGGACTGCGGGAATTCACCATCGGGCTGGCTTTGAAAGTTCTGATCGCAAATCGGACAGGGAATCTGTGGACACAGGTGAATTCTATTGGTTATGAGAGTATATCGTGTCCGCTGGCATGGCTGGGAATCGGAGCGTATACGTTCCAGATTTATTTTGACTTTTATGGATACTCTCTGATGGCGAAGGGGCTGGGGCGGATTATGGGATTTGATTTTCCGGACAATTTTCAGAATCCCTATCTTTCCTGTTCCATGACAGAGTTCTGGAGAAGATGGCATATGACGCTTGGGAGCTGGTTTCGGGAATATGTCTATATCCCTCTGGGAGGCAACCGGGGCCATCAGTATCGGAATCTGTTTGTTGTATGGATGCTGACAGGTTTGTGGCATGGGGCAAACTGGAATTTTGTATTGTGGGGCTTGTTCCTTTTTCTGCTGCTGGCGGCGGAGAAGCGCGGGCTACTGGGATTTTTTAACCGGTTTCCGGCGGCGGGGCATCTGTACATGTTGTTTATGATCCCTCTGTCCTGGCTGCTGTTTGCAGTGACAGATCTGTCGCAGTTTATTATTTATCTGGGACGCCTGTTTCCGTTCTTTATGCAGACAGGTGAAAGCGTCTATCAGGGGGACTTTATCAAATATGGGAGTACGTATTTCTGGTCTCTGGGGGCGGCCGTCTTGTGCTGTACTGGTGTGCCGAGGAAACTGTACGAAGCAAAAAAGGATACATTTGCAGTGACATTGGGACTGGTCTTTCTGTTCTGGGCATGTGCATACTGTATGTATCTGGGGTTGGATGACCCATTTTTATATTATCAATTCTAAAGAGGAAACGGGTTATGGCAGGAAGAAACAGGAGAAAGCATTCTTATACATTATCGCTGGCGGCAAGTCTGGTTCTTGTGGTATCCGCATGGGCTGCAGGCGTGATTCAAAAAGGAGAAAATGGAATTATAATAAATATTCCAAGAAACATAGAAGAAGTCCAGGCAGTATCTGATCATGCAGGGTCAGAAGCAGAGATACCGGAGACGGAGGAGATACCGATGGCTGTGGCACCCGTGGTGGAAGATGACAGCCTGGGAGAAGCATATGAAGAAGAGACGACAGAACCGGTGATGTATGAAGCGGACAGTTGTTATTTTGATGATGCATTGTTTATCGGAGACTCCAGAACGGTGGGGCTTCACGAATATGGAGATCTGGGCAATGCAGAAGTAGTTGCAGACGCAGGTATGAATGTTTATAAAATATACGAGACGGAATTTGCAACGATATCCGGAGAGAAGAAGCTTCTGGAAACGATTCTGAGTGAACGTCAGTTTGGAAAAATTTATCTGATGCTTGGGATCAATGAACTGGGGTATGATTATGACCGGACTGTATCCAGATACGAAGAACTGGTTAAAAAGCTTCAGGAATCACAGCCAGACGCTCTGATTTTCCTTCAGGCAAATCTCCATATTACTGGTAAGAAATCCGAAGCCTCTCCGATCTATACCAATGAAAATATCAATCGGTTCAATCAGGCGGTGGAACAGATGGCAGACCAGCGGACACGGTTTTATCTGGATGTGAATGAGCTTTTTGATGACGAGAACGGGAACCTGGCTCAGGAGTATACTATGGACAATGCTCATGTGCTTGGGAAATACTATTCGGACTGGGTAGAGTGGATACTGAAACACGCCAGGTAGTCTTCGGCAGTCATGACCAGAGTGTGAACTGGGACGAACCGTTCCATCAGGCGGCAGATGATATGTTCATATTCCGGCTCTTGGCCTGCGACGGCATCTTTCAGATAGATGAGCTGTACTCCGGTGTCAATCAGATCTTCTGCTGTGGCCAGGATGCAACATTCGGCGACAACACCGCAGAGCAGGATCCGCCTGTATTGGGTAAGCCGTTCGGTGATCTGGCGGATGGAACAGGCGGAATAGACGGATTTATCATAGCAGGGCCATATTTCCAGATATGGCTGGAAGGACGGGATGAGCTGACACAAGAAAGGATCCTGGTTGACCGAGCGGGTGTTTCTGTTATAAAGCTTCCAGCGGCCCTGGGGCTGCCTGGAAGCTATGTGACGGGTGAAGATTACATCATAATGTTTTCCGCAGGAGGGAGAATTTAAAAGCATCCGGATCCTGCAGATAGCAGAAGGCAATGATGGGCATGCCCAGGGATATCCCGGAAGGTATACATTCTGCATATCCACAATCAATAATAAGTCTTTGTCCGGCATATGGAAACCTCTTATTCTATATTAGTGCTTTAGTCTGCTCTGTATTCTGGGACTGGAAAAATTTCCGGCTACTGTTTGCGTCCGAAGAACTTTTCGGACACAGAACAGGTTTCTGATAGTATGAGATACTTTAGACGGAATTATGTATCTGCGAGGTTCACAAAAGAGGGTGTAAACAGTTTCACTTGACAGCTGGAGGCTTTACACTTCTTTAGCTTTCTACTATAATATAAGAGGACAAGTCTAATATTCAGGAAAAGAGGAGCAAAGTATGGTTCGTAAAGCAGAAGTGAAGACAGTGGAGGGTCTCCGGGGAGGTACAGGCAGGCTGGAGATGCATCATATCTTGAAGCAGGAGGAACTGAACGGGCATGGCAGATTGTACGCGCTTGTGAAGATGGAGCCCCACAGCAGCATTGGCTATCATGAACATATAGGAGAGACGGAGCCTTATTATGTGGTTTCCGGGCATGGTACTTTTATTGATCATGAGAAAAAGAGGATTCCGGTGGGACCAGATGACGTATGCCTGATTGCATGCGGGCAGAGTCATGGATTTGAAAATGATTCGGATGAGGAGCTGGTGCTCATGGCGCTGGTTTATAACGAATAGAGGCGGGAGGACAGGGACATGGAGGTAAAAGCTCTGAAAGAAGCCTGTGTTCTGCATTCTCCGCTGACCAATATGCCTTATGTGGAATGTGAACAAAAGGATTTTAACGATCAGGTGAGGCTGTATGAGGTTAAAACAGAAGCAGAAGAGGCATTGAAGGAACTGGAAAAGCAGGGTATCCGTGTGACAGTGCAGGAACTTAAGACGGTAGAAGTCCGGCTTCCGGTAAATGCGAAACAACCTGAGGGTGAGAAGAAGAACCTGTATCTGAACCAGGTCCGGCAGCTTCTGAGTACGCTGCCATATATGGGGGTTAATGCTGTTGGTTACAAACCAAAAGGAAAAAAACTGCAGACGGTGGAACTCGCCGGTCTTTTGCCGGAAGAACTGCAGAAAAAGGTGAACGCCAGTTCGCTTTATCAGCCGAACCTTCAGCTGACGGGACTGTATCTGATGCAGGAGGCGCGGAGGAAGAAAGAATATGTGGACATGAAGCAGCTGCATGCAATGGATGAGGAGTTTTGTTCCAATCTGGTGAAGTCGCGGCTATTTCTGGGAGTGGTACCTCCCGAAGGGCAGGAGGAAGAACAGAAGTTTGATTTAACAAAATGCCAGATTCCCTATATCAAACATCAGAATGGGGATCGGTTTCTGCCGGTTTTTACGGATATCTGGGAGTTTCAGAAATACATTCAGGGAAAGAAAAATCTGCGGCCCATACAGGTGCCGTTTCCGGAGATCGGAAGATTCTGGGTCAAAGATGCAAAGGCCTATATGATTAATCCCATGGGCTTTTCGCTGCCGGTTACAAAAGAGATGATTCCGAAGATGCTGGACAGATTCGGAGTAAAGGAAAATCCCTCCTGACTGTTG
Organism: uncultured Lachnospiraceae bacterium; assembly: GCA_910579225.1. GTDB lineage: Bacteria > Bacillota > Clostridia > Lachnospirales > Lachnospiraceae > Hominiventricola. The sequence continues at coordinate 18,217 of CAJTTI010000021.1, read as the reverse complement.
TCAGGAGGTTTCCCTTTGTTCCTGTCGCCACCAGATATAGGACATAAGACCGGGGACAAATGCGGCAGCCAGAACAACAACCGTGCAGCAGCTGTAGAGAACGGAACTTTTCAGCGGCAGCAATCCGCACAGGATGCAGATCAGACCTGCCAGGAAGAAGCACTTTCCTCCAAACCGGTGGGTTTTGCGCCAGACTTCCTCACTGGAGATTGTCCAGGGTGTCTTGATCCCCATATAGAAATTGCTCTTGAATTTCGGCATCATATTTCCAATGATCAGAAATAACAGTCCCATTCCCAGCATGGTTGCCATGGGAACGGAGACAGTGCCGGGGCGGAATGCTTCTGTGATTGCGATACCGTTCATAGCCAGAAGAAAGAACTGCATCAGGATACAGAAAAAGTCATAGTAATGGCCGAACTTCTGATAATTCTGTCTTCTTGGGTCGACTTTCGGAAGAAAATCAAAGAGAAAAGCAAGGACCAGTCCCAGTCCTGCAGTCAGGAAGATCATATGTTTTCCGCTGTAGGTGACAGTTCCGTCTGTATTCCAGTGTGTGGGTATCTGCTCCGGAAGCAGGGGATAAAGTCCTGCCGCCGCCAGAAGGCTTAAAATGGCCAGCGAATAAACAAGAATACGTGTTTTATGATTTTTCATGATCAACGCCTCCTTTTTCGATGCCTTTTAATGACATCATCCAGTTCAGGATATCGTCCAGAACCGTAGTATTCAAAGTATAGAAAATATATTTCCCCCTTTTCTCATCATCAATCAGTCCGGCGTGTTTTAAGATGGACAAGTGATGGGAGAGAGAAGCTCCTGTGATGGAGAAATGTTCCAGAAGTTCTCCGGCAGATAAAGGTCCCGCCCGCAGAAGATTCAGAATCTCTCTTCTTGTAGGGTCTGATAATGCTTTAAAGCTGTCCTGAAATCCCATAGGCATATCTCCTTTCCTTCTGTCCTGTAAAATAAAGAATGACTATATTTAGATAATTTACTAAATGTCTAATTAAAGAGTAGCATAAGGGAAGAGAAAAGTCAAGGAAATTTGTGCTTGTCATTTTATGGTTTTGTGATATATTATAGGGGAACGTTATTCGAAGAGAAGACGCATCAATTATTGTAAAATTTTCAGACATATTACGGAAGTGCCGACCTTAAGAGGCGGCAACTGATGAAAGATCTATATTCAAAGTCTGCCGGTCTGCAGATTTTTTCTGATGTTCTCCGAATCGTTCGTTCTTTTCCCCAAAATAAAAAATGCTGAAAGACAGGGGACACTTCAGGTGCCGTTTTATCAGCCAAAAAGGAGAAAAAAATGAAACATGACACAACACAGCATACCCGTTATATGGTGGAACTGGCTTTGATGGCGGCCATTATCTTTCTCATGGCTTTTACGCCTCTGGGATATTTCCGGACACCGGGATTATCCATTACATTTTTGACGGTTCCAGTGGCTGTCGGAGCCATTATTCTGGGTCCTAAAGGCGGTGCAGTCTGCGGCCTGGTCTTTGGAGTCACAAGTCTGATTCAATGCTTCATGGGAGGTACTTTTGGTTCAATGCTTCTGAGTATCAACCCTGCAGGCACGGTTTTTACCTGTATTGTACCAAGGATACTGGAGGGACTGCTCTGTGGTCTTGTATATCAGCAGATTCGGAAAGTATCCAAGAACAGCGCATACTTTGCGGCAAGCCTGGCGTGTCCGCTTTTGAATACCATATTCTTCATGAGCGCGGTGGTTGTGATTTTTTATCATACAGAATATATTCAGGGATTTGTGCAGGCTCTTGGAGTATCCAATCCCTTTATGTTCGTCCTGGCCTTCGTAGGCGTGCAGGGACTGATTGAAGCAATTGTCTGCTTTTTGATCGCAAGTGCCGTCTCCCGAACACTGGGAGCCGCTCTTAAAACAGCATAATTTCTTCCAGCCCCGGGTCTGGAGGGGAGATGCGGAACTCTAAAACAGCATCACCCCGGTAAGGCCCGGAAGGATTTCAGGACGTGAAGCGGCCGGAAATTCTTCCAGATCCCGGGGCTGAAGAGGGGGATGCGGAACTCTAAAACAGCATCACCCCGGTAAGGCCCGGAAGGATTTCAGGACGTGAAGCGGCCGGAAATTCTTCCAGATCCCGGGGCTGGAGGGGAGATGCGGAACTTTATATTAAGAAAGGACAAAAACCGTGAGAGAGATTTCGATTACAGAGATAGAGGGGCTTCGGATTGGAAATGCCCAGAATAAGGAAGCCGGGACCGGCGTCACCGTGCTTTTATTTGACAGGGAAGCGAGAATCGGCGTGGATATCAGTGGAGGCGGTCCGGCTTCCAGGGAGACACCGCTTGCTTCTCCCCTGACGGCGGATAATCCGGTAAATGCGATAGTGCTGTCAGGTGGTTCGGCTTTTGGACTGGCGGCAGGAGACGGGGTTATGCGTTATCTGGAGGAACGGGGAATCGGTTATGAAACAGGATATGCAAAGGTACCGCTGGTATGTCAGTCCTGTATCTATGATTTGGGATATCTGAGGGCAGATATCCGCCCGGATGCAGCCATGGGTTATGCCGCCTGTGTGGATGCTGAGAGGAATCAGCCCTCTTCCGGAAGTACAGGAGGCGGGATAGGAGCCACGGTTGGAAAGCTGTATGGAATGGAACGGGCTATGAAATCCGGAATTGGTATTTATGCAATGTCGGTAGGCGAACTGCAGATGGCGGCAGTGGTGGTGGTCAATGCGCTGGGAGATATCTACGATCCGGAGAACGGGCAGAAGCTTGCAGGACTTCGTACAGAAGACGGAAAGGGATTTGCGGACAGTTGTCAGGAACTGTATAAGATCAGTCAGAGAAAAGATCTGTTCAACAACAATACTACAATTGGAACAGTAGTAACAAACGGAAAATTTTCCAAGGCAGAGATGAATAAGATCGCTTCCATGGCCCGAAATGCGTACGCCCGTTGTATCTGTCCGGTTGGGACCATGGCGGACGGAGATACGATCTATGGAGTTTCCATGGGAACCGTAGATGCCGATATCAATATGGCAGGCACACTTGCAGCAGAAGTGATGGCGCAGGCGATAAAAAAAGCGGTCCAGTCTGCAGACTGACAGAACAGGCGCATCGTCATATGGCGATGCGCCTGTTTGATAAGGAAGAGATTTCTGGTCAGAGACTGCGGGCTTTGCGGATATGGTGTTCCAGTTTCTGTATGCCCTGGTAAAGGAAGAAGGCAATCAGACACAGGATGATCAGAGCAGTGATCAGATAGTTTAGTTTGAAAATCTGACTTGCATAGATGATCAGATAACCAAGTCCTTCTCTTGCAGCCAGGAATTCTCCGATGATTACCCCCACCAGGCATAGTCCAATATTGACTTTCAGGATACTTATGATAGATGGAAGGCTGGAAGGGATCACAACATTTTTCAGGACCTGCATGCGGCTGCCGCCCAAAGTGTAGATCAGTTTGATTTTTGCCTCATCCGTACTCCGGAAAGCAGTATACATGCTGATGATGCTTCCAAATACGGCAACAGACATGCCGGCGACGATGATCGTTCTTGTATTGGCACCCAGCCATACGATCAGAAGCGGCGCCAGAGCAGATTTGGGCAGGCTGTTCAGGATGACAAGCCAAGGTTCCAGAATCTCGGAAACAGTATCAGAGAACCAGAGAACAGTGGCCGTCAGAAAGCTCACCAGCAGGACCAATACGAAGCTTAACAGAGTCTCAAACAATGTGATGCCGGTATGGCGGAAAATGGATCCGTCTTTACTCATGTCAAGAACTGTGGTCAAAATACGGCTGGGGCTGCTGAAAATAAAAGCGTCGATCCAGTGCAGGTTCGTACTGATTTCCCATAGCACAAGGAAAAGGAAGAAAGCGAGAAATCGAAGAAAAGCTACCATATGGTGATGACGCCGATGATTTCTGATATATTCCGCCTGGAGGTCGGAGATATGTTCATTGTCCATTTGTATTCAGCTCCTTCCAGATTTCATTGAAATAATCCTTAAATTCCGGCGCCTGACGGCGCTGCATAGGTGTAAGGGTGCCGTCTGCAAAATGAATCGACAAAATATGGCGGATGCGGGCAGGACGCTTTGAGAGAATCAGCACCCGATCAGCCATGCTGATGGCTTCCGAGAGATCATGTGTGACCAGGATGGCTGTCTTTTTCTCTTTTTTAATGATCTGATATACATCATCGCAGACGTTCAATCTGGTCTGATAGTCCAGAGCGGAAAACGGCTCATCCAGAAGGAGAAGGCTGGGATCCAGCGCAAGAGTGCGGATCAGGGCGGCCCGCTGGCGCATACCGCCGGACAATTCGGAAGGGCGGGAATCCCGGAATGCAGCAAGTCCGTAATCTTTCAGCATCTGTTCCACGTGAGCCAGATTTTCAGGAGTCTCTCTTTTTTGTATCTCCAGTCCCAGGATGACGTTACGGTAGACGGTTCTCCATTCAAACAGATGGTCTTTCTGAAGCATGTATCCGATCTTTTTCCGATGTCCGGTAAGCGGCGACTGACTGAGCCGTATGGTTCCTTCTTCTGCTGGAATCAGTCCGGAGAGAAGGGACAAAAGCGTGCTTTTGCCGCAGCCGCTGGGGCCGACGATGGCGAGAAATTCCCCTTCGTCGACAGAAAATGTAAGGTCGGTCAGCGCCTGAGTCTCACCAGAAAGCGTATGGTAAGCATAACAGACATGGCTGACTTCCAGCAGTGGAGTCATGGACATACCTCCTTATAATACGAGTGCGGGGATTGTGAAATCAAAGTCCCACGTTCTGATATTAGAATATGGATTTCGGAGAAATATGTGTGTAGGGTAACTGACAAAAGGCCAGGCAAAATGCAAGTTTTTTCTGGTTGACAGAGGGTGCGAGAAAAAAATAGAATAGTAATAGTGGAAAAGAGACGGAGAAGGAAGAAGGAGACAGGATATGGAACGAAAGACTATGAAGACAGGTGTACTGCTGAAGAGATTTCTCCCATATTACCGAAAATATATATGGATTATGGCGATAGATCTATTCTGTGCGGCTCTTACAACGGTATGTGAACTGGTTCTGCCGCTTATGCTGCGTTATCTCACGGATGTGGGTATGAACGACCTGTCGGCTCTTACGCTGCGTATGATCCTGTCCATCGGTAGCATTTATTTTGTACTGCGTATCATTGACGGAGCGGCCAGCTTTTATATGGCCTATACCGGTCATGTGATGGGCGCTTCCATAGAAACGGATATGCGTGAGGACGCGTTTGCTCACCTGCAGAAATTGTCTGATCATTATTTTAATAATACTAAGGTGGGGCAGATCATGTCCAGGTTGACCAGTGATTTGTTTGATGTGACAGAATTCGCCCATCATTGTCCAGAAGAATTTTTTATCGCATTTTTAAAAACAGTAGTGTCTTTTTTGATTCTGGCGAAGGTGAACCTGTTATTGACGGTCATTATCTTTTTACTGATTCCTGTGATGGCGATCTCCTGCACCTGGTTTAATCTGCAGGTGAAAAAGGCGTTTAAGCGCCAGAGAAATCATATTGGTGAATTAAATGCCAGGATCGAGGACAGTCTTCTGGGCAACAAAGTGGTCCGTGCATTTGCCAATGAAAATGTAGAATTCAACAAATTTAATCGTGACAATCAGGAATTTCTGAAGATCAAACGACAGACCTATAGATATATGGCAGCTTTCCAGAATACGGTCCGTATTTTTGACGGTCTGATGTATGTGGTGGTGATTGTGGCAGGGGGAATCTTCATGATGCAGGAACTGATCGCACCGGCAGATCTGGTGGCTTATACGCTGTATGTGACGACGCTGCTGGCGACCATTCGCAGGATTATTGAATTTGCAGAGCAGTTTCAGAGAGGAATAACAGGAATTGAGCGTTTTTCAGAACTGATAGATGCCAAAATAGATATTTTCGATGAGGATGACGCCGTTTTGCTTCAGAATGTGAAAGGAGAAATTGCATTTCGTCATGTATCCTTTGAATACTCGGATGATCATACGCCAGTGCTTTCGGATATAGATTTTGTCATCAGACCGGGAGAAAAGGTGGCGCTTGTAGGACCTTCAGGGGGAGGGAAAACAACTCTCTGCAACCTGATTCCCCGGTTCTACGATCCGACCAGCGGCGAGGTCCTGCTGGATGGTCAGAATATTAGGAATGTGACGCTTCAGAGCCTGCGCAGTAATGTGGGGGTGGTTCAGCAGGAGGTGTATCTTTTTTCCGGGAGTATTTATGAAAATATTATCTATGGAAAACCGGAAGCATCCTGGGAAGAAGTGACAGAAGCAGCGAAGCTGGCGGGAGCTCATGAATTTATCATAGGACTGAAAGATGGTTACGATACCTATGTGGGAGAAAGGGGAGTGAAGCTGTCCGGTGGACAGAAGCAGCGGATCAGCATTGCAAGAGTGTTCTTGAAGGCTCCCAAAGTGCTTTTGTTGGATGAAGCAACTGCGGCTCTGGATAACGAAAGCGAACATCTGATATCAGAATCTCTGGACAAACTGGCAGCGGGTAGGACAACACTCACTATTGCCCACCGTCTGACAACCATCCACGACGCCGACCGGATTCTGGTGCTTTCCGGCAATCAGATCATTGAGGAAGGCAATCATGAGACGTTGCTGAAAAAGAAAGGACTCTACTGGCAGCTGTACATGTCGGCGGAGATTGGGGGAGGCAGTAAAGCGGCAAACGAAGATGGAACAGGAAAATAAGGTGGACTAACAATCCCACCGACATTTTTTCATATCTACATGAGTATTGTCTTTGAACTTTACTTTTTCTTCGAGTAACAGGCGCCTTTGTTCACTGAAATGCGGAGCCAGCCTGCCGGCATGGTTAACAACGCGGTGACATGGATAGTCGCCATAGTATTCGGACATGCTCAAAATCTTTCCGACAAGCCGTGCGTTTTTCTCCCTGCCTGTAAGCTTTGCAATCTGTCCGTAGGAGGCGACTTTTCCCGGCGGGATTTCTTCCACCACTGAGAGTATTTCATAGATGAGATCTTCTGTGAGGACTGAGGCCATTTGATTCCTCCCTGATATAGTTAAAGTGAATTCTGTGAAGATTCAGTCAGATAATGAAAGAGGGAGAACAGCACCGGAATTCTCCCTCAGATTTCCAGGAATCAGAAAGCTTTCCCGGCAAGTATTTCCTGATAGTCTTTGTAATTCTTTTTCAGAAGTTCCGGCGTGTCCAGTCCGTAAGGACATTTTTTCTTACAGGAATCACAATGTTTGCAGTCTTCAATCTTTTTCATTTTCTCCTGCCATTCCGGAGTCAGATAAGGGGCAAAGGGGGAACGACGCAGGAGCAGGGACATGCGGGCACAGTTGTTGATCTCGATACCGGACGGGCAGGGCGTACAGTAACCACAGCCGCGACAGAATTCGCCCAGCAGTTCTTTCCGGTCCTTTTCAATGACAGCTGAAAGCGTTTCATCCATGACAGGCGGATTTTCCACAAAGGACAGAAACTGATCCAGCTCTGTCTCTTTTTGAACACCCCACAGAGGCAGTGTCTCCGGAAACTGTGCCTGGAAGGCGTAGGCGGCAGCGGCATTGGTGATCAGTCCGCCGGACAGAGCCTTCATGGAGAGGAATCCCATGTCCTGGCTTCTGCAGCCTTCCAGAAGTTTCAGTTCCGGTTCTCCGGACAGGTAACAGAATGGAAACTGAAGGGTCTCATACAGATTGCTGTCAATGGCTTCTTGCGCCACATTCAGTCTGTGATTGGTGATACCGATATGCAGAATCATTCCTTTTCTCTTCGCTTCCAGAGCTGCGTCATAGAGACCGCTCTCATCTCCGGGTTTCGGGCAGAAAGCAGGGTTATGGAACTGGTAGATATCCAGGTGATCCGTCTTCAGATTATGTAAGGTGGTCTCCAGATCTTTCCAGAAGGCGTCTGCAGTGACCGCTCCGGTTTTGGAGGAGATGAAAATCTGTTCTCTGCGGTCAGAAAATGCTGCACCTAACTTTTCTTCGCTGTCCGTATATGAACGGGCAGTGTCGTAGAAGCGGATGCCGCCGTCAAAAGCTTTGTGCAGCAGGCGGACAGCTTCGTCTTTTGAGATTCTCTGAATGGGAAGGGCACCGAATCCGTTCTTATTGACGGTAATCCCGGTCCTGCCCAGGCGTACGTTGGTCATATGATGAAATCTCCTTTGGTATAATAGTATATTCTGTATTATTAGTATCACAAAGCCCGGGTTTTTGCAAATGGTTTTGTAGCCTGTGTTAATAAAAATTTACTTTTATTATGGAGGAAACTGTAATATAATGGTATATATTCCAGCAGGAAGGCAATACTGACACTGGAAAATCTTTACATAAGAATGAGGCGAAATCAATGGAAGAAAATTGGAAAGACTATTATCATAAAGGTTTGGCTGTATTTTTTACTGTAGCCATGTGTATCCTGTTCTTTTTCCTGATCTTTCGTCTGGACCAGATCGGGGCACATGCGAGAATGGTCATGAGAATACTCCGGCCTTTTGCGTTTGGTGCGGTGATCGCCTATCTGCTTTCCCCTTTGTGTAATCATTTTGAGCGTTATCTGGCGGAAGTCAGCAATCTTGAAAAACGATCAGAAGATACGGCAAAGAAACTAAAGAAGTTGTTTGCGGCTGTGAGTATTTTCCTGAGCTTGTTTCTGTTTTGCTTTGTGATCTATGTGCTGGTGGCCATGGTCGTGTCACAGGTGTTCAGCAGCGTTAAGATGCTGGCGGATGCCATGCCTGGATACATTCTGACGGTTACTAACTGGCTGGAAGATCTGGTAAAAGAAGACGCGTTCATGATCAATTATGTAGAACAGTATTCAGAGCAGATTCTGACGGGTATGCAGGATTTTGCGAAAACACAGCTGGTTCCCAATATCAATAATATTATCAGTGGAAGTTCCGTCAGTCTTCTGACTTTCCTTCTGACAGCAAAGGATCTGGTGATTGGTCTGATCGTGGCTGTATATTTTATGAACAGCAGGAAACTGTTTGCCAGACAGGCGAAACTGGTGGTTTATGCGATGTTTCCTCCCAGGGAAAATCTGAAAGAAGATCAGATGCAGCCGGCAGACTGGATTTTAAAAGAAGCGGATATTATCAATGACTACCTGGGCGGTTTTATCAAGGGAAAGCTTCTGGATTCTCTGATTATCGGACTGATCTGTATGGTTTTTACGAGTATTGTGGATATGCCGTATGCGGTACTGGTCAGTGTCATTATCGGCGTGACCAATATTATTCCGTTTTTCGGTCCATTTATCGGGGCGATTCCCACAGCAGTTCTGATTCTTATGGTGGATCCGATCAAGTGCATTTATTTTATTATTTTTATTCTGGTTCTGCAGCAGTTTGACGGGAATATTCTGGGACCGAAGATTCTGGGGAATACAACTCATCTGAGCAGCTTCTGGGTATTGTTTGCAATTCTTCTGTTTGGAGGATTGTTTGGAATTGTGGGGATGGTGATTGGAGTTCCGGTTTTCGCATTTTTCTATCAGCTTGTAAGGGAGTGGGTTCTGGGCAGGCTGAAAAAGCAGCGGCTGAAAAAGGAAATGTTGGAGGCGGAGAAGTCCGTTTCTTGAAAAAAGGCCCGGGGATACGATTCTGACTGTTGGTCAGTTTTTGTCTTCCGGGCCCTTTTACTGTTTATTTTTTCTTCCTTCTGTATTTTTCCTCGCAGTATTTGCAGCGGTAGATTTCTTTCTTCGGGTCGGTCAGGACGAAGATATGATCCAGCTCCTGCTCAATGGAGGTAATGCATCGGGGATTATGGCACCTTGCCACATTTTTGATCTCCTTTGGCAGAGAAAGGCGTTTCTTTTCTACAATACGGTCGTCTTTGATAATGTTGACGGTGATGTTGTGATCAATGAATCCCAGTGCTTTTAAATCAATGGAGTCAATGGAGCATTCAATCTTGATAATGTCCTTTTTACCCATCTTGTTGCTGCGGGCGTTTTTGATAATAGCGACGCAGCAGTCAAATTTATCCAGATTCAGATACTGGTAGATCTCCATACTTCTGCCTGCTTCGATATGGTCTAGTACAAAACCTTCACTTAGTCCGCCGATATTTAACATACATTCACCTCCAGAAGGGTAAGAATCAGGGCCATGCGTACATAGACGCCGTATTGCACCTGACGGAAATAAGCAGCTCTCGGATCTTTGTCCACCTCCACGGAGATTTCATTGACTCTTGGGAGAGGATGCATGACAATCATATCGTCTTTGGCCAGCTTCATTTTTTTATTATTTAATATGTAGAAATCTTTTAGCCGGACGTAATCCTCTTCGTTAAAGAATCGTTCCCTCTGCACCCGTGTCATGTAAAGGATATCCAGTTCAGGCATGACATCTTCAATACGCTCCACTTCTTTGTAAGGAATCGCCTGGGCTTCCAGAACATCTTCTTTTATATATCCTGGAATCTTCAGTTCTTCAGGGGAGATGAAGACAAAAGTGATATGTTCGTAGCGTGCCAGAGCGCGGACAAGAGAGTGGACAGTACGGCCAAATTTCAGATCACCGCACAGGCCGATAACAAGGTGATCAAGCCGTCCTTTCAGGGAACGGATGGTAAGAAGATCAGTTAATGTCTGGGTGGGATGTTGATGTCCGCCGTCGCCGGCATTGATGACAGGAATAGAAGAAACTGCGCTGGCTACCATGGGCGCGCCTTCTTTTGGATGACGCATGGCACAGATGTCAGCATAGCAGGAAATCATACGGATTGTATCGGAAACGCTTTCTCCTTTGGCTGCGGAGCTGCTGGCCGCTGAAGAAAAACCAAAAATATTGCCGCCCAGGTTCATCATGGCAGCTTCAAAACTGAGTCGGGTCCTTGTACTTGGTTCATAGAACAGGGTGGCAAGCTTTTTGCCGTCGCAGGCATGTTCGTATTTCTCCGGGTGTTTCTCGATATCGCTTGCAAGATCCAGAAGCTGGTCCAGCTCTTCGACTGAGAAGTCCAGAGGACTCATCAAATGTCTCATATAAACCTCCTATTTAAAGTTCCGCATCCGCCGCTACTGAAGCCCATGGATCTGGAAGGATGTTCATACCAGAACATCCTTCCGGGCTTCATCCGGGTGGATGCTGATAAAAGTTCCGCATCCGCCGCTGCTGAACACCGGCAGATTCGATTTTAAAGCTTTACTATGAACAGGATACACGATGTGCAGAGAAAATTCAACTTGTTTCTGACAAAAGTTCAGGAGACTTTCCCAAGGAGAACCCGTTCATAGAGAAGACCTACCAGGAACCAGACAGGAGCATAATCCAGGCGGATGACGCCGTGAAGGTGGTAGGGGGCACGACTGTAATCCCAGGGGCACATATTCTTCTGTTTCAGAAGAATACCACTTATATATTCGCCCAGAAAGATGCAGGACATGTAGATAAATCCCCGTCTGAATACAGGAACGCCTTTCAGCTTCTGCATGATGGGGGTCAGAAAAGCGGCGCTTCCGTAGATTGGGAACATCCAGAGGGAAGAGTTGCCAGTCAGTTTCAGATTACGTACACGGAAGGCGTGCAGGCCGGTCCAGAATAGTTCCATGGCCCACCCGATCATTCCGCATCTCAGGAAATTTTGTCTTATCATAGTAAGATAGTATGGAAGAAATTATAAAAAATATGCAAGTGTACTGCCTTGCCGGAAATATTCTCTGAGCTGGCCGGAGCATGGAGGTCTTTTAAAATGCTGTCTGGAAACAGTCATCAGCACAGCGACAAAAATGATATGGATGAAAAGGCGGAATGCTTGAAAGTGGAGCTTCCATATGGTATGATGAGGGGCAGAAAAAATCTGTACAGAATCTGAGAAAGTGTGAAGATTATGACATATGAAGAGGCAAAACAATTTCTGGAAGAATGTAATCAATATGCAGGGGAACTGACATTGGAGCCTTTGGAGGAGATGTTGAGGCGTCTGGGCAACCCCCAGGACAAACTTTCATTTGTACATATTGCAGGAACCAATGGAAAGGGTTCCGTGCTGGCATATGTATCCACAGTGCTGAAGCAGGCAGGATATCGGGTGGGAAGATATCTGTCGCCGACGATTTTTAGCTACCGGGAACGGATTCAGGTGAATGAAGCATATATTTCCCGGGAGGATCTGGTACGCCTGACCGGTCGAATCCAGGAAGTGGGAGAACAGATGCTCCGTTCCGGATTGCGGCATCCCACCATGTTTGAAGCTGAGACGGCGCTGGCATTTCTGTATTTTGCAGAACAGAAGTGTGATCTGGTGGTACTGGAGACCGGGATGGGAGGCAGAACGGATGCCACCAATGTGATACGGAATACAAAGGTAGCAGTATTGGCCTCTATCAGCATGGATCATATGGGTTTTCTGGGAGATACGCTGGCGGAAATCGCAGAGAATAAAGCAGGTATTATAAAACCGGGCTGTACAGTGGTGACCATGAAGCAGAAGCCGGAAGCAGAGGCAGCGATTCAGGAAAAAGCAGAAGCATGGGGCTGTACTGTAATACACGCGGATCCCGCGGATGCGGTGAACCGGAAACGCGGGCTGTTTTTGCAGTCATTTGATTATAGAGGACATCAGGGAATGGAGATTGGCCTGGCAGGCGAATATCAGTTCGATAATGCAGTGCTGGCGATGGAAGTGATCGGGGAGCTGAAAAGACGGGATTACAGAATCGGAAAGGATGCAGTGAGGAATGGACTGAAGGAGACCGTCTGGCCGGGACGTTTCACTGTGATTGCAGAGGGGCCCTGTGTGATCGTGGACGGGGCGCATAACCGGGATGCGGCGGAAAAGCTTTCCCAGACGATTGAAAAGTATTTGAATGGAAAAAGACTGATCTATGTTATGGGGGTTCTGGCGGATAAAGAGTATGATGCAGTGATCAGGAGGACGGCAAATTATGCTTCGGAAATCATTACGGTAATGACGCCGGACAATGTAAGAGCGCTTCCTGCAGAAACACTTGCAAAAGCAGTTTGTATGTACAATTCTCATGTACAGGCAGCAGAGAGCATCAGGGATGCAGTTGAGAAAGCATATGAACTGGCAGGAAAAGAGGATGTGATCCTGGCGTTTGGTTCCCTGTCTTATCTGGGAGCATTTGTGAAAAAGGTACAGGAGAGGAGTATATAGATGACGGATTTACTGGAACTCAGAGAGCAGATTGATGGAATCGACAGGGAGATTGTGCGGTTATTTGAGGCACGCATGGAGATCAGCAGGCAGGTGGCAGAATACAAGATTGCCAATGGAAAGAAGATTCTGGACCGGGAACGGGAGATAGAGAAGCTGAAAGTTTTGTGTGGGCTTGCCCATAATGATTTTAACAGCCATGGAGTACAGGAGCTTTTCCAACAGATTATGTCCATAAGCAGGAAACTGCAATACCAGCTTCTGGCATCGGAGGGAGTGTCGGGAAGCCTGCCTTTTACTCAGGTGGAGAAGATTGACAGGAAGAACTGCCGTGTGGTCTACCAGGGAGTAGAAGGCGCGTATCAGCATCAGGCGGCTCTCCGGTATTTTGGGGAGGACGTCAATATCTTTCATATGGACAGTTTCAGAGGCTGTATGGAGGCAATCAAAGAAGGAATGGCTGACTATGCGGTGCTTCCCATAGAAAATTCTTCTGCTGGAGAAGTGAGTGACATATATGATCTTCTGGAAGAATATGAGAACTATATCGTAGGGGAGCAGATTCTGGAGATCCACCACGCCCTTCTGGGAGTCCCGGGCGCCGGGCTGTCAGATGTGAAAACCGTGTACTCCCATCCCCAGGCACTGATGCAGTGTTCTGTCTATCTGGAACAGCAGAAGGGCTGGCGTCAGGAGCCGGTGGCCAATACGGCCATGGCGGCCAGGAAAGTGTCAGAAGACAAAGACCGGACCCAGGCGGCAATCGGGAGTGTGGAGGCGGCAAAGCGCCACGGTTTGGAAGTACTGAAGATGCCGATTAACCATGACCGGTTTAATTCCACCCGTTTTATCGTTGTCACGAACCGGAAGATGTATGAGAAAGATGCGAAAAAAGTCAGTATCTGCTTTGAACTGCCACATAAGAGCGGAAGTCTCTACAGCATCCTTTCCCATATCATCTATAATGACCTGAATATGTGTAAGATCGAGTCCAGGCCCATACCGGAACACAACTGGGAGTATCACTTTTTTGTCGATTTTGACGGTAACCTCAATGACAGTGCAGTGAAGAACGCTATTCGGGGAATCATGGAAGAAGCGGTGAATTTTAAAATTCTCGGAAATTATTAATTGGAATTTATAATTCTGAGTTCTTCCAACAGACTGTAGGGAATGGACAGATTGGAGCGTATGCCGGTTCCCAGTTCGATATCTGCCTTGTTTTTACCATGAAAATCCGATCCTCCGGTGATGATCAGGTTATATTCCTGTGCAAGAGAACGAAGGAAGGATTCTTCAGACCCATGATTCAGCACATATACGGCTTCGATGCCCTGCAGTCCGACTTCTTTCAGATCGTGAACCAGGAGCCGGAGCTGCTTTTCAGACAGGGCATACAGGAGTGGATGGGCCAGTACGGGGACTCCGCCGTGGGAGAAAATCAGCCGGATGGCGTCTTCAGGCGTTACTTCGGTACGGGGAACGAAGCAGGGCGCATGTTCTCCCAGGTATTGGTCAAAAGCAGTTTTCCGGGTGTCTGTATATCCGTGCTCCACAAGCCAGGAGGCCATATGTGCGCGGGTAATGACCGCATCCGGAAAATGTGCGGCGAGTATTTCCGTGGAGATGGGGGCCCCGGTATATTCCCGGATCCGGGCACACATCTGTCGGTTGCGTATTTCACGGGTGTCCAGGAACTCATGGAGTTTTTGCCGGAACGAATCGGCGTGGTAGTCCATCAGGTACCCCAGGATATGGATATCTCTGTGGAACCGACGGGTGGAAAATTCGATGCCGGGAATCACCTCCAGTCCCGGGCCGACCTCTTCAGCCGCCCGGATTGCCCGGTCGATTCCGTCTGTGGTGTCGTGGTCAGTGAGGGCAAAGGCAGCCAGGCCGGTCTTTTGTGCAAGAGATACCAGTTCTTCGGGGGTCAGAGAACCGTCAGAACAGGTAGAGTGAACATGAAGGTCTATCGTTTTCATGGAATATGCCTCCTTGAGTCTGGAAGGGATGGGTTCCGGCAGATCCTGCGGAAACCATTGGTTTAACAGTATAGAAAGAGTATAACACATATGAAAGAATTTTTGAAAATAGTATTTGGACTGGCTTTTCCGATTGCGCTTCAGAATCTGATCAACACGGCAGTGACGACAGCAGATGTGGTGATGCTCGGGAAAGTGGGAGAGACGGCGCTTTCCAGCGGCTCCTTGGCGGGGCAGGTGCAGTTTGTTATGAGCCTGATGATCTTTGGAATGACTTCCGGAGCTTCAGTACTGACTGCACAATACTGGGGCAAGAAAGAGCTGAAGACGATAGAGAAAGTCTTTGGCATGACTCTTTGTTTTGCGCTTGTGGCAGGCGTTATTTTTTTCACAGCAGTGGAACTTTTCCCGGAACAGATCATGCATATTTTCTCGTCGGAGGCGGAGGTGATTGAGGGAGGAGCCGCTTATCTTCGGATTGTGGGGTTCAGTTATCCGCTGTCGGCATTTTGTACGGGATATTTGTATCTGATGCGTAGTATTGAGCGGGCGAAGATCGGGACGGCTGTCTTTGCCTGTTCTTTGCTGGCCAATGTGGTTATGAACGCTGTGTTTATCTTCGGACTTATGGGCGTTCCGGCTATGGGCGTTCGGGGCGCGGCACTGGCTACTCTTCTGTCACGCTGCCTGGAGTTTTTGATTGTAGTCTGGTATATGTGGAAAGTAAATCGCCAGGTGCGGATTCGGCGGAGATATTTCTTCCGGTGGGATGCATTGCTTTTGAAAGATTTTCTGGTTCTGTCCATTCCGGTGGTACTTAATGAGACGCTCTGGGGGGCGGGAATGTCTGCAAATGCGGCGATCCTGGGTCAGCTTGGGAGTCCGGCAGCGGCTGCCAATTCTGTAGTCCGTGTGATTCGGGAACTGGTGATGGTCATGAGTGTGGGGCTGTCGGCGGCCACCAGCGTACTGGTAGGTAAGGCCATTGGTGAAAAGAGACTGGACGTTGCGGAGACGTATGCCAGGAGAATGGTAGGGCTGAGCATTGGAATCACAGTCTGTGCAAGTGCAGCTATGCTGTCTCTTCGTCATGTAATTACAAACGCGTTAACGCTGGGTGCAGAGGCGAAGAATTATCTGCTGTTTATGCTGGTGGTTCTGGCGATTTATGCACTGTGTCAGTCTGTCAGCTGCCCTGTGATCGTAGGAATTCTCCGGGCCGGAGGTGATACCAGGTTTGGTCTGATCCTGGAGGGCGGAGCTCTTTGGGTCGGCTCTATTTTGTTAGGTTGGATCGGGGCCTTTATCCTGCATTTGCCTGTGAAAGCAGTGTTTGTGCTGTTGATGCTGGATGAATTTATCAAACTGCCCTTTGCGGTATGGAGGTACCGCTCGAAGATCTGGCTGAAAGATGTGACGCGATAGCCGGTTTTCCTGTTTGGACCGGACAGAAGACGGCAGCATACCCGAAGCGTGCTGCCTGCGGGCACAAAAAGGGTAAATTTGAAAACAGTTGTTGTATTGTATAAAACATGATATTATTGTGACAAAGTCAAAAACGGGGGATGAATGAAATGGAGAGGAATGTGAATGCAGTGCCGGAACATACAAGTATAGCGCCTGATGCATTCAGCGGCTGCACAAACCTGGTGTTGCACAGAAGCGGGGCGGAAGATGAACCAGATTCAGAAGCTCCTGCCAATATAGAAAGTACATTTAAATATTTTCAATAATAAATTTTGGTGCTTAAATTAAGACAATGCATTAAGAAATTCAACATATGTGAGGAGGATATAAAGAAATGGATTATGCAAAAGAGTCGTTAAGACTTCACGGAGAATGGAAGGGCAAGATTGAGGTGGTGGCAACGGTTCCGGTGGCGACAAAGGATGATCTATCACTGGCTTATACGCCGGGGGTGGCCGAGCCTTGCCTGGCAATTCAAAAAAATACAGAGAAAAGTTATGACCTCACAAGACGGCATAATATGTGCCTGGTAGTGACGGACGGAAGCGCAGTATTGGGACTGGGAGATATCGGTCCCGAGGCGGGAATGCCGGTAATGGAAGGGAAATGTGTATTGTTTAAGGCGTTTGGTGACGTGGATGCATTTCCGCTTTGTATTAAGAGTAAAGACGTGGATGAGATTGTGAATACCATCAGCCTGATCTCCGGAAGTTTTGGAGGAGTGAACCTGGAGGATATCTCGGCTCCCAGATGTTTTGAGATTGAGAAAAAGCTGAAAGAACGGTGTGATATTCCTATTTTCCATGACGATCAGCATGGGACTGCGATTATCACGCTGGCAGGCCTGACCAATGCCCTGAAAGTAGTTGGAAAGAAGAAGGAAGAAGTGAAAGTGGTGGTAAATGGTGCAGGAGCGGCGGCTATCTCCATTACCAGGTTGCTTCTGACTGCAGGCTATCAGAATATTACTCTGTGTGACCGGAAGGGCGCGATCTATGAAGGACGTACGGAGGGCATGAATCCGGTCAAGGAAGAGATGGCGGCGCTTACGAACCGGGAGAAAAAGCAGGGAAGTCTTGCCGATATGCTGGCGGGGGCCGACGTGTTTATCGGCGTCAGCGCGCCGAAGATGGTGACGACGGATATGGTGAAGACCATGAACAAAGATGCAGTGATCTTTGCCTGCGCCAATCCCACGCCGGAGATCTTTCCTGATGAGGCCAGGGAAGGAGGCGCCAGAGTCGTATCCACCGGGAGAAGCGATTTCCCGAATCAGATCAATAATGTACTGGCATTTCCGGGAATCTTCCGCGGTGCTTTTGACGTGCGCGCCAGGGATATCAACGATGCCATGAAGCTGGCAGCGGCAGAGGCGCTGGCAGGTCTGATCACGGAGGAAGAGCTGAACGAGGAATATATTATTCCGAAAGCATTTGACCCGAGAGTCGGGAAAGCCGTGGCCGCCGCCGTGGCGGAAGCGGCCAGAAAGACCGGGGTGGCGAGAATCTGAGGATGTGTTTTGAAACATCCGGAACGACAAACGGTTTTGTTTTATTGTAATAAAAATTAATAAACGCCAGAATCCTTTGATATGGA
>CAJTTI010000020.1 GCA_910579225.1 uncultured Lachnospiraceae bacterium | reverse complement strand
AAAGTAGCTCCCGGAGGTATTGAAAACACAGGCTTTTTTCGTGGGTATCGGAAAGGGGCAAGGTGTTTATATCTGTTCTCCCGAAAATGGGGGTAACTCTTTCTACACAGCCCCTCTAACCGACACTTTGGCTGACATCCCTAAATCAGCCCGCCAGCCTACGCATTTAGGGCCTATCCAGCGGCCTGTTTTCGGGACGTTCAAAAGGCGGTCACATAGGGGGTAATACGATTGACCTGCACCCTCAAAAATGGGTTTCTAACTGCGTAGAAATGGATGGGGAACCCCTGCCCGCCAAGATAGGGCTGATGTGTAACGCTTTAGATGCAAAACGGCCTTGATATTTCAAGGCTTTTCGGCTGTGATCGATAGGGGGGCAATACGATTTGACCTGCACTCGCCAAAATGGGCTTCTAACGGCGTACAGAATGACACAAAAAGCCAGGGCGGGAGGCCGACACTCCGGCGCTCCTGTCCTGGCTTCTGATGGACTGTAAACTGTGCTGTTACACAAGAGGGCCTGCGGCCCTCTTGTGACACCCGCAGAAACCGTACACCCGCTTCGCGTCTGTACGGTTTCTGCGGGTCAGATAACGACCATAATAACCCCTGCTACTATATGACCGTTTGCTTCTCGCTTCCCTTCCATTCCCTTCCGGCGGCTTTGCCGCTTGTCCTCCAAGGGAGGGGGAAAGGATAGGAAAGGAATGGAATGGGTAATTGATAAGTCTTTACTTGATTTTTCTTTATTTACTTATATCTTTATTTTATTGCGTCGGATTTACCTACATAGGATTTTCCAACATCGGTTTTCCCGACGCAGGTTATTCCAACGTCGGTAAAGCTGACGGCGCTTGCGGCTGTTCGTAGATGGTGTACTCCGCTCCCCGCAGCCGTCCTCGGCTGTCCCGTTCCCTCACCCGCACGATATACCCGGCTCGCTCCAGTTCGTGGACGGCCTGACGGATGGCGTCAAGCTGTTCCCGGTTGATGTGGGCCAGTCCTTGCAGGGTGTAGTCCCACTTTTCCGGGAGACTGAGCATCTGCGATAGCAGGCCCTTGGCCTTTAGGGACAGTTCCCGGTTCCGCAGATGATGATTAGACATGACTGTGTAATTTGTGTTCTTCGCAACATGAAATACTGTCATTTCTGCTCCTTTCAGCGCATAAAGCGGCGTTCCCAGCCAGAGTGAGGCAGAGAACACCGCTTTTTTGTTTCGTACATACCATGCTTGCCTGCCGTCCATACCCATTGATTTTCTTGTGTTTTGAGAAGTATCGTTATCTAACGCCGCCTTTTCAAAGACCCGGATTTTTGGAAATGATGAAATATGTGGAGGATTATTCCGTTTCCACGCTGATTGTCAAAGACCTGTCCCGGTTGGGACGCGAGTATTCCTACATGGGCTGCCTGCAGGATTTCATCTTTCCTGCTTATGATGTCCGCTTTATCGCTGTCAATGATGATGTGGACAGCGCCAAAGGCGAGAACGATTTTGCCGTTTTCAAAAATGTTTTTAACGATTATTACGCAAAGGACCCCAGCAGGAAAATCCGTGCGGTTGTGAAAATGCGCGGCGAAGCTGGGGAACATCTGACGAGCAATCCGCCTTACGGATATGTCAAAGACCCTGGGAATAAAAAGAAATGGGTATTGGACGAAGAAGCGGCAAATGTGGTGCGGAGAATCTACGGTCTGTGCATTGCGGGCAAAGGCCCCATGCAGATCTCAAAAATCCTGACGGCAGACAAGGTGCTGACCATCACCGCCTATAACGCAAAGCAGAAAGGGCAGGCCATGCCGGAAAACCTTTACCATTGGAGCCAGACGGGTGTGGTTAAGATTCTGGAACGCAGGGAGTATACCGGCTGTACCGTGAATTTCAAGACCTACACCAAATCCCTGAAATTCAGGAAACGGATGGAGAACCCAAAGGAAAACTACCGGATATTCGAGGAAACCCAGCCCGCCATTATCGAACAGGGGCAATGGGACCGGGTGCAGGCGCTCCGCTCCAACAAGCGCAGACGGACGAAAACCGGCAGGACAAGCATTTTTTCCGGCCTTTTGCGCTGCGCCGACTGTGGCTCCAAGCTGTATTTCTGTACCAGCCGGGATTCTGCGGATGGGCGCCGGGACCATTTTGTCTGCTCAAATTACAAGAGCAACACCGGCTCCTGCCAGATTCATTATATCCGGGAACAGACCCTTTACAGGCGTGTCCTGGAATGCGTACAGCAGACACTGACTTATGTACGGCTGTTCAGGGACGACTTCACCCAGGAGATGCTGCTGCAGGACGAAGCCAGCCGGAAAGCGGAACTGGCACAGAAGCGGAAAGCCCTGTCCGGCGCACAGAAACGCATGGATGATTTGGACAGGATCATCCAACGGCTTTATGAGGATTCTGTCCTGGGGAAGTTAAGCGATATGCGGTTTCACAAATTATTGTCACAGTATGAAATGGAGCAGGAAGAAATCCGTCAGTTATCGGCTGCGCTGGAAAAAGAGATTGCCGAAGAATCCGAACAGGTGTCTGATGTCGGCCGATTCCTGCAACTTGCAGAACAGTACTCGGAGATACAGGAGCTGAATGCCTCCACCGTCAATGAGCTTATTGAAAAGATTGTAATCCACAATCCGGAAAAGATAGGCGGGAGGAAACATGTCACGATTGAAATTTATTTTACTTATGTGGGAAAGATACGGATTCCTCTTCATAAGCCGGAACTGTCTTTCAACACAACAGAACCGGCGTGATCTGCGCCACGCCGGTTGAATGGAACTTTTTATAATACTTCCTTATGTGCCTCCGTCTAAGCAATGGGGTATCAAACTTGCCGCGCTGCTAAGCAGCGGGGTATTTGACCCTCGCGGCAGTCGCCAAATGTCTGCAAGCAGCCACTTGGCTCGTTGCTCACGGGAATAAATTCCTCCTGAAATAGTACCTTTGTTTCTGATTCCTTTGTCCGGCTCATCCTGTCCTGCAAAATTCTTTCCCTATGGGACACCGATGATATACCTAAAATCCTTTTATCCCAAATGCCCTGTTACTTGAAGGAAAAACCAGGATGCTGCTGTTGCTGAGAGACCGGATGCAGAGAATAAAGCGCTATTTACAGCTTCATCCCCTCCGGAAACGCTTCCTTTTGCATCAGCCCCCACATCCGGTCAATATAGGAGAGGGTGTAGAAATTTTCATAATAATGATAATAGAACGCCCCTTTTGGCGTCATCCGGTAATCTCCGTCTTGTTCCGTGACAAATCCCAGAAGCTTTGCTGCTGCCAGCTCAAGCCCGTACATCTTCCCAAGCGGCACCCCGAAAAACCGTTCAAAATCCCGGCTGCTCACTTTCGTGCTGTAGGCAGTCCAGAACAGATAGTATACCATCCGCTGCCGGCGGGTGAATCGAAGCGTCAGCGATGTGGGCAAACATTTCTGTTCGATTCGTTCTATATATGCTGGTACAGAAAAGGTATTGATCTTGAACTGATCTTTCAGAAGTGTGGCGGCCGAACAGCCGAACCCCAGAAAATGATCCCGTGTCATGGAGGAATAGCCTGCATGCTTTTCGCTGGAAAAGGTCCAGATGGAACTTCGGGTGTAGCCCTGTTTTTCACAGTATGCGGTCACCGCATCCAGAAGCCGGCGCTTTTCTTTTCGAGGCATGGCAGAGACCGGGCTGGACGTAAAAGTAAAATCAATAAACGGGTAGACCGCCATATGGTTGGCACCGTTTGCAAACGCAGTGTCCATGTCCTCTTTCAGATCTTCAAAGGTCTGCCCCGGAAGTGCAAAGATCAGATCCATGGACACGGTCTCAAAGGGCACTTCACGCAGCACCTCTTTCAGAACGGCCGCATCCACCGGCTTCCTGCCCAGAAGCTTCTGGAATTTTTTCCCAAAGGACTGCACCCCGATGCTGATTCTCGTCACCCCTGCATCTCTCAGTGTCTGAAGCACCGGAACCGTCACGTTGTCTGGATGAAGCTCTGCGCCAATCCCCTCCGTGATCTCAAAATATTCTCCAATCGTCCCGATGATCTCCTTCATCCGGTCAGCCGCCAAAGCCGGCGTCCCGCCTCCAAAATACAGGCTGGTGACTCTCTTTTGCTTCTTCGCCTGACTGCCTGTCAGACGGATCTCTCCAAGAAGCGCGTCCACATAATGGTCGCACAGTTCTTCCGAGTAAGGGACTTTGCAGTAGGGACAGAAATTGCAGATGCTTTTGCAGAATGGAATATGTACATAGAGCCCCAGCTCTTCGCATGCCTCAAAGGGCAGCAGCTGGTCGTATTCTTTTTGAAACAGAAAAGGCCTCACAGATCGGGTCAGCCACATTCTGGTCAGATCCGTCATTATGCTCATGATTTCCCCTTATATATATTTGAGATAGGTCCGCAGCATTTCCAGAATGATCCGGATATTTCCCCGAAACAGCAGGGTATATTCCGCCACGAAAAAATACCCGCAGGAATCGCACAGGCCCTCCACCTCAATACAGCGCCCGCAGATGCTCCGTTTTCCGTTCTCCATCACCACGCACTGGTAACAGGGGGTTGGAAAGCGGTTTTCTATGATATATGGAAAAGCACTCTTCAGGTTGAAAACCGGAGCTCCTTCTTTCATCATCCGGGTGATCTCCCGGCAGCATGCGGCCTTTTCTTCCCGGCCAAGGGCCAGCTCCCTGGTATCCGGATAGGGCGTGTGAAAATTAAACGAGACCGCCCGGACATGCTTCGTATCCCTGGCCGTTTCGCATACGTCCCGGACGGCATCTTTGTTCAGCCGGTTGACCGCCATATAAAAACAGATATTGTCCGCCGTGGCATGGCGAATGTTTTCCATGATAAGATCATAGGTCTCACCCCGGATCTGATTGTGCCTCTTCCGGTCTCCGTCCAGGCTCAGAAGGATCAGGTCCGCCTCCGGCAGATCGATGGGAAAGGTGCCGTTGGTGACCACGTTGACAATGAGAAATCCCATCTCTTTTGCTTCCATTACCAGATCTCTGAGGCACTTCTTATCGTCTCTCCACAGGAACGTCTCTCCGCCGCAGAAAAACAGAATCCGCACACCCATGGCATACAGCTGTTCCATCTCTCCCTTGATCTGCCGGTACGGGTGGATGACTCCTGTGATATTGTTGACCGAACAGTGGCGGCAGCTTAAATTGCACCTGTCCGTGACAATAATTGTGCCGAGGATCGGATCCTTTTTCCGGAATAAGACGGTCCGGATACCGAATTTTGCGAAATACAGGAAGGTAGAAATTTTCATCAGAAGCCTTCCTCTGCCGTTCTCTTTTCCTGCGGACTGCAGGCCTGCTTTGGCTCCTGTCCCAAAAGCCGCTTTGCATAATCAGAAAACGCTTCCATGCGCCTGGGCCTTTTGATATCCCCCGCTTCCGGAAAATGCGTTTCCAGCACTTCCGCCACCTTGCAAAGCAGCGGCTTCTTAAGCCCGGCCTTCTCAAGCACCTCATCGTCCCGGAACACTTCCTCGATATCCGAATCCCGGATGATCTCCCCCTGACTTAAGACCACTGCGCGTCTGGCAAAGCCGTAGGCAAAGTCCACATCGTGCGTGGAGACCACCAGGGTAATCCCCGCTTCATTGAGTTCCTCCAAAGTCCGCTCCAGAAGTGCTACATTCTCAGGATCCAGAGAAGCGGTCGGTTCGTCCAGAAGAATCATATCCGGCTCCATGGCCAGAATATCGGCGATACTCACCCGCTTCTTCTCACCGCCGCTTAAATAGTGCGGAGCGCGGCTCTCATACCCTTCCAGGTTCATCCGGGCCAGAGACCTGGTGATCCGAAGCTCCACTTCCTTTCGGTCCAGTCCCAGATTCATGGGCCCAAAGCTCACTTCATTTCCCACCGTTCCCGCTATAATCTGGGTGTCCGGCTCCTGGAACACCAGCCCCACCGTCTGCCGGAGCTTACGGATGTCCTCTTTGGAACCGCTTATCTTCTGTCCATGTAAAAATATCGCTCCGCTCTGGGGACGCAAAATCCCGTTGCAGCACAGAAAGAAGGTGCTTTTCCCGGCGCCGTTGTTGCCCAGCACCACGATGCGTTCCCCTTTTTGAAATGTAATCGATACATCTTTCAGAGCCGGAAATTTATCTTCGTATTGGAAGCAGATATGTTCCAGCCGTAGAAGTTCGTTTTTCATCTGTTACCTCACCAAAATAAGATGGACAGCCCCAGGGTCATAAGAATCAAAACTGCTGACGCCAGCCCGTGAGCCTTTTTCATCTTCCCCGCATCCTCCAGAAACCGGATACCGGAATCAAAGCACCGGCTTTCCATGGCGTCAAAGTTCCGGCTTGCCTGCCGGTAACTGCGAAACAGCAGACCGAAATACAGATTGCCGGTTGTCCGCATACCGGTCCGATAGTCCACAAAGCCCAGCCTGCTGGCTGCTGCATCGCGCATTGCATGATACATGGAGAGAAGGATAAAAATATACCGGTAGATCAGATACATCAGATCAATCAGCACTTCCGGACAGCGGAGCCGCCGCAGAACACCGATCAGATCAGACATGGGCGTTGTCAGGCTGAGCATATACAGACAGCTTAAGCTTCCCAGCGCCCGGCCCATCACCAGCATCGCCCGCGTCTGAGCCGCCTGGCTGACGCACAGCCAGAAACCAAAGACAGGGACTCCAAGAACGCCGGTCTTTTGGGCCGTCACTTCCAGGAGCAGGGCCAGACCGCCAAGCAGCAGAAAAGAGAGCGGCAATGCCAGCAGATGAATGTAATCGTGCAGTGCAAGGCCGCCCCCACAGACCGTAAGGATAAGCATAAGGACTGTCAGAAAAAGTCCCACTGCCGGGCTCGTTGCTGACACACACAGAACCATCAGCACCAGCACCGTCCAGAATTTCAGCAGGGGACTGACCCGGTTCAGGCGGGAGGTCTGTGCCAGCACGTCAATCGTGAGAAACTGCCCGGACCCGTGTCTGCCCAGCAGCGGCAGCGCCGCTCCCAGTCCCAGACAGAGCGGCAGAAGAATCATCATGGGGATCCTGCCGTACAACAGGCACCAGACAACCGCCACAGTCAGGAACCCGGTCACCATATGTCACACCTCATGACAGGCTTTCGACTCCACCTTCGTCCGGTCATCCATCCCGCCGGAATACTTCTTCCTGGCCACCAGATAACCGAAGCAGTAGGCGATAATGCCGACCCCAATGCCGGTCTGAATGCAGAAGAACAGCGTCTCCACCTCTCCTGGCAGCTCCCCGCCGATCATCCGTTCCAGCACCGGTTCAAACCAGGGCTCATATCCGCCCCCTGCCATTTCATTTACCATCTCGCTGCCTGCACCGTCGCTGCCTTCAAAGGCAGCGCCTTTCTGCCAAAACAACGGCACCAGTATAATCAGTACCGCCAGCAGAATCAGGGCGGGTACTGTGATTCTGTTCTTTTTCATATGTCTATTTCGCCTCCAAAAATGAGATCTCACGCAGTTCCGGCTCCGCAAACTGCTCCATGCCGATCACGATCAGAACGGTCAGCAGTCCTTCCACCACTGCAAGGGGAAGCTGCGTGGGCGCAAACACGCCCAGAAACCGGACCGCACTGGCCGCCATGCCGCCGGTCTGGTCCGGGTAAGCCACCGCCAGCTGCAGGCTGGTCACACAGTAGGTCAGAAGGTCGCCCATGGCAGCCGCCAGGAAGACCGAGGCCTTCCGGTTCATCTTCAGTTTCCTGCCGGCCATATAAAGAAGCCATGTAAGGACAGGACCGATGATCCCCATGCTGAACGTATTGGCTCCCAGGGTCGTAAGCCCCCCATGGGCCAGCAGAAGCGCCTGGAAGATCAGTACAATGACAGCCAGCACACCAGCTACCATCGGCCCGAAGAGGATCGCTGCCAGCCCTGTACCCGTCATATGGCTACAGCTTCCGGTGACCGACGGAATCTTCAGCGAAGAGATCACAAACACAAATGCCCCGGACATGGCCAGCAAAATCAGAAGACGCCGGTTCTGGTTCAGCGTTTTCCGGATGCGGATCAGTCCGGCTGCCAGAAACGGCAGGCAGACCGCATCCCATACCGCACAGTGGGCCATGGGCAGATACCCCTCCATAATATGCATAGCATGGACGGTTTTTTCACTCATAAGAAATACTGCGAACATGCAGGACAGCGCCAGCATGTTTTTTTCTGTTCTTGTATATTTCATCCGCTTTACTACTCCTCAATCACCAGTTTTGCCGACCCGAAGATTCCGGCATCATTGCCCAGTGTCGCCAGGACAAACTCCGCATCCCTGCAGCCTTTGAACGTATACTTGATATAATATTTTTTTATGTAATCCAGAATCACCGGTCCTGCCTTGGATACGCCGCCGCCGATGACAAACACTTCCGGATCCACCGTGCTGGCAATGTTGGCAAGGGCCAGGCCCAGGTAACTTCCGAAGCGCTCTGCCACTTCACAGGCAAAGTTGTCTCCGTCTTTTACGGCATCCCAGATATCTTTGGCCGTCATGGTCTCCGGATCCAGGACAGTCTCTTTGGCTTTGGACTCCAGCATCCATTTGGCAAGACGCACGATTCCGTTGGCAGACGCCACCTGCTCCAGGCATCCCTGGTTGCCGCAGCCGCACAGCCACGGGATGCTGTCATCCACATGGATATGCCCGATCTCGCCGCCTGCACCGTTGGTCCCGGTGACAATCCGGCCGTCGATGATGATGCCGCCGCCGACGCCGGTTCCCAGGGTGACCATGACCCCGCTCTTATGGCCCGCTGCCGCGCCTTTCCACATCTCGCCCAGAGCCGCCACATTGGCGTCATTGCCCCCTCTGCAGGTCAGACCGGTCAGCTCTGACAGCTCTTTGGTCACTTCTTTATACCCCCAGCCCAGGTTCGCTGTGTGAGGCACAATTCCGTCTGCACTTATGGGACCTGGCACACCAATCCCGATTCCCGCCACGTCGTCTCTTGCGATGTCCTTCTCCATCAGCTTCGCCAGAGCATAGGCTGCAGTATCGGGCAGGATCGCCTTTCCGCCGTCCTCCGTCCGGGTGGGAATCTCCCACTTGTCCACAAGCTGGCCATCGGTCTTAAAAAGTCCCATTTTCACCGTTGTTCCGCCTACATCAATTCCAAAACAGTAATTTTTCATAATCTGTTCTCCCTGTTAATGTTTATTTTTATTGATACTTTGCTGTACTCTGCGATATAGTTCCTGAGCCGCATTATAACCCATCTTTTTCTGTCGGTGATTGACAGCTGCTGCCTCTGTGATAATCGCCAGATTCCTGCCCGGACGGATAGGAATCGAGTGACAGATGATCTTGTTGCCGAGAAATTCTGTATACTCCTCATTGAGCCCAAGACGATCATACTCCTTGTCTTTATCCCACTCCTCCAGCTTGATCACCATGTCGATGGTCTGTGTCTCTTTCACACTTTCCACACCATACAATGTCTTCACATCAATGATGCCAATACCTCTAAGCTCTATAAAATGCCTGGTAATCTCCGGGGACGTTCCTACCAGAGTATCATCGCTGACCTTTCGAATCTCAACCACATCATCTGTAATCAGACGGTGTCCTCTCTTCAAAAGCTCAAGTGCAGCCTCACTTTTACCGATACCACTCTCCCCCATAATCAATACGCCTTCGCCGTATACATCCACCAGCACTCCATGGATAGAAATACAGGGAGCCAGTTCCACATTCAGCCAACGGATAATCTCCGCCATCAGAGAGGAAGTGGCGCGATCGCTGGACAACAGAGGTTTCTTGTATTTTCGGGCAAGTTCAATCATTGCCTCATCCGGTTCCGTTCTGGACGCATAGATAATACATGGAATTCGACTGGACATGAAAAGCTCATAGTTTTTCATCTTTTCTTCAGGATCCAGACTTTTCAGATAACTGTATTCTACATAACCGATGATCTGTACCCGATCACAGGCAAAATGCTCAAAATACCCCGCCAACTGAAGAGCAGGACGATTGATTTCTGAGCTGTTAATCTCAATCCCGTCTGTCTCAACTTCCGGAACCAGATTTGTAAGCCCCAGTTTATCAATCATTTTATTCAATGCTACTGTCTGCATAGGCATATACTCCTTCTTCTTTTTGCTACTGGTCTCATCCGCACTTTCTTAAACTAAATCATACCATTTTTTTTACTCATTATCAACATGAAAGAAATCAAAAACCTTCCTGGCTGCCCCCATATTCATCCCAGGTACAGCAGCCAGCTCTTCAATACTGGCAAGCTTCATATCCCCCAGTGTCTGGAATTCCTTCATAAGCGCCTTTCTCCGGGCCGGACCAATGCCCGGTATATCATCCAGAACCGAATGCACCTGCTCCTTGCTTCTCAGAGAGCGGTGGTATTCAATGGCAAAACGATGAGCCTCATCCTGAATTCTGGTCACCAGGCGGAATCCCTCACTATCCCGCTCAATAGGAAGCTCCACATTGTTAAAATAGATCCCCCTTGTTCGATGCCTGTCATCTTTCACCATACCACATACCGGAACTTTTACCCCTACTGCCTCCATAACTTTCAGGGCGATATTAACCTGCCCTCTGCCTCCGTCCATCATAATCAGATCCGGATAATTCTCATAATGAGAAAGCCTTCTTGTGAGCATCTCTTCCATACTGGCATAATCATCTGCTCCCCGGACGCCCTTAATACGAAACTTCCGGTAATCAGAACGTTTCGGTCTTCCTTTCTCATAGACCACCATGGAACCAACTGTCTGAAACCCGCTGATATTAGAGATATCATAGGCTTCCACTCTGTCAATCTTTGAAAGCCCCAGAAGCTTTGCAATCTCTTTCATTGCCCCAATCGTACGTCCTTCTTCTCTCCGGATGCGCTCTTTGTCCTGTATTAACACTAACTGGGCATTTTTCATAGCAAGCTCTACCAGCTTTTCCTTCTCCCCCTTTTTCGGTACACAGATGTGCACTCTCTGACCTCTTCTGGCACTCAGCCATTCTTCAATCAGTTCTTTCTCTTCAATCTCATACTGTATCATCAGTTCCCGTGGAATGTATGGGGTTCCGGCATAAAACTGCTTTAAAAATACAGACAGGATCTCCTTCTTTTCTTCTCCCGCTGCTATATGCAGGCAAAAATGATCTCTTCCGATCAGCCGTCCTTCCCGAATGAAGAAAATCTGTACTACTGCATCCTCCTGATCCGCTGCCAGGGCAATCACATCCTTGTCCTCCATCGAACTGCTGGTAATCTTCTGCTTCTGGGCAATTTTACTGACGCTGTTCAAAAGCTCCCTGTATTCAATTGCTTTCTCAAACTCCAAGTTCTCCGATGCAGTCTGCATTTTTTCTTCCAGCTCTTTCAGAATCATCGAATAATTTCCATTTAAAAAAGAGAGTGCCTTCCTGATCGATTCCCCATACTCTTCTTTTGTAATATAACCCTGACAGGGGGCCGGACACTGGTGAATATGATAATTCAGACAAGGCCTTTCTTTTCCCTGCATCTTCGGCAGCGCTTTGTTGCAGGTCCGTATTCCATAGATCTTATGAATCAGATCAATGGTATCTTTTACTGCTCCTGCACTGGTATAAGGTCCATAATATTTTGCACGATCCTTGCGCATCTGTCTGGCCAGCAGCACCCGTGGATATTCTTCCTGCACAGTCACTTTGATAAATGGATATGCCTTGTCATCCATTAACATCGTGTTGTATTTCGGTCGGTGCTCCTTGATCAGATTGCATTCCAGTACCAGGGCTTCCAGTTCTGAATCCGTAATGATATATTCAAATCTGGTAATATGTGTCACCATTTGTTCAATCTTCACGCCCTTATTCCTGCTCGACTGGAAATACTGCCTTACCCGATTCTTAAGGGAAATGGCTTTCCCCACATAGATAATCGCATCCTTCTCATCATGCATCAGGTAAACCCCTGGTTTTGCCGGAAGTTTCTTCAGTTCCTCCTCAATATCAAATGCCATATGAAAGCCTCCCCTTTTCATACCAACTTTGTTATCCTGTCTGTTATTTGTCAGTGACCGGAATCTGCCGCAGAAGACAGCTCCTGAGACCGGCTGCAGCACCGGGATCAGAAGCCGCATCCTGCGGCAGATTCATTCATTGCTTTTATTCTGCAAATATCAGCTCCTCCTGCTGATATCCTTCTGCTTCTTCCTTAACCTTACGGAAAATATCCATAAACTCCTTACCAGTAATCGTCTCTTTCTCAATCAGGAACTCAGATATTTTATCCAGACAATCCCGATTCTCTGACAGAAGACGTTTTGCCTCTTCATAGGATTCCTTTAATATCCTCATAACTTCATTGTCTACATCTGCCGCCGTCTCGTCGCTGCAATTCAGCACCGTACCATTATTCAGATACATACTTTCTCTGGATTCCAGTCCCATAAGTCCAAACTTCTCAGACATACCATACTGCGTCACCATGGCGCGGGCAAGCTTTGTAGCCTGCTGAATATCATTGGAAGCCCCTGTGGTAACTGTCTCAAAGACCAGCTCTTCTGCTGCGCGTCCGCCCAGATAGCCCACCAGCATGGCCTCCAGTTCTTTCCTGGTATTCAGATACTTCTCTTCCTCCGGCACATGCATGACATAGCCAAGCGCTCCCATGGTGCGTGGAACAATTGTAATCTTCTGAACCGGCTCCGAATCTTTTTGAAGAGCACTTACAAGTGCATGGCCCACTTCGTGATAGGACACAATCTTACGCTCTTCTGTGCTCAAAATACGGTCCTTTTTCTCCTTGCCCATCAGCACTACTTCCACTGCCTCAAACAGATCCTTTTGGGACACCGCTTGCCTCTTATTCTTTACCGCAAGAATTGCAGCCTCATTGATCATATTCGCCAGATCCGAACCCACTGCTCCGCTGGTTGCCAGCGCAATCGCCTCCAGATCCACCGTCTCATCCAGACGCACATTCTTGGCATGTACTTTCAGCACATCCACCCGGCCCTTCAGATCCGGACGCTCCACAATGATCCGGCGATCGAAACGTCCCGGGCGAAGAAGCGCCTTATCCAAGATCTCCGGACGATTGGTCGCCGCCAGTACAAGGCACGCTTTATTGCTCTCAAATCCATCCATCTCTGCCAGCAACTGATTCAGCGTCTGCTCCCGCTCATCATTTCCTCCAAGCCTGGAATCCCTGCTCTTACCAATGGCATCAATCTCATCAATGAAAATAATACAAGGTGCATTTCTCTTGGCCTCTTCAAACAAATCACGCACACGGGAAGCTCCCACGCCTACAAACATCTCCACAAAGTCTGATCCAGACAATGAAAAAAACGGCACATGCGCTTCCCCTGCAACTGCCTTTGCCAGAAGAGTCTTACCGGTTCCGGGAGGGCCTACCAGCAACGCACCTTTGGGAAGCTTGGCGCCAATCTCTGCATAATGCTCCGGATTGTGGAGAAAATCCACCACTTCCACCAGAGACTCCTTGGCCTCTTCCTGACCGGCAACATCTTTAAAAGTCACACCCGTTTCCTTCTCAATATAGACTTTCGCCTTGCTTTTGCCAACTCCCATCATACCGCCGCCGCCCATACGGCGCATCAGATAGCCGACCGCTACCCAGATCAGAAGTAACGGAAGTAAACTCCATACCACTTGCCAGACCAGCGTGGAAAAGGTGTCCTGAATATAGGGAGTAATCTCTATATCTTTCTCTTTCAGCATGGGTAGAAGCGCTTCATCATCCATCTTTCCGGTATAATAAGTAATTTCCACAGCCTCCATGGGCTGTGTCCTGGGGGTAATCTTCCAGGTAAGACCGGTGTCTTCCACCTTCTCTACCTTGTCTTCCTCCAGCATCTCAATAAACGCATCATAAGTAATTTCCTTGGAA
Organism: uncultured Lachnospiraceae bacterium; assembly: GCA_910579225.1. Classification (GTDB taxonomy): domain Bacteria; phylum Bacillota; class Clostridia; order Lachnospirales; family Lachnospiraceae; genus Hominiventricola. The sequence goes on along the minus strand of CAJTTI010000020.1, from coordinate 49,643 downwards.
CTTGCATCCTTCATGGTACTCTTGACAAAATTCAGGGCAAGAAAACTGACCAGCATAAACGCTAAAAAAATAACAATACTTTTTTGATTCTTTGGTGCCTTATGATTGTTATCTCCATCTCCTGTTGGAGTAATCTTATCACTCATCTCTTTCCTCCTTGCGCATAGCACTTCTTATTATAGTGAACCTTCCTTTATAAATCAATACACCTTCTGAGAAATTTTGTCTTCTTTTATTAAATTAATATAAAAAACGGTGATTAATTTCTTTGAAACCGCAGAAAAACAAGTGGATTTTTCAAGATGGATAAGCTATAATGAAAAGAGTTTTATTTCTGAACTATTCGTTGGCAGATAAGCATACATTTCAGGAGGAATCATTTCTATGCCAGTTAAATATGTATTCGTAACAGGAGGAGTTGTATCAGGCCTTGGAAAAGGAATCACCGCTGCTTCTCTGGGACGTCTTTTAAAAGCACGTGGCTACAGGGTCACCATGCAGAAATTTGACCCCTATATCAACATTGACCCAGGCACCATGAATCCGGTACAGCATGGGGAAGTGTTTGTTACAGACGACGGAGCAGAAACCGATCTGGATCTGGGACATTATGAGCGTTTTATCGACGAAAGTCTTGACAAAAATTCCAATGTCACTACCGGAAAAGTATACTGGTCCGTCCTTCAGAAAGAGCGCCGGGGAGATTACGGCGGCGGAACTGTTCAGGTCATCCCCCATATCACCAATGAGATCAAAAGCCGTTTCTACCGGAACTTTACTTCCGAAGACATGCATATCGCCATTATTGAAACCGGCGGGACCGTGGGGGATATCGAAAGCCAGCCTTTCCTGGAAGCCATCCGGCAGTTCCAGCATGAAGTGGGCCATGACAATGCTATCATTATTCATGTAACCTTGATTCCCTATCTGAAGGCTTCCGGTGAGATGAAAACCAAACCCACCCAGGCCTCTGTCAAAGAACTACAGGGGATGGGGATACAACCGGATATTATCGTATGCCGTACAGAGCTTCCCCTTGAAAAGGGAATCAAGGACAAGATTGCTCTGTTCTGCAACGTACCCAGAAATCACGTCCTGCAGAATCTGGATGTGGAATATCTGTACGAAGCCCCTTTGGCCATGGAAGAAGAGAAGCTTGCACAGGTTGCTTGTGAGTGTCTGAAGCTCCCCTGTCCGGAACCGGATCTTACCGACTGGACCGAGATGGTCAACAAGCTCCGTCATCCTACCACAGAGGTTACTGTGGCACTGGTTGGAAAATACATTCAGCTTCATGACGCTTACATTTCCGTTGTAGAAGCGCTGAAGCACGGCGGCATTGACAACCATGCTGTTGTCAACATCCGATGGATTGATTCCGAACTGATAACAGAGGACAATGCAGCCGAACTCCTGAAAGATGTGACCGGCATACTGGTGCCCGGCGGCTTTGGAGACCGGGGGATCGACGGCAAGATCACAGCTATTCGTTATGCACGGGAACACCAGATCCCATTCCTGGGACTGTGTCTGGGAATGCAACTTGCAATCGTGGAATACGCCCGCCATGTGGCAGGGCTGGAAGACGCCCACAGTATCGAACTGAATCCCAATACTCCTTATCCGGTTATCGCCTTGATGCCGGACCAGAACGGCGTGGAAGACATCGGAGGAACTCTCCGTCTCGGTTCCTGTCCCTGCGTATTGGACAAGTCCTCCAAAGCCTACTCTCTGTATGACACAGAACAGATCGAAGAACGCCACCGTCATCGCTATGAGGTCAATAATGACTACCGTTCCGCACTTACAGAACACGGGATGACTCTGTCCGGTCTCTCGCCTGACGGCCGAATTGTGGAGATGATTGAATTAAAGGATCATCCTTTCTTTATGGCAACTCAGGCGCATCCGGAACTAAAATCCCGTCCAAACCGTCCACATCCGCTGTTTAAAGGTTTTGTGGAGGCAGCTCTGAAAGCCAAATTATAAATTTCATAATAAAAGGGCTGTCCGGGACAGCCCTCTCTTTTTAAAGCAAATCAGTGAATCATATCCTGATAGAATTCATAAGCCTCTTTATCTGTATATCCTTCATGAACCACCTTCCCAACAGCCTGTGCCATCTCGATTGGATGCTCGCTCTGGAAAATGTTCCTGCCCATATCCACGCCTCTTGCTCCTTTGGAGATTACCCGATAGGCCATGGATAATGCTTCCGCCTCCGGCAGTTTCTTCCCTCCTGCCACTACAATCGGCACCGGGCAGGCTGCTACTATCTCTTCAAAATTATCGCAATCATAGGTTTTCACCATCTGAACACCCATTTCTGCCACAATTCTGGTAGCCAGTTTAAAGAAACGGTCGGTCCGTTCCATATTTTTGCCCACTGCCACCACGCCCAAGGTGGGAATACTGTAGCGCATCCCTGCATTAATCACCCGGGACAGGTTGTCAATGCTGGAAAGCTGTCCGTCTGCACCGATGAAAGTCTGCACCGCCATACAGTCTGCATTCATCCGGATTACATCTTCAATATCTACCGCCACAACTTCATGAGACAGATCATCATCCAGCATGGAAGAACCGGATGTGACACGCACAGCAATTCCCTTTGTAATCTGTGGTGGAACGCAGCTTCGGATCGCTCCTCTTGTCCCCATAAAGACATCCACATAGGGCGCCAGTTTGGGCAGCAGCAGATCCAACCGCTCCAGTCCGGCTGTAGAGCCCATAAAATATCCATGATCAAATGCAAACATCACAGAATTGCCGCTTTCGGGGCGGAAAATATTAGAAAGATGTTTCTGCATTCCCCAATCCAGACTATTTGCTCCCTTTACATAGAAACCTTCTTTGTTTGCAAACGGAATATCCACATGATAATCCTTTGCCACTTTCAGTCCGTCTTTATCTGCCATATACTCTGTTTCCTTTCTATATCCTTATACTGTTGTTTCCGGAATCACAAAATATCTGCCTGATTCCTGCATATGTATCATATTACGCGCTGCATCTGCGTTTGTCAACTGCATGAATCTTCTTGCAAAACCCTACTACACACTGCATATATCACTGTGGCGCTGCAATCAGATATGTTTCGGATAACGGCGACTTTCCTCCAAAACAGATACCTGCTGTATATTGACAAACATGTATTTTCATGGCACACTTTCTTATATAAAGTACACTTTTCTGCACAGAGATTCTTGAAGGGTCACAGTATACAACATAAACGGACAGCTGCATCGCTGTCTAATCAGGAGGATCATTATGTCTGAACAATTTTTAATGGCAATTGACGCCGGAACCGGAAGTGTGAGAGCCGTTCTGTTCCGTACAGACGGAACCCAGGCCGGCTGTATCCAACGGGAATGGGAACACAAAGAGGACCCGCGCTATCCGGGAAGCATGGATTTTGACTGGACGCATAACTGGAACCTGGCCTGCCAATGCATCCGGAACGTCATCACAGAGACCGGAATCCGGCCGGAACAGATTGCCGCCATATCTACCACCTGTATGCGCGAAGGCATCGTACTCTATGACAAAGACGGCCAGGAGATCTGGGCCTGTGCCAATGTAGATGCCCGTAGCGACGATGAGGTCGGGAAACTGATCCGGATGAATCCCGGGCTGGAAAAGGAACTCTATCTGCAGAGCGGACAGACCTACGCTCTCGGCGCACTTCCCCGTCTCCTCTGGGTCAGAGATAAGATGCCTGAAATTTATGAGAAAACACAGGTTATTGGCATGTTCAACGACTGGCTTATCCGAAAACTCACTGGTGTGGAAGCCATTGAACCCAGCAACGGTTCCACCACCGGTATTTTCGATCTAAAATCCCGGAGCTGGGATGCCTCAATTGCCAGAAGATGTGGTCTGCGGGATGATATCTTCCCCCCAGTGGTGGAATGCGGAAAAGTCATTGCATCTGTTAATGCAAAAGGTGCAAAAGACACAGGACTGAAGGAAGGAACTCCTGTAGTTGTGGGAGGTGGGGACTGCCAGCTTGGAACCATCGGCGCAGGCGCCACAGAACCGAATCAGGCCATTGTATTCGGCGGAAGTTTCTGGCAATATGAATTTAATACCACGAGCGGCGCTGCAGATCCGGAGTGCCGGGTACGGGTAAATTGTCATGCTGTGCCCGGCCTGTGGCAATACGAAGCCCTGGCCTTCAAACCCGGTCTGGTCATGCGCTGGTTCCGGGATGCTTTCTGCCAGCCTGAAAAAGAAAAGAGCAAAATTACAGGAGAAGATGTCTATGATCTCATGAACCAGGAAGCAGAAAAGATTCCCGCTGGCTGTTATGGCATGATGTGTACCTTCAGTGATGTGATGAATTTCATCAACTGGAAACACGCAGCTCCCACTTTTACGAATTTTGAACTGAATCCTGCAAAGTTTAACCGCTACACTTTTTATCGGTCTATTCTTGAGAATACTGCTCTGCTGGTAAAAGGACATATGGAACTGGTTCATGAAGCAACCGGTCATCTGCCTTCTGAGATCATCTTCGCCGGAGGAGCCTCCAAAAGCTCTCTCTGGTCACAGATTCTGGCAGATGTTCTTGGAATACCCGTGAAAGTACCCGTCGTAAAAGAGGCAACTGCCCTCGGAGCTGCTATTCTTGCAGGCTATGGCGTTGGTATCTATAGTAGCATGGAAGATGGAGTTCGGAAAACAGTTCGATGGGAACAGACTTTTGAACCTGATATGGAAAATCACAAAATTTATGAAGAATTGTACGATGTATGGCGGAAAGTCTATGGCGCACAGCTGAGACTGGTCAATGAAGGACTGACGAAACCCATGTGGGTTGCTCCGGGCCTGTAAACAGGCCCTGCAGGATTTATCTGGCGCATGCCGGCAGCAACCGGCATCCCGGTTGTAATATCTGTCTTTTCCTGCATAATTTTATAAGAAATATCATTGAGAAAGGAAAAAACATATGTATATTATTGATGAAAGAGACAGAGACTACCGCTTTGGGGACAGCGGACCGAAATATCTGATGAAAGGCCCCCATATGAACTTCGCTATTGTACAGTTTATGCCCGGACAGGATTTCAAAGCTCATTATCACAATGTAATGGAAGAAGATTTCTATATTCTGGAAGGAGAGATTGATATCATCGTGGATGGTACTGTAAATCACCTGTATCCGGGACAGTTTATCCATATTGAACCCGGTGAAATTCATTACTGCAAAAACAGCTATGACAATCCGGTCAAAATGGTCTCTGTGCTGGCGCCTTATCAGGAAGTAGATAAAACAGACGTGGAAGACTACAAGTATTAGACAAACACGAAAAGAGAAATTCTAATCCTGCCCTGTCAAATACCTCTGTTGAACACAGGGCAGGATTCATCACATATGATTTCTGTCTTCGAATCCGGAATTCCGGCACGCCTCATTTTATGCTTCCATAATCACGTTCCGTATTTTTTCTTCCAGTCCTGTAAGAGAACCCTGCACCATCTCCGGTTTTCCACCGCCTTTTCCATGGAACATCTCATTCAAAGTTTTGGAAAATATCCGCATATCCACGCTCCGGCTCCCAAGAATATAGTGATACCCGTCTGTATCTGTTCCAATAAATATTCCACAGACACCCCCGCACTTTTCCACAGCTCTGTTCACAAAATTCCGTGCCGCTATATGATCCAGCTCCTTTTCAAAGATACAGATGTTTCTGTCTTCCGGAGTCAACTGTTCCAGTTTTTGCAGCAGATACAACTCCTGCACACGATTCAGCTGTTCTCTTGTTCCATTTTGCTGCTCTTTCAGATGCCGCACCGCTTCCCCAATCTTATCCGGTTTTGCAGACAGCGCCACGGATACCTCTGTCACGCTCTGCTGCTTCCTCCGGTAATCTTCCAGTGCACGGAATCCGCATAGAATCGTCATTCGACAGCCGCCCCTGTGCCTCTCGCAACTGATGATTTTGATCATTCCGACTTCTCCAGACCGATCCGCATGGGGCGCACAGCAGGCACAGATATCATATCCTGGAATCGACACAATACGAATCTGCCCCTCAATCTCAATCTTGCTCCGATAATCCACCTGCTTTAATTGTTCCTTTGTCGGATACAGCACCTGTACCGGTACATTCTCAAACACCGCCCAGTTCGCACGAAACTCCAGATCCTGTACCTGCTCTTCTGTCAATTCTCCATTAAAATCCAACGTTGTAATCTCATCTCCAAGGTGAAACCCTACATTGTCATATCCATACAGATTATGTACAAGCCCGGATAAAATATGCTCCCCTGTATGCTGCTGCATCCGGTCAAAACGCACATCAAAATTTAATTTTCCTTTTACTATACTGCCTGATACCAGCGGCTTCTTAGTTTCATGACAGATGACACCGCCCACCTCCCGTGTATCCGTCACTTCCACATCCTCCAGCCAGCCAATATCACCGAACTGTCCGCCACCCTCCGGGAAGAATGCAGTTCGGTCCAGCACAACCCAGAATCCGTCTTTTTCCCCTTTTGCACCTGTTTTTTCCTCGCAGGACAGAACAACTGCTTCAAATTCTTTTAAATGACTGTCCTTATAATATAGTCGTTCAATATTCAGACCATTCCGGGACATTTGTTTTGCTTCCATTCTTTTCCTCCTCCTGTATTTGTACTTAATTCAAAATTTTCTTCACAGTAGATAAACTTTACCTGCTGTCCGGAAACAGCAGCTGGTCCAGCGTCGGCTTAAGGCCAAATGTTTTCTTCAGCTCCTCCACCTCCCGCCGTGCTTCCTGCTTCACCGCCTTCGGGATCACAGTACGCACTGCACGAATCAGGATATTTTTGGGAGTATGGGACAGATCCACAAACTCCAGAAGCTGTGTTTTATAACCGCAGGCAGTCAAAAGATTCCCCCGCACAGCATCCGTCATTAATGCCGCTGTTCGTTCCTGTACAATCCCATAACGAGTCAGAATCGACAGTTCCCCTCCCTTCATCTGCCTATTCAGCTCATGCTGGCAACAGGGGACGGAGAAGATCAGCTTCGCTTTCCATCGAATCGCATGATAGAGTGCATAGTCTGTCGCCGTATCGCAGGCATGCAGTGAAATGACCATGTCCACCGAATATGGGCAGTCATAACCATTGATATCCCCCACTTCAAAATGCAGTCCCTCATAACCATATTTTTCAGCTGCCCGGTTGCAGTTTTCAATCACGTCCTTTTTCAAATCCAGACCTGTAATATGTACAGACAGTCCTTTTACTTCTACCAGATAGTAATAAAGGATAAACGTCAGATAGGATTTTCCGCATCCAAAGTCAATAACTGTCACCGGACCTTCCCCGGGCAGACTGCCGATCTCATCATCAATCAGTTCCACAAAACGATTGATTTGTCTGTATTTATCGTACATGGAACGGACGATCTTTCCTTCTGCAGTAAAGATACCCATATCAACCAGAGGTGGTATCACCGTTCCTTCTTCTAATATGTAATTCTTCTTCCGGTCATGCGCTGATTTTTCTTTCGGTGCCTGTGCACATCTTTTCTTCTGGCAGGCTATTTTCTCACTTTTCGAGATATGAATGGTATATTCCCATATTCCATCCCATCCATTGCACTGGCGAAAGCCGGAAGACAGAGCATCCAGCACGAATGCCTCCACCCTGTCTTCCGGCAGATTCTCATGAAACACCTGGGTCTGTGTATATTTTTCCGCCTGCCAGCTCTTATCCAGCCGGTTCAGAACAATCTTCCGGTACTGTTGGACAGCATCCGCAGGCCCGGAAGAAACTTTCCTCGTATTGCTCAGGATCAGTTTATAGGGATGGGCCCCCCACAGCTGCCTGACTGTCTGCTGCAGATGTTCTCCCATATACCCGTCACTCCCATTCATCCAGCTTTTCCAGAAATTCAATCAGTTCCTGTTTAGTCTGTGCAATCTGCTCCTGATCATAAGAGTTCAGAGCATATTCAAATTTCCGAAGCACCTGTTCCACCTGGGCACGCTTATACCCAAGACTTTCCTCGTAGATTCGTTCCCCCCGAAGAAGCAGAAATTTATTCTCTTCCTTATCTCTTGGGTGAATCTTCAGATAGGACAGAGTTTCCAGACGCTCTTCAATCTCTTCCTCACTCATATCCAGATTTCGATCTTTGAATACCTGACGGGTCTTCTTCCCGCTGGAGATAACCTTGACCTCCACTTCCAGAATCGAGTTAATATCATATGTGTAGGTTACATCTACAGCTTCCTCTCCTGCTTTCCCTGCAGGGACATCAATCATTAATTCTCCCAGAGACAAATTATTTACGGCAAAACGGCTCTCTCCCTGGAGAATATGAATCCGTATTTTTGTCTGATTGTCTCTGACCGTATACAACCGCTCTGTCCGGCTGGCAGGAATAACTGTATTTCTCTCAATAATCGGAAGAAAGACACCATTTTCAAACCGGCGCTCTTCGTATTCACGGACCACCTCTGTTCCCAGAGTAAATGGACATACATCGGTCAGAATCACTTCCCGAATGCCTTCTTTACGCTCCTTCATAGCCGCCTGAATCGCAGCTCCAAGAGCCACCGTCTCATCCGGATTCAGATTGGTATCCGGTATCATATGGAACAATTTTCCTGCAAACTTCCGAATCACCGGTGATTTGGTCGCCCCGCCCACCAGTACCACTTTATCAATATCAGACAGGCGGATATGCGCGTCCTTCAGGCTTCGCTTCACTGGCTGGCGAATGCGTTCCAGAAGTTCCTCGCACGCTTCTTCATATTCCGCCAGCTCCACCGTCATCTTATATTCTTCTTCTCCAATATGGCAGGTCATCACAGAAGTACGGGAAGTTCCAAACCCGGTCTTGCACTGTTCTGCCTGTTTTCGGATATGTTTGCTTGCTTTTTCGTGCAGGGTAAAACGGTTAATCTGCGGATATTTTTCATAAAACATTTTCTCCAGCACTGCTGTAAAATCTTCTCCGCCCAGAAAATTATCCCCTGCCACCGCATGAACTTCCAGAATCGTGTCATACAGTTCCAGAATGGATACGTCAAAAGTTCCTCCGCCCAGATCAAATACCAGGAATCTGGCCTGATCTTTCTGCTGCCAGAGACCATAGGCAATCGCTGCAGCGGTAGGTTCACTGATAATCCGCTCCACCTTCAACCCTGCCAGCTCTCCGGCACGCTTGGTGGCACGTCTTCTTGCATCATTAAAATAGGCCGGCACGCTGATAACCGCTTCGGTCACTTTCTCTCCCAGGTGAACTTCCGCATCTTCTTTCAGAAAACGTAACACAAAAGAAGACAGTTCCTCCGCCGTAAACTCTTTGTCTCCGAGAGAAAATTTTTTATTGCTTCCCATACTTCTCTTAAAGAGGGATGCCCCGCTGTCCGGATGGAGCAACATCCGCTCCATAGCTGATTCCCCCACATAGATCTGGCCCTCTTCGTCAATGCTCACCACCGACGGCGTCATGGGTTTTCCAAGACGGTTCGGTATAATCTTCGGGCCTTCTTCCGTATAATATGCCACGAGACTGTTCGTGGTCCCAAGATCAATTCCTACTATCATCTGTCTACTTTATCTCCTTACGAAGTTTTTTCACCATTTCCTCAAGCTCCAGATCGGTTGGACAGAGCTCCCACGCTTTTTCATATTGTTCCAGCGCCTCTCTTTGACGACCTTCTCCCAGGCACAGATAATAAAGTCCCAGATTCCGGTACTTTTCATAACATTCTGCATTTCTGCAGTGCTCGCACCGATAACCCGCATCCATCAGCCGGAACATATCATAGGCCTTTCCCATCTCTCCCATGTACAGATAGCACTCTCCAATTCTGGAGAGATGCAGCGGGCGCTTTGCCGGATAGCTCAGGTATGCCTCTTCCGAACACACCCCTTCCAGATACAAGTCATAGGCTTTCTTCGCATGTTCCTCTGCTTTCTTAAAATGCTTCAGCAAATAATGCAGTCTGGCCTGGAATCGCTCATTGGTGGCACGGGAAATTCTGGAGGCATTCCAGCCTTTATTTGCATATCCTTTTTCTGCCTTTTCCAGAATACGCAGTGCTCCCGCATAATCAAAATACTGAGTCATAAGTCGCTCCGCATAGTCCGTATGCCGAAGATACGCATCTTCTTTCGGATCTGCAGTCTGAATCGCTTTCTTATAGAATCCTTTCGCCTTTCTTGGCTGTCCCTGGACAAACCATACATCACCAATTTTCAGCAAATGTTCTTTGTCGTTCCATCTGGCTCCTGCAGTCTCATATGCTTCTATGGCTTTCTGATAATCCTTCCGGTAGAAATGCAAATCCCCGATCTCCTCATAGAACACCGTCCGATCCGGATACCATTCAAGGTCTTTCTGATAACATACAATTGCCCGTTCATAGTTTCCCAGAATCTCATAGCAGTCCGCCATATTGCTATAGGGAAGCACTCTTTTATCCTTTTGCCAGTTCAGCACCTCCAGAGATTTTTCATACATCTCAATACTTTTCTCATACTCGCCCATATGCTTATAACTATAACCAATGTTGTTATAAGCCGCCCAGTCGTTAGGCTGATAGGTCAGTGCTTTTTCAAAATCTTTAATTGCTTTCTGCAGGTGCATGGCTGCCCGGTGCATAAGTCCCCTGTGTACCAGAATATAGCAGTTCTCCTGTATCTCCACCTGTCTGTCTATACATTGAATTGCCTTTTTGTATTCTCTTATATCGCAGTTTCTCTTATATCGTTCCATGTAGATATCTGCAATCTTTTCATTCACATCCCGGTAGGAATCATTGATTTTCACTGCTTCCAGGAAATTCGTAAGCGCCAGATCTTCATGATTCAGTTCTTCATGACAGCATCCAAGCCCATAATAATAACCAGCTGTTTCATCATAGTCTTCTTTTGCCGCCTGGTAAGCCGCAAGTGCGTCCTTATAATCTCCTTTTCCCCTGAGAATCTCGCCTTTCACCATGTAATACTGGCATTTGGAAGGATTCATTCGAATCGCATCTGCCAACCAGGAAAGTGCTTTATCCAGTTTATCTTCATCCCAGTACAGAAGCGCAATCTCGAATTCAATCTCTGAAGGGTCTTCTATATCCGTCTCTGCCGGGACCAGGGAATTTTTCAGTTCTTCCAGCATCCTCATGGGCTCTTGTCGTTCCTCCGAATTGTCCGCCAGAAGCCGAAGGGTCTTTGCATGAAGAAATCTCATCTGATCGCTGAACTCCACCTGATTCTCCAGCGCCCGGGCCATGACCTGTTCTGCATCTTTATACTGGTCATAGATCAGAAAAACCCTCGCAGCAAGAAGATATGGCTTATAATACCCAGGGTAGATATCCACTGCCCGATGATAATCGTCCACTACCCCCTGTGCATTGTGCATCTCAAAATATGCTTGCTGCCGCGCTAGATACGCCGGATAATACCCCACATCCATGGCAAGAATCTGCTCACATTTATCTATCGCTTTCTCGTATTCCTTCATGGAAAGGTATACTTCCGCCAGATTGCACATGGAACCCAGACGATCATACATATCCGTATTTTCTTCCTCTGCCTTCCCCAGATACAAGACAGCTTCTTCGTACTGCTGCTCCTTGGACAGGCAGATGCCAAGCATCAAATAAGCGGTTCCCTTTCTGCGGAGCCGTTTCTTCGCCTCTTCACTTCCGTCATCCACGGTCTCTTCGATCATAGACAGCCAGAGCCGCAGTTCCGGGATCGCATCCTTGTTCCTGCCGACCGCTGCCAGCACTCTTCCCTTCAGGTTGTGGTAACTGTAATAAATCTTTTCCCCTGGTGTAATACCATCCAGAATACGGATTGCCTCCTCGGCATTTTTATTCTGATACTCACACCATGCCATCTCCACATGGATACTGTCCTTCTCTTCCTGGTTCTCAGCTTCTTCCAGCTGTCTGGCATATTTCTTGAGTAGCAGCAAATTGGCACGCTCTATGTATTCATCTGCCCTTTGTCCGGAACCGTCTTCTTCCCAGAGGTCGAGTGCCATCTCTTTGGCTTTCTCTGCTGTCTCTTCACTCTCCAGGTAATACTTAATAATTCCGATTCGAGAATTATATGCCCCAGGAGACTGGTTCCACCAGGCAAATGCAGTTTCTTTTTCCCCTGCATCCCATTTCAGATCCGCCGCCCTGGAAACCAGATACCCGTCTTCAGGAAAATCCTGTACCAGTTTTTCAGCCATCGCAAGGGCTTCTTCCATCCTGCCCTCCGATTGCAGAAGTTTCATCCTTTCCGCCTCTTCCCAGGGATACCAGACCCCATATGCCGGAAGCTCTGAAAGCTTCTGATTCGCCTGCGCGAGTTCATTCTGATCACACAGACTTCTCACTTCCATATATGCCCGGATATATTCGTCCACATTGGTATCTTCTGCGCAGATTGTCTCTTCCCGAAAGCGCATCCGGGAAAAATCCACAAAATAATCATATTCCGTATAATGCCTTGCATAGTCCAAAAAATCCACCGGGTACCGTTCTTTCAGCGCTTCATAATCTTCAACGAACTGAAGTTCTCTGTTCAGACACTGCCAGACTTCTTTGGGCAGATAAAAATGGGACAAAAGCCAGGCCAGAAGGGCCTCTCTGGCATCCAACGAGGTATCCAGGCTCTGACAGATCTCTTCTCTTAAAAGCAGCTCCCATTCCTTTACGTCTCCCCGTCTCCGGAAATCTTTATACACTTCTGTAATTCTGTCAATCCACAGATCAATCTCTGTCTTCTCTTCTTCCTCATCCGACTCTTCCTCTGCTTCCTGCAGAAGCTGAAGCGCCCCTTCATACGCTTCCCTGAGCTTACGGAAGCCATCCGGATCATCCTCCGGATTCGTGAGCTTTAATTTCTTCATATATGCAGATTTCACAGCCCGCTCGTCAGTCAGCTCCTCCAGTTCCAGTATATGAAAGATCAGTTCTTTTTCCATAATAAGTTCCGCCCCTCCTGCATCCTATAACCCGATACTCGTCTCTACAGTTAAACAGTATACCATCTTTTGAACCAGTTGAGTAGGGGAAATATGTATTTCCTCTATGTGTTCTCCTCCCGAAACGTATGCATAAACAACAGCCTTACAGCCTGCCTGGATATTCCCTGCAGCAATACGCAACCTGCCCCGGGCCGACATTCCCAAAAGGAATATTGGTCCGGGGCAGCTGCCATTCTTTTCAAAATTCGTATTTATTTCATAGCAGACACCCGTTCAAACTCCTCCTGGATCTCCTGTGACGGAGCTGCCGTTGCAAAGCTCACTGCTACATTTACTGCAAGCGCAACCAGAAATGCCGGAAGCAGCTCATAAATTCCAAGCACGCCTCCCATGGGCCGTACCAGAAATTTCCACACAAATACCATTATGCCCCCGCTCAGCATACCTGCCAGAGCTCCCTGAAGATTGGAACGTTTCCAGAACAGAGCCAGCAGCACCAACGGCCCGAAGGAAGCGCCAAAACCGGCCCAGGCGAAGGACACAATCTGGAACACGGAACTGTTGGAATCTCTTGCAATAAACATTCCAATCACTGCAATCACAAGTACTGTAATACGCGCAACCAGCATGCCAGTCTTCTCATCCATCCCTTTTACAAATACTTCCTTCAGAATATTCTGAGAAGCACTGGAGGAAGCGGCAAGAAGCTGGGAATCTGCTGTGGACATGGTGGCCGCAAGGATTCCCGCCAGGATAACGCCTGCCACAAGAGCTGCCAGCACGCCATGTTTGGAGATCAGGTCTGAGATCGTGATAATAATCGTCTCTGAATCTTCCAGCACCGGAATGGAGCCCACTTTTGTCATGGCGTTGCCGATTACACCGATAAAGATGGCAACTGCCATGGAGATCACCACCCATACCGTGGCAACTCTTCTGGAAAGGTCCAGCTTCTTCGCGTCCTCAATTGCCATAAAACGCAGAAGCACATGAGGCATACCGAAGTAACCCAAACCCCATGCCAGCATGGAAGCAATGGTTAACGCCCCGTAAGGAGCCGCCGAGCCGGTCGCCGGATCGTGGATCTGAACCAGACTGAAATATCCCGCCATGGATTTTGCATTGTCAATGACTGCTCCAAAGCTTCCCACGTTGTTGATGCCAAAACCAAAGACTACTATGATCGCAATGGTCATGATAATACTCTGCAGAAAGTCCGAGGTGCTCGCCGCCCAGAAGCCTCCCAGCGTCGTATAAGCGACAATGACAATGGCACTGATAATCATCGCCGGCATATACTCCCATCCAAAGAGACTGGAAAAGAGCTTTCCGCAGGCCGCAAATCCGGAGGCTGTATAAGGCACAAAGAAGATAATGATCAGAACTGCTGAGATCACAGACAGGATCTTCTTCTCATCCCGGTAACGGTTGGAAAAGAACAGCGGCAACGTCGTGGAATTACCGCACTCATGCGTATAATGACGGAGCCTTCTGGCAACAATCAGCCAGTTCACATAGGTTCCGATGGCAAGGCCGATAGCTGTCCATGCAGCGTCTGCCAGACCTGTCACATAGGCAACGCCCGGAAGTCCCATCAGAAGCCAGCTGCTCATATCAGAAGCCTCTGCACTCATGGCGGTGACAAAGGGCCCCAGCTTTCTCCCTCCCAGATAGAAATCTTCTGTGGTATGATTTCTTTTGGCCAGGACCACGCCGATCCCCACAACCACCGCCAAGTAAGCAAGAATCGCCAAAAGCATCAGTAAACTTGTAGACGTCATACTTTATTCTCCCTCTCATTCTATATTTATTCTGTTGAAAAAGCACTTATTTAAGCACTATTTTTGCATTTTAGCACAAATATGAATGGGATGCAATACAGAGTAAAGTACAGAATTCGTTCTGGTATATAGTACATTCTGAAGTCAGTTCTGTATATCCGAAGGAACTGCCCTCAGACTCTGAATCATCATTGGAAGTTTTCTGGAAGCCTCTTCCGAGAGAGAGTATTCTCCTTTCCGCAGACACCACTCATAGAGCAGCGCCCGCTCGCACATGGCATAATAATGCACTGTCTCACTGACGCTCATAACCTTTGTCAGCTCTCCCCGTTCTCTTCCTCTGGTAATGATCCTTCGAAGCAGCTTATAGTAAGTACGTCCATGATCCAGCAGCGGCTTTTCCCCTCTTGTCGTAAGCTGGGTGGAGTAAAGCCTCGCCAACAGCTCCAGATTAATAGACTCCTCGATCATTGTCAGCAGTTCATGATTCAGGTATAAAAGCACCTCATAACTGTCTGCAGACTCTGATATCTCAGGCTCCAGTTCTGCGTACTTCTCATCCATCATATAGGCAAGAGAACCCAGAAGGGCATCCTTTCCTTCAAAATAGTGATAAAAGGAACCTTTGGATGTCCCTGATTCCTCAATAATTTCCTCTATCGTTGTATCTTCATAGCCCTGTTCGTAGAACAGCTTCCATGCAGCGGATACGATTCTGCTCTTTGTTTTTTTCTGATTTTTTTTCGCCATAGCTTCTCCTATATGGAATAATCCTGTCCCTGTTCCCTGCTCCAGGCCAGCAGATCTTCCAAAGTCACTGTATCTATGACTCCCCGGACCGCCTCATCCAGACGTTTCCACAGAAGAAATGTCATACATCCATCTCTCCTCAGACAATTCTGTTCCCCATATTCCAGGCAGTCCACCGGAGCCATACTTCCTTCTGTCAGACGTAGAATCATACCCACCGTATATTCTTCAGGCTTTCGTGTCAGAAAATATCCCCCCTGAGGCCCCCGCATACTGCGGACAAAACCGGCTTTGTTTAAAACGGAAATGATCTGTTCCATATATTTTTCTGATATTTCCTGCCTCTCGGCAATCTCTTTCACCCTCACTGGTTTCCCGGAATCCATCAGCGCCAGATCCAGCATAATTCTCAGGGCATAACGACCTTTTGTAGATATTTTCATAAACCACCTCTTAGTTTTCTTCAGAAAATTCTGCCAGCAAATGTGGGAACATGGCCACACTCCGTTTCAGAATTCCATGTATATAAGCAATGGACACCCCATAATTGGTCATGGGCACGTTCTGGTCAAAAGCACATTTCATTCGATAGCGAACTTCCCTTTCATTCAACATGCATCCTCCACAGTGCAGTACCATAGCATATGGCGATAAATCATCCGGGAATTCCGTACCAGAGCAAAAGTCAAATACAAGTTCTTTTCCCGTATACGCCCGGAGCCACCCGGGAAGCTTAACTGTTCCTATATCTTCACATTGCCTGTGATGCGTGCAGCCTTCTGCAATCAGGATCCGGTCTCCATCCTGCAGACGGCCGATGGTCGCCGCCCCGGGCACGGCATAGTCCAGTATTCCTTTATAACGCGCCATCAAAATAGAAAATGAAGTCAGCAAAATCTCCCCGGGCGTTTCCTGAGATACCCGTCCAAAAGCCTGGCTGTCTGTCACCACAAGTGCCGGCCTTTTTCCCAGGGTCTCCAGCGTCTCCTTCAATTCCGATTCCTTCACCACCACCGCTACAGCCCCGGCATCAATCACGTCTCTGATGGCCTGCTGCTGAGGCAGAATCATACGTCCTTTCGGCGCGGCGGAGTCGATGGGCGTTACCAGAACCACAAAATCTTTTGGTTTTATCAGATCCGCCACCAGGCGGACTGTGCCTTCTTTTGGTGCAAGTGCACCCAGTCTTTCCTTCAGTTCCCGGATCCCCGACTGGTCTTTTGCACTCACATAGAGCACGTCTTCCGCTGTCTCCTCCACCAGATCTGATTTGTTGTATACAACAAGGTGTGGGATCTCTTTCTCCTGAAAAAGAGACAAGAGTTCCTCCTCGCAACTTCCTCTTCCTTCCTGACCGTCAACAACCAGAACCGCAATATCCGTCTTATTGAGAATCTGTCTGGTCTTTTTCACCCGAAGGGTTCCCAGAGCCCCCTCATCATCATATCCGGGAGTGTCTATGATCACTACCGGACCCAAAGGTAAAAGTTCCATAGATTTTAAAACCGGATCCGTGGTCGTCCCTTTCGTATCAGAGACCACTGCCAGATCCTGCCCGGTCACCGCGTTGACCACACTGGATTTTCCCGCATTTCTCCTCCCAAAAAAACCGATGTGTAACCGGCTGGATGCAGGTGTATCATTTAATCCCATATCTGTCTCTCCTGTCCAGAAACTGCAGTATTCCGGCGTCCCGGTCTACTGCCGTCCTTCTTCTGTGTATCTGCTGCGCCTGTCCGGATCTTCGGTCTCCTTCTGATCAACTATACGCAGCCAATTTCATATGAAATCAGTATAGCATATTCCGGAAAAGATTTCACTAAAATATCCCCCACGTCCTCCAGATAGAAATTTTCCTATTGTACTTTTCCGCCGGATATTGTATCTTAAAACATGGTAAACTTCACTTTCTTCCATAAACTGCAGGAAGACAGCCTAAAATAAAATATCCGTCTTCTATGGAAAATCAAAGACGGATCTCCTCAAAGAAAGGAACGATCTATGGAAAATCATTGGGAAAATAATCATTCCATTATGGATATCTTTGGAACAAATGTATTTAATGATAAAGCTATGCGACAATACCTTCCGAAAAGTATCTACTACGAACTCCGGAAAACCATCGAGGGCAGAAAAGAACTGGACCCGGCCATTGCAGACGTGGTAGCTGCCGCTATCAAAAAATGGGCAATCGAAAAAGGCGCCACGCACTATACACACTGGTTTCAGCCTCTGACAGGCTTCACTGCCGAGAAGCATGATTCCTTTATCACGCCGCCTAAGGAGGACGGCTCCGTTCTCATGGAATTTTCCGGAAAAGATCTGATCAAGGGGGAGCCGGATGCTTCTTCTTTTCCATCCGGCGGACTCCGGGCCACGTTTGAGGCCAGAGGATACACTACCTGGGACTGCACATCACCAGCCTTTGTCAGGGAAGATGCAGCCGGAGCAATTCTCTGTATCCCCACTGCTTTCTGCTCTTTTAAAGGAGAGGCGCTGGACCAGAAGACTCCGCTTCTGCGCTCCATGGAAGCCATACAGGAACAGTCCCTTCGCCTGCTCCGCCTTTTCGGCAACACCACAGCCAAAAAAGTAACCCCTTCCATCGGTGCAGAACAGGAATATTTCCTGATTGACCGTCAGAAATACCTGCAACGCAAGGATCTGATCTATACCGGGCGTACGCTGTTTGGCGCCATGCCTCCCAAGGGACAGGAACTGGATGATCACTACTTTGGTACCATCCGACAGAGAATCGCCGCCTATATGCGTCAAGTCAACGAGGAGCTATGGAAAATGGGGGTTCCTGCCAAAACTCAGCACAATGAAGTCGCTCCGGCCCAGCATGAACTGGCTCCGATTTATGCCGAAGCCAATGTGGCTGCCGACCACAACCAGATTATGATGCAGACTTTGAAAAGAGTAGCTTCCCAACAGGGGCTGGTCTGCCTCCTCCATGAAAAACCCTTTGCCGGTGTCAATGGTTCCGGCAAGCACAACAACTGGTCCCTGACCACTGATGAAGGAGACAACCTTCTGGAGCCAGGCCGCAGACCTCACGAAAACAAGCAGTTCCTGCTGATCCTGGCCTGTATTCTGAAAGCAGTGGACACCCACGCGGACCTTTTAAGAGAATCCGCCGCCAATGTAGGGAATGATCACCGTCTGGGCGCCCACGAAGCGCCCCCGGCAATTATCTCCGTCTTCCTTGGCAATCAGCTGGATGACGTGCTGGAACAGCTTCTGCGCACCGGCAGTGCAACCCACAGCCTGAAAGGCGGCACTTTACATACCGGTGTCAAGACGCTGCCGGATCTGGCAAAAGATGCAACGGATCGAAACAGAACCTCTCCCTTTGCATTTACCAATAATAAATTCGAATTCCGTATGGTAGGCTCCCGGGACTCCATTGCTCATTCCACAGTTGTCATCAATACCATTGTGGCAGAAGCTTTTGCCGAAGCATGTGATGTTCTCGAGAAAGCCGAAGATTTTGATACCGCCCTTCATGACCTGACTATTCAGTATATTGCAGAGCATCAGAAGATTATCTATGGCGGCAACGGCTATTCTGAAGAATGGCTGAAAGAAGCCGAGCGCAGAGGACTTCCCAACCTGCCTTCCATGATTGATGCAATCCCAGCGTTAGTTACGGAAAAATCCATCCGCATGTTCGAACACTTCAAAGTCTTTAGCGAATCCGAACTGCGCTCCAGGGCGGAGATTAAATATGAATCCTATAATAAAGCACTTAATATAGAAGCACTGACCATGATTGATATGGCTGTAAAACAGATCATACCAGCCGTAATCGGATACACCGGAACCCTGTCCGGCATCATCCAGTCCATGAACTCTGTCGGAGTCGCTCCAAGTGTCCAGATAGATCTTTTGAGAGATATCAGTTCTCTGTTGGACGAAGCCAGCGGCGCTGTGCGTATCCTCAGAAGCGTGGCGGAAGAGGCTTCCGGTATCCCGGATAATCAGACCCGTGCACATTTCTACCACAATTATGTGCTTCCAGCCATGGAGGCTTTGAGAAAACCCATTGACAAACTGGAGATGCTGGTGGATAAGGAAGTATGGCCTATGCCTTCCTACGGAGATCTGATGTTCGAGATTTGATAAATATTCAGAACTCCTGCAGCCATTCCGGCGGCAGAAGGAGGACCTGCCCTGCTTCTATATGGTCTGCATCTGTGATTTCATTGTAAACAGCCAGCTCCGGATACCGGCTGCTGTCTCCGGTACACTGTCCGGCAATCCCGGACAGCGTATCTCCCCAGGCAACATACAGCCAACCCGGAGCAGTAAGAAAACCGCCCAGCGTCTCTCTGACCAAGTCAAGACCGGGGCGGTTGTTATCCTCCGCCCTGGTAAAGAGCAGCAGCCATCGGAGCTCATATCCGCTGCCGCACATTGGAAGTGCTGCAATATTGTCCATCTTCCCGCCGTCCTCTGTCCCTACGGCAAGGGCAGCCAGAAAATCGTCCCGGTAATGAACAACTGCTATCCCTCCAAAATACCGCCTTTCACCAATGACTCCGCTCGTGTCCTGCACATGACAGTCATCTTTGTAACTGTATCCCGGATGCAGCCAGTGAGAGCCCGGTATTCCCTTCCACACCTCATGAGCCGTCTCCTCAACAAAATTTCCGTTTGCATCCAGATATTCGGCTGCATTCACCAGATGCTCTTCCAGGCGCAAAAGCCAGATCTGGTTATCTCCCCACGGGCTTTCCCCGGCGTCATCCTCCATGCAAAGCGCATAAGGAGAAACTTCCTTCACCGTGTACCCGTCCGGTGCCCGCAAGTAGAATTCATCGCACAACCATACGTCTTCTCTGCCTTTTGTTCGTTCTGACTCCTCCACTCCCAGAGGAACCAGCGGGAGCTTTTCCCTGGCCTCCTCCAGATCAAACTTCCAGTTGTTCGCTATATAGGTAAATTGCTCCGGATTCTCCATCCAGAACATCAGTTCTTCTTCATCAAGTTCCATAACGCTTTCATGACGCATATTGCCTGTGGCTGTCCCCTTCAGATTCACGCAATTTGTAACCGAATTCGACCATAACAGCGTGTTGCCTGCAATACCGTAAGTGGACTCATTTCCCTCCTCTGTAATAGAAATCTTCCCCTGGTTATAGCAGTCTTTGATGGAATTCCAACCCATATCTGCACAGATTCCGGCTGCCAGAGCACATTCATACCATTCCGGATGCTCCGGATAAATATACCCTCTCTGATACTTCACCTGCACTTCCCCTGTATTTCCGCAGCTGTAGATATCAGCGCAGTCATTTCGGGCGCAAATGCCGCCGGCACACCAGGTACCTTCAATCCTTCCATCATTTATGCAGCCTTTTATCACCGGAACTATCGGTGTTTCTTCGCTCTCACCAGGCAGTACCTTGCATTTACTCAGCCCTGCAATACCACCGGCACCATAGTCACCGACACCAGGCACTCTGATATCCGCAGTATTCACACAGTCTTCAATCACTCCCCGGTTGATGCCCGCGATGCCGCCCGCATAACACTCTGTTCCCTCCAGGCTGCCCTCAGTCCTGCAGTTCTGAATTGTCCCGTAATTGATCATGCAAATCATTCCAACTCCATACTCGTCCATATCCCACCGGAGAGATTCCGCATGAAAAGTCAGATTTTTTACCATACCTTCCCGGGAAATGGAGACAAACATACCATTTCCGCTGTCCTTTTTCCAGGTAATGGTATGTCCGTTTCCGTCAAAGGTTCCTGCATAGTCAAGAATGCTCTGGCGAATATAAGGATGTCCGCCCTGAAAACGGTACGGGATAATATCTCCCTTAATCAAAGGGCACAGTTTCCAGGGGCCCCGGGCCGTATCCGTCAGACAAATATCTGCTGTCAATACTGCATCCACTGCAGTTGCTTTTTCATTTCCCTCCTCTTCCTTGTGGGCTCGGTTCAGATAGCCCACAAAGCGAAGATAATCTCCAATATCTCCGATATAATACACGCCGTTTTGAAAGCAGGGATCCTCTTCTATGGAAGAAAACAAAGGATCGTAACGTGCAAGATACAGCTGGCCAAATCTCAGCATCACTGCAACCATTACAATCATAATCAGTGCTGTTTTCACCTTTCCGGTCATGCTGCCAATAGTTCTAAAAACTGATCTGAATATCCCTGTTCTCCTGCTCATATCTTTGCTCCCTGTTCATTTCTTTTATATAATCTTAACACCTGGCTGCGTCAAAATTGCATCATAATAAAATGATCTGTCCCCGAACGATTGTGTGTTAATACTTTCTTCTTTTTATTCATTTACAGAATTTTTATTCTTTTTTCAAAATTATACTGACATTTTTTAAGATATCGTGTATACTAATTTTAACAACAATAAAAGTGTGCCGGCATTCGGCGACTTCCCGGCGTCGCCGGATACAGGTGCAGGAGTTGATGAGATATTCTAAGAAAGGAGGGAATACACGCAATTTTCCTGGTATACTACCATTTGAAGAGATTTGAGTGGCTGAATATTTCTATCAGTAATATGTAAATGTTCCATTTGGAGCACTCCAAAGTAATTGTCCATAGGAGGGCCAATTCTATGAAAAGAGCTTTAATTTTATGTTTATGTGCAATAATACTTACTGGTTGTGATACGCCTACTAATAGAAATATGGGATCGGGCTTCGGATTCGGTGCTGTCATCAACACCTCGCAGGTAATCGTGTAGCCTGCCAGAATCTGTGCACGCAGCCTGATCAGACACATGGAAAAAGAGCGTCGTTCACACGGCGCTCCTGTTTCAGACTACTATGGAGGTAAACAAATTGAAATACCATAAATCAAAGAGATTATTATGCACCCTATGTGCCTTATTCCTGTCTCTTGCATTCGCTGCTCTTCCGGTGAATGCCGCGACAGCATTTGACCCCTATTATTACTATACCACATATCCTGACGTGGCCGCAGTTACCGGATTCGATCCTGCGGCATTGCTTCAGCACTACCAGTCTTTCGGTATGAAAGAAGGCAGGTTCCCCAATGCCCAGGCTTCATGGCGCGCAGTAGCCGGTTATGTGGATACTGAAGAGATGCGAACAGCATTCCTTATGCAGATTCCTTCCTCAGATCCCGTCAGCTCAGAAAACGATCTGCCGGTATTTGATCCCGTTTTTTACTACAATATGTACCCTGATGTGGCCGCAACGGTGGGCCGCGACCCACAGGCGCTTTTAAACCACTATTTCACATATGGATTCAGCGAAGGCAGACTGCCGTTTTTTGATGCGGAACCTTGCACAGAGGTCCGGTCTACATTTGCATACTGAGAAAAGCAACATACCCGCAAACAGAATAAAAATTTTCGTATATGTTCACAGCAAAACCCCCCGGACTTCTGTCCGGGGGCAATTTTAAGCAATCTGAAATTCTTTCCCTTTTCTTATCTAGCACACACCCTGAGCCAGCATGGCATTGGCAACTTTCTCAAATCCTGCAATATTCGCACCTGCCACATAATTACCTTCCATACCGTAACGTCTGGCTGCATCATCAATGTTATGATAAATGTTTACCATGATCTCTTCCAGCTTTGCATCTACTTCTTCAAAAGTCCAGCTGAGACGCTCACTGTTCTGAGTCATCTCCAATGCAGAGGTTGCTACTCCGCCTGCATTAGAAGCCTTGCCGCAGATAAACAATACTCCATTGTCCTGCAGATACTTGGTCGCTTCCAGAGTTGTCGGCATGTTCGCGCCCTCACAGACCGCTTTACAGCCATTGGCAACCAGTTGTTTTGCATCTTCCAGATGAAGCTCATTCTGGGTCGCACAGGGAAGCGCGATATCGCATTTGATCTGCCATACACCACGTCCAGCATGATACTCTGCCTCTGGTCTTGCAGCCACATATTCCGTCAAACGCGCCCGTTTTACTTCTTTTATTTCTTTTAAGAGTTCTACATCAATTCCGTTCGGATCATAGATCCAGCCGGTGGAATCAGATGCTGTTACTACCTTTGCGCCCATCTGCTGTGCTTTTTCAATTGCATAGATCGCTACATTGCCGGAACCTGAGACGCAGCAGATTTTGTCCTTCATGTCCATACCATGGCATTTCATCATCTCACGGGTAATATACAGAAGCCCGTATCCAGTCGCCTCCGTACGTGCCAGAGAACCGCCGAAACTCAAACCTTTTCCGGTCAATACACCTTCATAAAGTCCGGTGATTCTCTTATACTGTCCAAACATGTACCCGATCTCTCTGGCACCTGTTCCAATATCGCCGGCAGGTACATCCACATCTGCTCCGATGTATTTACACAGTTCCGTCATAAAGCTCTGGCAAAATGCCATTACTTCTCTGTCGGATTTTCCTTTTGGATCAAAATCAGAACCGCCTTTACCGCCGCCGATGGGAAGCCCTGTCAGCGAATTCTTGAAAATCTGCTCAAATCCCAGGAATTTGATAATACCAATATTTACTGATGGATGAAGTCTTAATCCTCCTTTGTAAGGTCCGATTGCATTGTTAAACTGTACCCGGTATCCGGTATTCACCTGTACCTGCCCTTTATCATCTACCCATGGAACGCGGAACTTAATCTGGCGATCCGGCTCGGTCAGCCTCTCCAGAAGCGCTTCTTTGCGGTATTTCTCTTCATTGGCCTCAATCACTGGCCTCAGTGAATCCAGCACCTCTTCTGCTGCCTGTAAAAACTCTGGTTCCGATGCATTCTTTTCTTTGACTCTTGCGAGCACCTCATCAACATAACTCATATTCTCAGTCTCCTCAATCTAATAACTTCACGTTTACTTTTAACGGTAACATTTTATTACGATTTTTTTAAATATGCAATAATTTTCACATGATTATTCAATATCTGAAAAATTTTTCGTCTCCGGTCTCTTTGAGTGTATTTTTTTCATCCTTTGTTTTCAGAGTAACAGATACTGCAAAGGGCAGCCAAAATGACCGCCCTTCCTGTAATCATCTGATCAAGTTGTTTGCCTGAAAAGATCATATTCTTCCATGAGAGGTTTGCATTGTTCACGGCTCAGAAGAAGCCGCCGCCAGAATCCCTTCTGCCAGCTTCTCCGTCAACAGTTTCTGATAGGCCTCATCTGCCAGCTTCATGCGTTCCCCCTGATTAGACAGATAACCGATTTCCACCAGGACCGCCGGCATCTCTGTCTTGTTAAGCACCCGAAAATCCCCGATTCTGGTACCCCTACATGAAATCTCCTCCGTCTCTTCCATCCGGCTGACAATCTGATTCGCCAGTGCTTCTCCTTCTGTACTCCCATCCCGATAATAACATTCCAGCCCTATCACTCCGGCATCGTCTTCACAATAATTGCAGTGAATACTTACAAAAAACTCCGCTTCTTTCTGGTTCGCAAAGTTCGCACGGTCTTCCAGCCCTACTTTGGTATCGTCTTCCCTGGTAAGAAGCACCGCGGCGCCTGCATCCTCTAATATCCCGGCCAGTCTCTTCACTACAGAAAGATTGATCTCCTTTTCCAGAATACTGCCTGCACTGGTCCCCTGGTCTCTCCCTCCATGACCGGCATCCAGTACAATCAGAGGCGACCCCTCTTTCTCTTCTCCCGCATTTTCAACAATTCTGGCTCCCTCAAACATGGTTTCCAGATCGGCAGGATCCTTCAGTATCCACAGCCCCAGACGTAGGCACAAAACCCCCATCAAAATCATCACAGTCAAAACCAGAATCCTTGCCGCCCACGCCTTAATTCTACGCTTCAATCGCCGCAGTTTCTTCCTTTTGATCTGCATTTGTCTTCTCTTCTGTCTTGTAGTCATTCTCTTATCCCGTTCTCAGCTGTTTTTTCATACCATTATTGTACACCCAAAACCTCTATTTTTCTTCTAAATTTTTATTAAGATTTTCTCCTTTTTATGCAACGAATCCTGATAAAATGGGATATAAGAAGTAGAAAAGGAGGGGGGAACAGTCAGATGCAGAAAATATCGCAGGAATCACCGGATATGGACCAAATCTATCGTACTTATGAACGGATGGTCTATCAGTTTCTGTATATCCGCACCCATGACGCCCAATGGGCACAGGAACTGATGCAGGAGACATTTCTCCGGGCCGTTACTTCCATTTCCCGTTATGACGGTTCCTGTAAGCTTTCCGTATGGCTCTGTCAGATCGCAAAACACGTACTCTGGCAGGAACTTCGGAAGAAGCACCAAATCAACACGGAAACACTTGATGACTCTATCCCGGATGCACGAAATATAGACGCAGAAGCTCATATTCTTCAACATGAAAGCCGGATGGAGCTTTATCAGGCCATCCACCGGCTGTCCCAGCAGGAGAAGGAGGTTATCCTCTATCGTATTACCGGAGAACTTTCTTTCCGGGAAATTGGTGAAATTTTGGGACAGAGTGAAAATTGGGCACGAACCGTTTTTTACCGTGCCAAGTTGAAGCTAAGAAAGGAGCTACATAAAAATGACTGAAATCAAGAATTGCGCTATCATCAGAGATCTGCTGCCCGGATACATAGAACAACTGTTAAGTAATGATGGAAAAGCGGCAGTGACCGCGCATTTGACAGATTGTCCGCAGTGCCGGCAGATCTACTCAGACATGAAAGAAGGAACGAACGAGTCAACCACAGATCAGCCGGCCCTGGACGGTTTCAAAAAAATTCGCCGTCGTACCCGCCGTCTGAAGTGGATTGCCGCAAGTACTCTTACTCTAATCTTTGGAGCATTGATTACGGAATTTCTCCTGTTCTTTGTCATCGGAAAACCAGCCTCCACTCACTTACTCGACAGCATTTCCTGTACCTATGATAATGCTTCTGGCAGTCTGACCATTGAAGGCCGCGCAGAAAACCTGAATATCTGCAAAGTTGTGTGGGAAACAGACAATGAGGAAGATTTTCTGATCAATGTCCTGGTTTATGAGAGAGCTTCTTTGCCGTTTCTTTCAGAAACACACGATTTTGCCCTTACAATTCCTGATGCAGAAGGATATGATGTCTGCATCGCCTGTCCG
Source organism: uncultured Lachnospiraceae bacterium (assembly GCA_910579225.1). Lineage (GTDB taxonomy): Bacteria > Bacillota > Clostridia > Lachnospirales > Lachnospiraceae > Hominiventricola. The sequence continues at coordinate 23,140 of CAJTTI010000020.1, read as the reverse complement.
AACTACGACCGAACCAAAATCTACAGCTGGAGAAATGACCATTATAAACAGATAGATCAGATGGAAGAAGCCATTTTTTGTGAGTTTCCATCCCTCAATCCGGAAAAAGATATTCTTTCCTGCCGCCCGGGAATCCATACAGCAAACAACATGAACTGGCTCGTGTTCAGTGTAGATCACCTGATCGGAGAAAACGCTTCCTGGTGGTACTGGGGGGACAAATTGGTTACTGACGGAGAGCTGGAACCGGCAGGCTACGACATATGGGTCTCCCTGGAACAACCATATCAGATCCAAATTGAATATTGGAACGAAACAGCACAAAAGGATGGCCCTATGTAAGCCATCCTTTTATCCTGTTTTTCAATATTAGGAAAAATAAGAATTTTTATGTCAGGCTGGCAGCACCAATTACTCCCGCATCATTCCCAAGCACCGCGATCTCAATCTCCGGATACTCGCTGTCTGCTCCCCCAAAACAGCCCTCTCTTACCATTTTCTCAAGAACCGGAAGCAATGTCTCCAAACATGGAGAAAGTTCCCCGCCCAATAATACCAGCTGGGGACGGAAAATATTTACAATATTTACAATTCCGGTTCCAAGCCGGTGCGCATACCGCTCTATAATCTCTTGAATCACTGCATCCGAATCTGCTTCTGCGAAAATGTCCCCCGGCACCATATTTTTTCCTGTTCTTTGCAGAACATCCCTTGTCAGCGCCCGGGAGGAAACATACGCCTCCAGACAGCCATGCCTTCCACAGGTACATGGTTCTCCATCTTCCACAATCACCATATGCCCAAGTTCACTTCCTCCGATGTTCTTTCCAGCACAGATTTCTCCATCCAGGATCACTCCGCCGCCTACCCCCATACCCAGAGTAAGCATAACCACATCCCGACAGTCTCTGCCGGCTCCTGCAGCCGCCTCCCCCAGTGCTGCACAGTCTGCATCGTTGGCAACACGCACCGGAATCGGAAGGTATTCACTTACAATCTTCGCAAGGTTCACATTTTTCCATCTGATATTATTGGAATAACAGACAATCCCTTTCTTCCGATCCACCGTCCCTGGTACGCTGATCCCTGCACATACACACTGGTCCATGGCTATTCCCTGCTTTTCCAGAAATTCCAATGTCCTCTGACCAATTTCCCGGAGAATCTCTTCTGCCGGACGCCGGATATCTGTCTTCATCTTCTCACTTGCAAGCAGTTTCTGATGGATATCTACCAAACCAATTTTCGTATCTGTCCCGCCAATATCAATTCCGATACGAACCGGCGCTGCTTTCTCCCGAATGGTGGTGATCAGTGCGTCACAGGAACCTTCAATCATATAGGCTCCGCTTCCCGCCGGCAGGAAGAAGCTGTCTCCTTTGCAAAAACTGACCGTCTCACTGCCGCTGGTAATCTTTCCTTCCCCTCCCAGCATCAATATGCTGGCAAAAGAGACATCCGATACATTTCCTTCCATCTTTTTCATGACGCATCCGTCCAGGTTCAATTTGTCAACGGTAAAGTAATCACAATCCGCAATATGAGGATAGCTGTTCTTATCCCTGATCATAGGAACCCGGTTGGTGACCGCCAGGGCTTTCTCAATATGCAGGTCACGTTTTTTTCCGTCCTTTCCCACCCTTCCGTAATCGTACACACGATATGTCACATTTGAGTTTTGCTGAATCTCTGCAATCAGAATATTTTTTCCAATTGCATGAATGGTCCCGGACTCAATGAACAGCACATCACCCTTCTGTACCGGAACAGCATTCAAAACTTCCAGAAGCGTATCTTTTTCAATTCTTTCTGCAAATTCTTCTGTACTGATCTCCTTTTTAAACCCATAATACAAAAATGCGTCTTCTCCAGCATCCATCACATACCACATTTCTGTTTTCCCATATCCCCCTTCATTTTTCAGAGCATACCGGTTATCCGGGTGAACCTGAATCGAAAGGTTATCCCTGGCATCAATAAATTTTGTCAAAATCGGAAAATCCCGAAAGCGCCTGCAGTTCTTCCCAAGTACTTCTTTTCCTTCTGTCTCAATAAACTGTTGCAATGTCTTTCCTGCATATTTTCCATTCGCAATAAAGGAAGGACCAGCCGGATGACACGATAATTCCCAGGTCTCCGCCAGCACTTCCCCCTCATACTCTTTTCCATATTCTTCTATCAGCCTGCGGCCGCCCCATAAATAATCTTTACAGCTTGGCCTTAATTTTAATATACTCATACCCACTCTCCATTGCCCTGCCTCGTTTTGGCATCTATTCCCAGTTTCAGAGCGCCCATGATGCCCTGGTTATCATTCAAAGACGGAAGTACCAGATAAGAATCCATGTGAAGAAGTTCCCTGGTCTGTACATAACCTCCAAGCATTTGTTTCACTTTTTCACGGATCAGCGGCATTAATTGTTCCTGATGCATCACTCCGCCTCCTAATATGACTTTCTGAGGAGACAGCAGCAAAATATAGTTCGTGACAGCATATGCCAGATAATGCGCTTCCAGTTCCCATACTTCCGGGCAACCAGAGAGCTCTGCCGCTTTCTTTCCCCAGCGCCCTTCAATCGCAGGCCCTGCTGCCAACCCTTCCATACATGTTCCGTGATAAGGACAATTACCTGCATAAGTATCATCTTCTCTTCTTGGAACCAGAATATGTCCGCCTTCCGGATGCTGCATTCCATGGAGTAATTTGCCCCCTGCCAGTATCCCGACTCCCACTCCGGTCCCCACGGTAATATAGATTGCCGTGTCCAGACCTTTTGCACAGCCCCATGTGGCTTCTCCCAGCATGGAACCATTCACATCTGTGTCAAAACCCAACGGTACTCTCAGATGCTCTTTAAATTGTCCGCAAATATTATAATTTCTCCAGGACAGTTTTGAAGTTGTGGTAATATAACCATAAGTTTCTGATAATGGATTCAAATCTACAGGACCAAAGCATCCAATCCCCAATGCTTCTATCTCTTTATCCCGAAAATATTCCAGCAACTTCGGAATAGTAATCTCCGGTGTCTGTGTAGGAACGGATACCCGTTCCAGTATTTCTCCCTTTTCATTGCCAATTGCGCAAACCATCTTCGTTCCGCCTGATCAAAAGCACCTGACTTGGCCATCTGAATTGCTTCAATATAGCTGGATTTTGCACTCCAGCTATTGGTGATCATCTGCATACAGATCAATTCAAATTCTTCCATTGTCATGCGCCCATCACCTCCATAGCGTGCGCCAAAACTTTTTCGCCGTTCATCATGCCATAGTCCCTCATGTCGATTGCCTCCACCGGAACACTTCCCGCTATCTGCTTCACATTATTCAGCTCATAGCGAATCTGCGGTCCAAGCAGAACAATATCGACTTCCGCTATCTCCGCCTTTGCCTCAGACAATGATTTTGCTTCAATACTTACATCCACATTCTTTGTCTCTGCCGCTTTTTTCATCTTTGCTACCAGCATACTTGTGGACATTCCTGCATTGCACACTAACAAAATTTTCTTCATGATCTTTCTTCTCCTTTTCATTATAAATATTTTTTATTCTGATGTCATGGATTTTTCCATAACCATATCATTTATTTTGACAAAAGGTATGTAAATCAGAACCCCTGCGATCAAAATCAGCGCCTGCACAATCACTGCTCTCCAATCGCCCGCCGTTGCCAGATATCCGCTCAGAAGAGGCGGTGTCGTCCATGGAATGTATACCACACATTTGTTCATAAAATTCAGCGATGTGGCAATATATGCCACGATAATACCCATAGCCGGTGTCAGTACAAACGGAATCAGCATGCTGACATTGTACACAATTGGGTATCCAAAGATCACCGGTTCATTGATATTGAAGATTCCCGGAACAAGTGCCATCTTGGATACGTTTCTTGTTGCTGCATTACGTCCGACCAAAAATGTCGCTATCAAGAGGCAGATGGTAGAACCGGAACCCCCGAGCAAACCGAAAGCTGGAACAAACGCCACATTGATAATATTCGGAATCGCCTCTCCTGCCGCATAAGCTGCCATATTCAACGTCATATTCACGATCAAAAGCGGCTCCAGTATCGAACTGTAGATAACTGACTGATGAATACCCAAAAGCCACAAGAAATTACCCAGGCTGTATAAAAGAATACATCCTGCCAGCCCCGTGGTCGCCGTACGCAGCGGCTCCTGAATGATTGTCGTAATAATCTGTACCAAATCCGTATGAAAAACGTTGTTCAAAACCGCACTGATAATTGCGAAGCCGGACATGACCAAAATAAACGGAATCAATACATTAAAGGATTTTCCCACTGCAGGGGGAATGCTTTCGCCCAGATTGATCTTAAGCCTCTTAATATTACTGATCCAGACAAAAATCTCCGTTGCCGCAATTCCAATGATAACACCTGCAAACATGGCTCCTGTTCCCACATTCCCAAAAGTCAGCGCTCCCTGCACCAGCACACTCTCCTCTGCGCCTGCAGGCGTGACGCTGACTGTATTCGGCATCATTACTACCAATGTTGCCAATGAAATCACTGCTGCCGCCAGCGGGTTCTCATATCCTTTGTTCTGGGAAAGCATATAACCAATAACCGGCGCAATCAAGATAGAACTGATGTTCAGCGTTCCATTTACAATCAAAGTTCCCCAATACTGTGCGTTTGTCAGAGTATCTCCTGACAGCAGCCACTGAAACACTGTATTGTTGATCAATACTGCAAGACCCGCCAGAATATACAGTGGCATGATGGTCGCAAATGCATCCCTTAAAGACCTCAGGTGAATTTCATTGCCAAGTTTGGAAGCAAACATGGTAAATTTGTCTACTAATTTTGAATTACCCATTTCTTTTCCTCCTAGTTATAATTTTACTGCTGCCTGTATAGCATCCATAATTCCTGTTTATTTTTCCCTTGACCGAATCACCTCCCGGAGCCATTGGGCAGATTTTTTGAACCTTCTCTGATAATTGTTCATCAGATCCACTTCAACCATTCCATAGCGGTTTTTATAAGCATTATTCCAGGACCAGTTATCAATCAGACCCCAATAATGGTATCCCAGACACTGCGCTCCGTCCTGAATGGCTTTTATGATCCATTCCAGATGTTCCTGTACGAACTCAATCCGATAATCATCCTGGATCTCTCCAGATTCATCACGAAATCGTTCTTCATGCTCCACGCCCATACCATTTTCCGAAATAAAGAATTTCAGATCTGGATATTCTTTCTTCATCTTCATACCAAAATCATAGATACCTCTGGGATAAATCTCCCATCCCCGGTAGATATTCATTTTAGCCTTTGGCCAGATATAAGGATCTGAGAATTTTGGATAGCCTTTATCATCAGTCTTCTCTTTCGGTGCCTGAACCCTCGACGGATGATAATAATTAAACCCAAGCCAGTCCACGGTTCCGCAGCGCAGGATTTCAGCATCTCCGGGACGGATATCCGGTGCCAGATTGTACCTTTTCAACGTCTCCATAACGTCCTGCGGCAGTTCTCCTTTTGTCACCAAATCCAGCCACCAACGATTGTTTAAACCATCCTCCATCCGAAGAGCTTCCAGGTCTTCCGGCCCCGGATTTTCTTTTGTATAAGGTGGTGCAAAACAGTTAATTAATCCAATCTTTGCATCTGATAAAAGGTAGCCTTCTGCCTTTGCAATTCGGAACTCCCGGACTGCCAAGCTATGAGCCAGAGAAATATGATATTGTACATTCATTCCGCGTTTTGCATCTTTAACGAAGGGATACCAGAGTCCATTCCGATATCGCTGATCCGGCTCCACAATAGCCTCATTGAACGTAAACCAGTATTTAATCTCTTTCCCGAACTCTCTGAATGCCGTTCTGGCATAATGGACATAAGCCTCAACGACTTCCCGGCTCTCCCAGCCTCCCTTTCGAAACAGATAAGTTGGCATATCAAAATGATACAGATTCATGAACAATTCAATCTTCTGCTTTTCTGCGCAGGCACACACCCGATGGTAGAAAGAAGCTCCTTCTTCATTTAATTTTTCATCCTCATCAAGAAGTCTGCTCCACTGAATTGAAGTTCGGAAAGAGTCCAGGCCAAGGCTTTTGAAAAGTTTGATATCCTCTTCATATTTCTCATAAAAATTATTTCCCACATAACTACCGACTTTGTTGTAAAAATCCGAAATTCTGCTGTCCGACCAGGTATCCCAGATATTCTCCAGTTTTCCGCCTGTCCGATAGGCGCCTTCCGTCTGCGGTCCCGACATGGCGGCACCCACGAAAAAATCGTCTGGCAACTGTAATTCCATACATCTTCTCCCTTCACTTTCAAAATTTTAATGTTATGTTTTAATATTTATTTATCATAACATATTTTTATTATATTATGTTTTTTTGTCAATACTTTTTCTAAAATTTTTCTAAAAACATTGCCACTTTCACCAAAACAAAAAAGACTGCAGGATAACAGATATATAATCTGCCATCCTGCAGTCCTTCTTTTAGACATATTTACTCATTTTCCTTTGGCACTTTGACAATCAATGAATACTCACTGTATGCAATTCAAAACAGTCCGCTCTGTGACGGGATCTGGAATATTCAAAAATCCTGCCGTCATCCAGGTACCCTGTCTGCTCCACTTCTAAAATCGGTATGTTTTCTTGCCCGATCTCCAGCCACTTCCGTTCGAACTCCGTGGGCATATCCGCCCTGACTGTCCGGTGAGCACTCTTAATCTTCATTTTTAATGTCTGCTCGATATAACTGTAGATTGACCCTTTCACTACATTCTCTGTAATACCTGGGATAAAATCTGTCGGCATATACGTGTATTCCACCACATGCGGCTTTCCGTCCACACTTCGGGTTCTGCAGATATAACATACAAATGCCGTCTCCTGGACCTGAAGTCTGTTTGCTACATCCTTCGATGACCGCAAAAGAGAGAATTCATTTACTGTTGTCTCCACATTCCTACCCTGCATATCACTTGTGAATCCGCCAAACTGCTGGGATCTGGCAAACTTTTCCGAATCTGAGCGTTCGCCTGTAATTGCTTTTACATAAGTCCCTGCACCACGCCTTCTGGTAATCAATCCTCTATTTACCAACAGATCCAGCGCTTCGCGAATGGTAATCCGGGAAGCGCTGTACTGTCTGCACAATTCCATCTCCTGCGGCAGCTTTTCATCCTTTTGATATTCGCCAGCCTGAATCTTGTTTTGAATATCTTCCGCTATTATCTCATATTTGAACATCTATCTTTGTCTTCCTCTATAACATATCATGGTTTTCTATGCATTTGTCATATCATTTTTTACTTAAAAGTCAAAGAACTCTAAAATCTACAGCCTGTCCAACAAATCTGCAATCATACATCCTACCGTCTCATAGTGTACAAAATCTGTTATGCACTGGTCCACCAGTATCTGCGCCTGCGCCGGAAAATCCTCATCCTGATCCCAGAATACCAGGCGCAAATGTACCTGAGGGAACGCCTCAAATTCATAGGCTGCATCTCCGGTTACAATCTCTTTTCCACCTGCTGCCAGACAGGCATCTTTTAGCTCATCTACCCTCCCCCCATAGACTGCTTCAAAAGGTGACAGAAGTGGATCCTTCACTGCCGGGTTCCGGCTCACCACTCCGTCGATTGTATGGCTGGGCACCCATTTCCCGGAAATTGTCGGCAGATCCTTTGTATAATACAGCAGATGGTAGACAGCCATGGCTTCGTTAAAATACAGCTCCCATGTCCATCCCTGTTCCGTCTCTTTTTCCAGAATTCCATCTGTCAGCCGAAGCCTGTACAAACTCCCAAAATACGTCAGATACAGATAATCATCATCCGCCTTAAGATGCAGAATCCGGGCAATGCGCCCCGGATCATATTCCGTAAATTCTTCCTGCCATTGCCGGCATACCACTTCATGATTAGAAAACAGCACTCCTCTGCTTTGAGAAGCATGATAGTTAACGCTCATATCGTCCCTTTCCGCCGTCTTTTGTAACCACACGGCCTACCATTTTTCCTTAAACTCCCGTTCTTCCTTCAACTCAATCTTCTCCTCATCCATCCGGTTAATCCGGATGAATTTCTGACGATGCAGGTATAAGAGCAAATCATCTATCTTCTCTGGCTCCCCCTGCACTTCCATCTCCACACTGCCGTCATAACAGTTCCTGACCCATCCGGTCAGGCCCAGGATGCGTGCCCTATAAGTAGCATGATACCGAAAGCCTACTCCCTGTACTTTACCATAAAACTGAATATGTTTCCTTATGTTCATATGATCACCTCTTCCCATACGAATCCGCACTGCTGCACAATTAAACATCCCCATGCTCTACATAAGAATCTTTCTCTGATGGTACAAAAAAAGGCGGCCTCAATAAGCCGCCGAGGTGGAGATAGCAGGACTCGAACCTGTGACCCTCTACACGTCAAGCAGATGCTCTCCCAGCTGAGCTATATCTCCATGGGAAGATTATAGCATAACCTGTCACAAAATACAAATCTTTTTTTAACGGACCGCGAGCTTTCCATCCTCCACAAGCAGGGTGCATATACCTCCCTTTTTCAGCCTTCCGAACAGCAGGAGGTCGGCCAGCAGAGGCTTCACTTCTCCCGCGATCACCCGGTCAATCTCTCTGGCACCGTATTCGTTGGTGATTCCTGCTTTTCGCACATATTCCGCTGCTTCTGGTGTTACCGTAAGTTCCACCTTTTTCGCAGCCAATTTTGTCGAAAGCTCCCGCAGTTTTTTCCCGGTTATTTTTCCCGCCATCTGGTCATCCATACCGCCAAAAAGCACAATACGGCTGAGCCGGTTCCGGAATTCTGGCTGGAATGTTCTTTTCACTGCGTCCGTCAGTGCATCCAGATTCATCGCCCCGCTGCCAAAACCAATTCGATTTTTACCCAACTGGCTGGCACCGGCATTGGATGTCATGATCAGGATAATGTTCCGAAAATCTGCTTTTCTGCCCTGATTATCAGTAAGCGTAGCATAATCCATCACCTGCAGAAGCACATTGAAAATATCCGGATGCGCCTTTTCAATCTCATCCAATAAAAGCACTGCATGAGGGTGTTTTCGTATCTCCTCTGTCAGAATACCGCCTTCCTCATATCCCACATATCCGGCAGGTGCTCCGATCAGTTTTGCCACTGTATGCTTCTCTGCATATTCGCTCATATCAAACCGGAGAAATGCAGTCCCAAGCTCTTCCGCCAATACCTTCGCCAGTTCCGTCTTCCCCACTCCGGTAGGACCCACGAAGAGAAAGGAGGCCACAGGCTTATTCTCCTCATTCAGTCCGGCCCTGGAAAATTTGACTGCCGAGACCACCTGTTCCACTGCTTCTTTCTGCCCAAAAATCTGCTCTTTCATCCTTCCTTCCAGAAGAGCCAGTTTCTTTGTTTCGCTCTTTTCCACAGTCTGGGCCGGAATCCGACAGGTACGGGAAAGCACCTCATCAATCAAGGCTTTATTTACGGTCTGTGTCTTCTGTTCCAGCGGATGAAGCCGTCGGAATGCTCCTGCTTCGTCTATCAGGTCAATGGCTTTATCCGGAAGAAAACGCTCATTGATATATCGGCTGCTCATCTCCACCGCATGTTCAAGTACGCCTGCAACATATTTAACGCCATGAAATTTTTCGTACCCGGACTTCAGTCCTTTCAATATCTCCACTGCTTCTTCTTTTGTTGGTTCTTTAATATCCACATTCTGAAATCGCCGTACCAGGCTTTTATTACCGGAGAAATGTTTTTTGTATTCCTCATAGGTAGTAGCTCCGATAAATCGGATATGTCCTGCTGCCAGGTATGGTTTTAAAAGATTTGCCACATCCAGGCTGCCACCATTCACTGCCCCGGCGCCAACTACATTGTGAATCTCATCCAGATAGAGAATCGGAAGCGCTTCTGCAGATAACCCTTCCATAATCCCTTTGAACCGCTTCTCAAAGTCTCCCCGAAACTGAGTCCCCGCCAAAAGACCTCCCAGATCCATGGCATACAAAACCGCTCCTTTCAAAGGAATCGGAACCTGATCTTTCAGAATCTTCTGAGCCAATCCATATGCCAGAGCCGTTTTCCCCACTCCCGGTTCCCCGATATGCAATACATTATTCTTATCTTTACGGCAGAGAATCTGTATGGTCCGTTCCAGTTCCTCTTCCCGTCCAATCATAGGATTTTGTTTCTGACAGGTTTCATTCATATTTTCCAGAAAGCTTTTCCAATGCCCGTCTCTGTTCCCAGCTTCCTGGTCGGCCTCTTCTTCACAACCCAGGGACTTTCTTTTTGGTATTCCGGAGATGTCTCCTCGTTCTTTCTGAAGACTTTCCCTGGACATTTCCCCAAGAACCTCCACCAGGTCCACATCCTGCACCTCCATATAATACAAGCCATAGCTCTCCTCCAGCCGCATCAGCGCCGACAGAAGATGGCTCACTTCCACTGCATCTCTGCTGCTGGAAGCCGCCTGTTCTGCCGCTATACGAAATACAGCCTCCGCATCCGTTGTCACTCTTGGACCTTCCTGTTCCTTTCCTTTCCCTGCCTGTTCTTTCAGGAAGCCCAAAAGATCCTTGCGCAGCTTCTCTATGGTACCTCCCCCTGCTTCATACTCCCTCCGAAAGTCTTCATCGAAGGTCATCCCGTAAATCATATGCTCCGGCATAAAATATTGATGGTGTTCTTCCTGCGCCAGACCAACTGCCCGGGCCATCACCTTCTGCATCTTCTCCGTAAATTCCATTTTATTATCCTCAATTCGTCTTCCTGCCTAGCGGCGTACAGCTTCCACTTTCAGAGGGTACCCCTCTTCTCTTGCCCACTGTACTGCCTCTGCAGCTTTTGTATATGCCAGATCCTTCGGATATATACCCGCAACCGCATAACTTCCCTCATGAATACTCAACATCAGCATGGTTGCTGTTTGTTCATCCTTGTCAAAAATCTGTACCAGCACATCCACCACAAAATCCATAGGTGTAAAATCATCATTATAAATCAGCACCTCATACTGCGCCGGAGTCTTGACTCTGTTCCTCGTTTGTTCCCTTATATTTTCTTTGACTGCCATCTTTTTCCTCTATAATTATATTCTATATCCATTCTTATACCTTACCCTCAGTGGACAAGGGGACACACGGTTTTGCACCACAGATTTGTGATTCTGCCACGTTACTGTCGCTCAGCGTACGTCCAGTATGCTTCGTTCCACTGCCTTACAGAATCACAAATCTGAGGCGCAAAACTCTTTCAGACCCCAAGTGCTGTCCACATGCCATCTGAAGGATGCCATATACATTTATTTATGATGGTAGCAGGCGTCGCATACCTGAAAAGGCGACCCCAGCGGAAGCAATTTCCCGCAGTATCTGCACCTCGCTATATAATTATGCTTTCCTTTTGTAAGATATCGCATAATCGCCATCTCCGTCTTCTCCCTCTCCCGTTCCAGCCATTCTTCATCAATAACTTTCTTCATTCGGTGAGAAAACTGATAATACAGATCCAGTTGTTTGTAATAAGTCTCGTACTGCAGGATTCCTTTGCTCCTGTCCCGATGCAGCACCGGTTTCTCCAGAGTCACATCCGCTGTATAGGTTTTACAATAAGTCAGCCACAGGTTCACCACCCAGCGGTCCTTAATATCAATCGGACAGGTAATCATCCGATACAACACATGTTTGTTCTCAAATCCGTCAATCATCTCTTTCTGGCGCTTTGCCTGTTCATACAGGTACAGCGCCTCGTCAATATTCTCTTTAACAAAGGGGGCTGTGGGCGTTACATCATGCCAGATTTTTAAAAGTTCGTCCATAGGCGCTTCAATATCCAGGAGGATCTGCGGAAACCCCAGATTCACATGACGTACCGGCTCCTCCTCCGCTTCATACCGCTCTTTAATATACTGCAGTTCCTCCTGCCCCATGGCGTTGACATAACCTGTATTGTAGATACCAAAGCGACCGGCCCGGCCGGCAATCTGCCGGATCTCCGATATCAGAAGCGGGCGCCTGCTGACACCGTCGAATTTCTCCGACTGAAGAAAGACAATCCGCCGGACCGGCAGATTCAGCCCCATACCGATAGCGTCTGTGGCAACCACCACCCGGGTCTTCCCTTTATTGAACAGATGCATCTGTCGACGCCTGATCTCCGGCGGCAGGCTCCCGTAGATGACGCTGGCATTGATCTTTTTTTCTTCCAGCCGGCCGGCCACATCCAGCACAGATTTCTTGGAAAATACAATCAGAGCATCTCCTTTCCTCACATCATCCGGAAATACAAAAGGCTCTTCTTCGCAGATCAGTTCTGTCTTGCGCTCATACCGCTGAACTTCATAGTCGTCTCCGCAAAGCTCAATCAGATGAATAATCGCCTGCTCCGCCGCCGGACTCATACAGATATGAATCTCTCCGGCACGCAGCCCCAGTATCGCCTTGGTCCAGGAATGTCCCCTGTCCGGATCTGTGACCATCTGCGCCTCATCTATAACGGCAATATCATAGTTCTCATCAAAGTCTGCCATCTCTATGGTTGAGGCCATGACCCTGCTTCCGTCTTCCTCAATGCATTCCTGACCGGTCCGCATGGTGCAGGGAACCTGGTACCGGTTCATCTGTTCATAGACCTCCAGCGCCAGCAGCCGCAAAGGTCCCAGATAGACACCGCACCGGGCCATCTTTAAACGTTCCAGAGAGCGAAACGTCTTTCCACTGTTAGTAGGCCCCACATGCAGGATAAAACGCCGGTGCATCTCTCTTACTTCCGCAAATTCCATTTCCGGACGCATAGGAACCAGTTCCAGAATCTTATCCTTCACTTTATGCTGCCGATAGCGGGGATACAGGGTAAACAGCGACTCTTGGCAGATACGTCCCGGCATAGTACGCCTCATATATGCCAGAAATTCTCCATCCAACCCTTCTTTCTGTTCTTCCAAAAGTATGCCCAGATCCAACTGTACCAGTTTGGGAAGAAACTCCTCATTGATCAGTCTCTGGATCGTCTCCCGGTTCTTGCGGATGGCAAAACCTGATATATGTTTGATCTGCCTGTGCAAATCCTCCAGATTTCGTATGTTCACGCGAGAAGGTTTTGCATTTTTTAAAGCCCTTTGCAACGCCTCCGTCTTCCGCTCCATACCAGAATATTTCGGCGGTTTCTTCGGCTTTCTCTTTCCTTCTCTCTCGTATTGTTCTACATAGAACTGTATCAGTTTCTTTTTATTTATCATATGATTCTCCCTGGTTTTTCCCAGATTCATTTTTTAAAAATACCAGTGTATTCTTATCCGAATACGCTTCCTGAAAATGATAATTCAGTCCCCCAAATCCTTTTACAATATCCAGATCTTCTGCCTGCTTCTCTGCCAGGTAGCGCACCATCTCTCCTCTTGCCATCTTCGCAAGCGTCCCCTTCTCCACAATCTTTCCATTCGCCCATTCTCCGAACACACAGGTAAGAAAACGGACATCCTTCCTTTTTCCTACATATTGAGAAATACATCTGCTGTATTCTTTGGATGCAAGATTCAGGATCAAAGAATCTTCCTGAAACAAAGCCTCTGCCAATAGTTCTCCCCAATATTCATAAAGAGAATCCAGATTCTTTCCGCCCAATCTTGCCTGCATCTCCAGACGATAGGGCACAACTCCGTCAAAAGGCTTCAGGATTCCATAAAAACCGGACAGAATACGCAGGTGCTTCTGCAAATATGCAAGCGCCGCATCTTCCATAACTTTAGGAGCCATATACTGATACTGAATTCCTTCATAAGAAAAGATTGCCGGGGTTTGCATCCGTTCCAGATCCATCTCCTGAAACCGACGATAATTCTGCCTCGCCAGTTTGTCGCTGCATTTCCAGATGACTTTGCATTGTCCGTAGTCCAGTGATTTCATGTATTCCATCAGCATTCTCGTCTGGCTAAGGTACACCGGTAAGGTACGCCAGGAAGCAGTATCGGTATCTATATTCATTTTCTTTGCCGGAGAAATAATGATCTTCACTGCCTGTATTCCCTCATATTCCTACCCTTGTTCATAATCGTCATTCGCCGCCGGACAAACCATTCAGTTTTCCTTTTGTTTCACATGTTTTTTCTGCATGGATAATAGTTTATCCAAATAGACCGATTTGAACTGTCTGCTGGCCAGCGCCTGTTTCAGCGGCGGAAGTTTCAGTATCGTCCCAAACACTGCAGCCATGGCACGATGATTGGCAAAAGCCTGATTATCAAATACCAGATTCTGCAATGTCCCCTTCTCAATCGCCTGCAGGACAAAGCGATGAGTGCTATTGACTGGTGTAATCACCTGCACCGGACGATGTTTCATCTCAATGGCTTTTGCAGAACAATTTCTGGCACAGACCCCGCAGCCAAGACAGATCTCCGGATCCATTTTCGCATGTTTTTTCGTTTTCGCTCCATCTGCATGTTCTTTTACTTCCTCCATGGAAATAGCAAGAACCGGGCAAACTTTCGCACATTTTCCACATCCGATACAAGATGTAAGCGATATATCCGGAATATAATTGGTCGTTGCTACCGGCTGCATGGGACTGAACTTTCTGGCTGCCTGCAATGCCTCACAGCAGCATCCGCAGCAGTTGCAGATAAATGCCGGATGCTCCCGCACATTTTCTCCGATCTGAACCAGATTGCTCTCATACGAACGCTGCAGAACGTCTTTCGCTTCTTCCCTGGAAATCAGCTTTGCGTATTCTCCATGTTCTGCCAAAGATCTTGCCACATTATCAAAAGTCAGGCACACATCCCAGGGTGCATCAATCTCGCAGGGATGGCCTGCATGATAAGCCTTATGCCTGCAGTAACACGTCCCCAGGCCAATATACTCCGCTTCTTCCACAATATGTGTGGCCCGTTCATAATCCAGAATATGATTGGTCTTGTCATTCGTCAATACCGGCTCCTGAACAAAGACTCTCCCAAGTCTGGTCTCTGTGGCAAAGAACAGATCTTTGACAAAATCTTCTTCCACATTCATGTACTGATAATAAAGCTCGCTTAAATACTTCTGGTCGATATCTCCTCTGGTACGCATAAGCGCGAATTCAATAAAACCTGCCATAGGCGGCGGCATCACAAACTGACGCTCACCCCGATACTCCGAGTCCACCAGAAGCGCTTTCTCGCAGAGATGGTCCAGAAGCCTCTCTGCTTTTGCCTCCGTCGTCCCCCAGACTCTCGCCGCCCGCTTCAGTGTGAACGGACGAACTGGAAGCTTTGCCACCCATTTGGCCTCTTTCTCTGTATATAACACTTGCAAAATTTTATATAATGTCTCCGATGAAGGCGCGCCCTGAGTAAACCAGTTGATTCGTTCCTCCAGATTCTTATATGCATCCCGCGTTGTCAGATGTCCCATGATTGTTTCCTTCTTTCTCCTAAATTATTATTATCATAACACAGATCGTTAATTTTTCAACGGTTCTGTAAAATCAAAAATAATTTAGCCATTACAGCAAAATAAAAACTCCTTCTCAGCAGGTTCTTTTAATGAAAGCAATTGCTGAAAGGAGCTTCTTCAAATTAGAATTAAAAAGGCGGCGCTCTATCATCTGTTTTATAATTTTATAACACCCCTATATTAATTATCTGATTTTAAACTTTACAGTATCCTTTCCAGAAATAAAATGTATCTGTAGTTCATCTTCCGAACTGTGTACCGTCTCTAGAACTTCAAACACAATCTCACCTGTTTAAGAGGATAAAGGATTAACAGTGCCCAGACAGATTTTGCGGGATATGAGTAAACAGCTCCGGAAGAAAATCTATAAAAATGATTTTGAATTATCGGAAAAAATTCCCCAAAAGCCATCATGGGAAGTCGGACCGGAAGCTCCTACGACTGCCACAAATTCCCCTTACTGACTGTCGCCAAAGCCATAAACCTTTCTGACGTTTTCACACTTTAATATTTCCATTCTGGTTTTCTCCTTTCATCTGCACGCCTGTATTTTCCTGGCATTATGAGATCCTTTTGTAATGTTTTCTGTCATTTGTAAGGACCGTTTCTAATAGCCTTTATAGTAAACAGTATAGCAAACGAAAGTTACAGCTCAGTGACAATTCACACCTCTTTCAGACGGAACCTCAGAGAAGTAATGTCAAATGCCTTTGTAAGCTTTTCTCATAATATGATAAAAGGAAATCGGATCACACACCCTCCTGGGTATTTCCATGACTTAGGGCTTTGGATAACGGTTACTCAGCCGTGTCACAAACCGAGACATGGCAGACAGATTATACCCGATAGCATTATCCTCTCTTAAGTCCTTATAGATAGCTGTCAAATCGCTTAAGTTCATATCCTCAAGACATCTTTCCAAATGTCTCTTCAGATTTGATGCTGCAATCTTCTTCTCTGTAATGGAACGTCCATTCTTGATAAGCATGATGCATTTTTTCATGTCCTCAGCGATCTTCCAGTATTCGATCTCCCAAGATTCCAGCGCATCAAACGTATTATCATTGTCGATGAGCCACTCGTCAGGTTCTTCATCAACATCCTCGATATCCTCTTCATCCTCCTCGCTTTTATCAGAAAAGACCTCCGGGCGTTCTGCTTCCGGCTCATTACCAAAGGGCAGAAAGCCATCTTCCACCCAACTCACATCCTTCAGGCAGTCGGCACTCTCACCCAGGTATACCAGATCCCCCAGAAATTCTTTCGCTTCTTTTATGGCATACCGCAGGCTTCCGGGTACATTCTCCGGCTCCTCCTCAAGCTCGCTGCAATATTCAAAACCTTGAAATTTTTCATTTGGATACTTATTGATCTGCTCTAAGCATTTCTGCCATTCATTAAAAATTCCCGTCTTTCTTCCGCTTTTGACTGCATAAATCTTTTTCTTCATAATCTAACGCCCCCTATCATTATGCGTTCTTTATAAGGTGCACATCTTAATGAGCCGCCAAAATCCATTCAGCAGCGCGCTTGACACAAGTCTCCTTTTCCCAAAGTTTGCGGAGCAGCGGGAATGTTTCTCTCCTGTATGCATAGATTTCGCCGATGAACTCCGGGACGCAGATCTCTGCAAAGGACTGTGCGTTCCACTGACTGCTGTCCGCAAGCTCCCTGTATCTGCGGAACCGCTCCCAGGCCGGGGACAGAGTCGAAACATGCTTCATGCCTGCAGCCGGATGCTTCCATTTGATTCTAAAAATATCTTTCTCTTTAAAAATATTCTTTGTCTGCAGATACAGCTTACCGCCGCATACTGCCGCTTTACAGTCCCGGCCCCTTTCGCGCAAGCTTATCCGCAAGAACATTGGCGTGCTTATCTGCTAGAGCTTTGGGAGAATTTTTCCCTGCTTTATGAGACCGTCCCTCTATGCTCTCAACTTTAATTTCCATTTTGTCTCTGACATCATACATATACTGGCCGGCCGCCTGCGTCAGCATATCGCCTCCGCATCCATAATACGCCCATTGAATAAGCTGGCTGTCATAAATAATAGTAATCTCCGGCAGCCCCAAATCTACAGCATGTTTAATCGCCTCCATGCAGGCCAGCAGCTCCCCGGCAGCACATCCTTTATCGACCAGACTCTTTTCTTTTCCGCCTCCGTAAAATGTCTCTATCTTCCCATCACATATAAAGACAACCCCAAAACCGTAGGATTCACTCTTTGGGTCATAGGAACCGTCCACATACGCGCAGTATTTCGGATATTCCCCGGAAGAAAATTTCAGTTTATCGAACTCATTGAACTCCATATCCTGTATCAACTGTCCCTCTCTGGTCTTATATCCCTCTAACCACGTTTCCGCTTCCTTTGAAATCGGATTCCCTCTCCATTTTCCAGTTATAAATTCCGTCGCCTCTTTTTCGGTACAAAACCCGTGATCGATAGCTCTCGAAGCGCCACGCTTTTTTTTCTCACATTCCGTCCACGATGTGAAAATTTCCGGTTCCTCTCCTTTTAATAAAAGTACCCAATAATTATTCTTGCTCACCATTCTGTCCTCCTGGCATATTCCATAGGTTTTCTCTGCTTTATCCATCTGCTTCCATCAGTTCTTCAAATTGCTTTCCTGTCAGCCTGTTTTCCCTAAGCAGAGCATCCGCAATCTTCTGGATCTTATCTCTTGAATTTTCTATGATGTCGATTGCGTTCTTCATCTCTGTCTTTAGGATTTCATTCACTTTAGCCGTATATTCTCCAGCCAGTGCTGATTGAAGCACCTCATCCTTACTGAGAACAATCAACTGGTCCTCTTCCATTCCCAATGTACATACTATTTGGAATGCAATATCCGTAGCGTTGCGCAAGTCGGTAAGTGCCCCTGTGTTGAGTGACTTCGCCTTGCCAAAGAATACCTCCTCAGCAGCACGCCCCGCCAGTGAAGTCCTGATTCTTGCAAGGAGTTCCTCTTTCGTATAATCTGTAACATCCTCCTGATTCCCATGCCGCATATATCCGCCATGATTCCCCCTGGACTCAATCGTGATATAAGAAGGCTTGTCTCCGCTGATATAGGACACATACGCATGACCAGTCTCATGGATAGCCACGCTCTTGTAATAATCCGGAGTATGTTCTTTCTTTTCACCATGCTCGTACTCCTCAAGAGCGGTCAGCAAATCGTCATCCGTCATAGTCCTTGACTGTCTTGCAGCATTACGGAATGCAAGTTCAAACACGCCCTGAAGATTTGCAAGACTCTGTCCTGTGGTTCTCTCTGCAATACTGTGTGCTGTCTCTTTGGAAACAGTCGTGATATTCCTGCCTGCAAGCATCTGAAGGATATATCGTTCACGCTCACTCTCCTTTGGAAGAGCCACATAAATCTTGTTGTCGAAACGTCTGAGCAGAGCATCATCCAGAGAAGCGCTCTCACCGCTCTCACCGCTCTCACCTCTGACCACATAATTAGTAGCCGCCAGTACAAAGACCGGCTTATTGCTGTCAGCGCCGCGGAAACCGTCCATCTCGGTCAGCAGGGCATTCAACATACTTTCCGTGTCATGCGTATTCTCCGAACCGGTTCTCTTCTTGCCGATTGCATCAATCTCATCAATAAATATAATGGCCGGTGCATATTTCCTTGCCTTTTCAAAGAGCCGCCTGATATTAGCCTCGCTCTCGCCTATATATTTATTCTTAAACTCCGTTGCACTGGTCTGGAGAAAGGCCACATCCGACTCGCCTGCCATAGCTCTGGCAAGCATTGTCTTTCCGGTTCCCGGAGGTCCATAGAGAAGAATCCCTTTCGGCGGTCTAATGCCATTTTTAAGGAATTCTCTTGGTTTCATAAGATACTTCACAAAATACTGAAGCTCTTCCTTCGCCTTTTCCGCTCCGATGACATCGTTAAATTTGATATTTGGCCGCTCTGCATTGGATAGGATTGAGAATCTGTCCTCGGATTCCACAGCCGTTTCCAGCTTGAGATCATAAAACTCGATCTTACCCACATCATAGTATTTGTCCGCAAATCCTTTTCTCGTCTTATAGGTCAGCACCTGATGCCTGCGGGCAAGCGTGTCCATTACCTTCTGGCAGCATACATCCCAAAAGACCGACTCCAGTTCATTTTCATAGTATTCTCTGTTAATAAACCCCCGTGCGCCTCTTCGAATCAAGTCGTCTTTCTCTCGGTCCGAATACTTATATTCGGACTTCCCTCCGCATAAAATGTATATCGGAATATCTTTGTTTTCTCCTGCCATATTCAGGAACACATTACTTCCCACCGATCTTGCATCTGCAATATTCAGGCTGCTTCCTGTATGATCCAATCCCAGTGTATAGTCAATGATCGCAAAGAGCACCTTCTCGGAGCGGAGCATTCCCATAAATGCATCGGAATCGGTTGAGTCCTTTACTGTGATGCCATTCTCTTTGAGCGAACCGGACGGGTCATATTTCATAACTCCAAGTACAGGAATAACACCGTTTTTCTCGCCGGAATATAATTTCCTGACTTCATCCGTTGCTCCCGTGAAATCACAGTCCCATTCTATCTTTTTAATCCTTTCGATGTTGTCCGGCAGCATCTTCTGCATCATCAAATACATAAATTCAAGTAATTGCTGATCGATCAGCTTTCCGGCCAGCCTGGATGCATTCCTGGCATCGGCACTTCCGCCCATAGAATAGAGCACTGTCTTCGCCAGTTTACTCTTCCCGACTCTCAGATTGTATCCAAATTCCCGCTCTGTTTTTATAAGCTGGTTCTCCACATCCTTTTCTACCACCCGCCTGAGAGCATCCGCCCTTAAATGGTTAAACATGATGATGGTATGGGAAGACATCCTTGACAGTATTTCAGGAGGGAAAAACGGATTCTTTGTTTCCGGATTGATATCTTTTTCCAGAGCATCCAGTACCAGCTTGTCCGGAAGTGCCGTCAGATTCTCATCTTTTGCATCACGGTAACGCTGTTTCCCCGCATTTGTAGTAAATATGATAATGGTATCTTCAAAAGATATGTTTGTATCATAATAACGGTCAAAGCAGATTCCGTCATCCAGTATCTGCAAAAATAACCGTATAACAGTGCCGTGCGCCTTCTCAATTTCATCAAACAAAAGCACACTGTGTGGATTCTCATTCACATAATTAGTCAGCACGCCTGGTTTGGCCTGCTTCCAAAAAGTAGAAACGCCGATCAGTTCCTCTACGGAATCTTCCCTGGGATATCCCGACATATCAAAACGCCTGAAAGGAAGACCCAGCTCGTCCGCAAATAACTGCGCCATAAAAGTCTTTCCTACACCGGAAGGCCCCACGAACAGGAATACGTTCCTTGGACCCTTTCTTTTATCTTCCTGACGGGCGTTTTTTTCCATATGGAAAAAGGCGCTCTCTAATTTGTCGATTGCGTCATCCTGTCCTATGACCTTTTCCTTGAGTTTTACACCGATGGATTCGACATGCATGATAAGCTGTTTGAATGATGCCTTTGTCTCCTTCTTGTGTAATTTTTTCTCCAGATCGGGATTGACATACGGGCCGGACACTTTTATAAGCTCCTTACGATATATGTTATTCTCCGTTAATTCCCGATACAAATCGCTCAGCGAGTGACCTCCCTGTTTGATATATTTCTTCATACTTTTATATGTAGCAGAATTCGTATCCAGAATCCTTTCATAACTATCCTTTGCAAAGGCACAGCATCTTTGTAAGAGCTCGTCAAAGTCCAGATACTCCATGTCATATTTTTCAAAACGTTGTTTCAGTACACGGTACTCGTCGGAACCTTCCCATATTTTGCAGGTATCATCGATCCAGTCGGAAGGTGAAATCTTCAACGGATTCTTACCTTTGATTTTCGGATAAATATTCAGCTTGTATATTTCAACAAAGTTGTGCAAAATTAACTTTGGATTGAATACAAATACAAGCAATGCAGTATATAATGTAGGCACATGATATCTTCCCACATAACTGCGTGCAAAATGCGAATTTCCATCGCCTGCAACATACAGAAGAATTTCAAGCCATGGTTCATTTTGATCAGGACGTACAGGTATGTGAAGCTCGCTGTATACCTCTTCTTCCTTCGTATGGTCATAATGGTACATGGCAGATTCCTCAGAAGATGTTTCTTGCTTCTTCCGGCTCTCAGATTCTGTATAATCAGAGGGAACGTCAAACGCAAAGGGAAGTTCCTCATCTATATCATCTTCTATGGACACAAAACCTACAGGAAATTCATCTATACTGCCATCTTCATCCATATCGCCATCTTCATCACTATAATAGTCATCATCATAGTAGTCATCGCTATAGTCATCTATATCGTCATTTTCCTCCTCTTCCTGCGGACTGTCCGCATCATCAGGAATTTTCTCTCCAAAAGGCAGGAATCCTTCTTTCTTCCAGCTGTCTTCCTCTGTATAGTCCTTTTTTCTGCCCTGATAGACAAGTTTAAATCCTCCTATACAGAATTCCCCCATGTATTTATCCGCAAGCATAAAGGCGTGCCGAAGACTTCCCTCCTTATTTTCATCTTCTTTTTCAAACTCTGTCCTGTACTCAAAACTGCGGAACAAAGCTCCTGGAAATCTTTCTATCTGCGGCTCGCACTTTTTTTTCCACTCATCAAAGATACCGGTTTTTCTTCCTCTTTTTACTACGTAAATCTTCTTTTTCATAGGGCATACCTCCAAATATTTTCTGACATAAAAGCCTGCAGCTCATCAACGCATCTCCTCATTCCGTCAACTGTTCTTTTCTAATTTACCCAGTACCTCCTTAAAACAAAAATCAAGATCGTTGAGCTTGTTATACCATACGCTTCCCAATATGTTGGGAATACGGTAATTCAAAGAGGAACAGACGATAACCGGAATGTCGATTTTTTCTTTTTCCAATCTTTCGATCAGTTTAAATCCCGCCTCTTCGTCCACAGCTTCTCCCGCTCCCAACGGATACTGCATATCTGTCACAATCAAATCAATCTTATCCTCACCATGGTAGATCTGTTCCCACAGTTTTTCCTGATTTCTCACTGTCACGATGCTTCTTATCCCATTAAATTCCAAGGCTTTGCGTATATCAGAGCCCTTAAAAACATCATCATCCACAACGACTGCTTTTATTTTTGACAAATTCATCAAAATCCTCCTTCCACCATAAAACACCTTTATATCGTTTATCTGATGCCCATACTATTATTATCACCGGGCATATTTTTCATCATCTTATAGTATATAAACACCTCATCTACAAGTCAATCCATTTGTAAAATCAAAAATAATTTAGTCATGACAGCACAATAAAAACTCCGCAGAAAAACCTGCGGAGTCCATATTCTTGCATCTGTATCATTGTTCTGCTTATCTCTTGGAGAACTGCGGAGCGCGACGAGCCGCTTTGAGGCCGTACTGAAATTCTCTTAGCGCCGTTTTTTCTTGATTTTACGGGCTTTCCCGGCTTTTCATTGTTCAGTTATCCTATGTGGGAACCACGAAAAATAGCAATTTCTTAATCATTGGTGGTCTGATGGAAAGCACCATTTACCACGCCAAACAACTCCTCTGGCTTATTATGTATGCTTTACGCGCTTTCCATCTTCATACCGGTAGTAGCAGCGCTCCTTAACCGTTCTGGTAACAATATACTGCCAAAGCCGCTTGAACT
>CAJTTI010000019.1:49832-63795 GCA_910579225.1 uncultured Lachnospiraceae bacterium | reverse complement strand
CGGTTTTGTTTTATTGTAATAAAAATTAATAAACGCCAGAATCCTTTGATATGGAAGGATTTTGGGATTTTGGCATTTTATAATTTCAAATATTTTTAGCGGATGAGATAAAAGAGTACTGAAAAGTGTACCTTTAGGTTATATTCGGAAGGGGGTTTGTCCTCAGACAACAGAATTTTGCCCAGATTGCAAAAGCTGTAAGGTCTGATACAGACATCGTTCTTCACACGGAGGGCCTGTCTGTGGGAAATTACTGTTCTATTGATGATGTCGTCAGCGGTGTGCTGATGATTCTGGAACATGGAGAGAACGGAGAGGCTTATAATGTAGTCAATGAAGCCAATACTATGACAGTTCGTGAGATGGCGGAACTGGCGGCAGCCAGGGTTGCAGGCGGCAGAATTAAGGTGCGGTATGAGATTCTGCCGGAGAATTCCCGCGGATATGCTGCGCCTACAGGACTTCGGCTGTCAGGGGCGAAATTGATGAAGCTGGGATGGAGGCCGGTGAAAACTTTAGAAGAAATGTACCAGGATATGCTGTCAGAGATGCCTATGGCTTCTGTGGGGAAGCTTACGGTGGTAAAAAAATTGTAACAACTTAAAAACTTACCGAAAAGACAGAGTTCTGAGTGCGGAAACAGAAAAAGTTCATCTATATAAGAAAAAGTACTTGCATTTATCAAAACTTGTGATATACTGATAGTAACTTAATAAACAGATTATAGAAAGGGGTGGGCAAACGTCCACTCCTTCTTATATGTATGTCTGTAAGAATGATCTGTCGGGCTGTCTGCCCGGATGGAGCCGACCGGGCAGAGAAAAGGAGGAATTACTACTTGGCAAGAAGGGAAAGTTATGAAGAGAAGACAGAAGCACTTCTGGCTCCTATGATGGAGCAGAATCAGTTCGAGCTTGTGGATGTGGAATTTGTCAAAGAGGCGGGAACCTGGTATTTGAGGGCTTATATTGACAAGCCGGGAGGGATCACGATTGACGACTGTGAACGGATCAGCCGTGCGCTGTCGGATCAGCTGGATGAGAAGAATTTCATCGAAGAGAGCTACATTCTGGAAGTGAGTTCGCCGGGACTGGGAAGGCCTCTCAGAAAAGAGAAAGATTTTGTCAGAAGCCAGGGAGAATCTGTGGAAGTGAAACTGTTTCGGGCACTGAATAAGCAGAAGGAGTTTACAGGGATTCTAAAAGAATGGGACAAAGAAACAGTGACGCTGGAGTTTGAAGACGGAGCTGTTTTAACCATTCCAAGGGCGGATATTGCTCTGATTCGTCTGGCATTTGATTTTTAAGGAGGATAAGACAGAAAATGAACACTGAATTAAAGATGGCACTGGACATTTTGGAGAAAGAGAAAGATATCAGCAAAGAAGTGATGCTGGATGCCATTGAAAATTCCCTGATAACTGCATGCAAAGGACATTTTGGAAAGGATACAGATAATTTCCGCGTAACCATTGACCGGGAGACCTATGATTTTCGTGTTTATGTGGAAAAGGCAGTCGTGGAAGAAGTGGAGAATGATGTGACAGAGATCAGCCTTGCTTCGGCGAAGCTGATCGACAGTAAATACGAGCTGGGAGATATTGTACAGGAAGAGGTAAAATCAAAGGAGTTCGGGCGCATCACTACTCAGAATGCAAGAAATGTGATCCTGCAGAAAATCCGTGAAGAAGAGCGCAAAGTTCTGTTTAATCAATATTATGGAAAAGAAAAAGATGTGGTTACCGGAGTCGTACAGCGTTATATAGGTAAGAATGTAAGCGTGAACCTGGGGAAAGTAGATGCAATCCTGAATGAAAATGAGATGGTAAAAGGAGAAGTATTTACTCCTACGGAGCGTATCAAAGTATATATTCTGGAAGTAAAGGATACGACGAGAGGTCCCAGGATCCTGGTGTCCAGGACGCACCCGGAGCTGGTGAAAAGACTGTTTGAATCAGAAGTTACAGAAGTCCGGGACGGAACAGTGGAGATTAAGAGCATTGCCCGGGAGGCCGGATCGCGTACCAAGATTGCCGTCTGGTCCAAAGATCCGGATGTGGATCCGGTGGGAGCCTGTGTCGGACTCAACGGCGCCAGAGTCAACGCGATTGTGAACGAACTGAAAGGCGAGAAGATTGATATCATCAACTGGAATGAGAATCCGGCGCTTTTGATTGAGAATGCGCTGAGTCCTGCAAAAGTGGTGGTAGTTCTGGCGGATCCGGAAGACAAGACTGCGAAAGTGGTGGTTCCCGACTATCAATTGTCCCTTGCCATTGGAAAAGAAGGACAGAATGCAAGACTCGCGGCAAGGCTGACAGGTTTTAAGATCGACATCAAGAGCGAAAGTCAGGCCAACGCCATTGAAGGTTTCTATGAAGGCTTCTATGATGAGGACGAATACGAGGAAGAATACAGTGGTGAGTATGAAGAGGAATATGAAGAGGATACTTATTACGACGGGGAAGATGAGACAGAAGAGCAGGAAGTGACAGAGTGGGAGCAGTGAAGAAGATACCAATGCGTCAGTGCATCGGATGTGGCGAGATGAGGAGCAAAAGGGAGATGATACGGATTCTCCGTACAACAGAGAATGAGATCATCCTGGATGCGACCGGCAGGAAGAACGGGAGAGGCGCATATCTGTGCGGGAATACAGAGTGTATGAAGAAAGCGGCAAAATCAAAAGGCCTGGAACGGGCGCTTAAACTTTCAGTTCCTGCAGAAGTCTATGAGAGTCTGGAAAAGGAGATCGAAAAGCTTGCAGAAAAATAAAGTTCTGTCATATCTTGGCCTGGCCACAAGAGCGGGCAGGGCTGTGAGCGGAGAATTTTGTGTGGAAAAATCGGTGAGACAGCACAGAGCAAAGCTGGTACTTGTATCGGAAGATGCCTCAGAGGCTTCCAAGAAGAATTTTCGCAACATCTGTACTTACTATAAAGTACCTTTGTATTTTTCCGGAAGCAGAGAAGAGCTGGGGGCAGCCTGTGGAAAAGAAGCAAGGGTGTCGGCAGCCATAGAAGATGAAGGATTGGCAAATGCGGCGATCCGGGAGATGAAACAGCAATCAGGTATTGGAGGCAGTAAGGATGTCGAATAAAAATATCCGGGTGTATGAACTCGCGAAGCAACTGAACAAAACAAGCAAAGAAGTAATGGCCGTACTGGCAGAGAAAAATATTGAGGTGACAACACATATGGCAACACTGGAAGATAATCAGGCAGCAATGGTGCGTGCGGAGCTTGGAGAACCCAGGCCGGCAAAAGAAGAGAAGCAGGCACAGGAGCCCGCATCTGCACAGGAACAGGAAGTAAAAGCCGTTCCGAAGAAGAAGAAATTTATTGTGGTGCATAATCCGGAGAACAGCCGGGATAAGAAAAGCCCGGAGCGCAGACCGGCAAAAAAACCACAGGGAGAGAGGCCGCAGCCAAAACGGGAAGCTGCTGCAAGATCAGAGGCAAGGACGACCGGGAAGCCGGAAGGAAAACTGCCGGTAAAACCAGCCACATTGAAGCCAGAGCCAAAGCCGGAAACAAAACCAGAGGCAAAGGCTGAAGTAAAGAGTGAGCTGAAGCAGGAGAACAGGAAGCCGGAGACGAATGCGGAGAATCGTCAGCCGGTCCGTTCTGCAGAGAATGGGAACCGGAATATGGGCAACCGGTCCCAGAACAGCCGTTCGGAAGGCAGACCCTCCGGCAATCGTCAGAACAACAATTATAACCGCGGCGACCGTCCTCAGGGCAATCGCTCAGAAGGCAGACCCGGAGGTGATCGTCCGGGCTATAACCGCGGCGACCGTCCCCAGGGCAATCGTTCAGAAGGCAGGCCCGGAGGTGACCGTCCGGGTTATAACCGCGGCGATCGTCCTCAGGGCAACCGCTCAGAAGGCAGGCCCGGAGGTGATCGTTCCGGCTATAACAGGAATAATAACGGAGGCGACCGTCCAAACTATAATCGCGGCGATCGTCCTCAGGGCAGCCGTCCGGATGGGAGACCTGGCGGACAGGGTGGTTACAATAACAGAGGCCGCGGCGACCGTTCTCAGGGAGGCCGTCCGGATAACCGCGGCGGACAGGGCCAGAGAAATACCCTTGGACGCCAGATGAACAAAGCTTTTGAGACACCGGTGGAGACAAAACCGGAGAACAGAAGGTATGATAACCGTAATCATCAGAAGCAGGAAAAGCAGTATAGAGATGCAGATATCAGCAAACTGAAGGGCAAACCCGGCAGATTTATAAGGCCGGAGACAAAACCGGCCGCAGCAAAGAAGGAAGATCTGGAACCGAAGAAGCTTCCATTGCCGGAAACCATCAGTATTGGAGATCTGGCAGAGCGCATGAAGATTCAGCCGTCTGTCATCATTAAGAAACTCTTCCTGGAAGGCAAGATGCTGACTGTAAACTCTGAGTTGGATTTTGAAGCAGCCGGGGAGATTGCGCTGGAATATAATTTCGATCCGGAGCCGGAAGTGAAGGAAGATGTGATCGGAAAGATGCTGGAAGATCAGGAAGATGCAGAAGATACGCTGATTCCAAGAGCGCCGGTTGTCTGTGTCATGGGACACGTGGATCATGGAAAAACATCCCTTCTGGATGCGATCCGTCATACCAATGTGACGGACCGGGAGGCTGGTGGTATCACGCAGCATATTGGCGCTTATATGGTGACCGCAGGTGGAAGACAGATTACCTTCCTGGATACGCCAGGGCATGAGGCATTTACTGCCATGCGTATGCGCGGTGCAAGTTCCACGGATATTGCGATTCTGGTGGTGGCGGCGGATGATGGTGTGAAGCCGCAGACCATTGAAGCAATCAATCATGCAAAAGCAGCAGAAGTAGAGATTGTGGTTGCGATCAACAAGATTGATAAACCGGGCGCAAATGTGGATAAAGTAAAACAGGAACTGACAGAGTATGGCCTGATCTCCGAGGACTGGGGTGGAAGTACGATCTGTGTTCCGGTATCTGCAAAGTCCAAAGAAGGTATTGAGGACCTTTTGGATATGGTTCTTCTGACCGCGGACGTTTTGGAACTGAAAGCCAATCCGAAACGTCAGGCTAGAGGTCTGGTTATCGAAGCGGAGCTTGACAAAGGAAAAGGTCCAGTTGCGACAGTGCTGGTGCAAAAAGGTACATTACATGTGGGAGACTTTATTGCAGCAGGAGCATCTTATGGAAAAGTCCGCGCCATGATGGATGATAAGGGACGCAGAGTTAAAGAGGCAGGACCATCCATGCCGGTGGAGATTCTAGGACTCAATGATGTGCCTATGGCCGGCGAGATCTTCGTCTCTCCCAGTACGGATAAAGAGACAAGGCATTTTGCAGAGACCTTTATCAAAGAGAGCAGAGAGAAGATGCTGGAAGATACAAAGCTTAAGATGTCCTTGGATGATCTGTATTCTCAGATTCAGACCGGTAATCTGAAAGAACTGAACCTGATCATCAAGGCAGATGTGGCTGGTTCCGTGGAGGCAGTAAAGCAGTCGCTCCTGAAACTCTCCAATGAAGAGGTGGTGGTGAAATGCATCCATGGAGGAGTTGGCGCCATCAATGAGTCTGACGTGATCCTGGCGAGCGCGTCCAAAGCGATCATTATCGGCTTTAATGTAAGGCCTGATGCAGCAGCAAAAGATACTGCAGACCGGGAGAAAGTAGATCTGAGGCTTTACCGCGTCATCTATGATGCAATTGAGGATGTGGAACGGGCAATGAAAGGAATGCTGGATCCGATCTTCGAGGAAAAAGTAACCGGACATGCGGAGATTCGTCAGATCTTCAAAGCTTCCGGCGTGGGAAATATCGCTGGTTCCTATATACTGGACGGTATTTTCCAGAGAAACTGCAAGATTCGGATTTCCAGAGAAGGAAAGCAGATCTACGAAGGAGAGCTGGCTTCTCTGAAGCGGTTTAAAGATGACGTAAAAGAAGTGAAGGCCGGTTATGAATGCGGTCTGGTATTTGATAAATTCAATGATATCCAGGAGCTGGATATTGTTGAAGCCTATACAATGGTAGAGGTGCCGAGATAGAATGAGGAAAAACAGTATTAAAAATACCCGTGTAAGCGGAGAGGTCCAGAAAGTTTTGTCTGAGATTATCCGGGGAGAGATTAAGGATCCGCGTATTAGCCCGCTGACTTCTGTGGTGCAGGTGTATGTGGCGCCTGATCTGAAGACCTGCAAAGCATATATCAGTGTGCTGGGAGATGAAGAGGCAAAGAAAAATACACTGGATGGATTGACTAGTGCTGTGGGATATATCCGCCGTCAGCTGGCGCGGGAGCTAAACCTTCGGAATACGCCGGAGATTACATTCATACTGGATCAGTCGATTGAATATGGGGTGAATATGTCAAAGCTGATTGATGATGTGGTCGGGAATGAAGAAGAAGGCTAGATAACTAAAAACAGCATCCGCTGGAGCATTGCTGCAGCGGATGCAAAATAATAACAGGGGGAAAAGAATGCAGCTTGATAAGGAATTGCAGGGAGTTCGTACCGTTGCCATAGCTGGACATGTAAGACCTGACGGTGACAGTGTGGGTGCCTGCATTGGTCTGAAATATTACATCATGGATAATTTTGCTCCAATCAAAGCGGATATCTGGCTGGAAAAGCCAGATCCGAAATTTGCAGTGCTGAAAGGATACGACGAGATACGCCAGGCGGAGGGAGAAGAGCAGGAATATGATCTGTTCATTGCATTGGATTGTGCGTCGTATGAACGACTGGGAGGAGCGAAAGCATATTTTGACACTGCTAAAAAGACGATTTGTATTGATCATCATATAAGTAATACGGGATATGGCGGGATCAACGAGATTGATGCAAACGCAAGCTCCACCTGCGAGGTTCTGTGCAGGTTAATGGAGCCGGAGAAGATATCTCAGGAAGCAGCAGCGGCGCTGTATACGGGGATTGCTCATGATACCGGAGTGTTTCAATACAGCTGTACTTCGCCGGATACCATGCGTATGGCGGCAGTGCTGATGGAGAAAGGAATTCCATATACACAGCTTCTGGAAGAGACATATTATAAAAGATCCTATCTTCAGAATCAGATTCTTGGGAAGGCACTTCTGGAAAGCATGCGGGTACTGGACGGCAGAGGAATTGTCAGTGTGGTGCGAAGAAAGGAGCTGTCATTTTTCGGCGTGTCTCCGATGGATTTGGACGGAATCGTCAGTCAGCTTAAGATGACGGAGGATGTTGAAGTTGCAATCTTCTTGTACGAGACAGATAATCTGGAGTATAAAGTCTCTCTTCGTTCCAAAGAAATTGTGGATGTGAGCGAAGTGGCTTCCTATTTTGGAGGCGGTGGGCATGTACGTGCAGCAGGTGTGACAATGAAAGGAACATTTCATGATATTGTCAATAATCTGACTCTACATATTGAACATCAGCTTACGGAACAGGAGAATCAGTGAGAAACGGAGTAATCAACATTTATAAGGAGCGGGGCTTTACCTCACATGATGTGGTGGCAAAGCTGCGTGGGATTCTGAAACAAAAGAAGATTGGTCATACAGGAACTCTCGATCCGGAGGCGGAGGGAGTTCTTCCTGTGTGTCTTGGTACAGGGACTAAATTGTGTGATATGCTGACGGATCGGGACAAAACGTATGAGACCATACTTTTGCTGGGACAGAGCACAGTTACGCAGGATATAACCGGAGCCGTTACGGCATGTGCGGAAGTGACGGTAACGGAAGAAAACGTAAAAGAAGCAGTTATGAGTTTTCTGGGAACTTATGAGCAGATTCCGCCCATGTATTCTGCATTGAAAGTGGGAGGAAGGAAGCTGTGCGACCTGGCCCGGGAAGGGATAGAAGTGGAACGAAAGGCCAGACAGGTTACGATCTATGAGATTGAGATTCTGGATATCCGGCTTCCGGAAGTACGTATGTCGGTCTCCTGTTCCAAAGGGACCTATATCCGGACGCTGTGCCATGATATTGGGGAAAAGCTGGGGTGTCATGGTTGTATGAAAGAACTGCTGCGCACCCGCTCCGGAGCGTTTTTCATGCAGGACAGCATTCGGCTTTCGGAAGTGGAGCAGCTTCGGGATGAGGGGCGGCTTTCAGAAGTGATACTTCCGGTTGACCGCATGTTTGAGGCATTTCCTGCAGTGGTATTAAAACCGCAGCGGGAAAAGACAGGATACAATGGAAACCCGCTGAAAAAGACCGATGTGGAACCGGAGGATGAGCAGTCCGGACAGGTGAGGGTGTATGACCGTCAGGGGACTTTTGTGGGAATCTACGAATACCGGCGGGAACAAAAGCAGTATCGTCCAGTAAAAATGTTTTATGAGAAACAGAGAGAAACAATATGAATTATGTGACAGGAACAATAAAATTTCATATGGATGGGCCCTGCGCGGTGAGCCTTGGAAAATTTGACGGTCTTCACAGAGGGCATCAGAAACTGATTGGGCGGGTGCTTTCCGGAAAACAGCAGGGATTTGCTTCTGTTATTTTCACTTTTGAAAAGAATCCCACCAGGATGCTGTCAGGACTTTCCGGACAGAATATCATGACCAACCAGGAACGAAGAGAGTTGCTGGAGCATGCAGGCGTCGACCACCTGTTGGAATGTCCCTTTGTACCGGAACTGTCGCATATGGAACCGGAAGCCTTTGTCAGAGAGGTGCTTGTAAAGCAGCTTCATGCAGTTTTCGTAGCAGTGGGAGAAGATTTTCGGTTCGGCTATCGGAGAAAAGGGGACACCAGGCTTTTGAGAGCGTTGGGAGAGCAGTACGGATATCAGGTGGAAGTGGTGGAGAAGGAGAAGAGCCATGGAAGAGATATCAGCAGCACCTACGTCCGTGAAGCACTTCATGAAGGAAATATCCCACTTGCCAATGAACTTCTGGGGTATCGGTATTTTGTCAGTGGAGAGGTGCTTCATGGAAGGCAGATCGGCAGAACGCTGGGACTTCCCACCACGAATCTTCTGCCGCCGGAAGAGAAGCTACTGCCGCCTAATGGGGTATATCTGACCAAAACCTTGATAGATGATGAGGACTATTACGGCATTACGAATATCGGATATAAACCGACGGTGGGAGGGGAGACGCACAAGGGAGTGGAGACCTTCCTGTTTGATTACAGCGGCGATCTGTACGGCAGGCAGCTGGTGGTGGAATTTGTGGAATTTGAGCGGCCGGAGCAGAAATTTAAGTCTTTGGAAGAATTAAAAGCGCGTATTTTGTCGGATGTCCACTGGGGGAAAAGTAAAATTTATGTAAAATCTTAAAGAAAATCTTGTAAGTTTTGTAAAATTGGAGTAAAGTATAAGAGAGCGTATGTAAAATGCATACGCTTTTGTTCTGCATACAAACGGATAAAAGGCTATGAGGTAGAGTGATTATGGAGATAAGTATAATTGTGTCACTGATGGGAGGGCTTGGACTTTTTCTGCTTGGAATGAAGCAGATGAGCGATGGCCTGGAGAAGGCGGCAGGCGCCAAGATGCGAAGCATTCTGGAGGCAGTTACGACCAATCAGATCATGGGAACTCTGGTGGGGATTCTGTTCTGTGCGGTGATCCAATCATCCAGCGCCACGACGGTTATGGCGGTTAGTTTTGTAAATGCGGGGATGATGAACCTGTACCAGGCAGCCGGAGTTATCATGGGCGCGAATATCGGTACGACGGTTACCTCCCAGCTTGTATCCTTTAATTTGTCGGCTTATGCACCCATCTTTCTGTTTGTGGGTGTGATTTTGACCCAGTTTGTGAAAAATGACCGTTTGAAGAAGATCGGAGAAGTTGTTCTGGGATTTGGAGTACTCTTTATGGGGCTTTCTGTTATGTCCGGAAGTATGGCGAGTCTGAAAGATTCTCCACAGATTGCAGCCATGTTGGGAGGGCTTAGGAGTCCGGTTCTGGGGATTGTCATGGGTACCATCATTACGGCAATTATCCAGAGTTCTTCTGTTACTGTCAGCATTCTCCTCTTGATGGCACAACAGGGTCTGATAGAACTTCCGATCTGTTTTTATATTATTCTCGGCTGTAATATCGGCGCCTGCATGTCAGCGCTCCTTGCTTCCCTCAGCGGGAAAAAAGACGCCAAGAGAGCGGCGCTGATTCATTTATTCTTTAATATTATCGGTACGATCATCATGTATCTGGTACTGACTCTGGCAGGGGGCCTGGTACTGGATGTGATTAAGGGGATATCCGGTTCGGATCCGGGCCGTTGTGTGGCGAACGCCCATACCCTGTTCAAGATCTGCCAGGTTCTGATTCTGCTTCCATTTACAAAGGGAATCGTGAAACTGACTTATCTGGCAGTTCCGGGAGTGGAAGAGAAAGGCGGCGGCGCAGAGTTTCAACTTTTCTATATTGGAAAAACGTCCATGTTTTCGCCAACTACGGCTGTGATTGAAGCTGTCAGGGAGCTGGAGCACATGGGGGCCCTGGCCTATGAGAACCTGAATCGCGGTCTGGAAGCGTTGATTAATCTGAATGAAGCAAAGATCAATAAAGTATATGCAGTGGAAAAACAGATTAACTTTATGAACCATGCGATCACGGATTATCTGGTTAAAATCGGACAGATGACCCTGCCTATTGATGACAGTAAAAGTATTGGCGCGTTGTTCCATGTGGTCAATGACATTGAACGGATTGGGGATCATGCCGAGAATCTGGCAGATTCGGCAAAGAGCAGAATAGCAGAAAATATATCCTTCAGTGAGGAAAGTCTGCAGGAACTTCGGGAGATGAGCGCAAAGGTTAATAAAATTCTTGAGTATTCGATTGATATGTTTGCTCACAGCACGAAAGACCACATGCAGGATATTATGGAGCTGGAGAACGAGATTGATCTGATGGAACGGCAGTTTCAGAAGAACCATGTGGAACGTCTGACCAGGAACGAATGTTCGGCGGCTTCAGGGATGGTTTTCTCAGATGTTATGTCCGGGTTTGAGCGGGTGGCAGATCATGCAACGAATATTGCATACGCTCTGCTGGCAGAGGCGCCGGAGGAAGAAGAGGAATAAAAAGGACAGTGATCAGGAGGCATCAGGATGAATGAGAATAACAGTTACAGCGAATATGCAGTCTTTGTCCGCCAGACAGCAGGAATGCGGGCAAAACAGATTGCGGTGATTGGAGTGACAGCCGTGTCTCTGGTATTGGCGCTGATGGTATATTGGGCATTTGTTGTACTGACAGTGGCAGGAGCAGTGGGATGCTATTTGGGGTATCTGAGCAGTCATATGGAATATGAGACGATTTTTCTGGACGGGACGCTGGAGATTGCCGCGATCTATCAGAAGAGCCGCCGGAAGAAGAAATTTCAGTGCGAGATGAAAAATGTGCTTGGCTACCACCTGGGAAGGAAAGAAGATGCTGTTCGTCTGGGGCAGATCACAAGGGATTATTCTTCTCATATGGAGGGACAGACCTGCTGCGTCATGAAAGTGGGTACGGAAAAGGGAACGCATGTGATCTGTTTTGAACCAGGAAAAGAACTGGAAGAAATTCTGGACAAAAGATATCGGACTCTGAAAGTATAGGAGAAGAACCCGGAAGTGCAGGAAAATAAGCTTCCGGGTTTTTATAGTTGTCACAG
Source organism: uncultured Lachnospiraceae bacterium (assembly GCA_910579225.1). Lineage (GTDB taxonomy): Bacteria > Bacillota > Clostridia > Lachnospirales > Lachnospiraceae > Hominiventricola. The sequence continues at coordinate 52,198 of CAJTTI010000019.1, read as the reverse complement.
CAAAAGAGGAAAGACTTTATAAAAATTTCATTGTATTTTCACATTTGCGGTTTATAATGAGTTTACATGTGGGACGGACAATGGAATAAGAAAAGGTCTTCCGGATACGACGGAGGGACGGCGGATTCTTGTTTAAAGGAGTGTATGACATATGAGAGACAGATTTTATCGTTTTATGCAGGGCAGGTACGGACAGGATGCTTTTTCCAGATTTTTACTGGGGGCATTGCTGGTGTGCCTGCTGTTGAATATTCTGATAAGAAGTAATTTGCTCAGTATATTTGCCTGGGGGCTTTTGTTTTATTCTTATTTTCGGATGTTTTCAAAGAACCATGCGGCCCGCTATGCGGAGAATCAAAGATACCTGAATGCGACTGCGAGATTCAGATATTGGCTGGAGCAGCAGAAAAAGCTGTCTGGTGAACGGAAATACCATCATATCTATGTCTGCCCCCAGTGCAGACAGAAGATACGGATTCCTAAAGGAAAAGGCAGAATCATGGTCCGCTGCCCAAAGTGTGGACATGAGTTTCAGAAAAGGAGTTAGTGCATGTTCGGATATATTGTCGTTCATAAGCCGGAACTGAAAGTGAGAGAGTACGAGGCATATCAGGCCGGTTACTGCGGGCTGTGCAGAAGTCTTAAGATGCGTCATGGCAGAAGAGGACAGATGACGCTTAGTTATGACATGACGTTTCTGGCGTTTCTTCTGACAGGGCTGTATGAGCCGGAGACAGAGGCAGGGGTAAAAAGGTGTCCGGCGCATCCGCTTCAGAGGCGGGCTTACCGGAGAAACCGGTATTATGATTATGTTGCAGATGTGAATGTGATACTGACGTATTATAAATGTCTGGATGATTGGCAGGACGAGCATAAGTTATCTGGACTTTTGTATGCCGGTTTTTTGAAAAGCAGGATGAAGCGGTTGAAGAAACTGTATGGGCGGAAGGTGGCAAAGACCGGGAAACTTCTGCTGGAGCTTCAGAAAGCCGAGAAGGAATGTGTCAGCGATATTGATAAAACGGCTGGATTTTTCGGAGAGATTATGGCAGAATGGTTTACGTACCGGGAAGATGAATGGACGGATACGCTTCGCCGTATGGGCTTTTTCTTCGGAAAATTTATCTATTTGATGGATGCATATGAGGATGTGGAAGAAGATCTGGAAAAGGGGCGGTATAATCCCTTTGCCGGATTATATAAAAAGGAAAGTTTTGAACAGGACTGCCGGATGATCTTAAAGATGATGATGGCAGAGACGGGAAGGGCATTTGAGAGATTGCCTATTCTGGAGGATGCAGAACTTTTGCGTAATATATTGTATGCCGGTGTGTGGACGCGCTACGGACAGGTACGGCAGCGGAGAAAGGAAATGGAAGAAAAGGCATGATGACAGATCCATATGAAGTGCTGGAAGTGAAGCGCGGCGCATCAGATGAGGAAATCAAGAGAGCATACCGGGCGCTCAGCCGGAAATACCATCCAGATGCGAATGTGAACAATCCCAATGCAGCCCAGGCAGAAGAAAAATTTAAACAGATCCAGGCTGCCTATGATCAGATTATGAAAGAGAAAGAACAGGGAAGTTTTGGGTACGGCAGTTTCGGCGGCTATCAAGAGCGAAATGGTTCCGGTCAGGAGGATGAGTATACAAGGTATCTGAATGCGGCGATGAATTATGTCCGGGCAGGAAAATTCCAGGAAGCATTGCATGTGCTGTCCGGAATGGAACGCAAAGGAGCTGGCTGGTATTATCTGAGTGCGATTGCCAACAACGGACTTGGGAACAATGTGACTGCTCTGGAGCATGCGAGACGTGCGGTGGAGATAGAGCCCGGACGAATGGAATATCAGATGCTTCTCCGTCAGCTTGAGGGCGGGGGAAACTGGTATGATCAGATGAGCACGCCTTACGGAGGAATGAACATGGTGGGGAACGATATGTGCTGTAAGATTTGTCTGATGTATAATCTGTGCAGTATGTGCTGCCTTGGAGGACGGGGAGGCGTGATCTGTTGCTGAACCGGTATCCGCGAAAGGGGAACCAAACCTGTGCCATTCGGATATCTGATGCAGACAATTTTGTGAACCGGGATAAAAAGACTTAATTTTTTTTAAATATACATACTGGAAGATGCATTTTGGAAAAAATTATGTTATGATAAACATCAGACTACTAAGAAGAGAAAAGATTAAGGATACGAGGAACATACAGTAATATGAAAAAATACATGAAAGTAATCCACGCGGTGCTGCTTGCAGGAGCGGTGCTGCTGTTTCAGATAAATGGATTATACGCTTTGGCATCAGAGCAGGCGGAAGCAGAAGCAGCGGCGCAGGCGGCAGCCCAACAGGCGCAGGCGGAA
>CAJTTI010000019.1:5007-49732 GCA_910579225.1 uncultured Lachnospiraceae bacterium | reverse complement strand
GCGGCGCAGGCGGCAGCCCAACAGGCGCAGGCGGAAGCAGAAGCAGCGGCGCAGGCGGCAGCCCAACAGGCGCAGGCGGAAGCAGAAGCGGCGGCGCAGGCGGCAGCCCAACAGGCGCAGGCGGAAGCAGAGGCGGCGGTCCCTGAGGGAGGAGCAGGTGCAGATACGGTTCCAACGGAAGTTCCGGCAACGGAGACTTCCGGGGGGTCAGGAGAACGTTCAGTAGCGCCCAAGGTAATCAGACAGCGAAAAGAGGAAACTTTAAATCTTCAGCTGCAGAAGGATATAGAGGATTCTCTTGATCAGGACGTAAAAGATGCAATGATCAATGGATATCTGAGTCTCTTAAATAAAGAATATATTTTAAAAGGAGAGTTGGAACTGGAACTTGTCAGTATCGGCAATGGACATGAACTGGAGCCCCGTTCTGCAGAAGCAATTAAAAGAATGGTAGCGGATGCCAGAAAAGAAGGAATGTATATCAGCATTGCCTCTTCTTATCGTACTTACATGAAACAAGTGAATCTTTTTAAAAACAAGATCAAGCGCTTAGAATCTACAGGCTTCAGCCATGTAAAGGCGGTGGAAGAGGCAGGGAAAGTGGTGGCGGTACCGGGGACCAGTGAACATCAGCTTGGTCTGACTGTGGATTTTCTGACAGGCAGTTACAGAGTGCTGGACGAGGGGATCCGCAGTACGAAGGAATACAAGTGGATTGAGGAACACGCCTGGGAATATGGTTATGTGATCCGCTATCCGTCCGGTAAGTCGGATGTGACGGGGATTATCTCTGAACCCTGGCATCTGAGATATGTGGGAGTTCCTGCAGCGAAGCTGATGGCGGAACAGGGAATTTGCCTGGAAGAATTTTTAGGGGTGGCATATGATGGGCAGAAAGATGGAATTTCGTATGGAGCGGGCTGGGCTAATACAGGTCGGTGATCAGGTTTCACTGAAAGAAGACAGTTCCAGTACCATGGCCGGGATCATCTATTATTACACGATCCGGGATGCAGTTGCCATGTCCAACAATACGAAAAAGCGTCTTGCAAAACAAGAAGGAACTGTTTGCTCCATTGAGGCCAGAGAAAGCTACTGGACCGTTACAGTGGAGATAGAGGAATGAAGTTCAGAGTGTGAAAGGGGAAGCAATATGAATGAGAGAGAGGGGTACGGATTTTGTCCCCGTTGCGGTGCATTGATGCGGGATGGCGTATGCAGAAGCTGCGGTTATTCTGCGGGAGCCGGCTGGCAGGGGCAGCTTTCCGGAGGACAGACAGGAGCAGCTTATCAGGGGCAGTTTTATGGAAATCAGACGGGTGCCGGATGGCATGGTCCTAATGCGGCGGCGCCAGCGCCGAAGAAAAAGGGACATGGCAAACTGGTTGCTGTGGTCTGCGCATCGGTGGGGATATTATTTCTTCTGGTGATCGTTATATTCATGATTTATTCTATCCGAAAGATTGTAGGAGAGGTTCAGAGCGGCTCAGGGCCCGGATACGGATATGATGCAGATGACGGATATTTTGGTTATGGGAATCCTTATGATGATAGCCTATATCCTGATTATGACGACTCTGATGAATATTATGAGCCGAGTGAGAAAGATGATTATTACAAGGAAATTACCGACGCCACTTCTCTGGAGCTGGACTATCAGGTGATTTGGGGGACATTGTCTTTGAAACCGGATGATTCAGATGATGACTGTACCTATGACTGCGTTTATCCGGTTCTAACCGGAGAAGGAGGAGAAGAGAAGTTTGCAGCCATGAACCAGGTGATTGAGGACTTTGTCTGCAAATATAAGGACAGCTATCAGGAACATGTATCGGGAGTTGCCAGTTATGGCTATGTGACGCTGATGGATGAGGAGAAGATCAGCGTGGTTGTCCGCCACAGTTTTTATGATAAGAAGACGACGATTCCGCGGGTAGAAGCAATCAGCTTTTGGATTGAGACAGGGGAAATGATTTCTCATGAAGAGATGGTGCAGGTTGACGAAGAGCTTGCCTGGCAATTCCGTTCCAGGAACAGCCATCAGAATGGCATGGTGGAATTTGTGGATGAGCTTTCGGATGAAGAACTGGTGGAATACCTGAAAGATGAAGAAGAAAGCGTTATGTTCTACAGTCCGGTGGGGCTGGAGATCGGATTTAACTATGACGGGGGCTGGGTGACTGTTACATTGAAGACAAGTACATTGTAGGAGAGCAGCAGCATGATTGAGAGACTGGATCTGTTTCACCTTCCCTTTTATAAAAAAGAAGCATTTACTGGTTCTGACCGGGGCGTCCGGTTCTGGGTCGGAAGAACGGAGGTTCAACAGGAAGATAAAGAAGAGGAGACGGTGCTGCGTACAATAATGTGGCCGGAGCCCTTTGCACTGCAGTCTACGCCTGATGAACAGAAGATAGCAAAAGATTTTTCTTTTGCCGAAGAGGGCCTGGATGATGCCTTTGCCTGGATTCAGGGAGAGGGCAGGGAGCTTGTTTTGAATATGCGTGCGGGTATATGAAAAATGGAAGGCAAATGCCCTCCATTTTTCATCGCAAACACATTTTATACAACAAAAGCAAAACTTCTGATGTTGATATTATATTTCTATTTTAATATAATTTAATACATAAGTAAAATTCATTATTTTCATTCTGCAGATGAAAGTAATTCAAGGAGAAGCTTATGACATTGTTGTCTTATCAGGTGTTTATGGCGGTGGTGGATCAGCAGAGCTTTCAGAAAGCGGCGCATGCACTGAAGCTGACACCGTCGGCAATCAGTCATGCGGTATCGGCCATGGAGTCGGAACTTGGATCCACACTTTTTGTTCGCAGCAGGCAGGGTGTGTATCTGACCAGTTATGGCAGGGAATTGTTTCCGTATATTAAGAATGTACTGAACAGTGACGAATATTTGCAGCAGGCAGTTGCTCAGTTTAACGGGATGCAAAAAGGGCTGGTTCGTTTTGGCACATTCAACAGTGCCTGTGTGGAATGGATGCCGAGCCTTTTGAAGGGATTTGAACAGCAATATCCGGAAGTTCGGCTAGATATCTATCAGGGAACATACGATGATGTATACCAATGGCTGAAAGACGGAGTGGTGGATCTGGGGTTTCTGTCAGCTTCCAGTATGGGAGATATGGAGGGAACGCCTGTCTATGAGGACCGAATTGTGTGCGTGACACCAAAAGATTTTCGCCCCGAACATCCGGGATATGTGACGGTGGAGGAACTTCGCAGGCAGCGCTTTGTGATTCAGAGGGAAGGCTGTGATGCAGATGTCAATCATTTTATGGAAAAATATCATTTGTCCGGAGGCGGTGGAAGCCGTATCGTAGATGATATGTCTGCGATTGCGCTGGTCATGGGAGGTTATGGCGTGTGCCTGGCGCCGGAGCTGGTCATTAAGAACATTCCTTTTCCAGTGGATGTATACCCGCTGGACGTGGAGGAGAAGCGGACAATCATGCTTGCCAGAATGCGGTCGGATGTATTTGCACCGGCGGTTCGAAGGATGTATGATTATATAATAGAATGTTTTCAGAATGAAAGAAAAGAAACGGAGTAAACTATGTATCAGTATATCTTTTTTGATTTGGACGGGACCCTGACGGATCCAAGAGAAGGGATTACAAAAAGTGTACAGTATGCGCTTAAATGTATGGGGATTGAGGAGCAGGATCTGACAAAACTGGAACCTTTTATCGGTCCGCCCCTGCTGGAATCTTTTGCAGAATATTATGGTTTTACTGTGGAGCAGGCAAGGCAGGGCGTGGACTATTACAGAGAATATTTCAGTGAAAAAGGGGTGTTTCAGAATCAGCTTCTGGAAGGAGTACCCAAACTCCTTATATCACTGAAAACAAATGGAAAAGTAATTTGCGTAGCTTCTTCCAAACCGGAAGTATTCGTGCGGATGATTTTGGAGCATTTTCAGGTGGATTCCTGCTTTGACTATATTTGTGGAGGAAGCATGGATGAGAGCCGGATCAGTAAAGAGGATGTGATAGAAGAGCTTCTTCACAGAATGGAGCTTCCGGAGGAAGAAAGGAAGAAGATTCTGATGGTAGGCGACCGAAGGCATGATGTGGAAGGTGCAGCGAAATTCGGAATTCCCTGCCTCGGGCTGTCCATGGGATTTGCAGCAGAAGGGGAGCTTGAAAAGGCAGGGGCTGTTGCTGTTGCAGATAGTATGGAAGAAGTTGAAAACTATATCCTGGGAGGGGGAAAATGATGCTGAACAACAGAATTTTGGCAGAAAAGCCACAGGAAGATGAACTGAAGAACCGTTTAAAGGCAGCAAGAGAACGGCTGGCAGCCCAGCAGATGAAGATCAAGGAGCATAAGTTGCCAGTTCTTGTACTCTTGGAAGGGTGGGGAACGTCCGGAAAAGGAAGCACCATCGGACAGGTGATCCGAAATATTGATCCGCGTTTTTTCAAAGTTGCCTCTATGGAGATTATCCGGGAAGAGGATAAGAGAAAACCTTTTTTGTGGAGGTATTTTTCTGAGATTCCGGAGGCAGGAAAATTCGTGTTTATGGATTCCGGCTGGATGGATGAGGTGACCAGAGATCGGCTTATGGATGAGACGGATGATGAAACTTACGAGAAGAGAGTGGCCAGCATCCGCCGCTTTGAACGTCAGCTTACGGACAACGGTTATCTGGTCATGAAATTTTTCCTGCATATCAGCAGAAAAGAGCAGAAAAAGCGTATTGACAGCCTGAAAGATGATATTGATACCCGCTGGCGGGTCAGTAAAGGAGATCGCTGGCAGAACAGGCATTATGAGAGGTGTCTGGATGTCTTTGACAATTATCTGGAAGCGACGGATTCTCCGTCGGTGCCCTGGTACGTAGTGGATGCAAAGACGAAGAAATGGGCGGAAGTCCAGGTACTGGAGACATTGACAGAAGGGATTGATATTGCCATGCAGAATCAGGCACTGGCAGTGCCGGTGCTTCAGAATGTCTTCCCGCTGGTAAAGATGCCGAAGCTTTCAGAAGTTTCCCTGTCAGATAAAACCATAGAAGACGAAGAATATAAGGAAGAGCTGAAACGCCTGCAGGATCATCTGGGAGAACTTCACAACCGCCTGTATCGGAAGAAGATTCCGGTAGTGATTGCATATGAAGGATGGGATGCGGCCGGAAAGGGAGGAAATATCCGCCGGATTACCGAGGCTCTGGATCCCCGAGGCTTTGAAGTGCATCCGATTGCCAGTCCGGAGCCTCATGAGAAAGCAAGGCATTATCTTTGGAGATTTTTTACGAGACTGCCGAGAACCGGTCATATTGCCATCTACGACAGAACCTGGTACGGGCGGGTCATGGTGGAGCGGTTGGAAGGCTTCTGCAGTGAGAATGACTGGAAACGCGCCTATAATGAGATCAATGAATTTGAAAAGGAACTTTCGGACTGGGGTGCAGTGATTATCAAGTTCTGGGTGCATATTGACAAGGAGACCCAGCTGGAGCGCTTTAATTTGCGGCAGAATACGCCGGAGAAGCAGTGGAAAATTACAGAGGAGGATTGGAGAAACCGGGAGAAATGGGACGCTTATGAGCGGGCGGTGGACGAGATGATTCAGAAAACCAGCACAGTATATGCGCCGTGGCATATTCTGGAATCCGTGGATAAAAAGTATGCACGCATACGGGCACTGAAGATTGTCATTGAAGAACTGGAAAAAGTGTTGTAAATATGCCGGGTTGAAATCCCGGTATATTTATGATAAGATAGGTCGCATGGACAGAGGGAGCCGGCATGGCAAGGAGGAAATGATCATTGAGATGGAATAAATATACATTGACAACAACGGCTGAGGCAGAAGATTTGATCAGCAGTATGATGATGGATGTGGGGATCGAAGGGATTGAGATTGAGGATCAGGTTCCTTTGTCGGAGCGTGACAAGTCCCGTATGTTTGTGGACATTCTTCCGGACATTCCTGAGAATGATGGTACTGCCCGTATCAGCTTCTATCTGGAGCCGGAACAGGACAATGGGGAGATTCTTGCGGCTGTGCAGAAGGGACTTGACGAGATTCGCAGCTGGGGGGTAGATGTGGGCTCCGGCACCATTGAAGCTTCTCAGACGGAGGATAAGGACTGGATCAACAACTGGAAGGAATATTTTCATCAGTTCCATGTGGATGATATTTTGATTACGCCTTCCTGGGAGCCGGTGCAGCCGGAAGATCAGGGAAAACTTCTGATTCAGATTGATCCGGGTACTGCATTTGGGACAGGTATGCATGAGACGACACAGCTTTGCATCCGTCAGATTCGGAAATATGTGACGGAAGAGACGGTTCTTCTGGATGTGGGGACCGGAAGCGGCATCCTGTCTATTGTGGCGCTGAAGCTGGGTGCAAAGTATGCCTTGGGTACGGATCTGGATCCCTGTGCGGTCCGCGCATCGAAGGAAAATATGGATGCGAACGGCATTAATGAGGACAGATTCCGGGTTCTGGAAGGAAATATAATTGACGATTGCGGCGTACAGGAGCAAGTAGGATATAATCAATATGATATAATCACAGCGAATATTCTGGCAGAAGTTCTGGTACCTTTGACTCCGTCTGCAGTGCGGCATTTAAAAAGAGGAGGTATCTATATTACTTCCGGTATTCTTGCAGAAAAAGAAACACTTGTGTCCGATGCAGTGAAAGTTGCCGGACTTGAGATTCTGGAGGTGACACACCAGGGTGAGTGGGTGTCTATAACGGCGCGGAAGAATTAGATGGAGAGAGTATGCATCATTTTTTTGTAGAACCGGACCAAGTACATACAGATGAAGTTGTGATTCTTGGCACGGATGTGAACCATATCAGAAATGTCCTGCGCATGAGGGCAGGCGAAGAGATTGTGATCAGCGATGGATATGGCAATGAATATGGTTGCAGGATTGACCGCTGGACAGAGGATACAATATATGCGGCGATTCAGGAAAGACGGCGGGTGAAGGCGGAGCTTTCCTCCCGGATCATATTGTTCCAGTGCCTTCCAAAAGGGGACAAGATGGAACTGATCATCCAGAAAGCAGTGGAACTGGGCGCATGGGCAATCGTTCCGGTGGCTTCGAGAAGATGTGTTGTAAAGCTGGATGCGAAGAGAGAGGCAGGGAAGAGAAAACGCTGGCAGGCGATTGCAGAAAGTGCAGCAAAACAGTCTGGTCGGGCTGTGATTCCGGAAATACTGCCGGCGCTTGATTTTGCCGGCGCGCTTCTTCAGGCAAAGGAGTTGGATGTGTGCCTGTTTCCTTATGAATGTGCAGACGAGCTTCTGGCAGATGGTATTGGAAGCGCTATGACGCAGACAAAGGAGATGATTCGGAAGATCAGTTCCGGACAGTCGGTAGGGATCTTTATTGGCCCGGAAGGCGGGTTTGATAAAGAAGAGGCAGAGGCGGCCCTGAAGATGGGAGCGTCTCCAATATCCCTTGGAAAGCGGATACTGAGAACGGAGACGGCGGGGCTGTGCATCTTGTCGGTACTGATGTTTCATCTGGAGGAGTAAGTTATGACAGCATATCTGGATAATTCCGCTACTACCCGATGTATGGAATGTGTAACGGAGAAGATGGTCCGCGTGATGCGGGAAGACTATGGAAATCCGTCTTCTCTCCATACCAAGGGGGTGGAGGCGGAACATTATATAAAAGAAGCAAAAAAATTTTTTGCAGAAAATTTGAAAGTCAGTGAAAAAGAGATTTATTTTACTTCCGGGGGTACAGAATCCAATAATCTGGCACTGATTGGTACGGCACTGGCAAATCAAAGAACGGGAAAGCATCTGATTACTACAAGGATTGAGCATCCGTCCGTAGCAAATGCCATGAAGTACCTGGAGGGGCTAGGGTTTTCTGTGACTTACCTGCCTGTGGATTCAAAGGGAGCAGTCTCTCTGGAGGCACTGGAAAAAGCAGTTTGTGAGGAGACCATACTGGTCTCTGTCATGTATGTGAACAATGAAGTCGGATCTGTACAGCCGGTGGATGAGATTGCCCGGATGATAAAAGAGAAGAATACAGAAATCAAGTTTCATGTGGATGCCATTCAGGCGTACGGCAAATACCAGATCCATCCAAAGCGGGAAGGAATTGACCTTTTGTCAGTCAGTGGGCACAAAATCCATGGCCCCAAAGGAATCGGACTACTCTACGTCAATGAAAAAGTAAAGATTCGCCCGATTATTTTTGGCGGAGAACAGCAGAAAGGGATTCGTTCCGGTACGGAGAATGTACCAGGGATTGCAGGAATCGCGGAAGCGGCCAAGGTATGCTATGAAAGACTGGATGAGAAAGTTGGCAGACTATATGATCTAAAAGCATATTTTATAGAAGGAATCCGAAAGCTGGAAGGAACTGTGGTAAATGGGGAGACCGGTCGGGACAGCGCGCCTCATATTGTAAGCGTCAGTTTTCAGGGTGTGGGAAGCGAAGTGCTTCTGCATGCGCTGGAAGAAAAAGGGATCTATGTGTCTGCCGGTTCTGCCTGTTCTTCCAACAAGCCTTCCGTCAGCCAGACGCTTCAGGCTATGGGGATCAGGAAAGAACTACTGGGCAGTACATTACGGTTCAGCTTCAGTGAAGAAACCACACAGGAAGAGATTGATTATTGCCTCCGGGAACTGTCAGCACTTCTTCCTGTCCTGCGTCGGTATATAAGAAGATAACAGAACTATAAAACAGCGAGACCCGCCAAGCGCCCGGAAGGATTTCAGGACGCGTAAGCGGCCGGAAATGCTTCCAGATCCCGGGCGGTGGAAGGGACGAAGCGGAACTATAAAACAGCGAGACCCGCCAAGCGCCCGGAAGGATTTCAGGACGCGTAAGCGGCCGGAAATGCTTCCAGATCCCGGGCGGTGGAAGGGACGAAGCGGAACTATAAATAGGAGAACAACATGTTCCAGGCATTTTTGATTAAGTATGGGGAGATCGGAGTAAAGGGCAAAAACCGTTATGTATTTGAGGATGCATTAATCTCCCGTATGAAACAGGTATTGTCCACTGTGGACGGCACTTTTAAAATTTCAAAAGAACAGGGCCGTATTTACGTGGAAACAGAAGGCGTTTTTGATTATGAGGAGACGGTTGCCGCACTTCAAAGGGTTTTTGGAATCGTGGGAATCTGTCCGGTAGTGCTTGCAGAAGACAGAGGTTATGAGGCGCTTTCCCAGGACGTGATGGATTATATGCACAGGATGTATGAAGGGGTGACGAAGACCTTTAAAGTCCATACCCGTCGTGCAAACAAACGTTATCCGCTGGATTCTATGGAAGTAAACGCCAGGTTGGGAGGCAGGATTCTGGAGGAATTTCCGGGACTGACTGTAGACGTCCATCATCCGGATATTATGCTTCATGTGGAGTTGCGCAGCCAGATCTGTATCTATTCGGAAGTAATTCCCGGGCCGGGAGGCATGCCGCTTGGGACCAACGGCCGTTCTATGCTGCTGCTGTCCGGCGGAATTGACAGCCCGGTCGCAGGATACATGGTGGCGAAGCGGGGTGTGATGATTGATGCTGTCTATTTTCATGCACCGCCCTATACCAGTGAACGGGCAAAGGAAAAAGTAGTGGATCTGGCCAGGAAGGTGGCGCGCTATACCGGGCATATTTGCTTGCATGTGATTAATTTTACCGATATTCAGATGTATATCTATGATCAGTGTCCCCATGATGAACTGACGATCATCATGCGTCGGTATATGATGAGAATTGCTCAGCAAATAGCGGCAGATACAGGATGTCTTGCACTGGTCACAGGGGAGAGCATCGGTCAGGTGGCAAGCCAGACGGTCCCAAGTCTTGCAGCCACTAACGATGTATGCACGCTCCCCGTGTTTCGGCCGCTGATTGCATTTGACAAGGAAGATATTGTGACTATCGCGAAGAAGATTGATACGTATGAAATATCTATTCTTCCTTATGAAGACTGCTGTACTACATTTGTGGCAAAGCATCCGGTGACAAAGCCTCAGGTAGAGCGCATCCGTCGATCAGAGCAGGCGCTTTCAGAAAAGATTGAAGATATGGTGGAAGAAGCACTGCGCACCAGAGAAGTGATTGATATTGAATGACAGTTGCAGAACAACAAAAAGCTGCCGTCTTAAGCGGCAGCCAGTCCTGTGAGATTCTCAGTCAACGATGTAAGGTGAGAGAACTTCCAAAATCTCTTCTGCGTTCTTCTCGGAATGAATGTTCAGTTCGATGGGTTTTGAAAGGTCCAGACTGAAGATTCCCATGATGGATTTGGCGTCAATCACATACCGGCCGGAAACCAGATCAAAATCATTGTCAAATTTGGTGATTTCATTTACAAATGCTTTCACTTTATCAATTGAATTTAAAGAAATATGAACAGTTTTCATTTGTTGTTCCTCCTTATTGTTGTTTTATTACAATTAACATATTAATGATTTATGTGGAGAAAGTCAATGAAAAAATCAGAAAAAATCGGTGAAGGCAAAGCTTTCGCCGGGGGAGCCAAGAAGAGAGCCGCCCTGCACAGTCTGGGTTGCAAAGTAAACTCTTATGAGACCGAAGCCATGCAGGAGATACTTGCAGAACATGGCTATGAGATTGTCCCCTTTGAGGAGAAAGCAGACGTCTACCTGATCAATACCTGCAGTGTGACAAATATGGCAGACAGGAAATCCAGGCAGATGCTGCATCGGGCGAAAAAACGGAATCCGGATGCTCTGGTGATTGCTGCAGGATGCTATGTACAGTCTGCAGGAGAGGAGCTTCTAAGAGATCTGGCGGTGGATATCTTGATTGGAAATAATGAAAAGGAGAAGCTTCTGAACATTTTGAAAGAATGGGAGGAATCCCATGCGGCCTCTCATATTCATGATATGAGCCATGAGAAACATTATGAGGAACTAAGTCGCAGGAAAACTTCCGGCCATACAAGGGCATATCTGAAGATTCAGGATGGATGTGATCAGTTCTGCAGTTATTGTATCATTCCGTATACAAGAGGGCGTGTCCGGAGCCGCCAGTTTTCCGATATTCTCTCAGAAGTGGAAATCCTGGCAGGAAACGGTTATCAGGAAGTGGTGCTTACAGGGATCCATCTAGATTCTTATGGGACAGATCTGGAGAAAGGAGATCTTTTGACTGTGATCCGGACCATAGCGGGGGTGGAGGGAATAAAAAGGATTCGTCTGGGCTCTCTGGAGCCGAGAATTATGACGGAGACGTTTGTCCGGGAACTGGCTTCTGAGGAAAAGTTGTGTCCGCATTTTCATCTGTCTCTTCAAAGCGGCTGTGATGAGACGTTAAAACGTATGAACCGGAAATACAGTATCCGGGAATTTGGCGAGTGTTGCGAACGGCTTCGGACTTACTTTTCCTGTCCGGCGTTGACAACAGATGTGATGGTGGGGTTTCCTGGAGAGACAGAGGAGGAATTTGCCCATACGCTTGGATTTTTGAAGGAGATACAGTTTTATGAAATGCATGTATTCAAATACTCCAGGAGAAAAGGAACGAAAGCAGACCGTATGGAGGCGCAGATTCCGGAGGCAGTCAAGACCCACAGAAGCAATCTCCTTTTGAAGCTTGCAGAAGAGAATGGAATTGCTTACAGACGTCGTCTGATAGGGAAAGTCGTGGAAGTCCTTATGGAAGAGCCTTGTATCCTGAATGGAAGAACATATCAGTATGGGCATACCAGGGAATATGTAAAGGTGGCTGTACCCGGAAATGAGGCATTTACGAACCGGCTGCTGCAGGTAAAAGTAGAGGAGTTGACGGAAAATGACATTTTATGCGGGATTCTGACAGAAGCTGACAGAAAATAAACATTGAATTTACTGCCGGTTTATAGTAAACTGATGATATAGTAGAGAAAGAGCACTGCAGACGATTCATGAAACGGCAGATGCGCATCATAGGCCGCAGGGGGCTGCGATGCACTTTCATTGAGGACGGGGCACTATGAAAAAATTGGAAAACACACAGTATTTTAAAATTCAGTCAGATCAGGAACTGAAAGTAGGGGATGTACTTCAGAAGGTTTATCAGGCGATGACGGAGAAAGGATACGATCCGGTGAATCAGATTGTTGGATATATTATGTCCGGGGATCCTACCTACATCACTAGTCACAAAGGGGCCAGAAGCCTGATTATGAAAGTGGAGCGGGATGAACTGGTGGAAGAGCTTTTGCGGGTATATGTGGACAAGACGGTGAGGGATTGAACAACAGATGAGGATTATGGGACTTGATTACGGCTCGAAGACGGTGGGGGTCGCGATCAGTGATGAGCTGCTCTTGATCGCTCAGGGAATAGAGACTATTGTAAGAGCACAGGAGAATAAGCTTAGACAGACGCTTGCCCGGATTAAGGTATTGTGCGAAGAGTATGGTGTGGAGGAGATTGTACTAGGTTTTCCAAAAAACATGAATAATACAGTGGGGGACAGGGCTGAAAAATCGCTGGAATTTGCAGAGATGCTGAAGAAGCGGACAGGCCTGCCTGTTGTTATGTGGGATGAACGGCTGACAACTGTGGAAGCGAACCGTACATTGATGGAGAATGGGGTCAGAAGGGAACACAGAAAGGAATATATTGACAAGATTGCGGCAATATTTATCTTGCAGGGGTATCTGGACAGGAGAAATATAAAGGAGTGAAAGAGCGATGTTGGAGAGATTGACATTCCAGGGAGAACATGGGGAGAAGATGGAATTCTATGTGCTGGAGCAGACCCGTGTGAATGGAAGGGACTATCTGCTGGCAGCGGATTCTGCGGAAGGTGATGGGGAGTGTCTGATTTTAAAAGATCTGTCGGCGGAGGAGGACAGAGAAGGCCTCTATGAGATTGTGGAAGATGAACGGGAACTGGATGCTGTGCTGACGGTTTTTGAACAGCTTCTGGATGATGTGGATATTGCAAAATAGTTGTGAAAGCAGGGGGAAACTATGCAGTTGGATAAAAAAGGATTTGAGGAGTTGCTTCGGGAGAAAGGACTGAAAGTGACCGCTCAGCGGATTGCCGTATTGTCAGCACTTTCAGACAGGCCGGACAGTCATCTGACTGCAGAAGAGATTTATGAACTAGTGAAAGTAAGCAGTCCGGAGATTGGACTTGCTACGATATACAGAACAATTCAGATTTTGCTGGAGCTGAAGATTATTGATCGGATCTATCTGGATGATGGATATGTACGTTATGAGTTGGGACATGTCTATGAGGATGAAGACAGTCATCACCACCATCATCTGATATGTGTGAAATGCGGACGGGTCATGTCTTTTCAGGGAGATCTTCTGGAAGAATTTGAAAAGAGGATAGAAAAAGAGACCGGATTTCAGATTCAGGATCATGATGTAAAGCTCTATGGGTATTGTGTGAATTGTTTGAAAAAATAAATAAAAACAGAATCATAACAGGAGGTTATTTATTTGAAAAATGTAAACAATTCAAAATTGCGTATCATTCCGCTGGGAGGACTGGAACAGATTGGAATGAATATTACTGCCTTCGAATTTGAAGACAGTATTGTTGTTGTGGACTGCGGTCTGGCATTTCCGGAGGATGATATGCTGGGGATTGACCTGGTGATCCCAGATATTTCTTATTTAAAACAGTATCAGAACAAGGTGAAAGGATTCGTGATCACTCACGGCCATGAGGATCATATTGGTGCGTTGCCCTATATATTGAAGGACCTCAATGTCCCGGTCTATGCCACAAAGTTGACGATTGCCCTGATTGAAGGGAAATTAAAAGAGCACAATATGCTGAAAACCACCAAGCGTAAGGTGGTAAAGCATGGGCAGTCCATTAATCTTGGGCAGTTTCGGATAGAATTTGTCAAAACAAATCACAGCATCGCAGACGCTTCTGCTCTTGCGATCTATTCTCCAGCGGGAATCGTTGTACACACAGGAGATTTTAAGGTGGACTATACGCCGGTGTTTGGTGACAGCATTGATCTGCAGCGTTTCGGTGAGATTGGCAAGAAAGGAGTGCTGGCGCTTATGTGTGACAGCACCAATGCAGAACGGCCGGGGGTTACCATGTCGGAGAAAAGCGTGGGACGGACTATGGACGCGCTGTTCACTGAGCACTGTAATTCCCGGATTATTGTGGCAACCTTCGCATCTAACGTGGACCGTGTGCAGCAGATCATTAATTCTGCTTACAAACATAATAAAAAAGTGGTGGTGGAAGGCCGGAGTATGGTCAATGTCATTACCACAGCGGTGGAGCTGGGGTATATCAAGATTCCTGACAATACACTGATTGACATTGAGCAGCTTCATAATTATCCGCCGGAAGCTACCGTTCTGATTACCACCGGAAGCCAGGGAGAGTCTATGGCGGCTCTGTCGCGGATGGCGCAGAATCTGCACCGCAAAGTGCATATTATGCCAGGGGACACGGTGATCTTCAGTTCGAATCCAATTCCGGGCAACGAAAAAGCAGTGTCCAAAGTAATCAACGAGCTTTCAGCAAAGGGAGCTAATGTGATTTTCCAGGACGCGCATGTATCAGGGCATGCTTGCCAGGAAGAGATTAAGCTGATCTACTCGCTGGTGCATCCGAAATATGCGATTCCGATACATGGAGAGTACAGGCATCTGAAGGCGCAGGCTTCTATTGCAGAACAACTTGGCATAGAGAAAGAAAATATCTTTGTACTGCAGTCCGGAGATGTGATTGAAATGGATGCAGAGGGAGCGCAAGTGGTGGATAAGGTTCACACAGGTGCAATCTTTGTGGATGGATTGGGTGTGGGTGATGTGGGAAATATTGTCATGCGTGATCGCCAGCACCTGGCGGAAGATGGAATTATGATCATCGTTCTGACGCTGGAAAAGGGAAGCAACGTATTGTTGTCAGGGCCCGATATTGTATCCAGAGGTTTTGTATATGTGCGCGAGTCTGAAGATTTGATGGAGCAGGCACGTGCCGTGGTATATGATGCAGTGGACAAATGTCTGGATCGCAATATCACGGACTGGGGAAAGATGAAAAATGTAATGAAAGATGCTCTTGGCGATTATATCCGCAAAAGGACAAAGAGAAATCCAATGATCCTTCCCATCATAATGGAAGTATAGGACTGAGAATATGGACGATACGATCAGAGAGAAATTAAACGAACTGGTGGAGGCAATCCAAAAAAGCAGTGAATTTGATAATTTTCAGGCAGCTGAGAGGCAAGTGCGAAGTATTCCTGGATTGCCGGATAAGATCAGAGAATTCTGCTGGAAGAATTATAAAATCCAGAACAGTGAGGCTGAAGATCTGTGTGAACAGATGGAGAAATTTGAGGCAGAGTATGAGGAGTTCCGGAAGAATCCGGTGGTGGAGCAGTATCTGGAACACGAACTGCGCATGTGCCGTATGCTGCAGGAGATCAATGGCAAAGTGATGGATATTGTAGAATTGGTGATATAGCAGGCCCGGGCTTTGGACAGGCTGAAGCGGAATATTAGAATCAGCGGAACTTCAAATAGGAGATAAGGTGATGAAGACACAAAAGGTGATGCTGTCGGCATGTCTTTTTATTTTGCGGCTGGCAATTTTTGTACTGGTGATCATAGGCATATACAGATTGGGAGAGTATGCATATTCTTATGGATACAGTCTTGTATCAAATGAAGCCATGGATTTGAAGCCGGGAAAAGACATGCGTGTGGTGCTGACCAGCGATATGACAGTAAAAGAAGCAGCGCAGCTTTTGGAACGTCGGGGCCTGATCCGCGATGCGGATATTTTCCGGATACAGCTGAAAATCAGTAAGTATGAAGAACTTATAAAACCGGGTGAATATGTTTTGAATACATCCATGACTCCTAAGGAACTGATGAAGATTTTGTCGGGGGAAGAAGAGGAGGATGAAGAGGAATGACCGAGGGAGAACGTTTGTCTGCTTATATCAATTCTTTGTATCCGGGGAATACAGATTTTCTGGATCAGATCGAAGAGGAAGCAAAGTTATCCGGCGTTCCGGTCATTCGAAAAGAAATGCAGAGTTTGCTTAAGTTTCTGCTGAAGTCTTTTCAGCCGTCTTGTATTCTGGAAGTGGGAACTGCAGTGGGATTCTCGGCGCTTTTTATGAGTGAGTATGCGCCGGAGGACTGTCAGATCACAACCATAGAGAAATATGAAAAGCGAATCCCGATTGCGAAAAAAAATTTTATACGCGGAGGAAAAGAGGATAAAATTAAGCTTCTGGAGGGAGACGCTATGGAGATTCTGAAAGGACTCCAGGGTACGTACGACTTTATTTTTATGGATGCGGCAAAGGGGCAGTATATTCATTATCTGCCGGAAGTTTTGAGACTTTTGCCCAAAGGAGGATTCCTTGTATCAGATAATGTACTGCAGGATGGGGACATTATAGAATCCCGGTTTGCTGTAGAACGGAGAAATCGTACGATTCATGCAAGAATGAGAGAGTATTTGTATACATTGATGCATCACGAGGAACTGGTTACATCCGTATTGCCTCTGGGGGATGGTGCAACTGTGAGCATAAGGACTGGAAACGGTCCTGAAGGAGGAATATGAACAGAAAACCAGAACTGTTGATCCCGGCTAGCAGCCTGGAAATATTAAAGACTGCAGTTGCATTTGGGGCAGATGCAGTCTATATCGGGGGAGAGTCCTACGGACTTCGGGCCAAAGCGAAGAATTTCTCCATGGAAGAGATGAGAGAAGGAATCTCCTATGCTCATGCCCATAATGTAAAGGTCTACGTGACAGCAAATATTCTGGCACATAACAGAGATCTTCCGGGAGCAGAAGTGTATTTCAAGGAATTGAAGGAATTGGCTCCGGACGGGCTGATTATTGCGGATCCAGGTCTTTTTATGATTGCCAAGGAAGTATGCCCGGAGATCCCGGTTCATATTTCCACCCAGGCAAACAATGTGAATTACAGAACCTTTCAGTTCTGGCAGAAGCATGGAGCAGCGCGTGTGGTCACCGGGAGAGAACTTTCTCTGCAGGAGATCCGGGAGATCCGGGAGCATATACCGGATTCCATGGAAATAGAGACTTTTGTCCACGGAGCCATGTGTATCTCTTATTCCGGAAGATGTCTTCTGAGCAATTATCTTACGGGAAGGGATGCGAATCAGGGTTCGTGTACACATCCGTGTCGGTGGAAATATGCGGTGGTTGAGGAGACGCGGCCCGGAGAATATATGCCGGTTTATGAGAATGAGCGGGGGACCTATATCTTCAATTCCAGAGATCTGTGCATGATTGAACATATTCCGGACCTGATTGCGGCAGGAGTGGACAGCCTGAAGGTCGAAGGGCGGATGAAGACGGCGTTGTATGTGGCAACTGTGGCCCGTACTTACCGGAAAGCGCTGGATGATTATGCGTCGTCTCCTGCCCTGTATGAAGAGCGTCTTCCCTGGTATCGGGAACAGATTACAGGCTGCACTTATCGCAGGTTTACAACAGGATTTTTCTACGGAAAACCGGATGAGAGCGCACAGATCTATGACAGCAATACGTATGTGAAGGACTATACTTATCTGGGAACAGTCAGCGGGACAGATGAGAGAGAACGTTGCCTGATCGAGCAGCGCAATAAGTTTTTCACAGGAGAGACCATTGAGATTATGAAGCCGGACGGCAGAAATATTCAGGCAGTGGTGGAAGGTATTTGGGGTCAAAAGGAACAGACTGACCATGATGGAAAGAAAGAGGTTATTTGGGAAGAGCAGCTAAGTGCCCCCCATTCCAGGCAGGCTCTGTGGGTGAAACTGAGTGAAGTTCCTGAATCCATGGACATACTGAGACGGCAGGACACATAGAATATGGAAATAAGATAAGAGTGGAAAGGCACTTTCGTGGATTTTTTACATAAGATGTATTAAATATCCACTGAGGTGTCTTTTTTTTGAAAGCTTTTCCGAAACCTCTTACAGCGGAAGAAGAAAAGTATTATATAGTGAGGTATAAGGGAGGGGACGAAAAGGCACGTCAGATTTTGATTGAATATAATCTGCGCCTTGTAGCCCATATTGTGAAAAAATACCAGTCTTCCGAGGATGATATGGAGGAACTGATCTCCATAGGGACCATCGGCCTGATCAAAGCAGTGGACACCTTTGACCATGAAAAGGCAAGTAAACTGGCAACTTACGCGGCAAGATGTGTGGAGAATGAAATCCTCATGTACATGAGGGTGAAAAAGAAACTGCAGAGAGAATCCTCCTATTATGAACCAATCGGTACAGACAAAGAAGGAAATGAGATTCAGCTTCTGGATATTATCGAGAGTAAAGAGCCGACAGCGTTTGAACAGATTGGTTTGAAAGATGATACGAAGAAAGTGTATCACCTCCTGGAGGATGTTTTGTCTGAAAGAGAACGACAGGTAATCATTATGCGCTATGGACTGTATCATGGCAGAGAGTATACCCAGAGGGAAATTGCCCAGAAACTTGGAATTTCCCGTTCCTATATCAGCCGCATTGAGAAAAATGCCCTGGGTCGGCTGAAAGAGTATTTCCGGGATTGATTTCCCGGAATATATGTGCTATACTCGTATCACGTCTGATATCTGGAATGCGTATCGCAAAGTTTTTTCCAAAAATAAAATCCATAGAAAGGCATTATGTTCAGTACAATATTATCGGCAGCAGTGGTGGGCATTGAAGCATATCCGGTGCAGGTAGAGGCGGATATCTGCGATGGGCTTCCCCAGTTCTGTATGGTGGGGGATCTGTCCCCGGAAGTAAGAGAGGCGGCGGACCGGGTCCGTACGGCTCTTAGAAATGTGCGGATCGTATTTCCTCCAAAAAGAGTTACTGTAAATCTGTCACCGGCACATATTCGGAAAGAAGGTACCGGATTTGATCTTCCCGTGGCAGCAGCTCTTCTGGCGGCGCTTGGAATCCTGCCGGAAGAGGCGGTAAGAGACGTATTGATTGTAGGAGAGATTGGTCTGAACGGGAAAGTCCGGCCGGTAAGCGGCGTGCTTCAGATGGTGATGCTGGCCAGAGAACTTGGTCTGAAGCGCTGTCTGGTGCCGAAAGAGAATGCAAAGGAAGGCGCTGTAATCCGGGAAGTCATGGTGGTCGGACTGGAAAAACTGGAGGAACTCCTTTTATGCCTGCTGGATTCTGCTGCATGCGAGCGAATGGCAGAGACGCCGGAAGAATGGCAGGAAAGCCCACGAGTCTATGGAGAAGATTTCTGTGAAATCAGCGGTCAGGAGACAGTGCGCCGTGCAGCGGAAATCGCAGCAGCGGGGATGCATAATTTTCTTATGATCGGAACTCCCGGTGCAGGAAAGACCATGATCGCCAGACGGATGCCTACGATTCTGCCGGAGCTTGCACTGGAAGAAAGTTTAGAAATATCAAGGGTATACAGTGCCTGCGGGCTTCTGACAGGGAAAAAGGGACTTGTGGGCGTCCGGCCTTTTCGGGCGCCGCACCACACCGTGTCTGCCAATGCTCTGACAGGCGGCGGAAGAAAAGTAAAACCGGGAGAGATCAGTCTGGCCACAAGAGGTGTGCTCTTTTTGGACGAGCTTCCGGAATTTTCCAGAAATGCGCTGGAAGTCCTTCGTCAGCCTCTGGAAGAGGGACAGGTCACCATTAGCAGGACAAGTGGGACCTATGTGTTTCCGGCTCATTTCCAGTTAGTGGCGGCTATGAACCCATGCAAATGCGGCTATTATCCGGACAGAAAACGCTGTCAATGTCTTCCGGGAGAGATCAGTCAGTATCTGCACCGGATATCCAGACCACTTTTGGACCGGATTGATATCTGTACAGAAACTTCAAGGATTGAATACAGGGAGCTGACCGAAGATGCAGAAAATGAAAGCTCTGCCAGTATCCGTATCCGGGTGGAAGCAGCTCAGAAGATTCAGATGGAGCGATACAGGGGGAATGGCTGGCAGTTTAATTCTCAGCTTCCATCTTCTGCACTCCGAGAGTTTTGTCCTCTGGGAATCAGAGAAGCACAGCTTATGGAGACTGCCTATGAGAAAATGGAACTGAGTGTCAGGGCGTATCACAAAATCATTAAAGTGGCAAGGACAATCGCGGATCTGGAAGGAGCAGAGCAGATCTGCCGGGAGCATCTGCTGGAGGCCATCGGCTATCGCGCGCTGGATCAGAAGTTCTGGGGAAGGTAGCATATGGAAGATACATATAATAGAAAAAAGACGACTAGCGGGAAGGAGAACCGCATACAATATATCCGTCAGGAGGAGCCAGGATATCCGAAAAGACTTAGATTTCATAGAGGGATGCCAGGAGGTCTCTACGTTCTGGGCAGACTTCCAGAGGAGGACCGTCCGTCTGTGGCCATTGTGGGTGCAAGAAGATCTGACAGCTATGGGAATGCTGTGGCGCGCAGATTTGCCAGGGAGCTGGCGGAAGAGGGCGTACAGATTATCAGCGGTATGGCTTGGGGGATTGACGGGATGGCGCACGAGGGTGCACTGGAAGCAGGCGGTGATACCTTTGCGGTACTGGGGTGCGGTGTGGATATCTGCTATCCTGCCGGACACAAGAATCTGTATGAGCGGATTCTCAGGCAGGGCGGGGTCCTGTCGGAGCAGCCGCCGGGTATGGCTCCGCTGGCGGGACATTTTCCGGCCAGGAATCGGATTATCAGCGGACTTTCGGATCTGGTGCTTGTAGTGGAAGCAAGAGAAAGAAGTGGTTCTCTGATCACAGCGGATTTTGCGCTGGAACAGGGAAAAGACATATTTGCCATACCGGGAAGAGTTGGGGATACTTTGAGTCAGGGATGTCTGAACCTGATCAGACAGGGAGCCGGAGTTGCGGACAGCCCTCAGATAATATTGGAAGCACTGGGACTTGTCGGCAGGAAGAACAGGGAGCCGGATAAAATTCTACTTGCAAAGGATGAAAATATCGTGTATAGTTGGATACGTTTACAGCCGATTTCCCTGGAGGAGCTGGTACAAAAGACAAAAATGCCTGCAGGGAAGGTGTTAAAAGTTCTGGTGGAGTTGGAGCTGAAAGGCTGTGTTCGGGAAATTCAGAAGAATGATTATATAAGAACAGATTGAGGACTACCAATGGCAAAATATCTTGTTATCGTGGAGTCACCTGCTAAGGTGAAGACTATTAAGAAATTTTTGGGTTCAAACTATGAGGTCATGGCTTCCAACGGACATGTGAGAGATATGCCCAAGAGTCAACTTGGGTTCGATGTGGAACACGATTATGAACCAAAATACATTACGATTCGTGGGAAAGGAGATATCCTGGCCAAACTCCGTAAGGCGGCAAAGAAAGCAGACAAAGTTTATCTGGCAACAGACCCTGACCGGGAGGGAGAGGCAATTTCCTGGCATCTGTCCAAGGCATTGAATCTGGAGATCGGGAGAATGTACCGGATTACGTTCAATGAGATTACGAAGAGCGCGGTGAAAGAGTCCATTAAGCATGCCAGGGCGATCAATCAGGATCTGGTGGATGCGCAACAGGCCAGACGGATGCTGGACCGCATGGTCGGCTACCGGATCAGCCCGATTCTGTGGGCAAAAGTAAAGAGAGGACTGAGTGCCGGAAGAGTGCAGTCAGTGGCGCTCCGCCTGATTGCGGACCGGGAAGAAGAGATCAATCGTTTTGTGCCGGAAGAATACTGGAGCCTGGAGGCGGGCTTTTCTGTAAAGGGAGAGAAAAAACTTCTGACTGCGAAGTTTTACGGAACACCGAAGGAAAAGAAAGAGATCCATTCCAGGGAAGAGATGGATCAGGTGCTTGAAGCAGTGAAAAATGCGTCTTTTGCTGTGACAGAAGTGAAGCATGGGGAACGGACCCGGAAGGCACCGCTGCCCTTTACTACCAGTACGCTTCAGCAGGAGGCTTCAAAGGTACTGAATTTTTCTACTTCCAAGACTATGCGTCTGGCTCAGCAGCTTTATGAGGGCATTGATATCGAAGGGCAGGGAACAGTGGGTATCATTACGTATCTGCGTACAGATTCCACCCGTGTCTCAGAAGAAGCTTCCATGGCGGCGGCATCATATATTAAAGAAGTGCATGGAGAGAGCTATCTGCAGACGAGAAAAGAGACGTCCAGAAAAGATGCAGATAAAAAGATTCAGGATGCACATGAGGCCATTCGGCCCACAGATATCAGAAGGCTTCCTACAGCGGTGAAAGAGTCCCTGTCCCGGGATCAGTTCCGGCTGTACCAACTGATCTGGAAGAGGTTTACGGCAAGCTGTATGGCAGACGCGAAGTATCATACGATCTCTGTAAAAATTGACGGCGGCGGTTATCGTTTTACTGTGGCGGCATCTTCGGTGTCTTTTGACGGATTTATGGCTGTTTATGTGCAGGACGAAGAAGAGGAACACGGAAATACGACGCTTGTAAAAGCCATAGATCAGGATTCAGTCCTGTCGTTGAAAGAATTAAATGATGCGCAGCATTTTACACAACCGCCTGCTCATTATACAGAGGCTACGCTGGTCAAAACACTGGAAGAACTGGGGATCGGCAGACCGAGTACCTATGCGCCTACCATCAGTACGATCATAGCCCGTCGGTATGTGGCGAAGGAAGGGAGAAATCTGTACCTTACAGAGATCGGAGAAGTGGTCAATCAGATGATGAAGCAGGCGTTTCCGACAATTGTAGAGACAGATTTTACGGCAAATGTGGAATCCTTACTTGATATGATCGAAGATGGGAAGGTAAACTGGAAGACGGTAGTCAGTAACTTTTATCCGGATCTGAACGAGGCGGTGAACCGTGCGGAAGAAGAGCTTCAGAAAGTAAAGATTGAAGATGAGGTCAGCGATGAGATCTGCGAACAGTGTGGCAGAAATATGGTCATCAAATATGGCCCTCATGGAAAGTTTCTGGCCTGTCCGGGATTTCCGGACTGCAGGAATACGAAACCTTATCTGGAGAAGATCGGAGTTGCCTGCCCCAAATGCGGGAAGGAAATAGTGCTTCGGCGTTCTTCAAAGGGGAGAAAATTCTACAGCTGTGAAGGATATCCGGAATGCGACTATATATCCTGGAAGAAACCGGAGGCAGCAAAGGCAGAAGAGTGATGCTTTCCCGGTTTTATGGTAGTGACAGAGAATTTTAAATTTTAATTGAAATCTGTCAGATATTATGCTAATATCCAAAGTGCAGTTGCTTTTGCAACTGCACTTTATTCCTGCGGGCAATGAGCCAGATTCGGCGTGCCTGCAACGAGTGTTTGATTTTCCGGTATGGGGACAGGAGACAGAGAGATGAGTGTACAACTGTTAGACAAGACAAGAAAGATCAACAAGCTTCTGCATAATAATAATTCCAGTAAAGTAGTATTTAACGATATCTGCAGAGTATTGTCGGATATTCTGTTATCAAATGTGCTTGTGATCAGTAAAAAGGGAAAAGTGTTGGGTATCAGCCAGTATAACGGCGTACAGGAGATTCATGAGTTAATTGTAGATAAAGTGGGAAGCCTGATTGATCCGCTTCTGAATGAGCGGCTTCTGGGTATTTTATCAACAAAAGAGAATGTGAACCTGATGACTCTGGGGTTTGCAGTGGAAAATATCCGAAGCTGTCAGGCGCTGATTACGCCGATCAATATTGCAGGGGAACGGCTTGGCACATTGTTCATGTATAAATATGAAAAAGATTACGGCATTGACGATATCATATTAAGTGAGTATGGAACTACGGTGGTGGGACTGGAGATGATGCGTTCCGTACATGAGGAAAATGTGGAGGAAGAGCGCAGGAAACAGATCGTGCAGTCCGCGATCAGCACGCTTTCAGCCACGGAGCTGGAAGCAATTTTTCTGATTTTTCAGGAAATGCGTGGAAATGAGTGTACTCTGGTAGCCAGCAAGATTGCAGATAAGGCCGGCATCACTCGTTCGGTGATCGTCAACGCACTTCGGAAATTTGAAAGTGCCGGAGTCATTGAGTCCCGTTCTTCAGGTATGAAAGGGACCAGTATCAAAGTTCTGAACGACTGTGTGTTTGAAGAGCTGGAGCAGATCCAGTATCATAAATCAGGCGTAAAATTTATAAAGAAATAATAAAAAATAAAAAAATCGAAATTTTCCCATTGACAATTCTGTTTTTCCATACTAATATAATGACTAAAGGTTAGCACTCAACTAGAGTGAGTGCTAATAAAACATCAAAACAGAACGATTCAAGGAGGAATTATCATGAAATTAGTACCTTTGGGCGACAGAGTCGTATTAAAACAGAGTGAAAAAGAAGAGACTACCAAATCCGGCATCATTCTGACTGCTAAGTCGCAGGAGAAACCGGTGACTGCAGAGGTTGTTGCAGTAGGGCCGGGAGGCATGGTAGATGGCAAAGAAGTGACCATGCAGGTAAAGGTTGGCGATCAGGTTATTTATTCCAAGTATGCAGGCAATGAAGTAAAGCTTGACGAAGAAGAGTATGTGATCGTGAGACAGAATGATATTCTGGCAGTAGTGGAATAATTTCATGTAAATAAAACCGCAGAAGTCCGGAGGACGGAAGCAGAACTTATATTTCAGGAGGAGATATTATCATGGCTAAAGAAATCAAACATGGCGTAGACGCCAGAGTCGCACTGGAAGCCGGTGTGAATAAACTTGCAGATACCGTAAGCGTAACCCTTGGACCGAAAGGAAGAAATGTGGTTCTGGACAAACAGTTCGGTACTCCGCTGATCACCAACGACGGCGTGACCATTGCGAAAGAGATTGAGCTTGAGGATGCATTTGAGAACATGGGTGCACAGCTTGTCAAAGAGGTGGCTACTAAGACCAATGATGTGGCCGGCGACGGTACAACCACCGCAACTGTTCTCGCACAGGCTATGATCAACGAAGGAATGAAGAATCTGGCAGCAGGAGCTAATCCGATTATTTTAAGAAAAGGTATGAAGAAGGCGACCGATGCCGCAGTAGAGGCGATTGCAGCTATGAGCAGCAAAGTGACAGGCAAACATCAGATGGCAAGGGTTGCTGCAATCTCTGCAGGCGATGACGAAGTCGGCAACATGGTGGCAGACGCCATGGAGAAGGTGGCCAATGATGGTGTCATCACTATCGAAGAGTCCAAGACCATGAAGACGGAACTGGACGTAGTGGAAGGTATGCAGTTTGATCGCGGATATATTTCTGCTTATATGGCAACAGATACAGAGAAAATGGAAGCGGTTCTGGACGATCCGTATATCCTGATCACAGATAAGAAGATCAGCAACATTCAGGAGATCCTTCCGGTACTGGAGCAGCTGGTGCAGTCCGGTAAGAAGCTTTTGATCATTGCTGAGGATATCGAAGGAGAGGCTCTGACCACTCTGGTGCTGAACAAACTGCGCGGTACTTTTACGGCAGTGGGTGTGAAAGCTCCGGGCTACGGTGACAGAAGAAAAGCGATGCTGCAGGATATTGCAGTTCTGACCGGCGGTACTGTAATCTCTGAAGAAGTTGGTCTGGAACTGAAAGATGCAACCGTTGAGATGCTGGGTCGTGCAAAATCTGTCAAAGTACAGAAAGAGAATACCGTAATCGTTGACGGCCTTGGAAGCAAGGAAGAGATTGAGAACCGGATCAAAACCATCAAGACCGAGATTGATGCGACCAAGTCCGAGTTTGACAAAGAGAAACTTCAGGAGCGTTTTGCAAAACTGGCAGGCGGTGTGGCAGTGATCCGTGTGGGTGCAGCGACCGAGACTGAAATGAAGGAAGCAAAACTCCGTATGGAGGATGCGCTGGCAGCTACGAGAGCGGCAGTGGAAGAGGGTATTATCTGCGGCGGCGGCGCGGCTTATATTCATGCATCCAAGGATGTGGAGAAGCTTGTAGATACGCTGGAAGGAGACGAGAGAACCGGTGCAAAGGTGATCCTGAAAGCGCTGGAGGCTCCGCTGTTCCACATTGCATCCAATGCAGGACTGGAAGGCGCAGTCATTATCGACAAAGTGCATGAGGCTGAGAAAGGTGTCGGCTTTGACGCACTGAAAGAAGAGTATGTGAATATGGTAGAAGCAGGTATTCTGGATCCGGCGAAAGTAACCAGAAGCGCACTGCAGAATGCGACCAGTGTTGCAGCTACCTTCCTGACCACAGAAGCTTGCGTGGCAAATATCAAAGAAGAAGTTCCCCCGATGCCGGCAGGTGGCGGCGGAATGGGTATGATGTAATTCCCATGAACAGAGTAAAAGGACGGCTCCGTACGAGCTGTCCTTTTTCATGATGTTTTGATAAAATCCATTGACATAACAGATATGATCTGATAGACTGTTTTAAATTATGAAAACGAAAGAAAGAGAGGAAAAGAGATGGGTAAAATTATCGGTGAAGGAATCACATTTGATGATGTGCTTTTAGTTCCTGCTTACTCGGAAGTGATCCCTAATCAGGTCAGTCTGGAAACCCGACTGACGAAGACGATCAAACTTAATATTCCAATGATGAGTGCAGGGATGGACACGGTGACGGAATATCGTATGGCGATTGCCATGGCAAGACAGGGCGGAATCGGCATCATTCATAAGAACATGTCCATCGAACAGCAGGCAGAAGAAGTAGATAAGGTAAAACGTTCTGAGAACGGCGTAATTACGGACCCATTTTCTTTGACTCCAGAGCATACACTGGCAGATGCAGATACCCTTATGGGAAAATACCGGATTTCCGGCGTGCCCATCACAGAAGGTAAAAAACTGGTGGGAATTATCACCAATCGGGATCTGAAATTTGAGACGGATTTTACCAAGAAGATTAAAGAATCCATGACTTCTGAGAATCTGGTTACCGCACAGGAAGGGATTACTCTGGAGGAGGCAAAGACCATTTTGGGCAGAGCAAGAAAAGAGAAGCTGCCCATTGTGGATAAAGATTTCAACCTGAAAGGTTTGATTACCATCAAGGATATTGAGAAGCAGATCAAATATCCGCTGGCAGCGAAGGATGCGCAGGGAAGACTTTTGTGTGGTGCGGGTATCGGAATCACGGCCAATGTGCTGGAGCGTGCGGAGGCGCTGATCGAAGCTCATGTGGATGTGCTGGTGCTGGATTCCTCTCACGGTCATTCGGCCAATGTGCTTCGGTGCCTGAAGATGCTGAAAGAGACATATCCGGATATTCCGGTGATTGCAGGAAACGTGGCCACAGGGGCGGCTGCCAGAGCCTTGATTGAGGCAGGTGCAGATGCGGTGAAAGTCGGTATCGGTCCAGGTTCGATCTGTACGACCCGCGTGGTTTCTGGCGTGGGGGTACCGCAGATCAGTGCGATTATGAACTGCTACGAGGTGGCAAAGGAATATGACGTTCCGGTGATTGCAGATGGTGGTATCAAGTATTCCGGGGACATTACCAAGGCAATTGCAGCAGGCGCCAATGTCTGTATGATGGGCAGTATTTTTGCAGGATGCGATGAGAGCCCCGGATCTTTTGAACTGTATCAGGGACGGAAATATAAAGTCTATCGGGGTATGGGTTCCATTGCGGCTATGGAGAATGGCTCAAAAGACCGGTATTTTCAGAATGATGCGAAAAAGCTGGTGCCGGAAGGCGTGGAAGGACGTGTGGCGTACAAAGGGTATGTGGAGGACACGATTTTCCAGCTTCTGGGAGGACTTCGTTCCGGTATGGGGCTTTGCGGTGCTGCAGACGTTGAGACGCTGAAGACGACGGCAGAATTCATGAAGATTTCGGCTGCTTCTCTGAAGGAAAGTCATCCTCATGATATTCATATTACGAAAGAAGCACCCAATTACAGTGTAAACGAATAAAGTCTGGCTGCCACTGTACGGTCAGAGTGGAACAGACCCGCAGCGGGCTGAACTTTTGGACAGATTCTCTTATGGGAGAGGAAAACAAGAGGAATGCCTGCAGCGGGTATTTTTGTTTTGAAATGGAACCTTGACAAATCGACTTTTCTGTGTTATGTTAGATTCAACAGGACACCCGGGTGGGGTGTTGGGGCATGATAAAAGGGAAAGGAGTCCGGGAATAATGAAGCAAAAATTTGATGTGACCGGTATGAGCTGCAGTGCCTGCAGTGCCCATGTGGAGAAGGCAGTCAGCAAGTTGCCGGGAATAGATACTGTACAGGTAAATCTTCTGCAGAATTCCATGACTGTGGAATATGAAGAGGGGGTGTCCGATGAACAGAAAATTATAGCTGCTGTGACAGAAGCCGGGTATGGCGCTTCGGTAAAGGGACAGGCGGCTTTGAAAGAGGTCAATGAAGTACAGAAGAAGGCGGCAGACGACACCCGCGCCATGAAACACCGTCTGGCCTGGTCGGTAGGATTTCTTCTGGTACTTATGTATGTGTCTATGGGACATATGTTGGGATGGCCGCTTCCAAAGATTCTGGTCAGTCATGAAAATATTATGGTATTTGCGTTGACGCAGTTGTTCCTTATGCTGCCGGTCATGTATCTGAACCGAAAGTATTTTGAGAACGGATTTAAAACGTTGTTCCATGGGGCGCCCAATATGGATACACTGGTGGCCATGGGTTCCACGGCTGCAGCCGCGTACAGTGTCAGCCAGTTGTTTGTAATGGGCTATGCCATGGGGTATGGAGAGATGGAACGTGCCCATACCGCAGCCATGAATCTTTATTTTGAAGCGGCAGCCATGATTCTTGCTCTGGTGACTGTTGGAAAATATATGGAAACCCGTTCCAAGAGCAGAACATCCGATGCAATTACAAAGCTTATGGATCTGGCGCCGAAGACTGCGCTGGTACTTCGGGATGGGAAGGAGACGGAGATTCCTTCTGAGGAAGTCCGGGTAGGAGAGATTGTGATCGTAAAGCCGGGTCAGAGCATTCCGGTGGATGGGATTTTGACTGAAGGAACCGGAACTGTGGACGAATCGGCCATTACCGGAGAAAGTATTCCGGTGGAGAAGAAAGCGGGAGATCGTCTGACTGGAGCTACAGTGAACCGGGCGGGATATTTTCAGATGAAAGCGGACCGAATCGGAGAAGACACAACGTTGTCCCAGATTATTCGTCTGGTGGAGGAAGCCGGAGGTTCCAAAGCTCCCATTGCCAAACTGGCAGACAAAGTCAGTGGAATCTTTGTACCTGTGGTGCTTTCCATTGCGGTGATAACGATTGTGGTATGGCTATTGCTTGGGTATACATTCAGTTTTGCGTTAGCATCTGGTATCGCGGTACTGGTGATCTCCTGTCCCTGTGCCCTTGGCCTGGCGACGCCCACAGCGATTATGGTAGGAACCGGACGGGGAGCTGAGCAGGGGATTCTGATCAAGTCCGGCGAGAGTCTGGAGACGGCGCACCTAGTGGATACAATCGTCCTTGACAAGACCGGTACCATCACAGAAGGTCATCCGGCGGTTACGGATATTCATGCGGCGGAAGGAGTACAGGAAGCAGAGTTTTTGAAGCTGGCTGCTTCTCTGGAACAGGCATCGGAGCATCCTCTGGCAGAAGCGATTGTGGATTATGCGAAAAAGCAGTTTATTGCACTGGAAAAGACATCAGATTTTGAAGCTGTGGCGGGACAGGGCGTTCTTGGCAGGATTGGGGAACAGATGGTATTGGCAGGAAACCTGAAGATGATGAATGCGCATGGGATTGATACACTGGGCATGGAAGCTCATGCAGAAGCTTTTGCAGAGGAAGGAAAGACCTGCCTTTATATTGCTTCAGACGGGAGACTTCTGGGAATTCTGGCCATTGCCGACCCGGTAAAAAAGACCAGCAAAGAGGCGATACAGGAGCTGGAGAAAATGGGGCTTTCAGTGGTGATGCTGACCGGCGATCATGAGAAGACTGCCAGAGCCATTCAAAAGCAGCTTCATATTACCAGAGTGGTGGCAGAAGTTCTTCCGCAGGATAAGGAGCGGGAAGTACGGAGACTTCAGGAGGAAGGCCATAAGGTGGCCATGGTCGGTGATGGTATCAATGATGCGCCGGCCCTTGCCCGGGCGGACGTGGGGATTGCCATTGGCGCCGGCACGGATGTGGCCATAGAATCGGCAGATATTGTACTTATGAAGAGTGACCTTCTGGACGCGGCTGCGGCTGTTCAGTTAAGCCGTGCAGTAATCCGCAATATCAAACAGAATCTGTTCTGGGCGTTTTTCTACAATACATTGGGTATTCCGCTGGCGGCAGGAATATTTTATCCACTCCTGGGCTGGCAGCTAAATCCGATGTTCGGAAGCGCGGCTATGAGTTTCAGCTCTGTGTTTGTGGTATCCAATGCGCTTCGGCTGAAAGGGTTCCGGCCCACATTTTATAAGAAGAAATCTTCCGCAGCAGCTTCGTCTGCTCAGGTGAAGATAGAAAAAATGGAAAATGAAGAAAAAAAGGAGGACAAAACCATGAAAAAAACTATGAAAATCGAAGGAATGATGTGCGGTCACTGCACCGGAAGGGTTGACAAGGTGCTGAATGCTTTAGAGGGTGTGGAAGCGACGGTCAGCCTGGAAGATAAAGCGGCTTATGTGACGCTCACCGGAGATATCAGTGATGAATTGTTAAAGAAAACAGTGGAAGACGAGGGCTATCAGGTCCTGGAGATTCTGTAGGCAGGCGCGATGCAGGCAGATAAAAAGAAGATTGAACGGCTTTTAAAGACTGCGAAAGGGCAGATTGACGGTATTCTGCGTATGGTGGAAGAAGACCGCTATTGTATGGATATTTCCGCTCAGGTTATGGCGACGGACGCAATCATAAGAAAGGTAAACAACGAAATCATTCGGGCTCATATGAAAGGATGTGTAAAATCGGCGATCCTTGAGGGCAAAGGGGATGAGAAGATAGATGAACTGATGATGGTCGTGGATAAGCTGACAAAATAAAAATGGCAGAATCGGAAATCTGTCGTTGACAAAAACTCCTGTATGTTATAGAATTGTATTCGAAATGTAACAATTTTGTAATATTTACAGGAGTTTATTTTGTACAGTTCGTTCTGGAAATTCTTCCAGAACCCGGGCATGGTAGGAACGAAGCGGAACTTTAAATCAGCGAAGTTCCGGACAATGCCGGAAGGATTTCGGGACGCCAAAGGCGCACGGAAATTCTTCCAGAACCCGGGCATGGTAGGAACGAAGCGGAACTTTAAATCAGCGAAGTTCCGGACAATGCCGGAAGGATTTCGGGACGCCAAAGGCGCACGGAAATTCTTCCAGAACCCGGGCATGGTAGGAACGAAGCGGAACTTTTTATAGGAGGCAGTTTTATGAGCAGACATGAGGATAGAATGTGGTTGAGAAATATGAGCGCTTTTTTGATGGGAGCGGTACTGGTTGGAAATATGCCTTTTCAGGTACAGGCATCGGCATCGCTGGGGAGCAGTGCGCAGATTGGTATTTCGGCGGATCTTGAGGCGGTGGAAAGTACGGAAGTATTGGAGAGCGCCATGAATGATGTGGTACTGGATGCGTTTCATCTGGATGGGTACAGCAATCTGGGAATTGTAACTGTCTCTGAAGGAAAGGTAAATATTCGGGAAACTGCTTCTATGGATGGTAAGATTGTGGGAAAGATCGGCAGGAATGCAGGCTGTGACATTCTTGGGGAAGAGGGAGAATGGCTTCGTATCAAATCCGGAAAAGTGGAAGGCTACATCAAATCGGAATATGTTCTGACCGGAGGAAATGCGCTGGAACAGGCATCCACACTTCTGAAGCCAATTGCGGATGTGAATACGGACGGGCTGAAAGTACGTACGGAACCGAATACAGAATGCGAAGTTTTGGATATTGTCGGTTCCGGACAGCGTTTTGATGTGCTGGAGGAACTGGATGAATGGGTGAAGATCAGTCTGGACGGAGAAGAAGGTTATCTTTTTAAAGACTATGTGGATGTGGGAGCGAAGCTGGATGAAGCGCTTACAATCACAGAAGTGCGTTACGGAGAAGGAGTGTCCGATGTACGAATGGCTCTGTGTGAATTTGCAAAGCAGTACATCGGCGGACCTTATGTCTGGGGAGGGACAAGCCTTACAAGAGGCGCAGACTGTTCTGGATTCGTATTGTCAGTCTTTAAAAACTATGGGATCAGCCTGTCCCACTCTTCAAGGGCACAGGCGAACAGCGGAAGCGCGGTAAGTCTTTCCGAGCTGAAACCGGGGGATCTGGTGTTCTATGGAAATGGCTCCGGCATCAATCATGTGGCGATTTATATCGGCGGCGGACAGGTGGTGCACGCCAGCAGCCCAAGTGTGGGGATCACAATTTCCAACATGAATTACCGTACGCCGGTAAGGGCAAGGAGAATTATTCAGGATTAATGCGGGAAATAAAAATTGTCTGTGCGGAAAATCATGCCGTGCAGATTGCAAAATATCCCTTTACAAAGGAAAGGTTTTATGCTACAGTGTGTAAGTATGGTTTTAGCCGTCATTCAGAGTCCGGATACTCCGACCGACCCTTAATGACAGGCGGTTTAAGAAATTAAGGAGGAATACAACATGATTTCCAAGGAAAAGAAACAGGCAATTATCAAAGAATACGGCCGCAGTGAAGGCGACACCGGTTCACCTGAGGTACAGGTAGCGATCCTGACCGCAAGAATTCAGGAGCTTACCGAGCACCTGAAAGAGAATAAGAAAGATCATCATTCCAGAAGAGGACTTCTGAAGATGGTTGGCCAGAGACGCGGTATGCTGGCGTATCTGAAGAAGACAGATATTGAGAGATATCGTACTTTAATTGCAAAATTAGGTCTGAGAAAATAATCGGCATAAGGCGGAGACTATCCGCCTTATTTTCGTGGGCAGGAGGTGCAGAAGGTCCTTTTGCAGCCTGCAGTTAAGCAGGACATGCCCTGTCCGCAGAGTTATTTTGGCAGAAGGAAGTCACCGAGACCACTGAAAAGTGCAGACGGGATTTGTGTTTTTCAGTAGTTTCGGTATCTTCTGCTAAAAAGAAAGAATAGAAAGGAGATACAGAATATGTACAAAAGTTATACAATGGAGCTGGCAGGCAGAACACTGAAAGTGGATATCGGCCGTGTGGCAGCGCAGGCAAACGGTGCAGCATTCATGCACTATGGAGATACAGTTGTGCTGTCAACTGCAACGTCCTCAGATAAACCCCGTGAGGGCATCGACTTCTTTCCTCTGAGCGTGGAATTTGAAGAAAAATTATATTCCGTGGGTAAGATTCCGGGAGGTTTCAATAAGAGAGAGGGGAAAGCATCCGAGAATGCAGTATTGACTGCCCGTGTGATTGACCGTCCTATGCGTCCTCTGTTTCCGAAGGACTACAGAAATGATGTAACGCTCAACAATATGGTCATGAGCGTGGATCCGGAGTGCCGCCCGGAGCTGGTGGCAATGCTGGGCGCTGCAATTGCGGCTTCTATTTCAGATATTCCTTTTGACGGTCCCTGCGCCATGACTCAGATAGGAATGGTAGATGGAGAATTTGTGGTAAATCCGTCCCAGGAGCAGTGGAAGAATGGTGATCTGAACCTGACCGTTGCATCTACTAAGGAAAAGGTCATGATGATTGAAGCCGGTGCCAATGAGGTTCCGGAAGACAAGATGATTGAAGCAATCTATATGGCTCACAGTATCAATCAGGAGCTGATTGCATTTATTGAGAAAATTGTTGCAGAGGTCGGAAAACCAAAACATGAATATACAAGCTGTGCAGTACCTGAGGAGTTGTTTGCGGCAATTCGGGAGTTGGTTCCGCCGGAAGAAATGGAGCATGCAGTTTTCACCGATGACAAGCAGACCCGTGAGGAAAATATCCGGGTACTGACGGAGAAACTGACAGATGCGTTTGCGGAAAAAGAAGAATGGCTTTCTGTTTTGGGTGAGGCGGTCTATCAATATCAGAAGAAGACAGTCCGAAAAATGATCTTAAAAGACCATAAGCGTCCGGACGGACGGGAACTGACGCAGATTCGTCCTCTGGCGGCAGAGGTGGATCTGATACCGAGAGTACACGGCTCTGCCATGTTTACCCGGGGACAAACACAGATCTGCAATGTATGTACGCTGGCGCCCTTGTCCGAGCAGCAGCGGATTGACGGACTGGATGAGAATGAAGTAAGCAAACGTTATATGCACCATTATAATTTTCCGAGTTATTCGGTGGGCGAGACCAAACCGTCCCGGGGACCAGGACGCCGTGAGATCGGTCATGGGGCGCTCGCAGAGCGTGCGCTGATTCCGGTTCTTCCAAGCGAGGAGGAATTCCCTTATGCGATCCGTACCGTTTCCGAGACGTTTGAGTCCAATGGATCCACTTCCATGGCTTCCACCTGCGCATCCTGTATGTCTCTGATGGCAGCAGGCGTACCAATTAAGAAGATGGTAGCCGGTATCTCCTGCGGTCTGGTAACCGGGGACAGTGATGATGATTTTGTTCTTTTGACGGATATTCAGGGACTGGAAGATTTCTTTGGAGATATGGACTTCAAGGTGACTGGTACAGACAGAGGAATTACAGCAATACAGATGGATATCAAGATTCACGGTTTGACCAGGGCCATTGTGGAAGGTGCAATCGCAAGGTGCCGTGAGGCAAGAATGTTCATTATGGATACCTGCATGAAACCGGCCATTGCAGAGCCGCGTTCGGAGGTAGGCAAATATGCGCCGAAGATTATCCAGATGGTGATTGATCCTCAGAAAATCGGTGATGTGGTAGGACAGAGAGGAAAGACCATTAATTCCATTATCGAACAGACCGGCGTAAAGATTGATATCAATGATGACGGAGCAGTTTCTATCTGCGGTACGGATAAAGTGATGATGGACAAGGCAAAAGAGATGGTGCGTATTATCACCACAGATTTCGAAGAAGGCCAGATCTTTGTCGGGAAAGTTATCAGTATCAAAGAGTTCGGGGCATTTCTGGAATTTGCACCGGGCAAAGAAGGTATGGTGCACATTTCCAAGATTGCCAAAGAGCGGATTAACCGTGTGGAAGATGTGCTTACACTTGGAGATATGGTGAAGGTCGTATGTCTTGGAAAAGACAAGATGGGCAGAATCAGCTTCTCCATCAAAGATTGCAAAGAAAAATAAAACAGTTGGAAAAGCTGCTGCATTTTGCGGCAGCTTTTCTTTTGGAAAATAGTCAGGTGTTTGTACTCACCTGGTCCCATGGTACGGATTCCGGACATCCGGTAAGCCAGTTCAAAGATTTGTGCCGTTCCTGAACGACGCCTCCCTCCATTCCTGCGGGCGCGGGAAACTGGTACAGGCGGGCGTCCACGCAGGCCCAGTCCAGACAAAAGATCAGATCTGCTTCGTCCAGCAATTCGGCGGCTGTTCTGGGATGGGAAATGGATAAGATATCTTCAACACTGGAGCAGTTTTTCAACAGCTTTACCGTCTGGGGAACATCACAGATATGGCTGGGAAAGTCCAGGGAGTCCGTAAGGCCCAGGGCCCATTCCATTACATACAGATTTTCATACTGCCAGGATCCGTTGATTCGCTCGCTTTCAGAAGAGTTCGGATTATTCAAATAATCCCATTCATCCGGAGAGAAAAATCCGGCGTCAGAAGAAGCGGCGCCAAAAGATTCCGTTCTCTCCCAGATAAAATCTTTTGCCTCCTGGGGCGTCATTCCTTCGCCAAGGAGACATTCGGAGTACAGAGACACAGCCATCAGTGCAAAAGCCCGACGGGCGATTTCTTCCGGAGTCCGGATGTGTGCATCCGTTTCCGATTCAATGACAGGATAAAAAGAAGGCACGTAGATCCCGTATTTTTTGAGAATATTTCGGCTGCGATTCCGGCGCTCGGTCTGCTCGGCAGGCAGATCAGGATAAATTTCTGTAAGTTCCGGTCCCAGTTTGGGCAGATAGATGTTAAAATCGCTTTCTCCGGTTTCTGACAGGACCAGTTTCCTTTTACCGTCTTCCCCAAGACAAAAGATGGCATCGGGCTGGTCAGGGATGAGAAGTACACCAGATAAGGGAAGAAGTGTCTGGAGAAAAGTGTCTTCGATCATGTTCTGCTTTTCCTGAATATTTTCCGGATGGAAAGAATAATGGATAGTAACCAGGCTCTTAGCCATTCCCAGATGATAAAACAAGTTCGTTTTCACGCCTGTATGTTTTGTGTCGATCTGCATAAAATGGCTGCGGGTACGATCTCTTTGATCTTTTATGTAAGCCTTCGCTTTTTCACCCATATCTTCACTGATGACAGCGAGGCCGATCTTCATATCTTCCTGATTCAAATCAAGTGTATTGCCGCTTCCGCCGGAGGGGTCTGCTCCGAAAGCTTCGCACAGGACATGCATTACAGATTCCATTGCATTCGGCATTGCAAAAAGGAAGAGGTCTTTTTCATATAACGACGGTTTTGTCGTTTTTTTCTTAAAAAGTTTCCCTAACATAAAAAGTCTCCTTATTTAAACAATGTTTTATTATCAGTATATCATTTGTTTTTTGGCTGGGCAATCTGAAATTTTGGCCTTCCTGTCCGGGCGCTTCAGAATAAATTTCTGGTCATAAAACCTGTCCTTTTTCATATATTGAGGTAAGGAGTTGGACAACATGAGGTATGATGAATTATTTTCTATATTTCCCAGACAGCTGAAAGAAATAGTAGAAGAAATAAAAATGGACGTAAAAAATCTGCAGGAAATAAGAATTCGGGTAAACCGACCAGTTCTGATCTTATGCAACAACCGGGAATATCAGTCAGAGACAGTGGTCGGGCGAAGGCAGCTCCAGGAAATTCTTGCGTATCTGTCCAATTATTCTCTCTATGCTTATGAGGATGAGATTCGTTGCGGTTATTTGTCTCTTCCGGGAGGGCATCGGGTTGGGATTGCTGGTCGGGCTGTACTGGAAGGAGGAAAAATTAAGACGATCACAGAGGTCTCTTCTCTGAATATTCGGTTTGCCCATGAGGTAAAAGGATGTGCGGACAAACTGCTCCCGTATCTCCGAAGGGATGGGAGGCTTCTGCACACATTGATTGCCTCGTCCCCCGGACGGGGGAAGACAACGCTGCTGCGGGACTGTATCCGTCAGATATCGAATGGAGATTCCAGATATCCGGGGATGACGGTAGGAGTAGTGGATGAGCGTTCAGAGATTGCAGGAAGTTTTCAGGGAATTCCGGGAAATGACGTGGGCGTGCGTACGGACGTGCTGGACGGCTGCCCGAAATCAGAAGGGATGATGATGATGATTCGTTCCATGGCACCGGGAGTATTAGCTGTAGACGAGATTGGAAGCAGGGAAGACATAACAGCATTGATGTCCGCCATAAACTGCGGCTGTGTGCTGATGGCGACGGCCCATGGGACCAGTATGGAAGAGCTGAAGAACCGGCCGGTGCTCAGGGAGATGGTTGGTCTGGGATTGTTTGAACGGTATGTGTTTCTGGAAGGAGTCGGTCAGATCGGCCGGATTCTGGAGCAGACCGGAGGGCTGGCAGAGACAGGGGGACCAGA
Source organism: uncultured Lachnospiraceae bacterium (assembly GCA_910579225.1). Classification (GTDB taxonomy): domain Bacteria; phylum Bacillota; class Clostridia; order Lachnospirales; family Lachnospiraceae; genus Hominiventricola. The sequence goes on along the minus strand of CAJTTI010000019.1, from coordinate 12,344 downwards.
ATGCTGAGATTTTTTGGTATGTTGTGCATACTGGCAGGGAGTACGGGAATCGGCATGTGGATGGCGAGAGAACTGGATCTGAGGCATGAGGAGCTTTTGGAACTTCAAAGACTGATACTTTCCCTGAGAGGCGAGATTCGTTATATGCATCAGCCCCTTGCGGAAGCATTCTTTCGCCTGTCAGTGAACGCGCCTGCGCCTTTCGGTGTTTTTTTCCGGAATACGGCGGAAGAACTGGAGCTTCGTAAGGGCAGTACGGCAGAAGAGATCTGGCGGAGGAATCAGGAGCAATATCTGTCTGGTCTTCATATCAGCCGACAGGAGCTGGCACAGTTTCAGAATCTGGGAAATATGCTTGGGTACCTGGATGTGGAGATGCAGGTGAATACACTGGACTATTATCTGGAACAGCTGAAGATTGCTTCTGCATGTGCTGCTGAGACGGCAAATAGCAGGAGGAGGCTGTATCGGTATATAGGGGCGCTCAGTGGGGCGGCTCTGGTGATTCTTATCTTCTGAAAGTAAGGTGGAAAGCAGGAGCGGATATGAGTGAACTATTAATATTTAAGATTGCTGCAGTGGGAATTCTGGTCTCTGTGCTTTCACAGGTACTGAAACACAGCGGCAGGGAAGACCAGGCTTTTCTCATGAGTCTTGCAGGACTCTTGCTTGTATTGTTCTGGATCATTCCATATGTATATGAATTGTTTGAAACTATGCAGCGGCTGTTTATGCTGTAGCGGAACTATAAATAAACAGCGCAGGCCCGGACAATGCCCGGAAGGATTTTCAGACGCAAGGCGTCGGGAAATCTTTCCAGATGATGGGGATTGTGGGGCCGGAGCGGAACTAAATAAAGGAAAACCAAATGCTTCGTGTTGCACTTTTTGGGATTGCAGGCATTCTGATGGCGCTTCAGCTGAAAGCCCTGAAGCCGGATTATTCGGTTTATCTGTGCCTGGGAATCAGTCTTTTACTTTTCTCTTTTGCGGCTGAAAAGTTTGCGGTGATTCTGGAGGGCCTGGAAGCCATTCAGGACTGTCTGCCTTTGAAACCAGGATATATGAAAATATTGATGAAAATCATAGGAATTACTTATATCGCAGAGTTTGCAGCGGATCTCTGCAAGGATGCAGGATACCAGACGATTGCAGGACAGATCCAGATCTTTGGAAAACTGTCTGTACTGACGGTTAGTATTCCTGTACTGATTGCACTTCTTGACACCATTCAGACGTTTCTGGGAGGTTAATTTAATGGAAGAAATTGATTTCAGTGAGATTCAGCAGGTGCTTACCGAGATTCTCGGCAATGGAATGGATTTTCAGCAGATGGTGGATGAGGGAGTAAAGGGAGGGCAGATCGTATCCTGGAAAAATATGGGACTTCTTTTGCAGAAGATATTTCTGGAAGAATTGCTGGTTCAGAAGCAGCTGTGGATACATATTCTGATTCTAGCAGTTGCCGCTGCAGTTCTTCTTCATTTTGCAGATGTATTTCACAACAAAAGTGTCTCTCAGATCAGTTTTTGTATGATCTATATGATTCTGTTCCTCCTTTTGATAACGTCTTTTCAAAGCTGTATGGGAATTGCCGGAGAAGTCATGGATCGTATGAGGGATTTTATGACAGTATTGGCTCCCTCTTATTTTCTGGCTATGACCTTTACCTCTTATATTACATCGGCAGGAATCTATTACGAATTTGTATTGCTGCTGATCTCAGGAGTGCGATGGTTTATGGAACTGTTTGTTCTTCCATGCATTGAAATCTATGTACTTCTGGTCCTTGCCAATCATCTGTCCAAAGAAGAGCGTTTGACCAGGTTCACAGAATTGACAAAGATGGTGGTGGAGTGGAGTATGAAAGCAGCATTGGCAGCAGTGATGGGATTTCATCTGATTCAGGGAGTTCTCTCTCCGGCGGCAGATGCCTTTCGCAATACGGCCGTGAGCCAAGGTCTGGAAATGGTGCCTGGAGTGGGGGATATCAGCAGCTCGGTCACGGATATGGTGTTTGGTTCCGCCATGCTGATTAAAAACGGAATTGGAGCAGCAGCTTTGGTAGTCCTGATTGTAATCTGCATGGTCCCGTTAATGAAGCTGGCAGTGATTATGACTGTTTATTATGTACTGGCAGCAGTGCTTCAGCCGGTATCAGATGAACGGATTACAGAATGCCTAAGTGGTATGGGGAACGGGGTAAAGCTGTTGTTTCAGGCAGTATTTACCATACTGGTACTGTTTTTTCTGACCATTGCACTGATCACTGCACTGACGGGGCTTTAGTATATGCAGGAAATATTGAATATGGTGAGATATGTGGCAATTTTTTATCTGCTGGAACAGATGGTTCTGAACCTGCTTCCAGGAAAAATATATGAAAAATACGTCCGGTTTTATCTGGGACTGTTACTGGTATTATTGCTTTTGCAGCCGGTGTTCCGGATCTTCCGGCTGGCGGAACAGTTGGATGCAGAGGCGCTGGTGTATGAGCTGGAGCAGGAGGTGGAACTTCTTCGATGAGTGAAAAATGGATGGAAATGAAGAAAAGATACTGGCCGCCCAAAAAAGATCAGCTTTTAGTCCTGATTCTTCTGGGGCTTCTTCTTGCTGTCATTGCAGTTCCTGTGGAAAAGCAGGAAAGCGCAAAAGGGCCGGAAGAAGTTCTGCCGGAGGAATCAGAAGCTTCAGAGACAGACTATGGCAGACATATGGAGGAAAGACTGGAAGAACTTTTGAGAAATGTGGAAGGTGTCGGACAGGTACAAGTGATGTTAACATGGAAAGGAAGCGGAGAAAAACAGGTGGAAAAAGATCTTTCGGTAACTACTGAGGAAAGTAATGAAAAGACCATATATGAAGAACATGGAAGCAGCGAGCGGATTCCTTATGTGACTTCTGAAACGAATCCGGAAGTAGAGGGGGTACTGGTGATCGCACAGGGTGGGGGGAACAGCCGAATCAGACAGGAGATTCTGGAGGCAGCACAGGCATTATTTGGGATTGACGCTCATAAAATTAAAATAATGAAAATGGAGGAAAACAAGTGAAACAGTTCAATCAGTTGAAAAAACCAGTATTTAAGAAGAACCAGATGATCATCACTGCCCTTGCAGCCATGATCGCAGTGGCCGGGTATCTGAATTATTCGGGAACCAGGCTGGATGAATCTCTGCTGAGTGCAAACAGTTCAGCAGTGGAAGATGTGGAGGCCGAAGATGTGGCAAAAGATATCTCTGCAGAAGAGATTTATGCAGAATCTCAGACAGAGGAATATGCGGATATTGAAAGTCTGGATGAAGACGTGGATCTGGCAGAAGACAATGTGGGGCAGACAGTTCTTGCCAACAGTACAGTGGGCGTTGGCCTGGTCTCAGAGGCGAAGGTAACAAGAGAACAGACCCGTTCGAGAAATAAAGAGATGTTGATGGAATTGATCAACAGTGCGAACATAACCGATGAGCAGAAGCAGAATGCCATCAACGAGATGGTGCAGATGACAGATGTGGCAGAAAAAGAACTGGCGGCTGAGACGCTGCTGGTGGCTCAGGGATTTGAGGAAGTGGTAGTCAGCATCAATGATTCCTGTGCAGACGTAGTAGTCAGCAGTACACAGGTCAGTGATTCTCAGAGGGCGCAGATTGAGGATATCGTGAAACGCAAGACCGGGATTGAAGCCGCGAACATAACTATTACGCCAGTGAAAACATCAGAGTAGAGAACATCATTTATTTGGGGTTGTAAAAACAGCCGGTATCCTATATAATGCAATTGATAATTATTATCAGTTGCATTATATTTTTGTATCCGGAAAAATTTCAGAATGTTTTTCCTGGATACAGGGAGCCCTCTTTACAGGCATATGTTGCGGTAACGTGTAATTTGCTGCAGAGGATTTGTCCGGTGCTGTGGATATGAGAGGGAGGATGCAGAGATGGAGGAAACTATGAAATTGTACGAAGGAAAAAAGGGAAGCACTCTGCGAGTGGTACATATGAAGCTTCCGCTACAGACAGAGCGAAGACTGGAAGTGCTGGGGATGCTGGAAGGAACAAAGATTACTGTGGTGGAAAGAAAGAAAAAAGGCGCCATGATTGTGAAAATACGCGGCACGCGTTTTGCTGTTGGACAAAGCATCACGGAATGTATTGAAGTGGAGGAATTATGAGTACAAGAGAACTGACCATCGGATTTGTGGGAAATCCGAACTGTGGAAAGACAACACTTTTTAATGCATATACAGGGGCTAATCTGAAAGTGGCGAACTGGCCGGGGGTGACTGTGGAGAAGAAGGAAGGGGCTATGCGCTTTCATGATGAAGCATATCGGCTGGTGGATCTTCCAGGAACTTACAGCCTGACTTCTTATACAATGGAAGAGACGGTTACCAGGCAGTATATATTGAGCGACGATGTGGATGTGATTGTGGATGTGGCGGATGCGTCAGCACTGGAGCGGAATCTGTATCTGACGCTGCAGCTGATCGAGCTCGGAAAGCCTGTTGTACTGGCGCTGAATATGATGGATATCGTGCAGGAGAGAGGGATGGAGATCGATCTCCATCGTCTGCCGGAGATGCTGGGAATTCCCTGTGTACCGGTGTCAGCAAGACGTAAGACCGGGTTGGAGATTCTGATACATACGGTGGCGCATCACCAGGATAAGGCTCAGGGTGAGAAGATTATCCACCACCATGATCCGGAAACGAGCAACCATAAAGATGCAGAGGAACATCATAAGCGCTATGCCATGGTGTATACAGATGAGATTGAGGACAAGATTGATGAGATTGGGGAACGTCTCCGGAAACTTTATCCGGAGATTGAGAATCTTCGATGGCATGCGATTAAGATACTGGAAAATGATCAGGAACTAAAGGAACGATATCCGGTGGAACTGTCCGATATACTGGACCAGGATTATGAAAAAGAGATTATCAATCAGAAATTCGGATTTATTGAGGAAGTGATTGCAGAGTGTGTTGCAAATCGGGCCAGGAAAGCAGAAGCTACAGATCGGACAGACCGGATCCTGACCCATCCGGTGCTTGGACTTCCGGTATTTCTTTTGATTATGGCCCTGGTCTTTTTCCTGACGTTCACGGTAGGAGACTGGCTGAAGGGGTATTTTGAAGTGGCTTTGGACTGGCTGACGGAGGAATCTGTGGTTGCTCTGTCGTCTGTGGGAGCAGGAGATATGTTGCTTTCGCTGATTACAGACGGTATTCTTGCCGGAGTGGGAGGAATCCTGACCTTTCTGCCCAACATTTTTATTCTTTTTCTGGCGCTGGCTTTTCTGGAGGACAGCGGATATATGGCCAGAGTTGCCTATGTGATGGATGGCGTTATGGGCAGAATCGGACTGTCCGGGCGGGCGTTTCTTCCCATGCTTCTGGGATTTGGCTGCACAGTGCCTGCTGTCATGGCATCCAGGGTGTTGGAGAACCGGAAGGATCGGATGAAAACGATTCTGATCACACCCTTTATGTCCTGCAGCGCAAGACTTCCGATTTACGTTATGTTCTCGGGACTGTTCTTTGGAGACTGGGCCATGGCGGCGGCGTTTTCCATGTATGCACTGGGGCTCCTGATCGCCATACTGGCGGCCTATGTGCTGAAGCTTCTGGACAAAGAAAAGGACAGCAATATGCTGCTGATAGAGCTGCCGGAGTATAAGACGCCCAACGCCCATACCATCTATGTATATGTGTCGGAAAAGGTCAAGGATTATCTGTCCAAGGCGGGAACAACGATTTTTGTGGCATCCATTGTCATGTGGCTGGTGATGAATCTGGGGCTTCATGGATTTACATCGGATATGGACCAGAGCTTCGGCGCAGTCATCGGAAAAGTGCTGGTGCCGGTGTTCGCACCGATCGGTCTTGGTTACTGGCAGATTGTACTTGCACTGATCTCAGGAGTGGCGGCCAAAGAAGTGGTAGTGTCCAGCTGTTCGGTACTGTTCGGCATTGGCAATGTAACTACAGGGGCAGGGATGGAGAATCTTTCCTCTCTGCTGGAAAGTATGGGCTTTGGGGCGCTGAATGCTTATGCGTTGATGGTATTCTGCCTGCTCTATGTGCCCTGTATGGCGGCAGTGGCCACGATCAAAAGAGAGACTGGAAGTTGGAAATGGACATGCGCCATGGCGGCGTTTCAGCTGGCAACTGCATGGGCGGCAGCGTTTCTGATCTTTCAGATCGGGTCCTGGGTAATGTAAAGATGATAACAGTTACATAAGGAGGCATGGAAAATGGGGGAATTTATTATCATAGCTGTAATCACCGGGTACAGCATATGGGTTTTGCAGAGAAAATATACGAATTTAAAAAAAGGAAAATCGTGTTGCGGATGCGGTGGGAATTGTTCTGGATGTAAAAGAAGATAACAGAATGTGGAAGAAAGGAGACAACCCTGCCGGTGCTGCTGAATGTGCGGGCAGGGTTGTAATTTGGAAATCTTTTATAACAGAGGCACTTCCCAGTCTGTAGGGTTTATGATGTGCTTTTTCCGGGTGTTTAACAGAGCGGCAAGGTAGCAAAAAGCGCTGTTGGAAAGAATCATGGCTTTGCACATGCTCATAAGCTGCAGATCGCGGTAATTTTCACCCTTCATATTTCCTTCAATGTAAGTTGTATGTTCAAAAAGATCGAACCCCAGTTCTTTTGCATGTTTCCGGCACCAGGGAATATCATCGGAGAAGACGAAGAGGTGCCAGCTGCCGGGGAGTTCTGACAGGATTTTTTCGGCACATGCTTTATAGATATCAGGCGCAGTTGCCCAGCCTAATGAGACATAGTCCCCGCGACGGATATGGACAGACAGAGAGTCGGAACCCAGAATTTTCTGCACATAGTCAAGGTTTTTTGAGTCCGTGATTTCGGGAAAACAGAAATCATCCAGAAGGATGTGCCGGTATTTATAAAACCAGTGAGGATTGATCCAGTATCCGTGATAATAGACGTTTCCGGATATATCCAGAATCTGGGGGTGGTATTGTCTGCTTGGCAGCAGATATACTTTTCCGTTGAACGGGTTGAAGTTGCCATAGTTTTCTATTTCACTGATCATATAAGTTTCAATTCCGTTTTCACACAGAATCTGCGGAATGCTTTTGCCGTTGGCTTTTTCAGAGAGCATAAAATCCCATACATCTTTTGTAAGGCATTCGCTTAGCATGTGCGCTTTGATGCCGAAGACCCGTTCCAGTTCGTAGCCGTTGTGAACGGTATGTAAGGAAAAATAACTGTCGTCCATATAAATCACATCGCCTGGATGAGACAGTTCATAGTATCTGCAGAAAATATATTGAAATGCCTGGTTCGCCAGTCCGCCG
>CAJTTI010000019.1:0-4907 GCA_910579225.1 uncultured Lachnospiraceae bacterium | reverse complement strand
CGCCGCCCAGGTACATGTGGAATCATATCATAGGATAGAATGTATTACAACCAATCCCAATGGAATTTGAGAAAAAACGTCAAAAAAACGAAAAAGGGGTTGACAGTAGAGAATAAATGTTATATTATTGTATTAAATAAATAATACAGCAATACAGAAAGGAGTGAGCAGATGGAATGGAAACTGGATGCAAATCGTCCCATATGGATACAGCTGCAGGAGCAGATGACAAGAAGGATTTTGTCCGGGTGGTATCGGGAGGGAGAGAAGCTTCCAAGTGTACGGGAACTGGCGTCAGAGGCAGGTGTGAATCCAAATACCATGCAGCGGGCGTTGGCAGGGCTGGACATGGCAGGCCTGACTGTGACGAACCGGACGATGGGACGGGCCGTGACGGAAGACCGTGCAGTGTTGGAAGGCATGCGCAGTGCGCTTGCAGAGGGAATTATCCAACAGTTTTACGAGTCTGCCGCTGAACTCGGATATACGAAGGAGCAGGCTTTAGAGTTGTTGAAAAGGAGAGATGGATAGATGGGCACAATGTTGATACAATGTCAGGACGTGTGGAAGAATTATGGAAGTCAGAATGCTTTGAAGGGACTGAACCTGCAGCTGGAAAGCGGAAAAATTGTGGGATTGTTGGGACCGAATGGTTCAGGCAAGACTACTTTGATCAAGATTTTAAACGGGCTTTTGAAGCCGAATCATGGAATGGTTCTGATTGACGGACAGGAACCGGGGAGCTATACAAAATCAATCATCAGTTATCTGCCGGATAAGCCGTATTTTGCCGGCTGGATGCGGGTAAGCGATCTCTTTGATCTGTTTGGAGACTTTTATGAAGATTTTGATCGGGAGAAAGCAGATCATATGTGTCGGGCCCTGCAGATTGATGAAAAGCTTCGGATGAAGACACTTTCCAAAGGAACGAAGGAGAAAGTGCAGCTGATTCTGGTTATGAGCCGTAAGGCAAAGTTGTACCTGCTGGACGAACCCATTGCGGGAGTGGATCCGGCGGCCCGGGACTATATTCTCACAACGATTTTAAACAATTATAATCCGGAAGGAACGGTGTTTATTTCCACGCACTTGATCTCGGATGTGGAGCGGGTTCTGGACGAAGTTGTGTTTATCCGGAACGGGCAGGTGGTCTTTCAGGAACTGGTGGATAATATCCGTGAAAAGGAAGGAAAGTCTGTAGATGAACTGTTCCGTGAAGTATTTCGGACGGTTCCGTTTGAGGGAGGTGTATGGTAATGCTGGGAAAGCTGATAAAATATGACATGAAATCCATGTCCAGGGCGTTTATTCCCATGTGGATTCTTGCTCCGGTGGTTGCAATGATGCTGAGTTTTTCTATCCGCGGGACTATCGCATGGGCGAATAGCTCAGCAATAGGGAATATGATCAGTGTTGGCAACGGACTGTTGATGGCGATCATGGTTCTGCTCTTCGTCGCGGCAATCATCGGTCTTTTTGTGATGACGGTCATGTTCGTAATCCAGAGATTCTGGAACGGACTTTTAAAAGAAGAAGGATACCTGATGTTTACACTCCCGGTAAAAACCTGGGAATTGATCGTGTCAAAAGCATTGACAGCCACATTGGTCAGCAGTATCAGTATTGCAGTGGGTGTTTTTTCCGGTGTGATCTTGGCTGTCTTATCCACAGAAGAAGTGGTTCGTACTATGGCCATGTGGTGGGAATATGTTTTCAGCAGTATTATCAAAGTAGGGCCGATGTTCTGGCTCAATGTGGTACTGAGCATCCTGTTGATGATTTTAGGGACGGCGTCAAATATCTATCACACCTATGCAGCTATGGCTTTGGGACATCTGTTTCAAGGACATAAAGTAGCGGGAGCCTGTGTTTCCTATATTGTGATATCTGTTGTATTTTCAATTGTTGGGAGTATTGCGAATGCAATTTTGAGTTTGTTCCTTCCGGATGACTGGATGCATTATATGATTTCTTCTTCTTATAGCATGGTTGGAAGGTTGGGAATGATCTATCTTCTGTATCTTCTTCTGTGCAGTACCATACAGCTGATTATTTATCATGTGATTACAGAACGGATCTTGTCAACAAGATTAAATCTTGAATAATACTCAGACTGTCGGTATACTGTTGTATTATGAATCTGTGATTCATGATATACATTTGCTGGTTGCCGGATAAGTAAAATCATTTATGAAGATAAAAGTGGCGGCCATGGAAAAATTAAGGGGTATACCAGATGAGAAAAGAAATCAGAATCAGACTGAATCAAATGAGCGATGCGGGTTATCAGGAGTTCTCCGCATCGCTCATTCCTGCTTCCGGAAGGGGAACCATGTTGGGAGTCCGTCTTCCGGCACTTAGGGCTTATGCAAAGGAACTAACAAAGGGGGATTGGAGGGCAGAACTGGCCTGCCATGAGGATATCTATTTCGAAGAGATCATGCTTCGGGGGATGCTTCTGGGATACGCATGCAGAGATATTGATGAACTGCTTGCGTATCTTGCAGACTTTATTCCGCGGGTCAGGAACTGGTCGGTTTGCGACAGTGTATGTAATGGACTGAAGCTGGTGGAGAGATATCCGGAAAAGACATGGGATTTTCTTAAACCTTATCTGGAGTCAGGAGAGGAATTCTCTGTTCGGATGGGGCTGATTATGATCCTTGGACATTTTGTAAAACTTGGGTATGATGGTAAGAAAAATTCCCGGAAGAGGGAGATTACCATGTTGGATTTCCAGGGGCCGGAAGAGGAAAGCCCTTATCTGGAAAGAATATTAAAGGTACTGGATAGGAGATTTACAGAAGGGTACTATGCGCAGATGGCTGCTGCATGGTTGATTGCCGAGCTGTTTGTTACCTATCCGGTTCGGACTATGAGAGGGCTTAAGGAACTTGGCCTGGATGCATTTACCAGGAAAAAGGCAATACAAAAGATTCGGGAATCCCGGATCCCGGAACAGGCGGTCAAGGATTACCTGAAGGAGGCTCTCCGCAGAGAATAATTGAGGGCGCTCATATTTACAGGAGGACAGGAGATGGAATACAATTTATATGAGCTTTTGTTTTTTCTGTTTTGCTATTCTTTTTTGGGATGGTGTATGGAAGTGGCATATATGGCGGTGCGGACAGGTCGATTCTGCAACCGGGGATTTTTTAACCTGCCTTTGTGTCTGTCTTATGGTCTGACCATGGATCTTTTGATTCTGGTAATACCAACGCTGGAAGGGGCGTATATATTTCAGTTTATTGCTTTTATGGTAATTGTCTCTGCAGGAGCTCAGATGGCAGATGAGATGTCGGTAAGAATCACTGGAAGACAACTTTGGATAAATGAAACGCATTCCATCTATTCGGGAAGAAAGCTGGGAGTCGTCTATACGCTGGCTATGAGTGCTGTAGCTCTGATAGTACTGCTTTTGATTCATCCGGTTTTATATGTGGCAGGTCAGATGGTTCCAGGATTCTTATTGCGGATTCTGGTTCTGATCATTCTGATACTGCTGGCGGCAGACGGTACGGCAGTATTCTATACGATGAAAAAACGCCCGATGACCGCCGGAATGCAGAATTTGTCCGAAGGGCTTCAGGAACAGAAGCAGAATCTCGGCGGCTGGCTGGCAGCACATATCTGGCAACGTCTGACCAAAGCTTATCCAAATCTGGAACCGGCAGATCTGAGGGTGGAAAGCGGTTACATATTTGCAGAAGGATTATGCCTGGACAAAATCTTCTGGATCTTTTTTATCAGTGCGTTTGGCGGAGATTTGATTGAGACAGTTTATGTGAAATTGACAGCAGATATCTGGATGAGCCGTTCCAGCGTGCTCTATGGGACCTTCAGTATTGTATGGGGTGTGGGCGCTGCGCTTCTGACCATATTGCTGCATGGATTTTCTGAGAAGGAAGACCGCTATATTTTTCTTGGAGGATTTTTTCTTGGAGGGACCTATGAATATCTGTGCAGCGTCTTTACGGAAATATTTTTTGGGACTACATTCTGGGACTACAGTGATATGCCGTTCAACATTGGGGGCAGGACTAATCTTCTTTTCTGCATTTTCTGGGGGATTCTGGCGCTTGTGTGGGTCAAGATCTGTTATCCGCCTATCAGCCGGTGGATTGAAAAGATTCCGCCTGTTACAGGAAAAGTCCTGACCTGGACCTGCGTAGTACTGATGGTCTGTGATATTCTGATTTCAGCCATGGCGATGATCCGTTATGTAGAACGTACAAAAGAGATTCCGGCAGGAAACCAGATAGAGGAGTTTGTGGACGAACAGTATCCGGATGAAATGATTGAATGGACCTGGCCGAATCTGCTGATTAAATAGGAGGACGTTTTCCGGATGGGGAGGGGTTGTATATCCGGAGGCTTTGCCATATAATGATATAAGATGCGTGGATATAGATTGCTATAATCACTTGTAATAATGGGATAAGTTTCGGGGAAAATAGGATATTAAGAAGAAAGTCGGTTGGGAAAGGGAGGACTGAAGATGCTTTTAAGATATATTGTGAGCAATTTTAAATCAATTGGACATCCATTGGAATTCAGTATGTTTCCGACAGAAGAGGTTGTAGACAAGAGGTTTTTGAAGGTAATTTCGACAAAGGCAGGGGAATGGGAAGTGTTGCAGCGCAGTGGATTTTTTGGACCGAATGCCTCAGGAAAATCTTCTTTTATTGAATCTGTTGATTTTGCGCGAGATTATATTGTAAATGGACAAAAAAGTGGAAAGGGGACAAAAATTAACCAGTTTAGGGGAGAACTCGAAGAGTTGGGAAGCGTCTCATCATTTCAATTTATGTTTTATATGGAGGGTGAGGTATATGAATATGGTTTTTCATTGGACCGACGTCAGGTACATGAAGAATGGTTGATGCAGCTGACAAAAAAAGATTTTA